>NZ_LT906457.1:522500-1228892 GCF_900186965.1 Legionella spiritensis
GTCCGTCGTGAAGAGGGAAACAACCCAGACCGCCAGCTAAGGTCCCGAAGTAATGGTTAAGTGGGAAACGATGTGGGAAGGCCCAGACAGCCAGGAGGTTGGCTTAGAAGCAGCCATCCTTTAAAGAAAGCGTAATAGCTCACTGGTCGAGTCGGCCTGCGCGGAAGATGTAACGGGGCTAAAACCATACACCGAAGCTGCGGATGTGCACTTATGTGCACGTGGTAGGGGAGCGTTCTGTAGGCTGAAGAAGGTGACTTGAGAAGGTTGCTGGAGGTATCAGAAGTGCGAATGCTGACATGAGTAACGATAATGAGGGTGAAAAACCCTCACGCCGGAAGTCCAAGGTTTCCTGCACGACGTTAATCGGAGCAGGGTGAGTCGGCCCCTAAGGCGAGGCTGAAGAGCGTAGTCGATGGGAACCAGGTTAATATTCCTGGACTTTTTATAAGTGGTGATGTGGGGACGAAGAAGGCTAGGTGAGCCGGGCGTTGGTTGTCCCGGTACTTGCATATAGGCGGAGAGACCAGGCAAACCCGGTTTCTTGTTAACGCTGAGGTGCGAAGTGGTTTCGACACTACGGTGTGCGAAGAAGTCATTGATGCCCCGCTTCCAGGAAAAGCTGCTAGCCATAACTTATAGAGAACCGTACCGGAAACCGACACAGGTGGACAGGTAGAGAATACTAAGGCGCTTGAGAGAACTCGGGTGAAGGAACTAGGCAAAATGGTACCGTAACTTCGGGAGAAGGTACGCCCTTGCTGGTTAGTTGTTTTACATAATGAAGCTGGTGAGGGCCGCAGAGACCAGGTGGCTGCGACTGTTTATTAAAAACACAGCACTCTGCAAATTCGTAAGAAGACGTATAGGGTGTGACGCCTGCCCGGTGCCGGAAGGTTAATTGATGGGGTTATCTTCGGAGAAGCTCTTGATCGAAGCCCCGGTAAACGGCGGCCGTAACTATAACGGTCCTAAGGTAGCGAAATTCCTTGTCGGGTAAGTTCCGACCTGCACGAATGGCGTAACGATGGCCACACTGTCTCCACCCGAGACTCAGTGAAATTGAAATCGCTGTGAAGATGCAGTGTACCCGCGGCTAGACGGAAAGACCCCGTGAACCTTTACTACAGTTTTGCACTGGACTTTGATGATAACTGTGTAGGATAGGTGGGAGGCTAAGAAGTATAAACGCTAGTTTGTATGGAGCCGACCTTGAAATACCACCCTGTTATTATTGAGGTTCTAACTTGGTCCGGTAATCCCGGATGAGGACAGTGTATGATGGGTAGTTTGACTGGGGCGGTCTCCTCCCAAAGAGTAACGGAGGAGCACAAAGGTACCCTCGGTACGGTCGGACATCGTACCAAGAGTGTAAAGGCAAAAGGGTGCTTGACTGCGAGACTGACGGGTCGAGCAGGTACGAAAGTAGGTCTTAGTGATCCGGTGGTTCTGAATGGAAGGGCCATCGCTCAACGGATAAAAGGTACTCCGGGGATAACAGGCTGATACCGCCCAAGAGTTCATATCGACGGCGGTGTTTGGCACCTCGATGTCGGCTCATCACATCCTGGGGCTGAAGCAGGTCCCAAGGGTATGGCTGTTCGCCATTTAAAGTGGTACGCGAGCTGGGTTTAGAACGTCGTGAGACAGTTCGGTCCCTATCTGCCGTGGGCGTAGGAAAATTGAGAGGAGCTGCTCCTAGTACGAGAGGACCGGAGTGGACGAACCTCTGGTGTACCGGTTGTGACGCCAGTTGCATTGCCGGGTAGCTAAGTTCGGACGGGATAACCGCTGAAAGCATCTAAGCGGGAAGCCTCCCTCAAGATGAGTTTTCCCATGAAGCCCGTTGAAGACTACGACGTTGATAGGCGAGGTGTGGAAGCGTAGTAATGCGTGAAGCTAACTCGTACTAATTGGCTGATTGTCTTGACCATATAACCTGAATGACTTCGGGTTATTGATACGAAAGATACGAAAAGAAACAAGAACGATTGTGTTACCGAATATCTCTTTACCAGCCTGTGGTGTGCCCTGAAGAAGAAACAGGGTTACGACTCAGGATAACCGTTTTCCTGGCGATTATAGCCGTGTGGAACCACCTGATTCCATCTCGAACTCAGAAGTGAAACGCACGTACGCCGATGATAGTGTGGGGTCTCCCCATGTGAAAGTAGGTCATCGCCAGGGCTTTATACCAGAAAGCGGCCTTTGTGCCGCTTTTTTTATTTCTGCATGTTAGGTCTGTTGACCATTCATCTACCGCCTGCGTGCCGCGGCTTGGCCGCGGCATCCAGTAACATCTAAATCATTGGCAAATTTCTTCATACAAGTCACACACATTCCGGGTTGTGTCTTGGCCCGCTGTTGCGGCAATAACAAACAAGTAAGACAACTTCAGTGAGACGTTGTACTAGGGCGTGTCCTCATTCTGTTTCACGACTAAAACCTGTACTAATTTGCTCAAATTACAGTTTGAATTCGTCAAATAAGGCTGGCTATTCTCCTCATTCAATCTGCAATTTGCGCTAAATTATCCCAACTTTTAGCTCGCGAAACAGAATGAGGACACACCCTAGGCTCTGTGCACCAAAATTTCTTCGCACTATTTTTTGCGAAAAAGCAGTAGCCCGTAAGGAGGCCTGCGGCCGTATTGCGGGTTTGATGTGCCAATCAGGAACGTTTTCCCGCTTACGGCTTCGCCTTCATGACGGGCTACGAGACATTATTATTTGTTGGGCAACAATAGTTGTCTTGTTTTCGATCGGAAAAAAATTGGTGCACAGAGCCTGGCAGTGAACCCAGGAATGACTTTATTTTTGTGTTCCCAAGTCCGTTTAATGAGGTCTTACGAGTTTGCTCTTATTATTCAACGAATTGAGTTAGAATAGATTTTAATTTGACCATCTACCGGATGCCGCGGACAAGTCGCGGCACGTAGACGTAGATGAATTGTCAACACACCCTATTCTTTTACTGACAGCCATTTGCCGTAGGTCGGGCCCCTGGCCCGACAATGATTATCCGACATTCAGCAAGATATGGAGTTAAAGCACCAATCGTTCTTCTTCCTCTTCGGGAATTGGACGCCAAAGCTCTTTATTGTCCTTATAGGCTTGTTCAACGGTAGGACACAGATATTTGGCTAAATGATTGTCAGGATGCCTTCTCAGAAATTGTAAGGCGTATTGATAACGCTTATCATCAGAAATCGTTCTGTCATTAAGCAGGGTCAGGGTATCTAAGCTGTCGCTGCTGGAAAATAAGCGATTTAAGCCAAGCAGGCCGGATAAACCGTGACAGCGGGATGATTTATAATCATAATATTGTCTTTCTATATCCCTTACCTGATCACGTGTCAATTGATGACCGTTATCCCCGGGGTGAGTAAAGAAGCTTTGTTTGATGGCCGTAATTTTGGTCTGTTCAGGTGTTTGGACGGTGCTTTGACCAGCACGGTAGAGTGATCGTTGTTTTTTGGGTGTGGAATAGCTGACTTTAATGTCAGTATCCAAATGATCAGCATTCCTTTCGAGAAACTTAAAAAATACTTTGGTTAAATATTCCGCTTGTTCTGTCTCGTCTGTGAAAACCAGTTTAATATGCAGTTTGGCATCAGAATTACGTTTTAGCAGGCCATTGGCGTCCAGTTGATCAACCAAATCCGGGATCATGATGGAATTTTTACTGTCTGACAGAGTTATATGTCCGGCAAATGATGGATGGTGACGAACGGTTTCCAAAGATAAATCTTTTGCACCGGCAATCGTACTCATGTGACCGGCACGGCCGGGTATCAATACATGAATGACGGTAGCCTCTGCAAGCAGTTCACTTTTTGTTAATCCTCTCTGGCCATGATAGATGATTTCCCTTTTTTTTTCTTTTGTTTCACGATGTATCACTTGATTTAGGTGTGAGCGTCCTGTCAGTGTAAACTCCTCTTTTTTAAATGGGATATATAAATAGGAAGTCATAAGCTCTCACTGTTAAAAAGGTAAATTTATTGTAAAGAATTGTAATGAATAATACTAAATCAACAAGGCTTTGTAAATATTTCTTTCTTATTGATTTATGTATGATCATTAATTAGAGATTAAATTCCAGATTTTGTGCACAAAATTTTTTGTAAAGGAGCCGTAGCCCGTAAGGAGGCTTTGGCGGTATTGCGGGTTTGATGTTCCACTGTTGTGACGGGAAAGCAGGTGAATACCCGGTTTGACGTTTTCACGCATTACGGCTTTGCCTTCATGACAGGCTACAGAAAACTACTGGTTTTGCTGAACAATTTCATAGAACCTGAGATACAAATCATCGTGCCAGTATGGCCAGATCCACTGGTTCGGCAACGCCTTCCACAGTGCGTTGCAGTAAAATTTCGATAGTTGGAGGTTGGACATAGCCTTGAGCAATGGCAAGATCAAGTGTTTCTTTCGTAGCCAGAATACTGCATTTTTCCACGCGGCAATGTTTATCAAGTTTCGCAGCCAGGTTTACGGGATCGCCTATAACGGTGTATTCCATGCGGGTTGCATCTCCTACAATACCCAATACCACGGAACCTGTGGTGATACTGATTCCTATTTTGACAGGTTGTTTGCCTTCTTTATCGCGCTGTTCATTCCATTCCTGAATGGTCGTGAGAATATCACCGGCGGCGGACAATGCCTTGGCGGCATGAGCAGGCGTTTTGGGAAGTGCGTTAAAGGAGGTAAGAATACCATCGCCTAAAAATTTATCCACGCTGCCTTGATGTTTGCGGATGATTTTGACAACCCTGGCCTGATATTCTGTTAACATGCTCATTACTTCCGCGGGGCTGCATAGTTTGGAGGTTTTCGTAAATCCTCGTATGTCGCAATGCAGAATGGTCACATCGCGGGATTCTCCGTAACCGGGTTTAAGATTCGCTCCGGACTCGATGATGGTTGAGGCAATCTCGGGGACAAAAAATTTGGACAGTTCGGTTGTTGCCATGGTTTCCGCAACAGCCTGGGATAACAGATGCTGACCGCGTAACACAGCGATAGTGAGTATGGCTGTTACCATTAATATGGAAATAATTTTATCAATTTCACCGCCGATTAGAATATGATTGGATGTCAGATACAAAACGTAATCCCGGGTGACGGTTCCATGCGGTGAGAAAAAGACGGCAAAAAGAATCAGGGCAAACCAGCCAACGGCGGCGACCATACCTATGGTTAACACGTATTTGGCTTGAAAACGCAAGGTACGCAGGGCAATAAAAATAAAAAGATACTGTAGGGTAGGCGCTTTTAAATAAAAAGATGGCGGCTGCTCGTATTGGACATGAAAGCTCCAGATCAACGTCATTAACAGCATAATATCAACAATGATAGACAAGAGTAAAAACCAGTTCACCAGATAGCCACGATAGGCAGCGTATAAACGAATTAATGAAAATATAAAATAAGCGGACAAGGCCCAGGGCACCGGTGCAAATTTGACCGTTGGAGAAAATGTTTTGGGAGACACGATATAAAGAACGCTGAAAATGACTACGATGGCAAGCAAAACCCAGCTGATAAGTTTTTCACTATCGTTTTGCTGCCGGTTGATCGCAGCCTGTACATGGGAGGGAAACGAGATTTTCGGGGACGTGCCGAAAATCAGTTTACGTAAGGCGTGCGAGGATGCCATGTTAAATCCTTTATCACATTAAATTACCTGTTACTTCCATCTGTTTCATACGATGGATAACCTGAGGGAGGATGTCAACCATTGCGGATCAAAATCCGAAACGATGGTCATTGAAAAAATAAAGTAGCAAGTTGATAATGAATCAATTGTTGATGGTTTTGCAAGAGTCTTTCGATTTCCTCTTGCTATGTGGCGGGGGTTAAGCCATTCTCTTATTGGTGGAACAGAAATGGCGGCGATATGTCGATAAACCGTGCGTTTTGTGAACAAAATTTTTCACAGAACTCCAATTCATACCAGGTTTAAAAACTATCTATGGGCAACAAATCGGATTCCTTTTATAATTTGGAGACAGTAGGAGGCATTTTATTATTTATTGCCTCCCTGATAGCTATTTTCATCGCCAATTCCCCATACCGGGACTACTACAATCAATTATTGCATATCAAAGCGACGGTCGGAGTTGGCCAGCTTCTCATTAAAAAGCCATTGCTGTTATGGATTAATGACGGATTAATGGCTATTTATTTCATGATCATCGGTCTTGAAATAAAACGGGAAATCAAGCGTGGTGTTTTAAGCAACGCAACCAATATTATTGTGCCCGCCATTACCGCCTTGAGCGGATTGCTGGTGCCGGCGTTTATCTTTTTTCTTTTTAATGCGCATAATGCGGTGTATTTAAAGGGTTGGGCTATCCCTACAGCCACCGATATTGCGTTTACCTTGGGGATCGTGTCTTTGCTTGGATCCCGCGTACCCATATCCCTGAAGATTCTCTTAACGGCCATAGCGATTTTTGATGATATTGCGGCCATTGTGATTATAGCCATCTTTTATACCAGGGAATTATCGGTCCTGTCCTTGTCGCTGGCTTTATTCCTGACAATGGCATTGGTTGCCTTGAACTATTTTAAATGTCGGCGCACGTCCGTTTTTATCGTAGTGGGCATTGCCTTATGGGTGGCGGTTTTGGAATCCGGTGTCCATGCAACTCTGGCAGGAATCATTATTGCCATGACCGTGCCGGATGAGGGAGAGGATTCCATGCTGAGCCGTCTGGAAGACGGATTGCATCCGTGGATCGTTTTTTTGATTCTACCATTGTTCGCGTTTGCGAACGCGGGTGTCACTGTGGTCGGTAGTGACGTCTCCATGTTCATTCACCCCGTGGTGTTGGGGATAGGGCTTGGGTTATTTCTTGGCAAGCAAATCGGAATATTTCTTGCTTTGGGCTATTTTGTACGATTCCGGCAATTTTTGAAAGCGGATCACATCACTCTGGGGCAGGTTTATGGTTTGGCCTTGATTTGCGGCGTTGGATTTACCATGAGTCTGTTTATCGGCTCGCTGGCCTATCAGCATGGCCACCAGGAATTAATGCCTCTGGTCCGGATAGGCGTTGTGTTCGGTTCGTTTATTGCCGGCGTAAGCGGATTTTTCGTCTTAAACAGGACTTCCAAACATCATTTTACGAGGAACAATGAGGCCGAAACGTAAAAGCGGATTGAAAACACGGTTGTTTTTCTCTTTTTTAATTCTGCACTATCCTTTGTATAGGCCTTGTACACTTATCTATTTCAGACTGTAAAAGGTGTTCGATTGGTTCCTTTTGTGCGGGTTGGGTTGCCAAATTGGCAACCCAACAAATTTTTTAGATAAGAAACGTGCACGGAGCCCGGGATAATCTTAGCAAGGATATCAGCCATATGAATGTAGCGGCCAATAAAAGCGTTTCGGATAAAATTACAGCGGTGCCACGAACGAAATCCATTGCCGCCAGCAGTATGAAGCCTTGCGCGGAGGATAGCGGCGAGTCTGAAATGCAGGAGGCTTTGAGATTTCTTGATAAATTATATCAGGCTAATATTGCCAAACTGACCAATGGCATTAGTCCGGCTGCGGTGGGGACGGCCTGTTATTCCTGGCTTTCACAGTTAGCCTTGTGTCCCGGCCTGTTGTGCGAACTGGCCTTTTTCCCCGCAATACATCCCAACGAGTGCATCAAAACCATTTTTGGAACGATTTGCGCCGATGATGAGAATAAAGACGTTCGTTTTCACAAGGATGACTGGCAATACATCCCATGGCGCTGGTATGCGGAAGGTTTCCTGCAAGTGGAAAACTGGTGGCAGCACGCGACCAATGGTGTTCCGGGATTGCCGGCCCATGTTGAACGAACGGTTTCCTTCTGGGCACGTCAGGTACTCGATGCCTTGTCTCCGTCCAATTTTGTTATGACCAATCCGGAGCTTTTCTATGAAACCATCCGTTCGGGGGGGCAGAATCTGGTGCGGGGTACTGAAATCGCTGTCGAGGATATACTGGAAAGATGGACAGGAACGCCTCCGGCCGGCGCTGAAAACTTTATTCCCGGTAAACAGGTCGCGGTGACGCCCGGCAAGGTTATTTATCGTAATCATTTGATTGAGTTAATACAGTATGAAGCGCGGACTTCGACCGTATGCAAGGAACCCGTGTTGATTGTACCCGCCTGGATCATGAAATATTACATTCTTGATTTGTCGCCTGAAAATTCACTGGTCAAGTGGCTTGTAGAGCAAGGGCATACGGTATTTATTATTTCCTGGCGTAATCCTGACAACAAGGATCGTGATTTGGGTATGGATGATTATTATCGTCTTGGTGCGATGGCGGCTATAGATGCCGTTTCTCATGTTTTTCCTGAAACAAAAATTCATTTATTGGGGTATTGTCTGGGAGGAACCCTGGCAATAATTACCGCCGCAACCATGGCGAGAGATGGGGACAAGCGTTTGAAAAGTCTTAGTTTACTGGCGGCACAAGGTGATTTTACCGAGGCGGGTGAGTTGATGTTGTTCGCATCCGAGAGTGAAATTGCCTTTCTTAAAAACATGATGTGGGAGAAAGGTTATCTGGATACCAAACATATGGCGGGGTCTTTTCAAATGCTGCGTACCTACGATCTTATCTGGTCAAAAATAGTTCATGACTATTTGCATGGGGTTCGCCGCGGTATGATTGATTTATTGGCCTGGAATGCGGATGCCACCCGTATGCCTTATAAAATGCACAGCGAATATCTTGAAAAATTATTTTTGAGAAACGAGTTTGCGGAAGGGCATTATAAAGTTGAGGGAAAACCTGTCGTTGCGGAAAATATCAAAGTACCGGTGTTTGTAGTCGGTACCGAAAAAGATCACGTGGCGCCCTGGAAATCGGTGTACAAGATCCATCTGATGACGAACAGCAGCGCTATCACATTTGTTTTGACAAATGGCGGACATAATGCCGGTATCCTGAGTGAGCCAGGCCATGAGGGCCGCTCTTACCGGATCCATGTTCATAAAAAGGATGATGCGTTTATTCATCCGGATAACTGGTTGAACATTGCGGAAAAAAAGAATGGCTCCTGGTGGCATGCCTTGCATGGCTGGCTGGTGGCACAATCTGCGAAAAAATCTGTTGAGCCGCCCACGCTTTCATCGTCTTTCCCTGATGCGCCGGGAACCTATGTCATGCAAAAATGAGAGAAAAGGAATGTGGACAGGGAATATCTTGAAAATATCACTTTTGGATAAGACGAGTGCACGGAACCCGGAGGTGTTGGCAGGGCAGCGGACTTGCTATTTTGTCATAAACAAACAGGAGAATTTGTTTTGGTGCAGAAATCATATGGATACAACCCCGCAGGATCATTGTTGATATGGGGAATTGGTGATATTTATTTTATTCTTGCCGTGATGATTTCAGTGCTGTTTGCGGTGTTGTCTCCCGATATAAAAACACAGCTTCACTTAAGTAATGTCCAACTGGGACTTCTGGGTTCCGTGTTTTTCCTTTGTTATGGAATCGCCCAGGTATTTACCGGTCGTTTCTTCGATGTATTTGGTTCCCGATGGACTCTTGGGGTTTCTGCATTGCTTGCTGCCTCGGGATTGGCACTGATGGGGATAAGTAACAGCTTTTTACTGGCGATGATCTCCAAGGCATTGGCGGGCATGGGGCTTTCCACTTCTTATATTGGCGCAATTTATCTTGCAGACAAGTGGTTTCCAAACGAACGCTTTGCATTCTTTTCCGGAGTGACCCAGATGTCAGCAAATCTCTTAACAGCGGTCCTGGTGATTATCTTGGCACTGAAAAATTCATTTATGAATTTCAGGTATTTAATGTTTATTCTTGCTTTTATAATACTCCTGGTTGCCATTTTAATGACGCTTGTTGTTCGTGATCCCTCGAGCAAAAATCCTGCCAGGCAAGAGACCATAGATTTTTTAAGTGCTTTGCGGCGTTTATTGAAAATAAAACAATATATTCTCGGGTTGTGTTATTTTACTGCAGGCTTCGGTGTTTTGTTGGCTTTGTCGGATTTATGGAATATTCCTGCCCAAATCGCGTATCGGCATTCCTCTGAAACATCTGCCATGTTAAATGCCATGTTTCCTCTCGGTGCCGGTACGGGGGCTTTGGTGTCCGGCTGGTTGGCAGATTGGATGAAACGTCCGACGAAAATAGCGCGGTTTTTTATTACAGGCATGATCGTACTGACCGGACTCTTGATTTATGGACCGGACTTTTCCACTGCGACGGCATTTATATTACTTTTCGTGCAGGGGTTCTTTTTTGGCGGTGCCGTGCTTGGTTTTCCCATTGTCAGTCAGTATGTACCTGCCGCTTTAAAGGGTATGGCGTTTGGTTTTATGGCCATGTGTGCTTATTTGCTCAGTGCCGCATTACAGTTGGTGATCGGCTGGATTCTAAGCGATGTGCAACTCCCCTTGCGTGCTGCAACGATTAATGATTTTCAAGTGGCGCTGAGTCCCCTTTTTATTGTATTGGTGGCCGGTTGGGTAATAAGCATGGGATTACGGGATAAATAAAATAGTACAGGGAGTGCATTTATGAATGATACGGAAGTTATAGTCTCTCGATTGCTGGAAGTAACACAGCAGGACATAGTGCCCCTAACCCGGGACGGTGTAAGACATGGAAATAAAGTATTTGGTGCGGCTATTTTAAAAAAGGACGATTTATCGCTGGTAATAGCCGGTACAAATAATGAAATTGAAAATCCACTATGGCACGGTGAAGTGCACACCCTGAAAAAATTCTATGAGCTTCCGGCATCGCAACGGGCAACGCCCAGGGATTGTATTTTTTTTGCAACGCATGAACCCTGTCCATTATGTTTGTCCGCTATTACCTGGGGCGGGTATGATAATTTTTATTATCTATTCAGTTATGAAGACTCGCGTGATTCGTTTAATATTCCCCATGATTTGAATATCCTTAAGGAAGTTTTTAAATGCGATAAAGGCAAGTATGCCCATGAAAACTATTATTGGACATGCCATAGCGTGCAGCACATGATAAATGAAAGCACTACTTCCGCTAGGGAGCGGTTTCAATTGCAGTTTGATAAATTGAAGAAAACATATAATGACATGTCTGATGTTTATCAAAAATCAAAAGGAAATAATGATATCCCGTTGGGATGAGTCTCCGGGCATTGTCCCTGCCTCTAAATTTGCGGAACGGGCTGTCTATAGACAACCCGGCAATAAAATTAATGGGATGAACCAGCTTCCTAAATTGCATTATTGTCGTTTTTAATCCAGTTAATCAAACCACCGCAGGCGACTACTTTTTTCTGACGTTTCGACAGGGATTGACATACGGTAATTTTGTTTCCATTCACGGTGACTTCCAGTTCATCTTTTTCTAAAATATCCGGCAGTCCGCTGATTATTACCATATCGTTTAATCGAATTCTGTCGTAATCATCCGGGTTTTTAAAAGTCAGTGGCAATATTCCGAAATTAATGAGATTTTGCCAGTGAATCCGGGCAAAACTTTTGGCAATAACCATACGTAATCCCAGGTATCTTGGGGCCAGTGCCGCGTGTTCCCGGCTGGAACCCTGGCCGTAATTCTCTCCGCCTATGATGACGTGACCGTTTTCATGCTTCCTGGCCCGTTTGGTGTAATCCTCATCCACCGGATTATAGGTAAACTCACTGAGCTTTGGAATATTGCTGCGGAAAGGGAGAACTTTGGCGCCTGCCGGAGATATCTCATCTGTTGAAATATTGTCGCCTACAATAAGTAATACCGGAATATTCAGCGTTTCCTGCAATGATTCAAACTCTGGCAGTGAGACAATATTGGGGCCTTTTTTTAATTCAATCGCCTTGGCTTCCTCGTCTGGTAAAGGCGACTCGAAACAATCCGGATTGACAATGCGTTTTTGCGGCAAGGTAATATGAGGATATGGCATTTTTAATGTTCTCGGATCGGTAATGACGCCCGTAAGTGCGGAAGCTGCGGCTGTTTCGGGACTGCAAAGAAATACCTTGTCCTCCCTGGTTCCGGAACGCCCCGGAAAATTTCTGGGTACCGTTCGCAAGCTGTTTTTATGGGTGGCGGGGGCTTGTCCCATCCCGATACAGCCATTACAACCGGCCTGATGCAAGCGGGCGCCGGCATGAATCAGATGGCCAAGATGTTTGTCCCGAACCAACTCTTCCAAAATAGTGCGGGAACTGGGGTTGATATCAAAAGACACGCCGGCTTTAATCGTGCGATCCTTGACCATTTCCGCAGCAATCGCATAATCACGATAACCTGGATTGGCGGAAGACCCGATATAAGATTGATAAATATCTTCTCCGGCAATGTCTGCCACGCGTACTACATTCCCCGGGCTTGTGGGTTTGGCAATCAGGGGTTCCAGAGTGGCGAGGTTAATTTCATCGTATTGGTCATAGGTCGCATTTTTATCCGCGGTTAATTCCATCCAGTCTTTTTCCCGTCCCAGGCTTTTTAAAAATTCACGGGTTATGTCGTCAGAAGGAAACACGGTGGTGGTCGCGCCCAACTCGGTTCCCATATTGGCAATGACGTGGCGATCCATGGCCGATAAATTCTGTAAACCGTCGCCATAGTACTCAATGATATAGCCGACGCCTCCTTTCACGTCATAGCGGCGCAGCATTTCTAAAATGACGTCCTTGGCGCTGACCCAGTCGGGTAGTTTCCCCGTTAGCTTCACACCCAGAATTTTGGGCATTTTTATATACAGGGGGTAGCCTGCGATGGCCATGGCCACTTCCAGACCGCCTGAACCAATGGCAATCATCCCCAGGGAGCCGGCGGCGCAGGTATGGCTGTCTGAGCCGGTCAGTGTTTTACCCGGTTTGCCGAAATTCTGCATATGAACCGCGTGACTGATACCGTTGCCCGGACGGCTGAAATAAAGGCCGAATCGTTTGGCCGCACTTTCCAGAAACAAATGATCATCCGGGTTTTTATTGTCTTCCTGGATTAAATTATGATCAACGTATTGTACGGAAATTTCCGCTTGCGTCCGCTTTAGCCCCATGGCTTCCAACTCCAGCATGACCATGGTTCCAGTCGCGTCCTGACAGAGGGTCTGATCCATCCTCAGGGCAATTTCAGTTCCGGCCTTCATGTCGCCTTCCACGAGATGAGAGCGGAGTATTTTTTCGCTGACGTTCATGGGGCACCTCGCTTATGTTCCATTTCAAGCTGATATAACTAAGTATAGCTTTTTGTGTAACACCGTTTTTTCTCATGCGCTATCCGATGTCGCGCAGGGTGTATCGTAATGGAATTTTATTGCAAGCGCCTGGTCTATAATGAAATTAGAGGACAATGATATGGGAGAAGGCGATGACGAATAGCAGATTAAGCCCGCTGGCGTTGGGATTGGCATTGGGAGTGATATGGGGTGTATCCATTCTTCTGATGGGAGTGATCGCATCTTTTTACACGTATGGTCGGGCATTTGTAACTGCGGTCGGGGTCTTGTACATTGGCTATGAACCTACGATATTGGGCAGTATCATAGGCGGGATTATTGGTTTTATCGACGCGTTTATAGGCGGTGTTATTCTTGCCTGGCTTTATAATGTGTTCGCCGGTTGTTCCTGCAAGAAAACCGAAAAAAAATAATCGGATAGCACTATTGTACGGGACAAACCATGATTTCGTCCTTCCCGCGAAGGCGGGAAGCCATTTCTAATCAAACCGCGGCGTTATCTCTGACAAGGGTTCCCGCTTTTGCGGGAAGGACAATTCCCGGCTTTTAATCATACCAACCCCTTTTGACGTCAATTCCTTTTTAATGCGGTTGAAATTTTCTTCCACAAGCGCACGGGTGGCGTCTTCAATTAAATAACAGGTAAATCCTTCGGCCACAGCGTCTTTTATCGTGAAATAAACGCAAATATCCGCGCACAAGCCACAAAAATAAAGTTCGGATGCGCCTTTGTCACGGAGATAGCCTGCCAGCCCGGTATTTTTCTGATGCTGATTGTCATAAAAACCACTGTAACTGTCTATTTCAGGGTTGGTTCCCTTACGGAAAATGGCTTCAACCATCAGGGTGTTCAGGCGATGATGAAATTGAGCGCCCACGGAGCCCTGCACACAGTGATCAGGCCAGAGTGTTTGTTCCTGTCCACCCAGCATGATTTTGTCAAAGGGTTTTGTGCCGGGATGGTTTGAGGCAAAGCTGAGATGATGTTGCGGGTGCCAGTCCTGAGTGGCGACAACCAGATCAAATTGGCATTGAATATCATTAATGACCGGAATGATGGTGTTACCATCCGGTACTTCCAGAGCACCGGACGGCATGAAATCATTTTGCACATCGACGATAATTAAAGTCTTCATGGATTTTGTCCCTGATGCTCACCAATCAGTTGGTCGCGTTGGGCTTTAAGCTTGCTGCTTATGCCGACTTTATAGAGATGGGGATTAATAAAACGCTGGTATTCCAGAGGCAATTTCGCTAAACGCTCCTGGCTGTAGCGTGCTATCTCACCGAGGGTTTGAGGAGACGATAATCGCTTGCCATGCTCCATGACTTTGTGCAGCAACGGTTCTTTGGCAAAATGTTTGATGGTGAGTGATTTTGAGGCTTCGAAAGGGTGGGCCATCAGTTCCACGTCGTCTTCCGTCCGTAATGTAATGGCGTCGGCACCCTGGAAATTTCCATCGCCATCGAGAATTCGGTATACCTGTTTTTGATAGGGAATAGTAATTTTGGTTGCGGTGTCGGATAATTTGATGCGTGGTTTGCCATGGGCGAATGCCAGTTTGTAAACACCATCCAGCGCGGCGTCAGGCGCGCCGATGGCCAGATTGGTTCCCACTCCGAATGAATCGATGGGCGCCTGTTGCTCCAGCAGATTCTTGATGACGTATTCGTCCAACTGATTTGAGACGGTAATGGTCACGTCCTGCAAATTGGCTTCGTCCAGCATGTATCGGGCTTTTTTGGCCAGCCAGGCCAGATCGCCGCTATCCAGACGGATGCCTTTCAGCTTGTGGCCGCGGCTTTGCATTTCCCGGGCTATTTTTATCGCGTTAGGTACGCCGCTTGCCAGGGTGTTATAAGTATCTACCAGTAACACGCAATTATCCGGCCAGCATTTTGCAAAATCACGGAAAGCCTGTAATTCGCTGTCGTAGCTTTGTACAAAGGAATGGGCCATGGTGCCCGAGATAGGAATGGCAAAATCCCGACCGGCACGAACGTTACTTGTACTATCGAAGCCGCCGATTATGGCGGCTCGGCTGGCGTAGTATCCCCCGGGACCCTGTGCCCTGCGTAACCCGAAATCAATGAGTTTCCGCGTTCCGGCCACTTGCCGTATTCGGCTGGCTTTGGTTGCTACAAGCGTTTGAAAATTCAGAACATTTAACAAAACAGTCTCAATCAGCTGGGCTTCTATGATATTCGCCTCAATGGTGACAATCGGTCGGGTAGGAAAAATGACGTCGCCCTCCCGGGAGGCGTAAACAGTGCCCTGGAATTTAAACTGTTGCAGATAATTAATAAAATCAGGGTGCATGTTTTGCTGCCGCAAAAAAGCGAGGTCGCGGTCATCAAAGCGAAGCGTTTCCAGAATGCTCAGCACGTCTTCCAGCCCGGCAAAGACGGCATAACCTCCGTTAAAAGGCAGGGCACGGAAAAAATAATCAAACACAGCGTTGCTGTTTTGATAACCGTTCAAAAAATAAACCTGAGCCATAGTCAGTTGGTATTGATCGGTATAAGTGCCCGTAAAATTAATCATAGTTTACCTGTGTAACTCGTCTTTGATGGTCTGGGCTTATTGTAAGAGTTTTTCTGCCAAACACCATAAGAATGAAATATTTCATATAATTTGATAGAGGTTTTTTTAAAGCTTAGAGCATGGGGATCCTTTCATCAAACAAACCCATGGTTTCCGCGCTCCAGGGCACGTGCAATAACATCACGTTTGGTAATGAGCGTTATCAGTATTATGAAACGATATGCGGCGGAGCGGGAGCCGGGCCGGAATTTGATGGCGCACCAGGACTTACCGGACGCAATGCCGTGCAACGCGCGGATGGTTGCGTTGAAGAGCTGGGCGGATGTGCGCAAACAGAATGAGGACACGTCCTAATTGGAGTTACAAAAAAAGAAATGTTACTTTTAAATAAATTCCCGGTTACAAGGCTCGGAAATGGACGTTCATAATACCGAAATCTTTCTTAGAGGGTTCGCTTTCCCGGAAGCCGCACGCTGGCATGATTCCGCGCTGTGGTTTTGTGATATATGGGGAAAAAAAATATATCAGATAACCCCCGATGGTCAGGTAAAGCGTTGCTTGGATACGGATGGGGAGCCGGCCGGCCTTGCCTGGCTAAAGGATGGCACCATGCTGGTGACGTCCTTGTTTGAGCGTCAGCTGCTGGCGCTTTCCCATGATCGGTTGCACTTGTTTTGTGATTTAAGTGACCTTGCAAGGCCCGGGTATTGCCATGACATGACCGTAAACGGCAACGATACGATTTATCTTAGCAATTCCGGTTTTTATCCCGCACCCGGCGTGACTCCCGTCACATCGAACGTGATTGCCTTCAACGCCGGGGACAAACCGTATATTGCTGCGAGAGACATCGGTTATCCTAACGGTATTGTCGTCAACGACCAACAGCAATTGCTGGTTGCTGAAACCTTTGCGGCCAATATTTTGTCTTTTGATATCGACTCGGACGGCAGCCTGAATAACCGCCGTAACTGGGCTTCTTTTGATGACATCGGTTTTAAGGTGGAATTTGACGAGCAAGGCGTTCCCCGCGATTTAAGCCGTCATACCCCCGATGGCATGTGTCTTGATAACCAGGGTCGTCTCTGGGTAGCCTCGCCGGCGAGGCAACAGGTGGTATGCGTGGCTAAAGGCGGTGACATTCAAGCGGTTGTCCATACCAATGCGTTGCCTTTCGATTGTGTCTGGGGCGGTGTGGAAGGTAATGTTCTATATATTATGACCACACGGGCCGAGCAAGGACAAAAGACAGGAATGATTGAACAATACATCAGTTCCGAGCGAATGATCAGGCATCGGTCATCTGCCTGATTTGTTCGTTTTGCAGATGCAACGTCTGGGTCGGAAAGGCACATTCGGCTTCGTTGGCGGCGATAATTCGCAGGATTTTCATAAACACGTCATGTTGTACGGCCTGAAAATGGACCCAGTTGGTTGTTTTGGTAAACGTGTAAACCATGAAATTTAAAGACGAGGGGCCAAACTCGACAAAATTGACGATAAGCGTTTGTCGGGTGTCTATTTCCGGATGCTCCTGCAACATATGCCGCACTTGATTGGTGATAGCATCCATTTTATCGGCATCCTGATAACGAATGGCGATATTGGTTTTGATACGCCGGTTCAGCATACGGGACGCATTTTCCACACTGATGGTTAAAAAAAGCCCATTGGGAACGTACAAAGGCCTTTTATCAAACGTACGGATCCGGGTGACACGCCATCCGATGTATTCCACCGTTCCCTCGATTTGCTTGTCGGGGGAGCGGATCCAGTCACCAACCTTAAACGGGCGATCCATGTAAATCACCAGCCCTCCGAAGAAATTGGCCAGTAAATCCCTGGAGGCAAAGGCTACAGCGGCTCCGCCAATACCGCCGAAAGCCAGTAGTCCTGAAATAGGTAATCCGAAACACTGCAGAGTGATCAATATACTGATAACAGCCACCACAATGGTTGCAAGCTGGCTGACGGCATGGATCATGGTTTTGTCCACTTCCTTGCTGTTCTCAACGCAAGAGCGGATATAGAGTGTTTCCAGATTGCGAATGAAACGAATGGCGGCCCAGCTGATGGCAAAGGCAATCCCCAGTTTTTTGCCTTGCGACAAATAACGCAGCGCGGTGGCATTGGGATAAATAGATAAGGGTATGCCTGCGGCGCTGAATATTCCGAGAAGCCAGATCAGAATGGCCCCCGGCGTTTTAATTGCTTTTAACAGGGCTTCATCGTAAATAATCCTCGTTTTTTCCGCTTTGATAGTCAGGCGATTGAGAACGCGTGATCCGAGGGCATGGATTAATGCCGTTATGAGAAGCAACCCGCTTAAATGAAAAACCCAGACGTGTTGCTGGAATAATTGATAGACCCCAGTCATGCAGAAAAAACCATATTTACTAACGATAGAACGAGGATCATACCTTATTTGCCGGGCGGGACAAAATATCTACCAATATGGCCCGGGTTTCTTGTGCTTATCTTACCCAAAAATTGGCAGGTTGGGTTGTCCATTTGTCAACCTGTTTCGGGATGTTGCAAGAAACAAAGCAGCGCTTTTTGAACGTGCATTCTGTTTTCACTTTGCTGAAAGATGAGTGAACAAGGGCTGTCCGGTAAGGAGCGTGACACTTCCTGGCCGCGTTCCATCGGCATGCAATGCAGGAACACCGCTTCCGGTCGCGCTTTGGCCATTAAGGATTCGTTGACCTGAAAACCGGTGAAGTCCCTCTCGCCGTTGCTCGCTTCAAATCCCATGCTGGTCCAGACGTCGGTATAGACTGCGTGGGCATGGTGCACCGCTTCTTCAGGGGTGGTGAAGCAACGGATGGCCTCATAATGACGGGAACGGGCTTGAGCAACGATGTCTTGATTCGGTTGATGATTCGTCGGGCAGCAATAATGAATGGTCATGCCGGTTTGCGGAGCGAGTAACATCAAGCTGTGGAGAATATTGTTGCCGTCGCCTATATAGGTCAGGGTCAAGCCGTCCAGCCTGCCGTAATGCTCTTTAAGCGTTAATAAATCGGCCAGAATCTGGCAGGGATGATGCAGCGCTGACAAACCATTGATGATCGGAATCCGGGCATAGGCCGCCATTTCCCGAAGCAGTTGATCGTCATGGGTTCGTACCATGATGACATCGACATAACCGTTCAAAACCCGAGCCATGTCGGCCGGTTCTTCCGATTTTCTCGTATTGCTGACGCTTTCGATAGCGATCCCTCCCATCGTTTGAATGGCCAGGGAAAAGCTTAATCGGGTGCGAAATGAGGGTTTCTCGAAAATCATGGCCAGTGTTTTGCCAGACAGGCTCTGGCGATAGTTCGCGGGGTTATTTTTGATGTATGCGGCTTTATCGAGAAGCGCTGTCAGTTCGGACACGCTTAATTCCATGCCCGTTAACACATGCCGTACAGGCGTGGCGGAGGATGGTCGCAGATGTTGTTCTGGCAGGGTTTTCATAATGCTAAACTCCGGTGAGTGGGGATCCTGGCTAAATATGGCCTGTTGCAAGTTGTTAATCCATGTCGTCAAATAGCTTTTCATCCGGCCTTCAATCCGGGGGTGACCGATCGTTTTCAGACGCGGCAATCTGTTCTTTCAGGGAACAGCCTTTGGCCATGGCCTCGGCAACCCAGACGCCAACCTGATGATGCGCTTCGCGAAATGGAACACCTCGCAGTACCAGTGACTCCAGCACGGCGGTGGCATCCAGATAACCGTCATGCGCTTTTTGGTGCATCAGTTCGGTATTAAACCGGATACTGTGCAGAAAAGGCGTGATCACCGTAAGGCAGGATCTCAGGGTTTGAACGGTATCAAACAAACCCTCCTTGTCTTCCTGCATGTCCTTGTTGTAGGCAAGCGGCAATCCTTTCATAATCGTAAGAATCGCGGTCAGGTGTCCGAAAACCCGGCCGGACTTGCCGCGGATTAATTCCGGCACATCCGGATTTTTTTTGTTAGGCATCAGGGACGAACCGGTGGCAAAAGCGTCATCCAGGGTGACAAAGCCGAATTCCTGTGTGGCCCATAAAATCAAATCCTCACACAAACGTGATAAATGGGTCATGATAATGGCGGCAACGCTATTGAATTCCATCACAAAATCCCGGTCACTGACCGCATCCAGGGTGTTGGTGATGACGCCGTCAAAGCCCAGCGATTTGGCCGCCCATTCGCGATCCAGAGGCAGGCTGCTTCCTGCCAGGGCACCGGCTCCAAGCGGCGACAGATTCATACGACCATGCCAGTCGTCAAGCCGGTTGATATCCCTGTTGAACATGGCGTGATAGGCGCCAAACCAGGTGCCCAGACGAATGGGTTGCGCTTGCTGCAAATGGGTATAACCCGGCATCCAGTCCTGCTCATGCCGGTTCGCCAGAGTGTTGAGTGCTTCCGAGAGTTGGATAAGTAATTGTTTGATATGCTGACCGGTTTCACGGGCGTACAATCGTAAATCCAGAGCGACCTGATCATTCCGGCTTCGTCCTGTGTGCAGTTTTTTCCCCGGATCACCCAGTTTTTGCGTCAACAGGTGCTCTATAAACATATGGATGTCTTCATAATCGTCATTCAGAGGATGCAAGCCCTGCCGGATCTCCTGCCGGATCTCTTCCAGCGCGTCTTGAATGGTTTGACTTTCCTCGTTGGTCAGCAGCCCTTGCCGCCCCAACATGGCGGCATGAATCTGACTGCCGGTGATATCGTGCTCAAAAAGAACATGATCAAACGGCAAAGACGCATTGAATTGCACAATGAGCGGATCCAGCGTTTTTTTGAATCGTCCGCCCCAGGTCTTGCTAGTCATGTTGTTTCCCCCTGTGAACCAGGCCATAGACTTTGGCCGATAAGGAAAAGAGATTGATAAATCCCTCGGCATCCTGCTGATTGTACACATCGTCTTCTTCAAACGTGGCCAAAGCCGGATCATGCAGGCTGTAAGGGGAGCGCACCCCGTCGGCTACGATATTGCCTTTGTACAGCTTCAGGCGGACACGGCCGGTGATGTGTTGCTGGGTGACGTCAATGAACGCGTCCAGCGCCTCTTTGGTCTGGGAAAACCAGCGGCCTTCGTAGACCAGATTGGCATAAGTCGATTGCAGGGATTGTTTCAGATGCAATGTGGCCCGATCGAGGCAGAGACTCTCAAGCATTTTGTGCGCTTTATAGAGAACTGCCGCGCCCGGGGCTTCATAGATCCCTCGTATTTTCATGCCTACCAGACGGTTTTCGATCAAATCGGCCACGCCAATGCCATGAGTCCCGGCAATATTATTCAGAGTTTGCAGCAAAAGCACCGGATTGAGTATGGCGCCGTTGATTGCAACAGGTATACCCTGCTGGAAATCAATCTCGATGATTGCCTCCTCGTCCGGTGTCCGGGCAAGCGGTTTGGTCATTAACAGTACGTCATCGGGCATCGACGTCCCCGGATCTTCCAATACACCGCCTTCGTGGGAGATGTACCAGAGGTTATGATCCCGGGAATAGGGCGCTTTCGGGGTTACGGGAACATCAATCCCATGAGCCTTGGCATACTCAATGGCCTGTTGCCGGGATTGGATCTCCCAGCTTCGCCAGGGGGCGATAACACCAATATGCGGGGCCAGAGCCTGAATGGAATATTCAAAGCGCACTTGATCATTGCCTTTTCCCGTCGCGCCATGAGCGATGGCGTCAGCCTGTTCGGCAAGGGCGATTTCCACCAGTTTTTGCGCGATTAAAGGCCTTGAAATGGTGCCTAGAATATACTGATCTTCATACAGGGCGCCCGATTTCACCAGTTGCCATAAGTAGCCGGTGACAAACTCTTCCCGGACGTCGACCACATGCGCCACGGATGCGCCGCTTCTCAGCGCTTTTTCCCGAATAGCGGTAAGGTCTTCCTGCTGACCGACATCGCAAATGACTGCGATGATGTCGGCCTGGTTGTAATGCTCCTTAAGCCAGGGAATCATCACGGAGGTATCCAGTCCCCCGGAATACGCCAGAACAATTTTCTTGATGGATTTTTTCATGCTATTGATCCTTTATAATATTGTTGCAGGTAGGAAACGGGATCCGGCAGCGACGCCGTTAAGACATCGACGGCCAGATCACCGTCTTTCAGCACCACCAGTCTGTCTGCGATACCGGTTAGAAACGCCAGATCGTGAGAGGCTATGACCATGGTAACG
The DNA here is from genome assembly GCF_900186965.1 of Legionella spiritensis. Lineage (NCBI taxonomy): Bacteria > Pseudomonadati > Pseudomonadota > Gammaproteobacteria > Legionellales > Legionellaceae > Legionella > Legionella spiritensis. The sequence goes on from NZ_LT906457.1 coordinate 544,432, forward strand.
TGCATGGTTTTGACGGTATGCAATAATGCCAGGACATCCGTGATGGTGGCCTGGTCAAGACCCGAGGTCGGTTCGTCACATAACAGCAAGTCCGGTTGCATCATCAGACTTCTCGCTAATGCCACGCGTTGCTTTTGCCCGCCGGATAACTGGTGGGGAAGGGCATGGCTTTTTTTCCCGACGCCCAGGGTGTTTAACAACGCCATGGCGTTCTCGTGATGATTGCCCTGTTTATTATGACGCATGGGCGCATAAATTAAATTGTTTAAAACCGTCATGTGCGGAAACAGTTGAAAATCCTGAAACATAAAGGCGCTTCGCCCGGCAAACTCAATGTGTCCTGTATCCAGATCGTCCAGTTGTTGTATACAGCGCAACAAAGTGGACTTGCCGCTTCCTGATGGGCCGGCCAGTCCCACGACACTGTTGGCTTCGATCGCCAGATTCACGTGATTGAGAACGAAGGTATCGTCAAATTTTTTACAGGCGTTACGGATGTGCAGCATGGAAACCTCGTTTCTCAATGTATTTTCCCAGAGCTTCAATCAATACGACCAGAGCGTAATAATAGCCGCCCGCGATACACAGCGGCAGAAAATAAGTAAATTGTTCCGCCGCCAGTGATTGCGCGTTTCTCATCAAATCCATACCGCCTATGGTTGAAATTAAAGCCGTTTCCTTAAGCAGGGCAATAACTTCACTCACCATCGCCGGAAAAATATTTTTCAATACCTGAGGAAGGATAATGTCTTTCCATAAAAAAAACGTTGGGATCCGCAAGGTGGCCGCGGCTTCAAACTGGCCAATCGGCACGCTTTCAATGCCGGCCCGGAAAATCTCGGCAAAATAGGCGGAGCTGTTCAAGCCAAAGGCTATGAGTCCCGCGCCCAGAATACCGGGTTGTATGCCGGCTATGGCAGGTGTTGCGAAATAAATGAGGCTTAACTGCAAAATAAGCGGAGTGCCCCGGATAATGGAAATGACACGCCTGACCAGCAAGGCGGCAACGCCCTGGTAACGGGCTATGGCCCATAGCAAACCAAGGAGTAACCCAATGAGAATACCGCCTGTCAGCAATTGCAAGGTCAAAAGCAGTCCCTTGCCAATAAAAATGAGACTCTGGCTTAATTCCATCGTCATACTCCCTGCAACCAGAACTGTTGCAGTTTTTCCAAATCACCCCGAGCCTTGATGGTCTTTAAGGCCTGGTTAATCTGTGCCGTTAAGAGGGAGCCCTTCCTGAGCGCGATGCCATAGCCTTCCTCAGCCCGGGCCACGATAGCGCAGGATAATGTTGCGTGTTTTTTGCTGAAGACGGCGCCCTGGGAGCCGTCTATCAAAACCACATCAACATGCCCGGACAACAGGGCTTCAATGGCTTGATTGTTGTTGTCGAAAGCAATGATTTGTTCGCCGGGAAAATGCTTTCGTAACCAGTATTCCATGACACTGCCTAATTGAGCCGCCATTTTTTTACCGGCTAACTGCGCCTGGTTTTTTACCGGATTGTGTTTGTTATAGACGGCTGCCATGCCTTCAAAATAATAAGGATCGCTAAAATCAACGTTTTTTTTCCGTGATTCGGTAATGGTGATGGTAGCTATGGCGGCGTCACTCTGCCCTGACGTCAGTGACGGTAGAACGGTGCTGAATTGCCTGTTGTCAAACACCGCTTTTTTATGAAGTTCCCTGGCAATCAGACGGGCCAGATCGATATCAAACCCTTTTATTTCCCCCTGGGTCATGTATTCAAAAGGTGGATATTCTGCGGAGGTGGCAAAATGGATTTCCCCGGGGTTTTCGGGCTTGCCACATCCGGCAAGAGCAACCATTAACAAGACAGGTAAACCAAAATAAAATCGTTTCATCGTGACATTGTATTCAAAATATATGCGTTTTTTGAATATATCGAACGGCGCTTGCCTTGTCAAGAACAAGTGAATATAATTTCAGTTAATTGATTAAATATTCACAAGCGTTGCAAGTCCCGGTTTTTAGCAGGAGAACACCGTGTCCCATGACAGCCTGATCGATGATCTGATTTTAAATATTGTGCAAACGGAACCCATTCTGGAGCAAAACGATTTGCAGCAAAGCTTGAAAAACCGAGGGTATGACATTGCGCAAGCGACCTTGTCTCGCCGTTTAAAAAAACTGAAAATTGCCAAGGTAGGCGGCGTATATAAAGTCGTTGACTATAATCAGCCCGGCCTGCCGCTGGTACTGAATATTCAGGTTTCCGATTTCGGGTTGATTATTTTGCAAACGCATCCGGGAAACGCCAGCAGCCTGGCTTATTATCTGGACAGGAAATACGTGGCGTTCAGCCCTCAGGATTCTACGCACTCGGGGATCATGGGAACCATCGCCGGCGACGACACCGTGCTGCTGATTGTCAAAAGCCGGGATGCTGTGGCGCACGTATGTCAGTTGTTGCGAGAGGAGTTTCCTTATCTGCTTATACCCTGTTGACCTGTCATGCCAGCCGCATTTGCAGCCGCGCAATGGCCTGTCAACAGAACCAGTCTTACACCATCGTCACAAATTCCTCGGCACTGGTCGGATGAATGGCCACGGTATTATCAAAATCACGCTTTAACGCGCCCATTTTGACGGCGACACCGAATCCTTGCAGCATTTCATCCGCGCCATAGCCGATAACGTGCAGTCCGACAATTTTTTCATCCTGCCCTTGCGTGACCAGTTTCATGACCGTCGGTGTTTTGCTCTCGCTTAACGCGTCGTACATGGGATTAAATCGTGTGCTGTAGATTTTGATCTGATCCTGGCCAAATTTGGCGATGGCTTCCTGTTCGCTTAAGCCCACGCTGCCTGCCGGGGGATGACTGAAGACCACGGAGCAAATATTTTCATAGTCCAGACGTGCGTTCGTCTGACCGCCGAATAAACGATCACATAATCGGCGCCCGGCTGCAATTGCGACGGGGGTCAATGCCGGAGCGTTGATGACATCGCCGATGGCGTAAATGCCTGATACGCTTGTGTTTTGAAACGGATCGACGGTAATCCGGCCTTTCTCATCCATAGCCACGCCAATTTTTTCCAGATTCAGATCATAGGTTCGCGGCGAGCGTCCGACAGCGGCGATGACGGTATCAATTTGGTCAATCACGCTGCCGCTTTGGCAGGTAATGGTTTTTTTGGTTTTTTCGTCGCACAGGATTTCCATGGCTTTATGGTTTGCGTGAACATGAAGTCCCTGTTGTTTCATAATCTCCATTAAGGTCGCGCCAAGCGTGTGATCAAAGCGGCTAAGGGGGGTGTTTCCCCGAATCAGCAAATGGGTTTCAGTGCCCAGACCATGCAGGATGCCGGCCAGTTCCACACCGATGTAGCCACTGCCGATAACCGCGGCTTTGGCGGGTTTTTTATCGAGAGAGAAAAAACCGTCGGAACTGATAGCATACTGTATACCGGGTAAATCGTCCGGCATGGTGGGTTCTCCCCCTGTGGCAATGATGATATGGGGAGCCTGATACGGTTTCCCGTCCACTTCCACGGTATGAGGGTCAATAAATGCCCCTTTGCCCTGAATGAGGGTCATGTTCGGTTGATCAAATCGCCTGGCGTAAATATCGCGGAGATTGGCAACGTAGCGGTCGCGTTTTTCCACCAGCAATGGCCAGTCCAGTTCAAAGTCCAGCGGCGAAAAGCCGTAATCCCTGGATTTGTGCAGGGTTTCGGCAATCATGGCCGTGTTGTACATGACTTTTTTGGGGACACAGCCTAAATTGACACAGGTGCCGCCCAGATGCCGTTGTTCGACAACGGCAACCCGAGCGCCGTGTTTCGCGGCTCGTACGGCGCTGGCTATGCCCCCGCTTCCTCCACCTAGAACGATTAGGTCATAGTTCATTGTTTTATTCCGGTTTTTTTATTGGATATGCCTAGGGCGTGTCCCCATTCTGTTTCGCGAGCTAAAAGTTGGGATAATTTAGCGCAAATTGCAGATTGAATGAGGAGAATAGCAGCCCTATTTGACGAATTCAATCTGTAATTTGAGCAAATTAGTACAGGTTTTAGCCGTGAAACAGAATGGGGACACGCCCTAGAGTATCTTAAGCGAGGCGTTTTGCGTCAATGAAAATTTACAGTCTAGCGGTCAAGAAACTGGCTGACCTCGTGTTCTACCCGCGTATCAATGAGCACATCCACATGATCAATACCTGGAATTAATTTAAGGGACGCGTGGGGATAGCGTTGGCAGAACAATACGGACTCGATGGGGCGAATGGTGTGATCGTTTTTCCCGTGAATACATAAAACAGGCATAGTGCCGTGTTGGGCAAAATGTCTGAAATTCAAGTGTTCGATTTTGGTGAACGTATTTTGCCGGAATAATTCGCGTAACTCCATAAATGCCTTGCCGCTTAAGCCAAAACGCCGCGCCAGTTTGCTGACCGGGGTGCGCATCCGGGTGGGTGATGCAATGAGCACGACACGTTCAGGTTCGATATCCAGTTTCCATTCCGGAAACTGGCAGGCCAGATTCAAGGTATTAAGCAGCATGGAGCCGCCGAAGGAATGACCGATGACAGCGTAGAAAGGGCCGAGCGTGTTGATGACGTTTTGCAAAATCATCACCGCGTCCGTCCATGGCAGTTGGAGTCCCTTGGCTTCCCCGTGAGCAGGAAAATCAAGGGCATACACATCATAACCCTGTTTGTGCAGGGCACGTATCAACTTCACCATATATGCCGCTCTGGACATCCAGCCATGTGTAATCAGCACTTTTCTGGCATTGGTGGTATGAGGTTGGGCAAAGCGGTGAATGACATGATGACGGGGTGTTTGCCTTATAATCAGTTCCGAGCGATTTTTCAGAACGAACTCACAGGCACGCTCGGCAAAGTCCCGATATTGTTTTTCAAGTGGAAACGGGATGGGTGTAATAAAAATCTGATAGCAAAGCCTGGCATAAAAGAAGTCGCGCATTTCTTTTAATGAATGGACTATCATTGATATGGCCTCTTGTTTTTAGTGACCCCATTTTATAAGAATAGTGGAAAAAATACAGAATGAGGACACGCCCTGGTGTTGAGTGGCCAAATGGGCAAGCCGACTAATTTTCGGATGGGATGACTGCTCTATACTTTTTTTCCGGTCACATCGATAATAGGGAAGAAATCACCACCGCAAGGAGAAGCTGTGAATCTCGCGACGCTGCAAGCACGTCTTGAAGCCATGGAGGATCGACTGGCTATTATTGAAAAAAAACTGTCTTTATCCGAACCGGTCGGACAACCGGTGGCCGACAAGGCGTGGATTCCGGCTTCGGATCCCTTGCCATCTGCCATTCACCCTGAGACCAAGCCCCAAAAAACACGGATAGACAACCTATCCGGGTCGGGTAACTGGTTAGCCATAATCGCTGTGATTTGTTTTGTGCTGGCTGCGGGATTTATTATTAAACTGTCGATTGAAACCGGGTGGTTGACACCGGAGCGTCAGGTTGGAATAGCGGTTTTATTGGGCTTGACTTTGACAGGCGCGGGTTTTGTCTTGAGAAAAACCTATGGCGGGTATGCCAGTTACCTGCCTGCGGCAGGTATCGTTATTCTCTATCTGTCCGTATTTGCGGCCCATCGAATTTATACGTTGCTGACCTTGCACTCGGCATTGACCCTGGCCGTTTTGGTTTCCGTATTTTGTGTCGGCGTTTATGTCAAATTCAGGCAGGATATCTATGCCATTACGGCGGTGGTGGGTACTTATCTGGCGCCAGTGATTCTCGATTTTCCGCTCACCTCATTATTCTCCCTGTATTTCTTTTTGTGTTGTTCACTGGCTTTTGCAGTATTATCCGTGGGGGTCAGCTCGCGCGTCATGTGTGTCATTGCCGCGTATCTGGCTATATTCATTAATGCCATGATTGGGTTACGGTTACATCAGGATGTGTTGATAGCGATCGTGCTGGCTGCTCATTTCCTGATTTTTTCAATCAGTGTATACGGGTATACCCTTTATAATCGGCAACAATTGACCGAAGGGGAGGCCTGGAGCTTTTTTCCGGTATTGATGCTGTTTTATGCCATGGAATACTTTTTTATCGATCGTATCCATCCGGGATTGGCGCCCTGGCTGTCCCTGCTGTTTGCCGGATTGTTAATCGCATTATATTTTTCTGCGAAAAAATGGTTTCCGGGCGGGCGTATAAAGAGCCAGTCCATGATTCTGACGTTTGCCTCCGTTGTCTTTTTTCATTCTTTTTATCTGGAATTGTTACCCGCGAACCTGAAGCCCTGGTTACTGGTTTTGATCCTGTTTGCCGGCGTGTTGTTTCCCGTTGAATGGTTCAAGCGGAACAAGACATCGACGTTTTATTTCCCGATACTGCTTCTGGCCATTATTGTGATGACGGAATACGTTAATATTGTTGCTCATTTGTTAAATACTGGCCAGCCTTCCTGGTTACCGGTTGGTATGTTCGCCTTTGCCGGTATCTGGTCCTTGTTTATTCGTCATCGTCGGGAGATTGTAAAGGAAGAGGAATACGGTTTTATGTTTCTTGGTGCGGCTCATGTGCTTGCCGTGAGCGGTCTTTATCGTTTGGCCGATCCCTATGGTTCTTTTGCCGTATCCGTTTGCTGGTTGTTGTATGCCATTGCGGTAATGGGTTTTGCCGGTTATCTGAAAGATAAAGTGCTGGCGAAATCCGCCTTGTTTGTCCTTGGTTTTGCAGCAGGTAAAGCGCTTTTGTATGACGCTGCGTCGACACCGACCGTTGTGCGGATATTGTGTTTATTGTTAACAGGCGTAGTTTTATATGGCGCCGGATTGCTGATGAAACGGATAGAGCGTTGGGCGTGATGACGTGTCTCAAGGTTGGCTGGACATTTGTCAGGAACAAATTAGACTGATATCAGATTATTACAACAGGAAGAATATATGTATACCACAAATTATCCTTATTACCATGGCGAGCAGGAATTGCATGGTTTTTTATCTTATGACAGGGCCTTTAATCAACCTCGGCCTGCGGTGATTGTGGCTCATGACTGGAGCGGGCGTAATGAATTTGCCTGCCAGAAGGCTGAGATGCTGAGTCGATTGGGGTATGTTGGTTTTGCCCTGGATATGTATGGCGCAGGTCGTGTCGGTACCACCGTTGAAGAGAAAAAATCCCTGATGGAACCGTTGATCAACGATCGTCGTTTTTTACGGGCACGGATTCGCGCGGCGTTTGAAGCGGTTGTTTCCATGCCGGAAGTGGATTCCCATTGTGTTGCCGCCATGGGCTTTTGTTTTGGTGGATTGTGTGTGCTGGATTTGGCGCGAAGTGGCGCTGATCTTAAGGGGGTTGTCAGTTTCCATGGCTTGCTTTCCAAACCGGAAGGGGTTCCTGAATATCCCATTCTGGCCAAAGTGCTTGCCTTGCATGGTTACGACGATCCTATGGTAAGGCCGGAGCAAGTAAACGAGTTCTGTCAGGAAATGACCACGGCGAATGTGGACTGGCAAGTACATCAATACGGCCATACCCAGCACGCGTTTACCAATCCCGAGGCGCACGATACGGCACTGGGTACGATTTACAACCCGGTTGCCGAGCAAAGGTCGCTCCAGGCCATGATCAATTTCCTGCACGAGATATTTTCATTAAGGCAGGCATGACAGGCCCGCGTCTTGTGCAAGACGCGGTTGCGTAACGGGATGGGGTAAATTGTTGATTTGGATCGGAATGATTGCTGGTCAGGACGGCATCAGATGCAACTGCTCAAAGCCTGAAAAGGACAGACTGTGATGTTTGCGGATGGCTGGCAAGTCCTGCGCCATACGAAGTAAAGGAAACCGTTGCAATAAAGCCTTAAACACGCTGCGCATTTCAATGCGAGCCAGTTTGGCGCCCAGACAAAAATGGCTGCCGTAGCCATAACTGAAGTGAGGGGTGGTTTTGTTTTGCAGGGTTACCTTGTCCGGACTGGTAAAAAAAGCCGGATCGCGATTGACGGCATGCGCCGAGATAAATATCACTTTTCCTTTTTCAATGAACTGGTTACCGAGCATGGTATCATTTTTGGTGACCCGGAAAATAAAGGTGACGGCCGGATCAAGACGGTTACATTCTTCAATATAACTGTCCAGTTGCGCGGGATTTTGCCCCATTTCAGACCATAGCCCCGGCATGGTGAGCATCGTATAAAGATTATTGCAGAGTTGATCGGTTGTGGTGACCTGACCTGCAACCAGCATCATAATCGCTTGTGAAATGATTTCCTCGTCGGTCAAACCGAAATGATTTTGATGATGCAGTAAAATACTTAAGAAATCCTGGGCCGGTGTTTGCCGGCGTTGCAGGATCAGATCGGAAAAATAATCATACAATTGCCTGGCGCTGTGATTGACCTTGATGCCGTCCTCATTGAAATAACTGGTAGAGCCGCCGAAAAACTGCGTCATGTTGTTTGACCAGTTGTAAAAATCCAGTCGTTCGCTGTCCGGAATGGCAAATAACTCCGCCAGCGTTGTTGACGGAATCGTTTGGGCCAGTTGCTGGACAAACTCCATGGGTTTTTCCCAGGCAAACTCGTCAAGCTGCCGGTCAATGGTGCGCTCAATCAGCGGTTTTAACTGTTCCAGGGTTCTGTTACTGAAGCCGTGGTAACAAATTCGCCGCCTGTGGGTGTGTGCGGGGGCGTCGCTCATGACCATCATTTTACTAACCACCTTAAAGAAATCGCCGATGAGAGACAAATCCATCTCAGGCATGCGAGAAATAAAAAACGGCGTACGGTCACAGGTGTAATCCTCACTGGTCAGGACGGATTTTGCCAGGTCATAAGAGGTGATCACCCAGAATTTTCCAGGTTCCCACCAGAATAATTCGCCCATTTCACGTAACTGACGAGTGAACTCTTCCGGAGTGGAGTCCTGTTTGAGCTGCATTAAGGTAAACGGTTTCATAAAATCTGGATCCTTCTTAAATGTCTTGGCGTGTGGTGATGAAAAGAGTTGCGTCCATGCAGGAGAGAAAAGTTATCGGCTATTAGAAAATCCCCTTCTTGCCATTGATGGGAGTAACAGTGTTGCGGGGCACGCATGATGGTGCTTAACGATTGTAAAAAAGCAGCGGATTCCCGGTCACTTTTATCAATAACCTTAACCTGTACCGGATTTAAATAATCGTCGCCGACCGGCTCTGCGAACCGTATAATGGTATGGTTGGTATCCGGATGACGGTTAACCAGTTTGCGGGTGATAAACCCACCATAATGTGCCAGCTTGTCCGTTTGAAACGACAGGGACAAAGCCTGCCATTCCTGGCGTTGTCCGGTAGTGGCCTCCTGCCATACGGATTCTGTATTGACGAAAAGGGTTTCACCACCGCTTCCAGCCGTTGGTGCCTGCAGGCAATGAAACAGAAGAAAACGGGGTTCCTCATAAAAAGCGCCATCCCAATGGAGCGGCACATCACCTTGGGTAAACAGATAATTTCTGGTCTCTTTATCGACCTTCATTTCCATGACGGGGCCAAAATCCCAGTGCAGCAACCGGGCATGGGATTGACAGTAATCAAGCAATTCCTCTCGCTCCAACGGTGCGAATCCACGCAACAACACGATTTTATGCCGAGTGGCGAGATTTAAAAGGGTCTCCAGCGGCCACCCGGTGACAGGGGCCTGCGACCGGTTTTCTATAAGCCAGGGTTCAAATGCCCTGATCATGGTTGGGCTATTCATTAGCGAGTCTCCAGAACGTAGTGATTATCACGTAATATGGCGCCCAGTTGTTCGGCATCGCGCCGCTTGATCAATTGCCATCCCTGTTCGTTTTTCAGTAAGACATTGTGCCAGGGGGTAGCCCAGTGGTTCGTTGCGGGCAGAAAGTTGATACCCAGTTTTTCCGAGCCGCACAATTGTGGATGGATGGATAAACGCAGGCCATGTGGAAAATAATCGGCTAACAGGCGTGACCAGGCGTTTGAGCGACGAATGACTTCATACGCGACCGGTTTCGCTTGTTTGCGAACCTGATTCCTGGACAGGGAAGGATACAACGCGAGCTGATCCTCCATAATAAAGCGATGAATGCCGTTAAACTGATGGTGGGCCTGATCATCCGTCTGAATACGGTCTGTCAGTTCCTGTAACGACTCGCCAAACTGGCGCATCAGCAAATCCCTCATGCTGTTATAATCACGGTAAGGATAAATATCATCCAGCGAAAACGTACTCAGATGCCTTAACCGGTGTTCCTTAATAATGTCTTTAATGCCTTGTTGATAAATATCAACATCTTGATCACTGACCGAGACCAAATCATTAAAAACACGGCCATCGGAGCAGATAATTAAACACACACCAGGCTGATGAATGTCCTGCAAGGTTTCGCAAAGGACGTTGAGGTTTTGTAACCCCATGATTTCACCGAGATCAGGTTTCTCGGACAAGGTTTTATCCCGGTTGGCTGATTTGGCAGGGAAAGCGGGCAGGATCATGGTTAACGGCAATTGGCGAGTAACCGCATATTCAATATGTTGTCTGGGAGATTGTGTACAGCCCTGGCATTGCGTCCCCTGGCACTGGCTTTTGACCTGTTCGCTCACGCGTCGATGTTGTATCAATATGGCAAGCAGCTGTTCTGTCGTATTTTGCTGATATTTTAAATTTATCATGGCTTGTCTGGTTCCCTGTTGATTTTTTTTAGCCAGATTAGAGGGATTTTTAATAATTTGATAATATTAAGTTTTTATAAGTTTAATAAGTAAAACTAATGAACCTGGATTTTGACGCGTTACGAGTTTTTGTGATTGTGGTGGAAAGCGGAGGATTTAACGCAGCGGCACAGGTTTTGTTTAAAACCCAGCCGGCTATTACATTGGCGGTTAAAAAGCTGGAGGAACAACTCGGTATTATTTTACTGGATCGCAGTCAATACCGGCCGACTTTAACTCCGCAAGGGCAAACATTTTATCAACGTGCCAAATCTTTGGTGGGACATTGGCAACACATCAATCAATTTGCCGAGCAGTTACAAGCCGATATGGAAAGCGATATCACCATAGCCATTGATGTTTTTTATCCGCTGGCCTCTCTGAGAGACTTGCTGAAACACTGGATTACCGTGTATCCCCTGACCCAGTTCCATTTTCTTTCCGAATCGTTGGGAGGGGCTTGTGAACGTTTGCTGAACCATCAGGCCGATCTTGTTATCAGTGAGAATTTAATCAGTAAGGAGGCGGTTGAGGTGGTGCTTTTGCGTTCGGAGCCCATGATAGCTGTGGCCTCGCCATCGTTTATCGAGGAATTTTTTAGTCCGTTGCAGGATTTGGACAGACTTACCGAATGTATGCAGGTTATTCTTCGCGACTCGTCAAAATCGGATTTTTCATTTGGGGTGATTGCGCATGGCCACCATTGGACAGTTAGCGATGTGACTACGAAAAAAGACATCATTGTCGCTGGACTTGGCTGGGGACGGTTGCCGCTTCATTTGATTGCCCAGGAGCTGGCAGAAGGGCGATTGCAGCGATTACATGGCGATCATTTTGACGAGCGTCTGGTGACCATGGGAGCAATCCGTCTGCAAAAACCGGCACATGGCCCTATTGCCCGGAGACTTTGGCAGGATTTGCAGGATTTGCAACAGGGAAAATGGCGGGTTAGCCATCACGAATAAAAAATGAAACGCGTCCTGACCCAGGCCCATCATTGTTCGCATGCTTCAGGCGTGGTATAAAATTCACCGAGGTAAACTGGAAAGCCTGAACGCAGGCTTTGGTCATTTCATGGATTCATTCGTGTCCATGTCAAACAGCGAGGAGAGCAGTAAATGTCACAAAAATATAGTGAAATCACCAAAGGAATAAGCACCCAACTAGCCAAAATGCGTAAAGAGATGCCGGACGTCATGGCCGGTTTTTCCTCATTGGCGCAAGCGGCGACCAAAGACGGTGTTCTGGATAAAAAAACCAAGGAACTGGTTGCCATCGCTCTGGCGGTTGCCGGGCATTGTCCGGGTTGTATCGGGTTTCATTCCCAGACTCTGGTCAAACTGCAGACGACGCGTGAAGAGTTGATGGAAACGCTGGGTATGGCTATTTATATGGGCGGCGGCCCTTCTTTGATGTATGCGGCCGAGGCTCTGGAAGCGTTTGATGAGTTTAGCCAGTAGAGCGCGAAGCCTTGGTCTGTGGTATCCAACCCTGTAGTTGCGATGGTTGAATAAAAACAGGAAAGAGAATGAGAAGAGTCTCCCGTTAATGTAAATTAACAAATCCACTTAAATAAAAGAGACTCTTCGAGATCACGGGCAGATTGAAAATGGCTTGCGCTATAAATTGGGATGTCGGAATGAATGAAGAGCGGCATCCCATTTACCATGGCCATGCCGATAGAAATTTAAGTTTTATGATAAAAAGGTGATTTTATTTTAAAATTTTTATGAAATTGCTTTTATTTTGGTCATTTTTATTGTCCCTTAATATTATAATAAGGTAATTGTGCTATTTCTTATGATTAAGGAATACATAATTTTTAGAGATAAACATGCCCATGCCTTTTTTTGACAATCCAGACGCGGAAGTTCAAGTCTTGACGTTGATAAGCCGTATGATTGCTCTTCATCAAGCGGTCGAGAACAAGGTGATTACTCCCGAAGAGCTTACAAGTATCGGCCGGCTGTCCACCGGTGATTTGCAAAGCAAATCAGAAGATTTGCTGTCAGGTGGGCTTGATATCAGTACCTCACCTAATGATTCGTTAAAAAAATTATATGATATTTTAAAAAACGTCAATGAGTTGGCTATTAACCATGCCGCGCCTTTAATCGATGGCCTGAAACGTTTTGACAGTGAACATGGTGAATATCTCTCCCTGTTGCCGCTTGCGGTGGACAATCAGCAGACCCTTTCAGTAAACCTCAATGATTTTGCAACCTTTTATAACGTGTTTGTCAGGCATATGAGTTACAAAAAGGAGGCGGGAGAGTTAGGTGATCAATATACGCTCAATTTTGATATCCTGGCGGCCAGAACAGATTGGTTGCGGTGGCAGCATACTCGCCCGGCGCGCATTAGTTTTGATCCTTCCAAGGCCAGTTATCCAGGTCTTTTTGAAAAATTTCTGGCCGGTAAGTTAAAAAAAGACGAATGGCTCACCGATCTTGATATTCAGCGTGAGTTGACTATTCTGGGATTACAAAATGAGACTCATATTGTTCCTTTCAAAGAGGATGATATCGGGTTGGTTTTGCATTTTGAGCGTGAAAAACATCAACATGACGACCCGAAAAAACCCTATGTGATTCCTTTAATCGTTAATTTGGGTGAGGACGGTCACAGTCGAATTGATTCCCGGGGCGTTCACTGGACACGGATGCTGGTTACGGTTGATCCCGTGGATCCTCCCGCACGGATTACCGTCGATTACACCGATGAATTGTTTTTACATGAACGTGGCAAAAAAGACATTGAAAGTACCATTCGTAATGCGTTGAAGTACCGGACGGAGCTTGGCGGGTATGCCAAGGATGAGACGTTAAAAATTTATACGGCTTTCCCGGAATGTGAAGAACCGACTATTAATATAACCGGTTCCGGTGAGCAGAAAGATGGATACACCTGCGGGTACCGCGCGTTAAGAGGGCTTCTTGCCGATCTTCTCGAAAAAGGAGTGATAGAGGAAAAAGAGAGCTATCGAAAATTTTTAGATTGTCCGGACAGCACCGCCCTTCGTAACTTTGTATACCGTTCCCTGTTAGGGGAGCAACGTATTTCAAACGACATAAAAGAAGGGATTGAGAAAATTTTTCCCGCACGTGTTTTTGAAGAAACAAGCAGCGAAGAACACGACGAGTTTATTGTAAAACCGATGCTGGTAGAAGGGCAATTGCTGGCCTTTTCTCAACCTGTCGCGATGAAAAAAGAGGGGAAAAAAGGTCAATTCAACAGCGAGTTACTGGAAAAGCTGGTGATGCAGGATAAGAAAATGACCGCTTTGCGTGAATTGACAGCGATCAAGGAGATCGCTTCAACCAGTGAAGAGTCTCTGGAATTAAATGTACAAGAGATTCTTGACAAGGTAGCAGAGCAGGAAAGCGACCCGGCTCTGGTATTACAGGTTGTTTTTGAACAAACAGGTAAAAACAGCGCATTGACTGAACTGAAGCTGGCTGGAACCGGGAAAATAGATGAGCAACTGTTGCATGAAAAAATCGATGGTTTACCGCGCCATATTAAATTGACTTCGGATGAGCCAGGCTTACAGCAATATCTTGCGATTATCAATGCCCGCAACAATCTGTTAGACAGTCGAAACATTAACGTGCCCGAAGGGGTCGATCCGTGGGATTCCTTGTTTGAACACATGTTGTTTACGCCCTCTGTTTTCCCGAGTAAAAACCGTTTTGAATGGATGAACCAATACGCCAAAGAGGATACAGAAGCCGTATCGGCACTGGGTGTAACAGGATTTATCAAATTGTTGCAATACATGGCGGCTCATGAAGATCGCTTTGTTGATACGACATTCCCGTTCGATGAATTCAATATGACGCATCGTCAAGATGAAATTGAGCCGCTACCGGTATCTGATCTCGGCCTGTTGATTGCTTTAAGAGACCACGTACAATCCGAAGAACCCTTTACTCCGTTCAAACGATTTCAGTTCACCATACCCGATTTGACAGCCGTCGACAATAAGGAGCTGGTTAGGGAGCTGGGCAGCATTATGGAAGCCATGCCCGGTCTTGAAAAGCTGGAAATTGAAGCCGATTCGCTTGCAACCTTGTCTGAAGAAACCGTTCAAACATTAATTGATACTATAAAAGAGAAGGGCTATCCAACGATTCTTTCTTTTTCTACCTCAAAGGAAACCGTTCATCCTGATTTGCTGCTCAAGCTTAAGGAGCTGGAAAACGCCGGATTGGCTAATCAACGCCAAAAACGGACTTCTCCTGAGGTTTCAGGCCGTCTGTCTCATAAGTCCGGGATCAAAGAATCGGCTGTACTCGGTAAAATAGGTAAAGCCATTTTGCAAACGGAAGGACTGGAGGGACTGGATACCGAGGTACAGATTCAGGAGCAGCAGCAACAACAAGTTCAACAACAAATACAAACCGCACTGGATGATGAGGAACTGCCGGAAGAAGACGAGATCGAGGAGGAAGCGTTTGCCCCCTACACGGGTGATGAGAAGTTGCTCACCAGAGAGAGCATTGGGCAGAACGGGCATTTTATTACCTTTAGTGCCAACCGTCATCCTCATTTGAAACCGTCACAATGTTGGGATCTGATTACGGGAGCGCATGCCGATTTCTTTAAATACGGCATTAAGAAAATGACCGTTTCCGCAGCCGAAATGCTACTTGAGCATTTGCAGGATGTCCAGTACGGACTGCATCCGGATAATTTACCTCGCGGATTTTCCCTTCAGCAAGATAAGGACGGGGACGTCGTGCTTGCCTATTCGTCGTTTAATCCGGCGATTAATCCGAATGAATCCCCGCTTACCATTCGATTCAGCAAACCACGGGCTCCGAATCAATGGTCAGGTAATGCCTTGCAGTTTATGAGTCGTGAACAGGCTCAAAGTCTCTATGACCATGTCATAAAGCCTATGAACAAGAGTCAAAGACCTGCTTTGAAGGATTGCATCAGCCAGTTCTTCTTTTTAAAAAGCGATACCACGTTTACCGAGTCACAACGAGTTTTCATTTTAAATAGTTTTATTGAAGGGATGGTCGGCAAGGAAGAGGCAAGCGCCATCCGGAAACAAATCCGGGACGTTTTTGGCGATAAACTGTCGTCGTCTAATATCAACGCGTTAAGCGAGGTGTTTTACGAGAAAGGGCCGCAGGGTTTGTCCGATCTGCTGGATACTTTGAATCAGATTAAAACGATAAAGGGAGAGAAGTTTTTTGCAAGCTTCAAGACCTGTTTTATTGACCCGTCTCAGAATCTTAATGAATTGACGACTGAAAGCGCGCATGCCGCCATGCAAAAATTGTTAACCTTGTCATCGGCGCAGACGGCATGGTGGGTATCATTAACGGAGCAACACACCAGTAATCTTTATTATCAACCCGATTCCGATAGTGAGTTCGCCATGGTGCAAGCCCCTGGTCAACGTTGGGCGAATCTGGCGGAATTGACGGACGGGTTTCTCTATTTTTGCGGTCAGCTGGAAGAGGTGGGTCCTGGACTGAACCTGACGGAATATTGTCCTTTGACCGATGTCGCTGACATGCGAGTGGCTCTGGATCGGTTGTTAACCACGATTTTGCCGAACGCGCATGACGTGGATGAGCAGTTTTACGAGGGATTAGGGGGACTGTCTCTCGATCCGTTAGGCCCTTTTTACGCATCACGTTATGAAGGGTATAAGCTGGTGACGCCTGATATGATGCTTGATTTGGGAGACAGTTATAGTAAAGATCCCAAAACCAATCGAGAATATTCCCAAAAAGGCTTTAGTTTTCGCTGCGATAAAATCAATATCGGGGCAAATCTTGTCGATATAAGCACCAATACGGAAGAAAAAAGAAAATCCCTGTTCATGCGTTACATCGCGACTTTTAATCATCGTGCTTCTCAGAGTCAATATCTTAAAGCGTTTGACAAGCTATTAGAGGTAAAAAATACGGATTATGAAGTCAGGAACGATAATCTTCTGCTTCTGGTCGCGGTCTTCGGTACCGGAAAACGAGGTAAACATTTTACACAAGAGGACATCGATCGTCTGATAGAATGGACCATTCAATCCGATAAGTCGCCGGAGTCAAAAGAGTACCGGGTTGTTGGCAAAATACTCGCCAATTGGCGGGGAATTAGAGGATTTCCTATTCGACCCACTATTGCGGAGATAACGGAGATATCCAATGTTGCTCTTGGTTCGAATGACCCAGCGAGTTTTATAGCAAACATACCAGGGCTTGTTTCCAGATATGGTGATCATGCGGAAGGCTATATTGAAGCGTTGCTTTCACTGGCGAGAAACAAGCAAAATCTGGGCGCCGACAATTTTCAAAAGATTCTCTTTCAAATAGAAGGGTTAAATGGTCAATTCCGAAAAGTTGAGGAGGCTGAAGCGGAGTTTAAATTTGATCGCAGGATAAGAGTGGCCGCAGCGAAACTCCTGGCTGTCTGCAGTTCAGAAGGCGTGGATGAGTCTAGTGCGCTGGAGAAGGCCAGAGCATTGTATGCCGAAGTAGGTAACTGCCTGGAGAAGCATGGGGCGCAAACCACCAGTGATTTACTTGAACTGCTCGGCCACATTGATGTGGAGAAATCGGAGGCTCTGCCTTCGCTGGATGACCTCATTGGCCTGGTAACAACGATAGCCGCCAATGACAAGCCGGACTATAGCGGCCTTGAACGGACTGTAAGAAGCGCATTGCCTGAAAGCTGCGCCATACAAATGGAGAAGGTGACCGCCACATCCGTAGAGTCTGCCGGTAATTTACATACGATCATTACCAAGTTTATGGGTGAGATCATGAGTGAATTGGCTCCTAATAAATCTCTGATTGATGATCGGCTTGGTGAGGGATTTTTTGATAGTCTTGCCACCCCTGAAGGGACAAGAATGTTACTGGGTGGCCTTGAGGAGATTGCTACATTTTCCGGATTTATTGGTGGTGTGGTTAAGGGAAAAGTTCAGAGTGTGATGCTTAGAGTCTATGACAGTGTGACGAAGGATGGTCTTGAGCGTATTGGCATAAGGGATGAATCGACCAGGAGTTGGTTAGCCAAAATTATTAACAGCAAGGTTCATCATCCCATTAAAGAAGAATCCGATTTTAATCAATTCGCCGGGTTGTATGCGGGCGAACTGAATTCACTTAGTCAATTCCTGGCTAATTTGCAACGCATCAATAAAACCTGGCCTGCCGATTTCAGAAAAGTCCTGGATGTCCTGGATAAAAAAAGTCCCTGCCTTGACTCTTATCCTTTATCCCTGCTGGCAGATATAACCGGCGCACTGGTGGATAATTTCAATAAAAACGCGCCGCTTTCCACCGACCTTCTACAGCAATTCCTGGCGTTTGAGGACGTCACTGATGATACTATTGCAGCATTGAAAGGTATTGTTGATGTTGTGTTTGATAAAGAGCGGGAAGATGTTTTCAACGATTCCGAGAAAAAGCTGCTTTGTGAACTGGCACTGCGCTATTGTCATGATAATGCCGAAACCCCTCGAGCTGCTCCGGAGTATATAGCGAAATTATTACCATTACGGGAATTGGATGGTGCCTTGTTTACCGCCAGGCTGAAACTTCTTTCCAGCTGTGAACGAGTTGATGACAACACCTTGAGAAACATGGATGATGCTTTTCAGATCATTATCCAACTCAATAATCCTGCGCTGACAGCGACTACTTTTGACTTTTTTACCGAAGACCGGAATCGGGCGAGCGATTTTATAGCCGTCATGACCACACTTGGCCCGATAGAGGACGTGCCTAAACAATCGTTGGTATTGGCGGTCGCTTTGAAAGCCGCACAAGGGATGCCTTATCAAGGGGAACTGTTTCGTGATGTGATAGACAAACTGAACAAGCTTGAACCGAAGGAACTGCTGCAACAACTGGACGCGTTGTATCGCTCTCCCAGGTCTCCTGGTTTGTCTATTTTGCACGAGTTGCTTTCTGCGGAAGACCGCCTGGATATGGAAGCCCTGCAAACGTTGCAGGCACACTATGACCGTGATTACTGGCTTGTTAAAAAAAATCAAGATAGAGATTTTGGTACCGATCATCTCGCCAAATATCTCGATAATCTGCAGGACTTAAATTATGAGCGTCCGCTTCTGCTTTCGCAACGAGAGGAATTGCAGCGATGGTTTTTATACGTAAACACCATTGGTAACAATCGGGGCGTTCCTACCCTGCCGTGGACAGAAGACGGCGGCTCATGCAAGCCCTTTAAAGAGATGTCTCATGGGGAAATCCAGGGCTTGCTCAAGTATTACCGTGATCAGTTAAAAGATACGAAACTTTCGCCTGAACAACGCCTCAAGGTGCGCCTGGAAACCATTGCCTTGCTGCGGGAAGCGATGTATCGAGGTACGGGTAAATTCCCGAGACCGACGCAAATTCTTTATTTATTGACGGCCATGCAGAGTGGTCAGGATTTTATCGCCCAGATTCAGACGGGGCAAGGCAAGTCCCTGACCTCCGGTCTTGCTGCAGCCATGATAAATATGGAAGGCAAAACGGTTGACGTTTGTACAAGCAATCTGTTTCTGGCGGAAGAAGGACTGAACGAAAATCGTGGCTTTTTTGAGTACCTGGGCATGTCTGCCAGGCTCATTCATGCTACTTCCGGCCGGGAAGAATATGAAGAAGGCGCGATCCATTATTCCAGCATGTCGGAATTGGCACTGCATCGTTCCAAAATGCAGTTACAAGGTAAAGTGTTCCCGGAAGATTGTGCCTTAATTGCCGATGAAGTGGATTTTTCAACACTGGATGACAGTACCCGCTATCGCTATGCAGCGGCTCTGGATCCGGTGACTGATCCCTATAAAAGCCCGTATACATGGATTTACGAAGCACTGGTGCAATTTGCTGATACTCAGAAGGCGCCAAAAAGTGATGAGGCGTTTCTGGAGCAGGCAAGAATCTGGTTAAGAAATTCAGCCAAAAGCAAGGAAGAGAAAGCACAGCTTAAAGAGCTGGAGAGTCAGCCGGACGTTTACAAAAAACGGTTGGAAACCTGGCTCGTTGCTGCCGGCAAGACCAGCCAGCTGATTGAGCTTGAGCAAGTACGATTTCGGGTAGTTTCTCTGGAACATAAAAAATATGGTCAGGTTTCCAAAGCCTGTATTCTAACCGGCGGACGTCCCAACATCCAGGCTGAATTCAGTGATGCGATTCAGCAGTTTTTACATGTGCGCCTGCGTCAGAAATACCGTAGTGACATTGATAGAGGTACCATGCCTGATTTTCTGGTTGAGCCGGAAAAAACCTATATTACGACGTTAAACAGCAAAATTTTGTTTAATATTTATAAACTTCGCATGGGTATGAGCGGCACAGCCGGCTCACGAGAAGAAATTAAAGAGCAGTATGCGAAATATGGGTTTCGATTTGTGGATATACCGTCGTTTACGGAATCGAAACGTCAGGATTTAAAACCGATTCTGACGAACCCGAAAACCGTGGACGATCCGGAGGCGGAAAGTCGCGATCATATTAACCGCATCGTTAAGGAAACGCTCCACTATCTGAGGCAGCAAAAAGGAGGAAACGCCGGACCGATATTGATTCATTGTGCGGATAAAGAGCAAGGGGAGAAAATTTATCAGGCCTTGCAAGACGCTATTAATAAAAATCCTGGGAAATACAACTCCAGATTTCAAGGCGTGGATAATGGCATTCAGCGCTTTTACAGCAGTGAAAAACCTACCCCTAAAGCGCGAAATCAGGAAGAACAGGAGATTAAGGAAAAGGCCGGTCAAAATGGCATGATCACCATTTCTACGGTATTTGGTCGGGGAACTGATATTAAGCCGGGACACAATAATGGTTTGTATACGATAGATACGTATGTTGATACCGATCCTTATTCTTCCGAAGATCTGGAACGATCCAAGCGACAAAAAATTGGCCGTGCCGGACGCGCCGGTCAGGTAGGATTTACCCGCTTGATTGTTCGTCGCAGCGAATTTTCGGATATCTATTCGCCCAGGCAAATGCGAAAAATTCCGGATACGGTGGACGGTCTTGATAAGGCCATTTCCGAGTTAAACCGCGTGCGCAATGAAAAGCGTGTGGTGGAGCGGGAGTCGCGAGAATCGTTCGATGATGTGAAAGATATCGTTTATCAGGAGTTTTTCAAATACATTCAAGTCATTAATGCCAGTGACGAACAGGTACCCAAAAGGGTGATTCGTGATAAATTGACAAAACAGTGGAATCTGGTGTTAAGCCGCATTGATAACCGCTGGGAAGAGTTGCAGCATGATCCTGAATTGCAAGGAAACATGGCTCGACAGTTGCGCGAGATTGCAACATTCGCATGCGAGCAATGGAATGAGTTTGCTAAAGACGATGGCGTTTTGAGAACCGATTTAACCGGTTGGGCTGATTACAATAAACTGACGGTGTCAATGCCTGAGATAAAGTCGCTTGATCCGCAGGATGTAATAGATACCATCCAAGCCAGAAAGCCCCTCCTGGAACAATTTTATGTGAAGAGAATACAGCAATACGGCAAAGTGGATCCCACGGTGTCTGAAGCCGCTGTGTATAGTGATTTTATGGACTCCCCCGATTATCAATTCGGAATAATGAAAGACGCGGTGAAGCATGCGGGAGCCGAGGCAACCAATGGCTATATCGCCAGGCAGGTCGAATGGTTAAGTACCCCGGCTCATCACCAAAAATTAAGAGGTAAATTTACCATAGACCGGAATGCTTCTGATGCTGAACAAGTCGAGCAAATCATGGGGGCGTTACTTTATTTACGATACAAGGCCTACCGGGATGGCAATCCGGTTGGGTATGCGCGCCTAAGCCAGGAATGTCGACGTTTCGAGAAGCAAATGCTATGGAGCGAGGATAAACCATTGATTGATGCCGTCGTTCGGGCGCAACAATCCCATTTTAACGTCTTGACCAGTCATCGTGGCGAACATGAAGTGCAAAAAGGAACGTATTTGAATGTTATTATGTCGGAAGGACGACAACTATTGCCTGAACAGACCAGTCAATGGAAGAAAGGCAATTTTGCAGCCTGGTGGAGCGGAGATAATGCGCAACAACAAGGTTCTTCCGGCATAAAAGCGCAAGCAGAGGCGTGGTTAACCGCTTATAAAGACAAATGGTGGACTCGGGGGTGGGTCAGTGGTGATCGCAAACAAGTGGTTGCGACGTTGCTTGAAAATTTACAGAAGAAGGATCAAAATCCGGAAGATATCTTGCGCACTATTGCCGAGGCACGCCAAGAATTGCTGAAAAATGACAAGACACATTCCCGAACCTTGAAAAGCGGCGTTCAGGGACGTTTGTACCAGTATCTGAATGAACTGGAACTTAAAGTTCAGGCGGCGATGGCTCCTGATGAGCTGGATGCCAATACCGATAATGCCTTGGATAATGTCAAGGTCGTTTTACAGCAAGCCGGTTCCCGGGGTATTGAGAGTAAGGAGTTGTATGATATTCTTGATAACAAAAATGCAACGTTACAAGAGAAATACCAGGCTTTGTCCGTATTTTTTAACAACGCTTTATTGATGGCTAAACCGAAAGGGGTTCATGACGATAACTGGGAGGCTTTCCAGGACTATTGTCAGCAAACAAAATTACAAATGGTACGCTATTTTGCTCAATGTGATAAAAATAGCTCGTTCAATGAACAACGTTCCGCACAGGTATATCAAGCGGCTTCGGCAGCTGCCGCGGCACATTTTCAACGCGTGACAGGCAGGGATGTCAAACCGCAGTTGAATCTTCCGGCCAAAAATACATTTACTTATCGGGATAAAAATATCCTCTTCAAAACAATGGATCCTGCTTTACTCAATGAAGGGATCAAGTCACCGTTATTCCTGAAAGTTAATCAGGCTGCTACTTATAGAGAGCTGTTGCACTCGTTGGAAAAAGCCATTGTTGAAAACTCTCCTAATGATACGCAGGTTCAGTTCAAAGCGGTTACTCTTGGTACCAGCAAGCACTATCAGAATAACGAGGGTTTCAAGTTGGTTGTCGACATGATTATCGACGGTGTTCCTGCGCAAATCGATTACCATATCAATATGATGACAGGGGAGATGTATTGTAATGATGACGGGTTGCAAAAACTTAATGAGCCGCTTCCTCAGGAACCGGAGCTAAGCGCTTTTAAACTGGATAAAGAATTGGAAGCGATAGTACAACAGTGGAAAGAGCTTAAAAGTGGCAGCCAGAAGCTTACTACGGAAACGGAAGAAAAAATGAAGTTGATTGAGCAAAGGCTCGAAAAAATCATTCAGCATCATCCGCATCCTTCAACTAAATTCAAGGAATTTATTCATGAGATAAAGGACGAGGAAGAAACGGATAATCAACAGAAACTTAAATAGCACATGATGAGTCGGAATGTTATGGGAATTTTGGGGTAATAGTTCCAATTTTAAGGTAAATATATTATGAGGAAAAAAATGGGAATGGGTGACATTGATGAACTGAAAGATCAGCAAAATGAATGGGATCAGGTAATTAATAAAACGGAAAAATTAAAGGAAGAAACGCTTAAAACCATGCTCCGGCTTAGAAAGGAAATTAGCTCTTTGTCTCAGTTAAAAAAGAAATTTCCTGAAAGCCGTAAAATTGACGATCGTATGATTGAATGCGATAAACTTTTAGAGGACAGTACGGAAATACTCAATGATATAAACAAGAAATTACCCGAATTTCAGAAACAAAAAGAGGCTCTTGAGCCGTTTATTAAAAAATATAGTGAGTCAACAGAATCACAACCGGACAGCTTAAAACCTTAAGACCGGTTGTGATATACAAATTGTTCCAAAAATGCCTGGATGCCGCGATTTGTTCGCGGCATCCAGGTGTGCGTAGTTCTGAACTTTGAACCACTGGTTCCCGCGAATAAATCGCGGGATGTAGACGTTTTTTAAGAATTAAAACCATGCAAAACTAAATGGAAACAGTACTAGCTACGTTAAAAAGTTAACCGATTTTTCAAGCGTATTTTATGGTTTTCTGTTCGGATAGTTGCTCATTCGTTGCATAACAACCACCGATTAATAACGTCGCACCGCTCAGGAGCAGGGCGATACCGGTGGCCAATAACGCAATGCTCAAGGTGGTGCCTAAAGGAAAAACGGCGGCGACGGCAAGCGCGCCTGCGAGAGCCTGTCCCGCGCCCAGGAATAATCCCGACGTCCCGGTGACTTTTAATGTCGCCGGCAGACAAGTGGAATGAGAGGATTGTATCGGAGACGATAGCAAGCGGTTTTTTTCACCCGTATGGTTTTTTCTCGTTTGAAAGAGCCTATCCGGATAATTGACGGGGGTTGATGGATGTATCGCGTTGCTTTGTGTTTCGTTGTGTTTGTCATCCGAACGGGAAACCACGGGTTGCGGCAACAAAGCCGCCAACTCGTCGCCAAGAGGTTGGTTTGTTTTTCTTTGGTACACCTGACCTGTGGCCGCCAGAGAGGCTAAATTGGCCAGTCCGTGAAGCCAGCAGGTGCTTGAGCCGGAAGGCTGCTCGGGGCCGGCTGTAAATGTTATTTTATGATTAGGGATGCTCTTTAAAAACTCATTATGCCGGCGATCCTGGCCGGCGGTTATGCCGTGACCGGAAGAATTTGTCCTGGAATCGGTCATAACAATACGTGCTATCTCCGTGCCGTCGTTGTTAAGTTCCGCATAAATGGCGTGCCAGTGGGCTCGTTGACCATTGGAATAACACCGCAAATGAGAGAATCGGGCGTTGGGTATTCCAAAGTGTGACGTGAGTGATTCCGCAAACAGATCGGGTTGGTTCATAATGGAGGCCAACTGGGTATCAAAGGAATCGACGCTAAAGAATGTCTCCGGGGAACGGGAGATGGTGGTTGGTTGTAACGCTTTGGTTAATTGCAGGAACAGACCACCAAGACAAGCCTGAACACTGGCGTTACCGGGTAGCACATCATCCAGAGCCAGGGGTGTGTCTTGTTTCATCAGTTCCAGTAAGGGATTCATGGTAATACCCGCAAGGTAGTACGGTTTTTAACCGATTATTTTCAATCTACCGCATTTACAAGGAACTGCCTATCAATTTTACATTTTTTTTGTGTTTTTTCGCTTCTGGCGAAACTTTAAAAACACGCCCTAATTTTTGAGCAGTGAGTTGACATGCTGCATTTGCTGGCTAAAGCTGGATTGGGGCTGGGATGTGCAGGGATAGGCTTTGGTGATACCAAGCCAGGCTACCTGGGATATCGTCATTTTATTTTTGTCACTCTGCTGGCTGGAGATCTCACGATAGGTTTGTACAATAATGCCGTTTAAGGTCACCGAATTTAAGGAAACGTCCTTTGGCAGACAAAAAAGAGGCCGGCCCTGACTTTTGGCCAGTTCGTTTGCCTGAAGCAGTGTTTCGGCAATAGTCTCGGTGGTAATGGTTAATACGTTGCGAGCGGAACGGGCCCAGGCCTGGGCTTGAGGATCGGCCTTCATCTCCATTTGCGGAATATTATTAGAAATATTCATGTAATGATCTATGGTGTCCGCATGAGTGAGTGCAGCCGCCAGGAAGAGGAATGAACTGATTAAAAGGCGCATGGTATGTCCTGTATTGTGATCCGAAAGTCCGATTTTGCACAAATAATAAACGATTGCAAGGCTTATAGACTGTACTGATTTTGCCGACAAGAATCAAGATGAAGGGGCTGTTGATATGCAAACGTTCGGCTGCCAATCTCTTTTTTGGATAAAGCAGGTGTACAAAACCTGTGCCGCTTAATGTTTCTTATGGCCGGTTTTGTTTATTGTCGAGGATGTATGGGCAGATAGCTTAAATGGTTACCGGTGTTTTCCAGCCCACATTCTTCATAAGTATTGTCAAGACACAGAAAAAAGTTTTGCGCACCGTGTTTCCTGGCGTCACGCACCGCGGCGTCCATGGTGGTGTAGATGGCCAATTCACGACCGTCATGGAGGTATTCGGTTTTTTTACCCTGAATTAACTCGACCAGATATTGTTGTAAATCGCTGCGGGAATAAATGAGGCCAACGGTTTTGTCGTCGGATAACACTAAAATTTCTTCCCGTGATATATTAGTCATAACAGTGGATCCAGTGAAATATATAGTAATTATAGAACAAGACGGGCAGTGTCCGTATAAAATAAGAACGCAGTCTCCGGGGACTGACAAAATATGGGAAGTCAATGTATGAAAATGATTTTGACGGGATTGGCCGTGATGATTCTCCTTGCGGTATTAGCCGTGTTGATGATGTATTTATTTCCAAAAATAAATTTTCGCGCCATGCCGGAGGGATTGGTGAATGGACGCCAGGATGAGCAAAAGCCTAACTGGGTCAGCAGCCTGGTTGCCCGGAATAACGCGCATTATATTGCGCCTCTCGCGATAAAAAATCTGTCTTCCCTGGCCGAATGTTTGTTAAAACAGGATAAAAATACAACACTTGTCAAGGTGGATGAATCATCTCTTATCGCTTATCGTCAAAGTACCGTGTTTCATTTCACCGACTGGATCGTCATTGACAGCCAAGGACAGGTCAGCGCTTCAGCGACTATGGGGCATTATGATTTCGGCAAGAATCGCCAATGGGTGGAAGCCATTCGGGCTTCGTGTACCTGATGACTGAACACCCGGGAATTATTGAAACACCTGTTTTTCTACAGGCTGATAAGATCACTGCGTCGGCCTGTTTTGGCGCTGTTCCCCCGAACGGATGAATACGGCAAGACAGTTCGGTCATTGATATTCCTTTATGGCGAGGTTTGTGTTTTGATCGCAGGTATTCTTATCAAATTTGGTGAGTCATGCAGGATTTTGCTAATAAAAAAATTGTTCTTGGGATCTGCGGAGGTATTGCCGCTTACAAATCGGCTTACCTGGTTCGGGAACTGACCCGTCTGGGTGCCACGGTGCAAGTGGTTATGACTCGATCCGCACAGGAATTTATTACGCCGCTTACCATGCAGGCGTTGAGCGGACGGGAAGTACGCTGTGATCTGCTGGATACCCAGGCGGAACGTGGTATGGGGCATATTGAACTGGCAAGGTGGGCGGATTATCTGCTGATAGCACCGGCATCGGCGAATTGTCTGGCAAAACTGGCGCATGGGATCGCCAACGATTTATTAAGTACCATCGCCCTGGTTACGGAAGCGCCTGTTGTTGTTTGCCCGGCCATGAATCGCAGCATGTGGGCGCATCCGGCCACCGTTCATAACAGCAAACTTCTTCGCGAGCGTGAGGTCATGCTGGTCGGGCCGGATGAAGGAAGCCAGGCTTGTGGTGAGGAAGGATTCGGCCGTATGAGTGACGTCGAAACGATTATCGCGGCCATGCGCCTGCATTCGGTGCAACATCTGCTTAAAGGCCAGCGGATAATGATTACGGCTGGACCAACCCGTGAAGCGATAGATCCGGTACGCTTTATCAGCAATCACAGTTCCGGAAAAATGGGATACGCCCTGGCTGAAGCCGCCCGTATGGCGGGTGCCGAGGTGATTCTGATTAGCGGGCCAACGGCCTTGGCTCCGCCGGCTGGTGTCAGTTTCTATTCCGTACAATCAGCCAGTGCCATGCACCGGCAGGTCATGACCCATTTCAAGGCGGGTATGATATTTATCGGCTGTGCCGCCGTAGCTGATTTTACGGTAAAAGCCGCTTGTGAGCATAAAATCAAAAAAAAGGACAAACCGTCCCTGACCCTGAATCTGACCGCGAATCCGGATATCATCGCCGAAATCGCTGCCTCCGGCAAAGCGTCTTATGTGGTCGGTTTTGCTGCGGAAACTTCCGATTTGCTCAAGCACGCGAAAGAAAAACTGGCTGCCAAGAAAATGAATATGATCATCGCCAATCAGGTAGGGGAGGGTATGGGTTTTGATAAGGACGGCAATCAGGTGACAATTCTCACCGCCGAATCACAAACCGAACTCCCTCTGGCTCACAAAACCCGTCTGGCCGGACAGATTATTGCAATTTTGGCGGCAACTATTCAAAATGGCGCATCCATAAAAGAAAGGATATGACACATGCCTCAAGCCATTCAACTGAAAATTCTTGATCCCCGCGTCGGCAGCGATATTGAGTTGCCGTCTTACGCCACGCCCGGCTCCGCCGGTCTGGATCTGCGGGTTTGTATTGATGAGCCGATGCAGATAGCACCTCAGGAAACGGTGTTATTGCCGACGGGTATCGCCATTTATATCGCCGATCCTGATTTGGCGGCGGTTATTCTGCCACGTTCGGGGTTGGGACATAAACATGGCATTGTATTGGGTAATCTGGTCGGACTGATTGATTCCGATTATCAGGGCGAATTGAAAATTTCCTGCTGGAACCGCAACCAGGAACACTTTACCGTCCATCCCGGTGATCGCATTGCGCAACTGGTGTTTCTGCCTGTCACCCGCGCGGAATTTGCCATTGTGGACAGTTTTGCCGAATCCAGTCGCGGAGAAGGCGGTTTCGGAAGTTCCGGGAGAGGGTGATGAATTATCGGGAACGGCTGATCGATCGTTCTGTTTTCCGGGCTTACGATATCCGCGGCGTGATCGGAGAGCAACTGGACGTCCATGCTTTTTATACCATCGGCAAGGCGGTTAGCTGCCGTTTGCGGGACTTGCAACGGGATCATATTTTTGTGGCCCGCGACGGGCGATTAACCAGCGAGTCCTTGTGTGCGGCGCTGGCGCAAGGGTTGGTCGACAGCGGCATCCATGTGGTGGATTTGGGCATGGTCGCATCGCCGGTTCTGTATTACGCCACGCATGTACATGGCATCGATTGCGGTTTGATAGTGACAGGCAGCCATAATCCGGCGGAATATAACGGCATCAAGATTGTATTGGCCGGCAAGACGCTGGTTCAAAAAGATATCGATGGCCTGTTTGAGCGGGTTCGTCCCGGTCATTTTCAACAAGGTGCAGGTACTCTGCAATCCAGGGACATTATTGCCGATTACATGGCGCGTATTGTGACCGATATCTCCCTGGCCCGTCCCTTGAAGGTGGTGGTGGATTGCGGCAACGGTGTAGCCGGCCCGGTCATTCCCGAAGTAATGACGCGTTTGGGATGTGACGTCGTTTCCCTGTATTGTGAGGTTGACGGCCGGTTTCCAAACCATCATCCCGATCCTACTATCGAGGCCAATTTAAGGGATTTGAAAGAGGAAGTCGTGCGGCATCAGGCGGATATAGGCCTGGCTTTTGACGGGGATGCCGATCGTTTAGGGGTTGTAACGGAACTGGGCGAAGTTATCTGGCCTGATCGTTTGATGATGTTTTACGCGCGTGATTTATTGCAGGGCAAGCCCGGAGCCACCATTGTTTTTGACGTCAAATGTTCCAGCCATCTGGCCAGTGTTATTGAAGAGGCTGGCGGCGTGGCAAGGATGTGTCCGACGGGACATTCCATTGTCAAATCGGTGATGAGAGAGGAAAATGCGGCCCTGGCAGGAGAAATGAGCGGTCATCTTTTCTTCAAGGATCGCTGGTATGGCTTTGATGATGCCCTGTATAGTGCCTGTCGACTTCTGGAAATTATCAGCCGATCGCCTTTACCGGTTAGTGAACAGTTTCATCAGATCCCCAATGGCATTAATACCCCTGAAATAAAAATACCAATAGCAGACGATGAAAAATTTGTGTTCATGCAACGTTTCAGTGAGGAAGCCGATTTTCCCGATGCGACGGTGATTAGCATCGACGGATTGCGTGTGGAATTTCCCTGCGGCTGGGGATTGCTGCGTGCTTCCAACACCACGCCTTGTCTGGTTGCGCGTTTTGAAGCAGATGATAAAAAAAGTCTGGAATTGATCAAAAATCTGTTTAAAACGCAGTTGCACAAAATAAACGGGGCATTACCCCTTCCATTTTAGGTTCTGTTTTTTATAAAAACCCGGTAGCCCGTAAGGAGGCCTGCGGCCGTATTGCGGGTTTGATGTGCCAATCAGGAACGTTATCCGGCATACAGCGAAGCCTTCATGACGGGCTGCAAGGTGTCACGTCCTTTCATGTTATGGCTCAACAAGCCCTAGCCAGTGGTGGGCGATATCAATGCGGCGAGCTATCCAGATCTCTGGAAATTGGCGCAGATGACGGATGAATCGTTGCAACGCCATCGCCCGTGCAGGATGACCGCTGAATCGGGGATGCAAGCCTATGGACATGAGGGTTGTTCGGTTTTCCTGATAGAGAAAATCAAAGGTGTTGGTAAGCAGATTATAAAAATCATTGGCTTCGCAAAACCCAGGCGAGGTGGAATAACGAAAATCGTTGCAGACCAGCGTGTAGGGAATGATAAGATGCCGGCCTTCATAGTAGGGCAGATCGTCGGCATAGCTGTCGGAATCGTAAACAAAGCCCCCGAGTTCGAGCAGAAGGGCGCGAGTTTGTTCACTGCGTCTGCCGCTATACCAGCCTTGTGGTTGTTTACCAGTCAGTTTTTTAATAGTGGAAACGCATAGCCGGATATGTTTTTTTTCTTCACTGCGCGACATCAAGCCGTGATCAATCCAGCGCCAGCCGTGTCCGGCGAGTTCATGATCCGAATCCTTGAAATATTGGCATAATTCCGGATTCATGCGCAGTGCCTGGCCGGTGATAAAAAAGGTAAGGGGAATTTTTTCTTGCTCAAACAGGCGCAGCAAACGCCAGATCCCGACGCGACTGCCGTACTCAAACAATGATTCCATGCTCAAATGACGCATGCCGGCCGGTTTGGCTGTCAATGGGAATTCACCGCCGTACATTTCAGCCGTCTCATCGTTATTAAGGGGGGTTCGTTCGGCGCCTTCTTCATAGTTGATAACAAAATTAATGGCCATTCTTGCGCCATTGGGCCACTGAATATCAGGAGGATGGCGACCATAGCCAACCATGTTTCTTGGGGTTTTGCGATTATCCGAGCTCAAAGGTCGTGATCCCATAAATGTTTTCCATAGGTAGCTCCGGCGGCTCTTTCAGATACATACGGGATGTTTCAAACACTTTTTCCATTTGATAACGGTTGACCATAGCCACGGCGTGAGGATTGGTTTCGGGAATATCCAGAAATATCCTTTTCCACTTGGCATAACTTGTCATGGCCAGAAACAGATCGTCGGCAATGGCGGTCGTGTCGGCAAAGAGCGGCCCGATTTTAAACCCGTGCAGACAGGATCGGATCACGCCATAACCCTTTAGTTCATCGTCACGGAACCATCCGAAGGCCGCGCACTGCGGTTGACTGATCCAGCAACGTAAAAAATTGGTTCTCGGAGCGGGAAAATGGCGGCGATCATAATGCGATAATGCCTCGAAATGTTGTGGTAATAATGGTTTGATGGCCTGAGGCAACGGGCTTACGACCGGCAATGACTGGCCGCTGTACCGGGCATTGGCGTGGGCAACCTTATAACCAAGACGTTCGTATTTGGATAGCATGGCGGGCACGCCGTCGATTCCGGCATTACGATCACCTACATAAGCGAGCCTTTGTTTGGTCAGTTCCAGGCCGTACCCTTTGCCGCGATAAACAGGATCGACGATATACAGGCCGCAGAAAGCGAATTGTTCATCGTAGATTACGGCAGAACCCACCGCGATAATCTGGTCATTCAGTTTGCCGGCAAAAAAACCGTTGGGATCGGCTTGATAAAAACATTCCGCATCATGCAAACCGGGATTCCAGCCTTCGTTGGTAGCCCACTGCATGGCTAGTTGTATTTCATCCCGTGTCATGCGAGTGACGGTATAATGAGCTGGCATAATCCTTTTCCTTCTTCTTAATGCTATTTCCATCAGGCTTCTATTTTTAATATAGCATTTTCACAGCATTTAAAAAGCATCCATACCGGGATTAGCCACGCTTTTGCATGGCGTACTAAAAAGGCATTTTGAAAAATTCGCAGCCTGTAAGGAGGCTGCCGGCCGGATTGCGGGTTTCAGAGTAATGCGGCATGATTTGGCACTTTGGATTTTTTCCATGTCCTGCTACAGTTATCTTTTTTGCCATTCGGGTATGTGAATCATGATAGTGACAAAAGAGATTGAGTATCAGGATGACGGGGTAAGCTGCCGTGGTTATCTGGCTTATGATGAGCGGAATCAACAACCCATGCCCGGCGTGATGGTCGCGCCTGATTGGGGCGGTCGGGGAGAGGCGGCCTGTGCGAAGGCAAGACAGCTTGCTGAAATGGGATACGCCGGTTTTGCTATCGATATGTATGGGAACGCTCAATTAGGCCATGATAAAGTACAACGCCGGGCATTAATGACCCCCTTTATCCAGGATCGCGCCCGTCTGGCAGCTCGTATGAAGGCGGCGTTTGAGGCGCTCACCTCACAGTCCTCCCTGATCGATGCGAAAAAAACGGCGGCCATAGGCTATTGTTTTGGCGGGTTGTGTGTTCTTGATTTGGCAAGAACAGGTGCGGATATACGGGGCGCTGTCAGTTTTCACGGCTTGTTGTCCGAACCCCGGGGTGTGCCTCAAGCCGCGATTCGCGCTAAATTACTGGTTTTGCATGGTTACGACGATCCGTTGGTGCCGCCGGAGCAAGTGACTCAATTTGCCGCTGAAATGACCATGAAAAAGGCCGACTGGCAAGTGCATATATACGGTTTGACCGCCCATTCCTTCACTGATCCGAAGGCCAATGACGATGAAATGGGGTTGCATTACAATAAAACGGCTGATTCGCGCTCGTGGACAACGACCAGCCAGTTTCTTAAGGAAATACTGGTTCTTTAATGATTGCTGGCTTTTACTGATCCAGCGCTCACATCATCAGAATCTGTCAGTCTTTCCCGGGAAGTGGTTTTTCATGGGATAACCACGGCTGATCATAGTGAAAATCCTTTCTGGCCTGCTTAAGGGTACTGCCGGAGGCAACGGCCTCTATTATTTTTTGTTCGGTCACCTGAATGTTTTGTGCCTTGTCGAGCACGTCATCGACAAGGGATACGGGAATCACGAGCACGCCATTATCATCGCCAAAAATAAAATCGCCCGGATGGATGGTGACGCCCTGAATGGTAACCGGGCATTGTTCCCCGGATTTTTGCACCCGGTTTTTGCCGGTACGCATATAGGGGTCGAGATAAAACAGCGGGTAACCGCTCTTGCTAATCTGTTTTATGTCGCGAGCGGCGCCGTTGATGACGGTTCCG
Source organism: Legionella spiritensis (assembly GCF_900186965.1). Lineage (NCBI taxonomy): Bacteria > Pseudomonadati > Pseudomonadota > Gammaproteobacteria > Legionellales > Legionellaceae > Legionella > Legionella spiritensis. The sequence goes on from NZ_LT906457.1 coordinate 577,241, forward strand.
GCCAATCTCCGCATTAAGGCAACCCGGGTCAGGATATCGCCCCATACCGTGCAATCTACCCGCCCTTGATTGTCTATCACCAGAACCGCTTTTTCCGGAACGTGATCGATGTAGTTGGCGGCTTGTTTAAAGGAGGCGACGGGTTTCTTATAAGGCTGGTATTGCACGGTATAAGCGGGGCCAATCAGTTTTTTTCCCGGAGACAGGGGTTTGATGTGTAATAAAGCGCCTTCCACACCGCAGGCGTCGAGGGCGTCGGAAATTTCCGCCGAGTTGTATTGCTGCAAGCCGTTAATTCGTTTTTGCAGCAGGGCTTGGGGATTACCGGCCGTTTTGGAGGGCGCGACAAGAGAGGCGGCCTGTTCGATGATGGCTTGCGCCATGTCGTTTGTTGAACCATGACCGCCGATGTCATAAGTTGTCACGTCCGTCTCCCTGGCCACGTGAGTGACCGCCTGCCGGATGGCTTGAGCCGCTTTGTCATAGCCAAAATGTTCAAGCAGCAGGCCTATAGTCAGAAACATGGCGCCGGGGTTGGCGCTATGAGGTTTGATTCGGGGGCCGCTGCCATGCACCGGCTCGAAATAACAGCTATGATGGCCAATATTGGCGCTGGGGGCAAACCCCAGGCCTCCCATGACGGCGGCACCGACATCGGACAACAGATCGCCAAACATATTTTCCGCAACGATGACACCAAACTCCTGCGGTCGTTTTACCAGCCAGAACGCGACCGCATCCACGTTTCGGATTTCTGCTTTAATATGCGGGTAATGTTGGGCAACCGACTCAAACAGCTCCCGGGCAAAAGCACTGCTTTGTCTCAATACGTTGGGTTTGTCCGCAAACGTGACCAGCGACATTTTCCGTTGATGGGCGTATTGAAAGGCAAATTCAAACAGGCGAAGCAAACCGCGCCTGCTTTGCAAGCGCAGGGTACAACTTACCTCATCGTTGGGGATCTCTTGCCAGAACCGGTGCTCCTGCAGCAATGTCCGGATGGGGGCGGGGATCGGGTGAAAATCAAAGCCTGAGTACAAACCTTCGGTATTTTCACGAATGACGCAAAAATGAAAAGGGTTGGATTCATCAGTGATATTGAAGCAGGGCCGGACGTTGGCAAATAAATCCAGCTGTTGTCTTAACTGAATCAAGGGAGAAATATAAGACAAACCTTGTTGTTGCAGTTTTGCAGGCAATTCCTGCAAGGCTTCACGCTGTGGTTTGCTGGTGATGGCGCCAATCAGGGTGGCATCGCTGTCCCGGATCAATTGCCAGGTGCTTGCGGGAATGGGTTGCCCGGTTTTTTGCCAGCATGACCAGCCTATGTCGCCTTGCCGGATGGCAACCGGTAATCGCAAGGCGTGAAAAACAGGCAAGGCGGCTTCGGTGACCTCCCGGCCTATGCCGTCACCCGGTAAAACAGCGATGTTGAGTCGGTCGTTACGTTTCGCCACACAAAACCTCCTGAATCAACGGTTTGCAGAAAGAGGGATTATCCTGTAAAACCCGCATGCTTGCTTTCGGGACAATAACGAGTTTTCCTGTTGCAGGAGGAATAACATTGTTGGCGTTGACCAAATCGGAACAGGCGCCAATCAAATGCAAATGAGGATGTGTCGTGCTCCTGACAATAGCGGAGGAATCCGTCGCCAATACTCGCCGAAGTCCGGTGATCATGCGTTTTTTGGCATCAGGTCTATCGAGTGATGACCAGTCGCTAAAGGGTTGTGGATTGGGATGATAAACGTGCCTGTATAATAAACTCAAGCCCTGTTCCAATTGATCCGCTTCACAACAGGTTACGACTTGCCGAAGGGTCCGGGAAAGGGTTTCATCGGCAAAGGTGGGTGCGGACAATAACAGTACGGGACGCGAATAGTTTTCCAGTACTGAAAAACATTGCTGCAGAATGACTCCGCCGAACGCAAAACCGATAAACGCGTCGTACTGGCCGGAATAATCGGCAATTTGTTGTTGCCAGGCTTCGTAATAGGCGGTGTCAGGCAGCGATTGATCGATAACGGTCAGTGGGTCAAGAAGTTCCAAATCACAAAAAGGTGTCAGAAAGGAAAGCGAAGCGGCAATGCCGGCCATCTCAGAGGAGTCCGGCATAATTGGGGCAATGACTAATACGGCTTTTTTTTTCATGGTTTTCTCGTGTCGGGTTGTTTCAGTCCGTTTGTCGTTTATAGTATGTTTTCATCTCCGCGGTGGACAGATCGGCAATGCCCCGGATGAATTCATCCATTTCGAGCTCTTCCTGACCAATATGTAACACACGCCGGACATAGTTGGCTGCGGCTACAACCTCATCGAGATCATAGTTTGGCAGGCCGCAGGCGTGCAGATAGGCGATGAAGAATTCCGTTTTAAGATTGCCCGTTCCCTTGCCCATACCGGCCAGGGATGCGTCCACGTATTGCGCGCCTGCCTCTATGGCTGCCAACGTGTTGGTCTGCGCCAGGCCCAGGTTATCGTGGGCGTGGAAACCAAAAGCCGCAGGATAGCGCTGTGTGTAAATTTGAAATATTTTTTGTACTCTCCCAGGCTGCAGGCTGCCATTGGAATCAGCGAAATAAATCAGATCCGGCTGATGTTTCATGGCCGTCGCCACCACATGATCCAGCTCCTGTTCCTGATATTGCGAGGCGTGAATAAAATTCACTGAAACCCGCATACCATACTCGCGAACCATATCAATCACCGGGCAAGCCGTTGCTACTCCCCCGCGAATCACGCAGATCCGAATCAGATCGACGCCATTTTGTTTCAGTTCGCTAATGTCGGATGCAGAAACCTTTTCAGGGTGAACCATGACGGCCATTTGCGACTGCTTCATCAAAGATCGGCAATATGCAAGATAGTCCTGCTCACAGAGTCCGGCGCACCCGATGTCCGGTATGGGATGAAGCGAACCGTTACGATAGCCGATTTCAATGTAATCGAGTCCCGCCTTGTCGAGAAGGCCAATGATGTGTTTCAGCTCTTCCCGGCTGAAATGAAAATTCGTCCGATGCCCTCCGTCCCTCAGGGATACATCCAGTACTTTTAATGCGTTCATACAACTATCCTGCGGTGTTAATAGGGTCAGTATTCAGATCAGAAGACGGTATATTGCAGCTAAAATGGGCAGTAAAATGACACTTCTAATATAAAATGCTGTTCTTTTATTGGTATATAGCACATAGAGATAATAAATGGGATGTCGGTAAAGAAGTGCCCGTACGATGGGTTTGCTGACTCGCGTCGGCTTGCCGTGCATGGGACTCTCATGAATACGGACGCTTGGTGTGCCGTTGACTTCAATGATAACGCCGTTTGACTGTTCGACAGGGACGCCAAGATCCTCGCATTCCACGTCAATACCGGCTAAAGTTAAATTCATAACTGCGGCGGTCTTAATGAATAACCTGCGGTTTTTCCTGCACATTTTGTTGCTGATCGCTTCATAGGATCCGCCGCGTGACGCATTGCAGGTATAGCACAGGACAATGCACTCATCCTGTTTTGGTATGTATTGAGGGGTTATGTTCAACTCCCTGAGCCGGATGTGACATTCCTCGTCTATAACGATGGGGCCAAGGGTATCACTGATTTGTTTTCTTTGCCGATTGGCCAGCGCCACCAGTTCGATAATGGTATGTTGGCCATCGCCGGTAACACGGGCGGGATAGCGTTCCAGTACCCCGATGATACGGTTGTTAAACACCAGAATACGAAAGGATTTTAAACGGCCATGAAATTCCTCGATGGATATAAAGTTGTGTTTTTTCCCGGCAAACACCTTGCCCGTCAGGCGGTGTAATTCTTCATAGTCGGGAATGTTGCACAAGACATCTTCTCCAAAAGCGCCTGAGGTGGGTTTGATAACCAGCGGGAAGGTTAAATCAGCGATGATATTGCGTAATTTACCCTGTTTGAAATCATCGATATGAATGGCCGTGGCTTTCGGCACCGGAACGCCGGCTTGTTGAAGGAGTTTGTTGGTGCAGTATTTGTTTTCTGCGAGCATCACGCTGCAATAGTTGTTCCATGGGGTGTGGCCGCCGCGAAAGTGATAGGTTTTCTTGCCTAATCGAATCACAAAGCCTTCAATTTCGGATACGTCCTGAATGGGTAAAAACAATTCCCGCGCGCTTTTATAGTAGCATTCTACGTTTCTGTTGTAATTGACTCCCATGAAAAACCCCATTCATACAAGCAGTACATTCTAGCATAACCCGATTACGGAAGCGATGAGACGGAAAGACTCTACCTAAAGTATAGTGTATGGTCAGACACTTTTTAGGCGGGTGGTAAAAAGCAGTTCGGACAGGCCCCGCTCGTTTTGGTGACGGGCGATCACCTGTTTTTGCTCCAGAATATCCAGGTGGTGTTTTTGACAAAGACGGCGAAGATAATCCGGGTGGTGGCTGAATCGGGCGCTTTCCTGCAATTGCCAGGATTGTGAGGAACTGATTTCCGTTGAAAACAGGAAATAACCCTCAGGCACCAGGCGGCGGCTGATGGCGGCAAACAGAGAGTCGAGTTCCCCGAAATAAGGCAGAACATCCGCGGCGACAATCAGCCCGTAATGGTGGGGATCCTTGTTCAGAAACGTCAGCAATTCCGACTCGACCGTTCTGTCATAGAGACGTTTTTCTTTGGCCTGTGCCAGCATTTTGGACGAAATATCAACACCGGTCAGATCTCGGCTGAATGATCTCAGGACTTCGCCGGTAAGACCGGTACCGCAACCGAGATCCAGAGTACGCTCAACGTCGTTAAGAGACAACGCCTCACCGATTTGTTGTATATGCCGGGGAAGCGAGTAGTGTAAAGGGCCTTGCATATGCTGATCGTAATACAGGGCATAGTTATTAAATAAATTGGCCGCGTATTTCTCACAGGTTTGCCCCGAAGTTGTTGTGCCTTCCAGAGCTTGCAGCATATGCCGGCTGGCCGGATCCTCGGGATTTGCCGCAACCGCGCGTCGGAGTAACGTTTTGGCCTGTTGCCGATCCTCAAGCCGTAGGTACACGGCAGCCAGATTATTGAGTGCCGCAAAATGTTCGGGTTCCAGGGCGAGCAGCGTTTCAAAATGGCCGATGGCTTCGTTCAGGTGCCCCAATGCCATTTGTGCGACCCCGGCGTTGTATAAATATTCGGTATTATCCGGTGCGTCCTGCAACAACAGGTCATAATGCATCAATGCGTTTTCAAAACGATCATAATGCATGAAGGTGGCGGCCAGATTGTTGCGGGCATCGAGATTGTAATTATCCAGAGCCAGCGCCTTGCTGAAAAAATCAACGGCCAGCTGCCCTTGTTGCCGCTTCAAGGCAATAACGCCGAGGTTAATCAGAGCTTGTGTATTCTCAGGATCCTGGATCACCACATCCTGAAACGCACGTTCCGCGTCGTGAAGCTGGCTGGCTTCGAGGCAAAGCACGCCAAGGTAAAAGCGTGCGTCGATATTGTCCGGGTTTAACTCCAGAACGTTATTGAATTGAGTGCGGGCCGCCTGTAATTCGTTGTGCTTTAACAGCAACAAGCCCAGGTTGTAATGGGCGGAAGTGAAATCCGGTTGGGCGTGGACGGCCAGACGATAGTGGTGCAAGGCGTTTTTGTAATCGTTTTTTATGGCATAAATACCCGCCAGATTGCTGTGAGCCTGGGCATAATCGGGCTTTATCGCAATAGCTTGTTGATAATGCCGGATGGCTTCGTCAAAGCGGTTGAGTTTGCGACAGGCGTTCGCGAGATTATTGTGCAGGGTTTCATCGTTGGGTGCGGCTTGAAGCGCCCGCTTGAAACAATCAATGGCGCCAGTCATATCGTTCAGTTGCACATGAATTAATCCCAGATGGCGCAGCGCCGGTTCATGCCCGGGCTGATCCTGTAATATCTCTTCAAATAAGTGAATGGCTTGCGGCAATTGTCCCTGCTGTTGCAGTCGGCAGGCTTGTGCAAAGCGATCAGGCCTGGAAGTCACGGTTGTTTTACCATCGTAATATGCGGGATGCCGTCCATGTCAAACGGTTCGCCCTGCGCGTTAAAACCATACCCTTGATAGAAGTCGTGTAGATAGTTTTGGGCGGTAATGGTAATGGGGCGTTCGGGATAATGGTTGCCCAGAAACCCTAAAATAATTTCCATCAATTGTTTCCCAAGACCCTGTCCGCGATGCGAGGGGGCGGTCACGATACGACCGAAACTCATGGCATGGTCGTCGTAGGGCAGAATTCGGGCGTAGCCAATCAGGCGATCGTCTTCACGGATCTGCAGGTGCATGGCGTGTTGATCCTTGAAATCCAAATCCTGATAAAAACACGCCTGTTCTACGATAAACACGTCGCTGCGTAACGCCAGAATCTCGTAAAACGTATCCAGATCCAGGGCTTCAAAAGGTAGTATGGTTATATTCATCATAGTAAGGTGGTCAATTGTTGTTGTAAAAGCCGAAGTGCCCGGGCACGGTGACTGATGTTATTTTTAATTTTAGCAGGCAATTGCGCCATTGTGCATCGGTGGCTGTTCAGATAAAAGACCGGATCATAGCCAAAACCATGCTCACCCGCGGCAATGGTGTTTATCCTGCCGTCAATGCGGCCACAGGCAATAAGCGGTGTCGGATCGTGGCCATGTTGAACCACGACAATGGCGCAGTAAAAATATGCCTGGCGTTCGTTTTCGGGGATATCGCGTAATTTGTCGAGCAACAGGGCCATATTGTCCTTATCATTGGCTTGTTCTCCGGCGAAACGCGAGGAGAAAATCCCGGGTTCGCCGTGCAGCGCCGGTACCACGAGGCCGGAATCGTCGGCAAGTGCCGGTTGGTCGGCGATTTGGCTGGCATGACGAGCCTTGATAATGGCGTTTTCGACAAAGCTCAAACCGGTTTCCGCAACGTCCCTGATCCCGAGAATGGCTTGCGGAATGCAGGTGATGGGCGCGAGCAGGGTGCTGAGCTCCGCAATTTTACCGGGGTTGCCGGTGGCTAGAATAATTTTTTTCATAGGCATCATGATAAACCAAAATATATATTAGGGCGTGTCCTCATTCTGTTTCCATTTCGTTTTGACAGGTTGTCTGTCATTCCCGCGAAGGCGGGAAACCATCCTTGATTTGGCTCCAAGCTTGATTCACTATGGTTCCCCGCCTTCGCGGGGATGACAACATGTCAAACATTCCGGTCAACCATTCCGGTCAACCTGTAGCCCGTCATGAAGGCGAAGCCGAAATGCCGGGTAACGTTCCTAATTGGCACATCAAACCCGCAATACGACCGCAGGCTAGAAAATAGTACATGGCCAGCAACTGTTGAGTTCTTTCGCTTTTTTATGGAATAGAAATGACGTGTCAGCCAGACCTTCCGTTCGTTTAATCAAATCCTCAATGCGTTCGCCACGCTCCAGAACTTTATCGATGTTGTCTATCATGATCTTTTTTACCTCGCCAAGTTCCTGCTTTACCTGTTCCACTTTTTCATCACGCGTGTATTTTTCCATATGGGCGGCAACGGTTTCCCTATCAACGCCTATGTTGAGCAGGTAATAGGCAAGATAACGCATTTGCTCGATCGTCAGTTCGGTATCACATACGATCACGCAAGCCTTGTCACCCAGTTTCTGGCCATAAATATAATATCCGTCAAGGTAGAGGCAATGACAAAATCCGGGTTGCATCTGGCGAACGAAGTCATCGATGTCTTTTTTCCATTTCCCTAACGCTTTTCTGGCAAAGAGGGTCGTGGGATTATAGGTGTTCCCTGGAACATGCCATTGAAGAGACTCCCCGTTAAATTGCGTGGCCAGCGCGTAACTTTTCATGATTCATTCTCCCTGTAACATCGATTTTAAAATTACCATGAAAGAGGATATATTGACAGATTATGTGAAAAACAAGCGGATATGACGATGACTTTCGAGGATTATTTTGCCTGCTATGGTGCAAAGGATGCGCCATTTATGCACGAGCAATGGCTCAAATGGCGCGAGCTTCAGCCTCTTAAGGGGTTGACTGGCCTGCATTGTGTGCCTCTGGTACCCAATACCTTATTGAAAATCGCTTGTCTGGTCGCGGCGGGGATGGAGATAACGGCGGTCAATCCTGAATGTTTACGCAACGACACGCCATCATGTCAACGGGCTGTCGCCTGCCTCGAATCCAGCGGAGTCCGGTATGTTGCGGACTGTTATGATTTACGGCAACAACGGTTTGATATCTATTTTGATTGCGGTGCGGAGCTTTATCAAAAACTGGGACGTCCGGCGATTGGGGCGGTGGAATTGACAGGCTCCGGGGATGATTTTTATCGGCGGCAGACGCTTGATTTTCCCGTTGTCAGTATTGACAGAACCTTGACCAAACAACTGGAAACCGTGTTTGGAACGGCGGTGAGCGCGGCGTTGGCAATTGAGGAGTTGACGGGCTATAATCCCGCGGAAAAATCATGGCTGATTTTCGGGTTTGGTAAAATCGGACGTGGTCTTGCCTGTTACTGCCAAAAATATGGTGTCTCCTTTACGGTTGTCGAGCCGTGCCCCAACGCGTGTCGTGCGGCAACGGCGCTTGGTATTGCCTGTATTTCGCCGCTGGATAAAAAGGCTGTTGCCGAGGCCGTGTCTCGTAGTGATATCGTTATCACCGCATCAGGCAAGAAGGCTATTATGGACGAGTACCCCGTGGAGTGGTTTGAGAACAGGATTCTCGCTAACATGGGCATTTACGATGAATTCGGCGCCCGGTTTTGCAAGGAGCGTGTATTAAACCATAAAGCGCCTCTTAATTTTGTCCTTGAGGATCCCACACCGATTCAATACATGGATCCGGAGTTTTACGCCCACAACCTGGCTGCGCTGGATTTGCTGGAAGGCGACAGGCGCCCTGGTGTGTATGATTTATCGCTAATTCAGGATAATACGATTATCAGGCAATGGTGCCAGTATCATCGGGTTTCCGACAAGGATATTCAAAAATGGTTTATTCCGCGCGACGAATTTAGAGCGTGAATTTTTTATCTTATATGGGAGGTGTTTGTGCGGTTTTTTCAAAATAAATGTCTGGAACAAATAAGGGATTATTGTCAGGGGCAATCCCTGGAAAGCCTTCAGAAACTCAAGGAACAATATGGTGACAGTATTGAGAAAAATTCTGTTCAACTCGATGAGAACGAGCATTTAATTAATGAATTGAATGTCCGGATTTCCGCGTTGTCATTAAACGAGGATGAAGATAGAGAGAGAAAAGAACGGGAACGTCAAAATAATCTGGATAATTTGCCAAGTGATCCGACGGAGCGTTATTTAATGATGCAAACGCTAAATTTTGATGCGCATTACGGCTTTATTTCTATTGATAGTGAGAAAAATGAGCTGGAACGTCAAAGACAGGAAATTTTAAAAAATTGCAGATCGATCCAACAGGAAATACATTCGTGCGTCCAGGAGTTACGTATTGTTCTTTCTGTATTTGCAGAAAAAAGCAAGGCTGAAAAAGAGTTAGCCTCTGAGCAAAGGAGCGCTTATTCACCAGGATAGTTTTTTCACGATATGGCTCGGTGCGCGAGTATTCTTTCCGGTAGCATTTCCATGTCGTTTTGACCGGTTCATTTCCAGGCCAGGGCTCCTGGCCTGACAAAATTGCATCCAGAACTATTACCACTTCCATTTAGTTTTGACAGGCGCCTGTCATTCCCGCGCAGGCGGGAATCTATGGCTAAATTGGCTCTGTGCTATATCAGGCATAGATTCCCGCCTGCGCGGGAATGACATGAAATGGCACACTTTGTGCAATGCTACTTGTCAAAATTAAATGGAAACAGTAGTATTACGCGCGTGATTTATGTAATACATTCTTTTTGACACATTTTTTGTCGCAAGTTCGGCCAGAAAGTGTTTCCCAGCCGCCACCTAACGTTTTATAAAGGCTGATCAAATTAGTGAGCGTACGAGTTTCAGAGCTTATCATTTCAGATTCGCTGTTGTTTAATGCCCGTTCTGTATCAATCAAAGCCAGAATATCATCCTCTCCCCATTTGTAACGTTGGCGTGCCAGATGAAAGGAATGTCGGTTGGCTTTAACCGCCGCAAAGAGGCGATCTTTGGTATCGAGCTCCTGTCCGTAACGAACCAGAGCCGTTTCCGCTTCTTTCAATGCGTTGAGAATGGTTTGCCAGTAGTGCAGGCCGGCCTGCTCGGCGCGTATTTTCTGACGTTTTATATTGGCACGAATTCGACCGCCCTGGAAAACAGGCCAGTTCATGGATGGTCCAAGTGTCCATGCGCCGCTTGATTTATTAAACAGCTTATCGAAAAAGACACTGTCGAGGCTGATATCGCCTATCAGGTTGAACTGGGGGAATAGCTCGGCGGTGGCTACTCCTATTTCCGCTGTGGCGGCGGCCAGTTGACGCTCTGCCTCACGCACATCAGGCCTGCGACATAAAATATCGGAACGCAGCCCGATGGGAACCGGTTTGCGAGGAAATTGCAGGGGGCGGGTTGCCTGGACTTGTTTGAGAATAGCCTGAGGCTCCTTACCCAGCAAGACGGCGATTTGATAGGCGTTGGCGTAGATCTGCGCCGTTAAATTGGGCAGGGACGATTCGGTCGTTTTAAGCTGGCTTTCAGCCAGGGCGACATCCAGTTCATTACCCGAACCGACTTCATATTGTTGTCGTACAATGCGCAATGTTTTGCGTTGCAAGGCAAGATTTTTATTTCTTATCCGTATTTCACGCTGCGTCCCGCGCAGTTCCACATAGTTACGCGCCACTTCAGCAACGACAGATAGCAAAACATTCCGTTCGGATTCAATGGCCTGGCCGATTTCCGCCTCACGGGCTTCTATGGCGCGTCTGGTTTTGCCGAACAGATCCAGTTCCCATCGTGAATCGAAGCCCAGACTGTAGAAAGGTCTTTGCCGATTAATCAAATCGATCCCCGGAAAATTCGGGAAAAAGCCCAATTCCCGGCCCTGTTTACTGATTCGCAAGGAATTGACCAGCGTTTGGGCGTTGATTTGCGGGTAAAAGCTCGCCGCATCGATTTGCCGCAAGGCTCGTGCTTCCAGGATACGGGCTCTGGCGATTTTAATGTCCAGATTGTTGTTTGCCGCTTGCCTGATATACTCATTGAGCAATGGATCGTTGAACTCTTTCCACCAGCTTAAATTCACCGGAGCAGGGGACGTTGCCTGATGTGCCCGTTTCGTGGCGGACCATTTCGAGCTTGTTTTTAACTCCGGATTTTTATAATCGGGTCCAACCGTGCATCCTGTCAGCAAGGAGCCGAAAAGCAGGAACAGGGGGATTGTGTTTCCTTTCATCAGGCGTTCTACTCCACGCGTTTCTTAAAATACCATCCTGCCACCGGAAGGGTAAAAATGCCAATCAAAATCATCGGCCAGATACTGTTCATGACATCATGCAGCGGCAAATTTTTCAGAAATAATCCCCGCACTGCGACGAGCGCGTGGGTCAATGGATTGAACCAGGTCAGTTTTTGCAGCCAGTAGGGCATGTTTTCAATAGGGGCGGCATATCCCGACAAGGTCACGGCCGGCACCATAAAAATAAACGCGCCTAAAATGGCTTGTTGCTGGGTTTTGGACATGGCGGAAATAAAAAGCCCGATACCGACCGTGGACATGATAAAAAGAAACAGAACAAGAAACATCAAAGACGCCGAACCGGTAAAGGGTATTTTAAATACCCAGATGGCTGCAACCCAAATCAGGCATCCTTCCGCCAGCCCAATGATAATGGCCGGAATGGTTTTACCCAGTAAAATTTCATAAGAGGTCAGGGGCGATACCAATATTTGATCGAAGGTGCCTAATTCTCGCTCGCGGGCTACGGACAGCGCGGTGATCACCAGAGAAATCAGCATCGACAGAATACAAACCAGCGAAGGAACCGTAAACCAGAGATAAAGAAGATTTTCGTTAAACCAGTTACGGGAAATCGTAATAACTGGCAAGGAAGCGAGGCCCTGCTGTTGTTTCAACTCCTGATTGTACGTTTCAATGATGGTACTGATGTAGCCATTGACAATTTGGGTGGCGTTAGAGCGCCTGCCATCCAGAATGAGTTGCACTCCAACAGGGGAGTTGGCTTCCAGTTTACGCGAAAAATCCTGTGGTATGACCAGAGCTGCCATCGCTTTTTGATTATCTATTATGGGCTTGATGGCGGATTGCCGGTTAATAAAAATAATATCGGTAAAGGTCGGCGAACCGACCAGTCGCTGGACCACTTCATAACCGTGTTTGCCGTGATCCTGGTTATAAATGGCCAGAGCGACGTTTTTTACTTCCAGGGTTGCGGCGAACGAAAAAATCAGCAATTGCAGGATAGGTGGCACAATAAGCACGATCCGGCCTTTGGGATCACGGAACAACGTCAATACTTCCTTGATCATTAATGCACGCACTCTTGGTGAAAAAATAACAAATTTTGTCATTAATCAAGCCTTTTTCTGGTTTTTCGCGCCGTTATTAAAAAGAAGATCATTGCTATCACAGCGATGGCCAGCAAGGATTTACCCAGCAGCGCCCAGACATTCCCGGTCAGGAAAATGGTCTGCAGACTGGTGACCAGATAACGGGCTGCAAAAACATAGGTCAACAACTGGATGGGTTTGGGCATGGCCGTGATTTCAAAGATAAAACCCGAGAGCATGAAAGCGGGTAAAAACGCGGACATTAAAGCCATCTGGGATGCTACGAATTGATCTTTGGCCGCGGAGGAAATCAATAACCCTTGCCCCAGGGCCGCAATGAGAAAAACGGCTGAGACAAGACTTAATACCAGCAGGGATCCCCGAAACGGAACATGGTAATACAGCGTGGCAATCACCGTACACAATAGCATGGAACCCATCCCTAAAATAAAATAGGGTATCAGTTTGCCAAGTAGTATTTCATAAATGGTCACGGGAGTAGCCATCATGGCTTCCATGGTTCCTCTTTCCCATTCCCGGGCAATCACCAGCGCGGTAAGCAGAGTGCCAATCAATGTCATAATAATGGCTATCGAACCAGGGATCAGGAAATCACGGCTTTTCAGATCCAGGTTGTACCAGTAACGGGGTTCCATACGGATTTGTCGTCCGGTTTCTATCGTGCCATTCATAAAAGCCTGTTCGTTAAGCCATACCTGCAATACACCGAGCGCGTAATTTTGCACAAACGAGGCTATGTTGGGTTGCGAGCCGTCGGCGATGACCTGGATGGGAGCACTTTGCTCCTGTGTCAGATATCTGGCGGTGAAGCGTTGTGGAATATCAATAATCCCGCGTATGGCTTCGATAGCCAGTTCATTATTGAAGTTGCGGCGATCTGTTCCGATTCGGACATCCAGAAAAGGGGAATGGGCAAACGAGCTGGTCAGGCTGGTGACCGTAGGATTGTCGTTTTCCATGACCAGTCCTGTTTTAATCAGGTTATTGTCCAGATTGACCCCATAACCAAAAATAAACAGCAAGATCAGAGGCAGAACAAAGGCGATTAAAATGGTGCTTGGGTCGCGTAATATCTGCAAGGTTTCCTTATAAATCAATGCTTTTAAAATCCGGATATTCATGATTTAAGCCTCCGGATCTTCGTGTTGTTGTTTTTCGTGGTCATGCTCCTCAATGAGGGCGATGAAGGCGTCTTCCAGGGAAGGGTTGGGATTTTCGGGGTTACGGACTTGATCCTTGAGATTGTCGGGGGTTCCTGTCGCGATATTTTTACCGCGATAAATCAGGGCAATGCGATCACAATATTCCGCCTCATCCATAAAATGCGTGGTGACCATGACCGTGACCCCTTTGTTGACCATGCCATTGATATGTGTCCAGAACTCACGTCTTGTGATGGGATCAACGCCGGAGGTTGGTTCATCCAGAAACAATACGTCGGGTTGATGCATCACGGCGCAGGCCAGGGCAAGGCGTTGTTTGAAGCCCAAAGGCAGGTTGCTGGAGTTTTGCTTAAGATGTTTTTTTAACTCGAAAATTTCAATCATGTCATCTATTTGCTGTTTTTGTTTTTTTCCGGATAATCCGTATAAACCGGAAAAAAGCCGCAGGTTTTGTATGGCGTTTAAATGCCCGTAAAGAGAAAATTTCTGAGCCATATAACCAATTCGGCTGCGGGCTTTTGAGGAGGCGGTTTTTAAATCAAGCTCCATCACCTGAGCGCTGCCTTCTGTTGGCTGTAATAAGCCGCACAGCATTTTAAACGTGGTGGATTTACCCGCTCCGTTAGGGCCAAGCAAGCCAAAAATTTCCCCACGGTAAATGGTGAATTCGTTGTTGGATACCGCGGTGAAATCCCCAAATTTCTTGGTTAGTTTTCTGGCTTCAATAACCGGTTTGTTATTTTCCGGTTTCATCGGTATTTGTTTTGCCAGGGGAGATGTTCCGCCGCCGCCACCTCCTAAAATATCAACAAAAGCATCTTCAAACCGGGGTGCTACGTCCAACCAGCTGATTCCCTGTACATCGGTCAGGGCGGCGAGATCCGGTTTGTCCTGATTTTCACCTAATACCACACGGATATTTTTTCCCTGGATCACCCCATCCACGACCTGCTCGCAATCCAGTATTCGGGTTAGCATTTTTCGTCTGCTTTCAGAGGGTACCCCCCTGATTTGAAAGGTACGGCCATCGACGCGATCCAGAAAGGAAGCCGGCGGACCATGATAGAGATTAACTCCCTCGTTCAATAACAGAATCTGATCGCATTTTTCGGCTTCATCCAGATAAGCGGTTGACCATACGACCGCCATGCCTCCTTGCAGCAATTCCTGAACCATTTTCCATAATTCGCGGCGCGATATGGGATCGACCCCGACGCTGGGCTCATCTAAAAGCAGCAAACGGGGTTCACCAATCAAGGAGCAGGCAAGGCCAAGTTTCTGTTTCATACCGCCGGACAGATTCCCTGCAAGACGTGATTGAAAAGACGTTAAATCGGTGAATTGCAGCAGTTTTGCAAATTTGTGTTTGCGAACATCACCGACAACCCCTCTTAAATCGGCGTAAAGCCGTAAATTTTCAATGACGCTTAAATCCTCATACAAGCCGAATTTTTGCGGCATATAGCCGAGGATGTCATGAATTCGCTCCGGTTCGGTCTGACTGTTTAAGCCATCTACTGTAATCTTGCCTTGATTAAGAACCAGCAACCCGCAAATCAGCCGAATCAGGGTTGTTTTTCCCGCACCATCCGGCCCGACGAGGCCTGTGATCTGGCCGGGGTAGATGGCTGCGGAGATGTCGTTTAAGGCCGGTTGATCATTGCCCGGAAAATGTTTAATAACCGAGTCAATGATGACCAGAGGTTCACTGCGGTTCATGGTCTTGGTGTTGATTAAGATGAATTTTAACGGTCACGGGCATGCCTTGCCGCAAACCGTTATCGGGATTGTTGACAACTACTCGTAAACGATAGACCAGGTCGGTGCGCAACTCCGTCGTTTCCACGGTTTTCGGAGTAAATTCCGCTTGCGGCGAGATGAATCCCACATGCCCCTTATAGGGATTGTCGGGATTTGAATCGGTAAATACCAGGGCTTCCTGTCCCGGATAAATACGGCCTAAATCGGGTTCGGGAACGTAGGTTCGGACCCATACAGGACTATCAATGGCCAGGGTATAGACGGGTTGGGTTTCGGTGACCACCGCCCCCGGTTCCCGTACTCGCGTTAGAATAGTGCCGTTGGTGGGGGAATGGATTTCGGTATCGTTCAATGCGATTTCTGCTCTTGCTACACGGGCTTTCGCGGTGGCCGTGCGAGCTATCGCTTCGTCTCGCTGGGCGATGGCGTCATCGTATAACGCTTTGGAGACCGCGCCATCCTTAACCAGTCTGGAGCGTCGTCGAAATGTACGCCTGGCATTTTGCTCGCTGGCACTGGCCTGGGCCAGTTCCGCTTTGGCCATATTCAGATCGGCGATGAAGGTGTCCTTGTCCAGCAGGGCAATCACAGTCCCTTCATTCACGTGATCGCCTTCTTCCACGTTCATGGTTTTAAGCCTTCCCGATACCCGAAATGAAAGTGCCACATCACGGATATCCACGTTACCGTATAAAATCAGCCAGTTCTCCTGGCGTTCCCGGCGCAGGTAATCATTAACAAACCATGCTGACACAGCGGCAAGAATAGCGATAAACAAAACGGGAATGATGATGTTTTTCTTTACGGTCATTGCTTTCTTCATGAATACAAGCGGCAAAATTCGATTAGAACAGAACTTATGGTAAAAACCAAGGTTGTCACGGAAATTATTGCGGCAATGGTTCCCGGTGCAACCGTCGATCATCTGAATTTTTTACATTCTATAAAAAACTCTACTAAGCTTAGTAGTACGATGAATGCGGACTTCTCGATTCATACTCATCAGGGAGGATACAATAATGGCTCAAGCACGTAAAAGAGAATCCATACAGCCGGAATCCGGCAATGAGAAAGCTCAAGTAGGCGATGCGGCCAATCAATTGCTGGAAGAAACTAAAAAGCTGGCCAATGAGCTCTATCAGGATACGTTAAAGAAAATGGGCGACGCACAGCATAATGTGAAGGATTATTCAGACGATCTGTTGAAAAAAGTACAGAAAAACCCTTTGAAATCGGTGTTAATTGCCGGAGGAATAGGCTTTCTTTTATCGTCTTTGCTACGAAAATAATGAAAATTATTGAGCATATAGAGGGTCTTGTCGCAACCCGATATTCCGTTATAAGGGATGTTTTGGCGCTGATAAAGCTGGAGGCAAGACTGGCGAGGCTTAGTGTATTTCCTCTGTTACTTACCCTTTGTTTTTTAATGGTTATTCTTATCATGACCTGGTCGCTGCTGATGTTGCTGCTGGGTTATGTCTTTATGTATTTTTTAAACGATACTTTACTGTCGATTGTTGGCGTTTTAACTGTCAATATCCTTTTTTTTATTCTGTCATTGTCTTGTTTGATGTCTAATTTGAAAAAAATCAGTTTTGCAAAAACCAGGGAATATTTTGCAACAAAGGGGCAAGACCAATCATGAGTCAACGCAAAAAAATCATGGCAGATATTGAAGCCCTGTCGCGAAAACTTCACGTTGAAAAAATGAGGCTTCTAAAACATCAGCGTTATTTGAGAACAACCATTAATGATAATAAACTATGGATTGTGGCCGCCATGATCCCTTTGTGTATCCTCACCTGGAAAAGCGGTCAGGCAAGATTGGTGCGCAAGTTCGGCAAACAATTGTTCAAGTTGGGGGTTGTATCCGCATTCAGCCAATTCAGGAAATTGTTGTAATATTACATTTAAAAAATATCCCCGTGCGCAAAGCCTATAATTTAAATGATGAATGATACTCGCAAAGATAGCCTGGCCTGGGCGCATCCGATTGTGCGCACCTGGTTTAACAGCCGATTTACATCACCGACAAAACCGCAGGAAAAAGGATGGCCCTTTATCTTGAGCGGCAAGTCCACTCTTATCTCCGCGCCGACCGGCTCGGGAAAAACGCTCGCGGCGTTTCTGGTTTGTATTGACGGCTTGATACGGCAGGCTTTCGCAGGCGAATTGTCGCGTCAGACCCGTGTGGTATACATTTCCCCATTAAAAGCGCTGACGAATGATATTCAAAAAAATCTCCTGGAACCGCTTAAACAAATTCAGGCTATAGCCGTTGAGCAAGGCATGCCGCTTCCGGAGATTGAGGTGGCGGTAAGAACCGGAGACACTCTGGCGCGTGAAAGACAGGCCATGTTGAAAAAACCTCCCCATATCCTGGTGACCACTCCGGAATCCTTTTATTTGTTGCTCACCGCGGAAAAAAGCCGAGCCATGCTTCGTGACGTGACAACCGTGATCGTCGATGAGATTCATGCCTTGGCTAATAACAAACGAGGTTCTCATTTGTCCTTGTCGCTCGAACGTCTGGAGGCGTTAACCGTGAATGTGCCGCTGCGGATCGGACTATCAGCGACGCAAAAACCGATTGAACTGGTCGGTCACTTTCTTACCGGCATGAATCGCCCACCGCCGGGAATTATCCATATCGGGCATGCCCGCCATCTGGAACTACACGTGGAGGTCCCTGATAGCGAACTGGGTCCTGTAACCACCAATGAGATGTGGGATGAGATCTATGATCGTATCGCCGAACTGGCGAATCAAAACCGCTCTACACTGGTCTTTGTCAACACCCGAAGACTGGCCGAACGTGCCGCCCATCATCTGGCACAACGTTTGGGTAAGGAGCAGGTGGCGGCGCATCATGGCAGTTTGTCCCGCAAATTACGCCTTGGTGCGGAAACCAGTTTGAAAACCGGGCAGTTAAAATTACTGGTGGCAACCGCTTCCCTGGAGTTAGGCATTGATATCGGCACGGTCGATCTTGTCTGCCAGATAGGATCACCCAGGGCCATCGCTGTGGCTCTGCAACGGGTCGGTCGTGCCGGTCATTGGCACGGTGCCATTTCAAAAGGACGGTTTTTCGCCACGACCCGTGATGAATTACTCGAATGTGCCGCCTTGATTTATGCCATTGGCCAGGGGGATCTGGATCAATTGATTATTCCCGAGCAGCCGCTTGATATTCTGGCGCAACAAATGGTTGCCATCTGCGCGACGGAAGACTCATCAACCGCTCACTTGTTTGAATTAGTCAAAAAAAGTTTTCCTTATCGTCATCTGTCTCGCGAAACGTTTAACGACGTGCTGGACATGCTTGCTGAGGGTATGGCCGGTTCTCGCGGACGCTATGGCGCCTGTCTTTTTTATGATCGTGTCCATGAGATGGTCAAGGCGCGACGAGGCGCACGTATGAATGCGATTGTAAACGGGGGAGCAATTCCGGATAACAGTCTGTTCACCGTGGTTGCCGAAGAGGATGGTGCCGTAGTAGGTACGCTCGATGAAGATTTTGCGGTGGAAAGTAATCGCGGCGATATTATTTTGCTGGGCAATACGTCCTGGCAAATCAAAGGTATTGAAAATGCCAAAGGCCGGGTTTTGGTGGAGGATGCGCGTGGTGCGCCTCCCAGTGTACCCTTTTGGATAGGCGAGGCGCCGGAGCGTACCCGCGAATTGTCTATCAAGGTTTCCGAGTTACGTCAGATGCTTAATGACTGGTTACCTCTCGATACAACCGATGCCCTGCAAGCGGTCAAAGCCATCGACTGGCTAAAAAAACATTGCCGTCTCAATGAATCAGCTGCCCGGCAACTGATTCATTATATTCTGGAGGGGCGGGCTTTATTAGGAACGGTTCCTACCCGGGAAACCATTATTGCCGAACGGTTTTTTGACGAATCCGGCGGTATGCAGCTGATCATTCATTCACCTTTTGGCGCTCGTATTAACAAGGCGTGGGGACTGGCGTTAAGAAAACGATTTTGTCGTTCGTTCAATTTTGAATTGCAGGCGGCGGCAACGGATAACGGCATTGCCATTTCCCTGGCGGAGCAACACAGTTTTCCTCTGGGGGATGTCTTTCATTTCCTGCATCCCAACACCGTCAGGCATGTGTTAACGCAGGCGGTGCTGCAATCCCCTGTTTTTAAAACCCGCTGGCGCTGGGATGCAACAAGAGCCCTGGCTATCGCGCGTTTTCGCAATGGTAAAAAAGTGCCGCCCAACATCGTGCGTATGTTGTCGGATGATTTGCTGGCCGCGGTGTTTCCTGATGCGGCGGCCTGTCAGGATAATCTGGCCGGCCAGGATATTGTGCTTCCTGATCATCCGTTGATTTTTGAAACCATGAAAGACTGTTTGACGGAAGCGCTGGATGTGGATGGTCTAGGCGCCGTTTTATCCGATATTGCGGCTGAAAAAATACGTTGTGTCGCTGTCGATACTCCAACGCCTTCAGTGTTTTCTCACGAAATTTTAAATGCCAACCCTTACGCGTTCCTTGATGACGCGCCTCTGGAAGAACGGCGAACCCGGGCGGTCAGCATGCGGCGTATTTTACCGGACTCCTGGCTTGACGAGATAGGACGTCTCGATGAGCAGGCCATCAGGGACGTGCAACAGCAAGTCTGGCCGGATCTGAGAAGTGCTGACGAATTGCATGATTTTTTACAAGCGGTTATCGCGTTACCGGTGTCGTTGCCGCTAAACCGGCAAGCGGCTCAATGTCCCGAGCAGTGGTCTTCTTTTTTTAATGAACTGGCTGCAACCGGACGCGCGGGCCGGGCATTGGCGCATCAGCAGGAGTTCAGGCTGGCTGTGGAAAAACAGAAAATTTTTCTCGCCGCTTACCCCGACACGTCTTTTCAGGACACCCTGGCGGTGTTTGAGGAACAGACGCCGGAATTTGAAGACGCCTTGCTGAGCGTGGTGCGTGGCTGGGTCCAATACCTTGGGCCATTTAACGCCGAAGAACTGGCTTCTTTGCTGGCGCTGCCGCGCAAGGATATTGAGCAGACTCTGTTGAAACTGGAAGCGACAGGGCTGATTTTGCGGGGGCATTTCACAACGTCCGGCGATGGTACGCTCGAATGGTGTGAGCGGCGATTGCTGGCCAGAATTCATGCCTTGACTTTAAACAGGCTGCGTCAGGAAATAGAACCCATATCGGTCGAACAGTTTATTCACTGGCTGGCTAACTGGCAGCATCTGGCTTCGGGTACGCAACTACGGGGAGAGCGGGGGTTGCTCGAAGTCATTAAACAATTACAGGGGTATGAAATGCCCGCCAACGCCTGGGAAAAGCAGATTTTTGCCAAACGAGTGAGCGATTACAGTCCTGATTTACTGGATCGTCTCTGTTTTAGCGGGACAATTGGCTGGGGACGATTAGCGCTTCATCCAGCCATAACATCGGTCATGGAAGAGGAAGCCGGAGATGGTCATGAGCCGATCTCCCGACGCGCCATTCAGCCTACCAGTACGACACCGGTTACCTTCTTTGTGCGGGAAGACACCGCCTGGTTGGTCGGAAAACAGCGTTTTTCCAGGGATGGCTTGCAGGCGTTAAGTCATGTCGCCCGCCGAATTTACGGCTATTTACAGGAGGAGGGCGCCTCATTTTTTATTGATATAGTACAGGATCTTGGGCATCTTAAAACTGAAATCGAAATGGGTTTATGGGAACTGGTTGCGGCCGGACTTATTACGGCCGATGGTTTTGATAATTTACGCGCGTTAATTGATCCTCGCCGCCGTGCAGCGAGACGAGGACGTCGTCCCGTTCTGTTTCGCCAAACAACGGGACGCTGGTCGTTACTTAAAACGTCAAAACCCATGGCGGCAGGGATGGCGTGTGAGACGATAGCCTGGGTTTTATTGCGCCGATACGGGGTTTGTTTTCGTGAACTGGTAAGCCGGGAAAAAATGGCGCCCTCATGGTCCGAGTTGTTAACCGTTTTTCGCAGGCTTGAAGTCCGGGGTGACATTCGTGGGGGCCGTTTTGTTCGCGGATTTACCGGCGAACAGTACGCGTTGCCTTACGTGGTGGACTCGCTTCGCGCTTTTAGAAAGCAACAACCCAAAACGGAGAACATTACTATTTCCGCCGTCGACCCGTTAAATTTGGCGGGTATTATTTTGCCCGGGGAACGGGTGTCGCAGCGTTCTGGCAAGCAGATTGTCATTAGCGCCCAGGCTCGTAAATAATCAGGAATTCTGCCAAATAAAATGACTGAAAATTTTAACAAATGGGTATTTGGATAATGGTTACTACCCAGGCTCCTTTCGCTCGATGGCACGAGAAGGGAGCCGGAGTAGTTACAAATTTTTAATTTAACGCGGTTAGTAGGGTAATGTAGATTCCAGCGACCTTGACTGGACTTTATCCTCTTTAAATTTATCCGTGGATTTGTCAATTAATTTTTTTAACGAGTTTTCCGGATCCCTGGATTTCTCATCAAATAGATCCCTGGCGGATTTGCCGGCATGGTTATCTCGTGGTGTAGCTCCATACAATGGTGAAAAATCAGCTTCACAAATTTCAGCCCCTGAAATGGTTACGTACTCTTCATAGTTTTTCCAACGATTTTTCTCTGTCGAAGATAAAGGTATATTACGATAATTTATTCCTTGTGCATTATGCAACGCATGAATTAATTCATGTAATAACTCCAGCTGAAAAGGCATATAACTGATTTCATTGTCATTAAACGTGATAGTTCCTGACATCATAATGGATAAAAAAGAATATAACATATCAGGTTTAGACATAAGCTCTACAATATTTTCACTATCATACTTGTCTTTTGGAATGGTTATTGGAACATCTAAAATTGAAGAGTCTCCACTGGAAGGTTTAACGCCAATTTCGAGCCGTTCCTTTAGAGAAGTATCTACCCGGATTTCCTCTTTTTGGATTTGGGCAAAAGATGGACCATTATATTGTTCGGGAGCAATGGACATGCCTGGCTGAGTGGTAGTAATGTTCGGCTTGACAATCAAAGTTGCACCTCTCTGAAGAGCCGCATGCATGTCATTAATAAATTGCTGTCCCTTTGGAGTGGCCATGTCCTTTATCATGACTGTCAATACTAATTTGATGACATATTCTTGTATATTGTCATAACCGTTGATGGCGACAGCTTCTTTACCCTTCAATAATATTTCGTTGGATATATCTGTTTTCTTAATATTACCAGCTATATCATTAAGTTTTTTCCAACAAATATTATTTGTATCGTTTTTTAATCCGTCTTCAATCACAATATCAACATATTTTGAAGAATAAAAATTGATATCCTTAATGATCTGATTAAGTAAATTTAATGTATTTAGGTGAGACGAAATATCGAAAAATTTTTTATTAACATCAAGTGATTTTAAAACTTTATTAATTAATTTTGAGCATCGTTTCTCTAATTTGGCCAATTCAATTATTGTTTCTCTTGGAGAAAGAGGTTTGCTAATTTCTTCTTGATAATTCTTTGAAAAACTCTTTATTTCTCTATTCCATCTATCTTCGGCGCTGGTGAATCTAATAAATGGAGCTGTAAATTGAATGCGTTTAAAATATTTTACGAGTTCATAAGATTCTTGTTGAAAAGGATTCAAATCAGATATTCTACTCGATTCATTTTCTGATGTTACAATAAATTTAGCTTTAGACAATCCAGATTTCAATAATTCATTGACTTCCTCTTTAATGCTTTGAGACTTGGTAACACCTATGTGAGGGGCGCAATCCAGTCGAGATTGATTGCTTTTTTCCTTTTTATTTTTAATGGCTTTAAATATGTCACTTAACTCAGCAAAGCCATTTACAATAATTTTTATGGTGTTAATATTGGTGTTATTAAGAATCTCTTTTTCGATAATAAATTTTAATTCTTTTTTATCATAAACGGCCATTTTTCTAATTTCCGTAATCGCTTTTAACATCTGAGAGATATCAAGACCATTCTGCTCGGCGTATTCTATAAATTCATTGGTAGATAAAGCTTCTTTTATTTTTAAAAGATAGTCATCAATCCTTTGTTCTGGCTTTTTTGTTTCTTCCTCGGTTTTATTGTATGGGTGCGCATTTGGATCAATGGAACCCAGCAATAAATTAAGCTGTTTTATGATTTCAATCTGAGCGTCCACATTAAGGGCATATGAAAATATATCGAGTTTCTTTTGATTAAAAAATGGATGTGGGTTTTGTCTATTATTTTGGGTTATAAGTAAGTATTTTTCTTCAAGAATATTAGGCTTTCCTATTAATTGTAAAATGGATTTATCATTTTTTATTGCCTGTATAATGAAATCTTCATAATGCTCTTTCAGGCCATCTGATGAGAAGAGCGCTTTTTTAAATTCATTTCTCACATTTTCGGAGGCATTTTCCAAATATTCCCGCAAGCGATAAATTGTTTCATTTTTTATAATTTCTTTTAGATCAATCTGAGATAAAAAAGAACCGAACCCATGTCCTTTTACATCACTTAAAAATTGATGGATATGGGGTCCAAGTAGTTGTTCACTGGCTTTAGCGATATTATTTAAATGATATTCCTGATCATCAAAAACGATGATATTTTTTCCCCAGTCAATACCATTGTGCAAGAGTGTGTTATATAACAAATAAAAAAGCCTGCCTTTGCCATCATACTTGTTTTGTGATCCACTCAACTTGATCTGCTTTGCAGTATCCTCAACAATTTTATTGCCTTTAACAATAATAGGCGATGAGGCAAATTTGATTTTTTCCTTCTCAAATTCGGTTTCATTTTCTTTTAATATTTCGGCATAAGCAGAAAGTCGCCCACCATTTTGCAGAGTATAATATTCATCAGCCAAGCAGAATCTTGTCCAGACCTCAGCCAGATTATCAAAATAAACGTCTTCCGTTGAAAAAACACCTTTGACAACAATGTCCTTCGCTTCAAGATATTTAATGAGTTTATCTGTTTCAATATAGCTGGAAACTCTAACCAGGGAATGGCTACTAAAAAGATAAATTTCCTTAAAACCGGCTTCTTTAAGATAGTTTATAAGATTATCATTGTAGCGAATAGTTACTGAATCGCCAGTGATAAGTGTCTCATTAACATCTACTAATACCCTTATTTCAAGAGGGTTTTCACAGACTTTCATTCCTTCGATTAATTCATCGTTTTTATAGGATACGTTCTCTTCTTCTGACAATTCTGTTACTTCAGATATCTCAGCTTTAGAATCTATGGAGGGAAATAATTCTTTATCTATGGGCATTTTTTCTAAAATTCAATTAATAACTGGTAACACAATGATAACAACAAGGTATTAAGATAATTTTAAAAAAAATATCAATTTTTGGCTAAATATGGGTATTTTAGAATATAGAAGGCTTGGTGTACTTATCGTTTTATGTTGTAAATGGTGTGTGATTTGTTCATTTTATGTAGGTTAAGTTGCAATGGGCAATCCAGTTAAACGATTCAATTCAAGGATGACTATAATGTATATAAACGGACATTGGACAGGATAATTGTTATGGATATGAAACAGGAAGCGGAGCGGATTTATCAACTGACCATCGACAGGGACAAAAAAATCCGGCTTTTAAAAGATTTGGCACTGGATTGTTACAATGAAATGGAAGCCCAGGATCAGAATATGCACCCGGAGGTGCATCATAAACTGTCGGAGGGTTATCGGCTGGCCAAGGATTTTATCCGCAAACTGGAACATGATTGAACGGGTTTTTTCAGATCATGCAAGGGTAATGATCACCATAAACCGTTAAACCAGGAGCCATGCAAACCATGAGGTACTCTGCGGGGCGTAGTGACCGATGCCACCGGTTTGTCATCTAACGTTTTGGCATCCAGCAAGACAAACTGACTTTGCTGTTTTTTATTGTCGTAAAGAAACAGGGCTAACCAGCCGTCATCTTCCTTTTTTCCGGAAGAATCGGGGACAAAAACCGCCTCACCGATCTCCGCGTGTTTGCCAAAATCGTGCACCAGGGTGGTTTGTTTGTCCAAATCATATTTGATCAGGGCATGAAACGCTTCATTTTGCGCGGAGGTTTTGGTGGGCATGTAAACATAACGGTTGGGCAGGGAAGTAAGGTTGTCATTAATGCGTGGAAATTCAACGATACGGTCGTCCATCTGCTGATGGGTTGCGGTCTTTTTGTCCGGATCAATGGTTGTGCGATATAGATGGGGAGGGGTCTTGCTGAGAAGCGTATCTCCAATCGCCAATTGTTCATGACGAACGTAATCAATGACGAGTTTCCCGTCTTTTTCAAAGCCGTTGGCGAAATGGTAAACAAAAAAAGGCTCCGTAACAATTCGCGATACTTCGCTGGTTTTTCTATCCACCACGATAATGGTGACGCCTAGTTCCGGCTGCCAGTTGAGCAGGTGGCCTCCGGATTGCAACCGGCTGAAATCAAAAATCGCCGGACAATCAAAAAAAACCAGATAATGTTGGGTCAGGATAAAATCGTGAGCCATGGAAGAGGCCGGTTTTTCAATGGGAATGTTGTGGGTAAGCTGACCGGTTTTGTCCAGGACGTAATATTGCAGATAGGGCGGGGTAAAATTATAGGTAAACGCAAATAGCTCACCGGTATTCGGATCCAGGCGCGTATGGGCATTGACAGGGAAAGGACGCTCTCCCCCCGCTGGACACCACTCTCCGATAGTCTGTAATTGCGCGGACACTTCATAGGCTGGCCCGGATTCGTACATGGCAAGATACTGTCGGGCATGACGAATGATGTGAATAAAGGCGCCGTCCTTGACCGGTCCGGGATCGCCGTTTTTACCAACCAGCTTCGGATCGGTGGGTATGGGATTGGAAATTCCGCCATACAACGCCCGTCCGGCTTTTTTTTCAGCGTTCAATCCTTTGGTTTCCACAAAACGGTTGCGGTAACTGGCCTTGCCGTCATGGATATATATGGCATGCAGCATGCCATCGCCATCTATGGGGTAAGTATAGGAAATCGGATCAAAGGCGGGGTTGGGTCCATTTCTCATATAAATACCGCAAAGTTTCGGAGGTATCGCGCCATCAACCGGTAGATCCTCGACGAATAATTCGTCTTTGACGGGGGCGTAATTCCCTTGCAGGAACGGGTTTTTACTGAGATCCTCCTTATTGCGACTGAAACGCCTGAACAGAAATCCCTGATACCAGTCGGGAAAACGTTTGGTGAATCCGATGGCGATTATCATTAACGCAACAAGAATCGCATCGGCCGCCAGACTGGATTTGATGATGTGCAAGGACTGCAGCAAACCGTCCAGGGCCATGAGCGTCAACGCCGATGCCCAGACTATGGATATGGTGTAATTGATTTGCCGAAACAGAGGCGAGATCCAGTAGATTTCATCCACTTCCTCCTTGGCATATTGCATGCTGAATGGTTGCCTGATCACAATGGAAATCCACATAATCAGCCCCAGGGCAATATTGGATATTAAATAGGCGTATTGATCCAGCCAGGCTTTCAGAGGGGACAGGTAAAGGAGAGATAGAAGAATAAAATAAACCAATGAGCTCCAGTCGAGAATAAATTTCTTACGCAGATTGCTCCGACAAAAGAGGAGCGTTGCCGCAATGGCCGCAAGAGGGGCTAACTCGGTATTGAGGTTTTTGAAACTCGCGACAATAGCGTAGGTTATCCAGGGAATAAAGCCTTGTAAGGTAGAGGGCATGATGTACTCTCGGGTTGTGACGTTAAAAACGGTTGTCTGGGTGGCACATGGTTATATTCCAGGTGACGCTTCCTCACTTAAAATGGATCAATTTTCCGGCCTGTTTTTTTCATGGCTCGATAAACCTCATATGCTGTGATAATACAGATTAGAATTAACAAAACGATTAAGGCAATATTGAGAACAAAAATTTTTCGAACGGTATCCAGACTGTCAAAATAATATTCATCACTTCTGTCCGCGGCGTAAGCCAGAATGTGGGACATGGTTTTATTAAGATGTTTATAATTTTTATTCGCCATAATATTTTCAAACATGTCCACGGTGAATTTCGTTCCATCTTTACGCTGTTTTATCAGGGAGTCCCGATATTTTTCCCAACCGTTAATTTCACCAATGGCCTTGTCGGCCAACTGTTTTCCCGCGGCAAAACGGATTTTTTCCCTGACAATTTTCATGTTGTTGTTAACAATAGTATCCAGTTTTTTTATTTCAGCCTCTTCCGTATAAAAATCATCGCCCTCTTTCAACAAGATCTGAAATAACAACGTGTTGGTTTCTAAAATCCCTTTTTGCGTGAGATAGGCGTTCTGGGTGACGGCTAACGGACGTTTGTATAAGACACTGGTTAACGAAAATAATTCCCGGGAGGTATAAATGGACAAGCCCCCCCATATTCCAAAGGCTATGATAAAAATGATGTACGTTAATAGGACTTTTTTTTCCAGTTTCATAACTAATAGCTCAGAAAGTAATAGAGTACGATTACAATAAATACAACTACAAAAGTAATAGGCGCATATAAAGCAAACCGGTGTTCAAAACGTGTGGCAATATGCGATTTGTTATAAAATCGTAACAGATGCAAAATGATGATTTGGAAAATGGCGGCCAAAACCAGTAAATAGCATAACAGAATAATGGATTCAATAAATGTCAAGTAGCTGATTGTCGGTAAAAAACTCGAGGCTAAGGAGTGGAATGCGACTGTAATTAAAAGAAACACCACCGCCCTCGATAGTTTGGTTCCTGTTGGTTCGTCAAACGTTAAAAAACTCAGGCAGGCGACCAGGATGATAAAAAAGAGGGGAACGATAATTCTGAACAGGAAAAAAGAGGGAATACGCTTTAAATAAATGACCAGATCAAAGGATGGTTGTGATAAACCATAACGGGGATCCTTATAGGTTCCTACGGTTGCGAAAACCATATCAACATGCCATTGGGCGAGAGTAATATGTTTATCATAACCGGTCATGACCATATTTTCATCCAGAATAATGTCCTGGGTTGTCCATTGTTTCGGTATAAAACGTATATTTATTTTCTGGCTATCAAAAGGGAACAGGCGTAATTTTAATTTCAGGGGGATAATTAATTCCATTTCCCGGTATAAATAAACCGTACCACTGGGAAAAATGGTTAGTTTCGTATGTTTCATGGTTGTTTCTGCGTGAGGCACGACAATATCCGGCGTCCAGATCTCGTTTAATATTTTATCGGCGTCATTATCATAAACTGTTTTAACAGGGTTGTTATGCGTGGCATATTTTCGCGCAATTCTTGCGTCCTGCCATTGTGTTTGCAGGGATACGGTTAAGTAAATTTTGGGTTGCTCATTAACCTGTTTATCAATCTTTATTATATTGTTCAGGTATACGCCGATTTCGACGTAAGTCGGTTTTTCAGGTAGAGGCAGGGAGCCTTGAGCAGGTTTCTCCGCCGATGCAGCAA
This sequence comes from Legionella spiritensis, assembly GCF_900186965.1. Classification (NCBI taxonomy): domain Bacteria; kingdom Pseudomonadati; phylum Pseudomonadota; class Gammaproteobacteria; order Legionellales; family Legionellaceae; genus Legionella; species Legionella spiritensis. The sequence continues at coordinate 606,047 of NZ_LT906457.1, forward strand.
AAAGATGAACGGAGAGAAACCATAATAGAAGTGTCAGAAGGCATCTGAAAGGTTTCATCAGGTTTCCTATCCTGTCCCGAAGGCTATCCGGAGAGTCTCTGGCTATTTCGAACGTCGGAATTAGCGAGCCTTATAATTGATTATATTAGCATATTTATTGAAACCTGCCTGATTTCCTGATAATTCCGTCCGATTTTCCTTCCCAGGCTCTGTGAACAAAAATATCCTGGCACCATTTTTTTATAAAAGAACGGTAGCCCGTAAGGAGGCCTGTGGCCGTATTGCGGGCTTCATTTTAATATTATCCCGGGAGAACAGGTGAGTGCCCAAGTGAACGGTTTTCCCGCATTTCGGCTTCGCCTTCATGACGGCTGCATATAAGGGACAAATTATACGCCTTTTGCAGCCCGGCGATAACTTTAAAAACACGTCCTAGATCATCCTGGTCGGCCTGTTGTCGGGTTTTTCCACTAGTTTGATGTAGTGCTCATCAGGTTTGGATGCAACTAAAAACGATAGTATTTGATGACCTATGTCCCGGGGCAATTCGTTTTGCATAACCATTTCTGTGGTGCCAATCAAAAGTCCGACCCCGCTGGATTTGCCATTATGACCCAGTTGAAAGCGGTGTCTGGTTGTAAAATCACCCAACGCCTCTCTCACTGTGTTTTCTTCCTGCATGGTTTTCTTGTTGAACAACGCATTGTGCTCCAGATTGATCTGCTTCACCGTGTTTGGTATAGCCGCTATGATGCGCTGAAGCTCCGAGGTGCTTCGTGATCCCAATTCCTGATGACTCAGGTCAATTTTTTCAACCGTTGCCGGAATGGAGCGCATTAAAATGACAAGCTTTTCAGTAGAGTACTCTTTAAGGGGAAAGCTTGTAAAATTAATGACTTTGAGAGTTGACGGAGTATGGTTTACCTGCTCGGTTAACTTGATAGCACTAATAAAAAACAGTTGCTCAATGGCGATCACAGGGAGCTTGCGATCGGAGTACAAAATAGCGGATACCAATTTGTTTCTATCATCATTACTCCATTGATCAAGGCCATTAAAACCAAGGTTCAGCCTGGCAAGGTTAGGCGGCAGGTTATTTATAATTTTAATAACGTCATCAACGCCCAGGGTCATAAGGGTATTCCTTCCCAAATCAAGAGAAGACAAACTCTTGGGAAGTGACTTTAAAAGGATGATGATTTCATCTGCTGTAAACTGGTTAAAGCCGTTATTACCAAGATTCAGTGAACATAAGTTGGGGGAGAGTGCGGATAGCACCAGACACAGCGTTTGAAAACCGAATCGGGCAAGGTTATTGGCGCGCAGGTTCATATCTTTCAAATTGGGAGGCAGCGCTTTAAATATACTTATTAATTCCTCAGCCTGACGAGCGTCAAGCCGACTGTCACTCATATCGAGGTTAATTAAATCAGTAGGGATATTGCTTTTGATGGTGTTAAGGAGGTCTTCGATTGAGAGATTGCCCGTTAGGAAACGAAGTTGTTGCATGGCCTGACTCCGACAGAAAAGCAAATCAAGAAAAATTTGCTTCCATAATGAATTTAAATGATACTTTCATTGCAAATTAAAAACAATATTATTGCATGTTCACGGCGGCAAATGCCATATCTTCGTGAGCACGATAATGAAAGGACTATTTTTTAGAAAAAAATTAAAATTATTCTAGCGTTTCGGATTCTTAGCTATTACAATTGCCTACTTCCGGGCCCATAGCTCAGTTGGTTAGAGCAGCGGACTCATAATCCGTTGGTCCAAGGTTCAAGTCCTTGTGGGCCCACCAGTAAAATCAAGAGGTTACGACGATTTTACTGAATCCAGAAAATTTCATGTAGACGCAATGTAGACAGATTATGGGTAACTTTCTAATAGGCTTATTTACTTTAACTGGAGCCTTAAGTGGCATATGGTTAAAGGATTACCTAGAACACAAGAACTCCCGTTTAAACTCATTGAAACAGAGAGCCATAGCTACCTATATTTTGTGCAATCACTTGCGAAAAGCTCTAGTAGTACAACAGGTAATTTGTAAAAAGCTAATAGCAGATCCAAATTACAATTACGTACCGCTTCAGCAAGATCGCCCTGACACGGTATTAGAAGATCTTGAGAAAATGGAAATTTTGATTATTGAAAATTTTAGCAACTTATATGAGGACTTTTTGCAATTTAACTCTATGATAGTTAGTCACTATCATTACTTGCTCAGAATAATGAGTAATAAACAACAAATTTCAGTTACTAAGAATGAACTTGAAAATGAAATTGATAGTTATGACTCCCAAATGACTAGGTTAACTAATAACTTAAATCAAAAACTTAAAGAGCAATTTATAAATAGACCAGATATTTATCCAAATTTTTATAGATATAAAGCTGCAGTAATTAAATTTTTTAAAAATTTCTTTAAAAAAACTTCAATTGAATTTACAAAAATCATTAATGCTTTCTTTTCTTGCAGCCTTATTAAGGCAATGGGGTAGAGCCTACAGAATTAGAATCACAATTCTCTCAATATGAAATTTTCAACTAAAATTATTTAAGTTATCCCCTGCCACCTAATTGGTGTTTTTCTAGTTCAATTTCTATTTCTCGCATCATATCTTTAACTTTTTTTGATAATTTGAGGTACTCATCTGAAATGTGTTCTTGACTTTTATTGGCGAGAGCAAACAAACCCTCAGAGGCTTTATAAATTATACTTGCAAGCTCAGATTCATAAGGTATGCTATTTTTGTTAATCCATCTTTCTATTGCTTTATGTGATAATGAGATTAGTGGCTCATGTTGCCATTGTTTTGAATTAATAATTTTCAAAATTTGTCTTTGTGCATTAACTCTATTATTTAATTCAGTCATCTATAATTCCCTCTTAGCATGAGATATTAATTTCAGCATCCAATTTTCTAGTATATCAAGATATTTTTTAGCCTGTCCTACTTCTTCTTGAGATAGGATAGAACCTTTTCCACGCGTAGCTAAAATTCTAGCCCTTTCAAATATACTATACGCTTCATGGGGGATTGGTATATTTTTCTCACCTAAAAAATAAGCCGCATTTCTAGAAAAATTCGCACTTTTTAATACACCGAGGGAATAACAACTAGCAATATTTCGAATCGATAGAAAAATCAATGAAATGTCATATATTTCTATACTATTAATCTCAAGAGATTCTTTTGCTTCTCGAAAAATATTGTGAAACTTAAAACAATCTTCAATGCAATTATTGTACTTTGAAGGGATACCTAATTCACTGATATAATTATTGCCATCATGGCTATAAAGCATCTTTGCTTCATAATATAGATGCCATGCAAAAGGGTTACCCTGTTTCCATAACTCCTGAATCCGTTTAGGAGTATAGATAGAGAATACTAATGGGTCAAATTTACTAAAATTTTCTGTAATTGCCAATAAATCGATATCTGAATGAGCATCTATTTCACCACGGCAAATAGAACCAAAAGCATAGATATACATCTTTATCTCCTATTTAACCTTTTTACAATAAGAGATATAAATAATCCAATTATCACAAGCCTTATTACTGTTATAGTTGTCAAATAAAAACTAGGATACTGTGGAGTAATTGTTCCAAAAAAAATTGATGGTGCTCTTATCAATGAATCTAAAAAGTTACAATTGGTTGAAAATATAGAGGCATCGATTAATGCCAGTAAAATAAAGATAATTAACAACGACTTAACGATCCTCCACCCACTTTCACCATTTCCCCAGATATAACCTAAAAATTTATGAGCTAGCCACTCAAAAAACATTTGCAAGCGGTCAATTCCTTGGTATTTCCCCCTGTAATACTGTTTTTTTGATTTCCAAGCATTTCTTAAATGCTCCTCAGTTGAGGCAAGTTCAATCTGAATTGCCATATTTACGGATTTGGAGTCACCTAGCTGCTGATAGTTTGTTCTTAAAGTTCTAGCAAAATCTAATTTCCAGTTTTCTTCACTAGGAGCACTGTTATGTAGAATATCATTGTCAACTTTTGTTTTATCAAAACTACTATACTTAAAATCACAGTTGCTAAAACTTGAGCCTCTTAAGTTTGAATTTATAAATTTACTCCCGGTGAAGTCACATGAGTTAAACTTACAGCTTCTAAAATAGACACTATCAAAAACACAATATTTGAAGTCCACATTATTAAACGTCTTTTTCATGGCTACTACTCTAACAAAGATATTTTTTTCAAAATTCTCATTAGATAGGTTTTCGTTTATTGCTTTATCCTCATAACGCTCACGAGAGATATCTTCAAATTGTTCTTTCATGGCCTTATTTTGACAATTATAAAAACACTATATTCTACTTTTTTTCCCATAAGATCAAGCATGTATATGTACTGCGTCACTGCAATTTATGTGCAGTGACGCAGAAAAAAACACTTAATTTTATCCAGTAAAATCAACATATTCAGCACTAATGTTCAGGCGCGCTCAACGCGTTTGAGCAAAAATATACAATAAATTGCAATTCCCCATCTAAAAATACTGACGTTACAATGTCATCAAAAACCACAGGGACAAATGGGACTATTGGGGAAGCCGCGTTATTGCTGGTCTAAAGGCGTCCCCCACCTTAAAATTCAAGATGGGGCATATGGGACATATTTGATGATAAAGATCCATGCAATCAAAGCAGCTCATCAATATTAGGGATAGGATTATAAGAAAATGATGGCATGGAGTCGGACGTTTTCTTCGAGGAATGATTCTTAACCAGTTTTTTATGTTGATGTTCAACGCTCTCCTTTTGCGAATACCCTGGCTTTTGACCTTTAAGATATTCCAATACATAGAGCCGGAATGTATTGTAACTGGCGGTGAAGCTTCCCTCATCTTGAAGTGTTTCCCATATGGCGGTCATTGGCCAGCCTTTTTCCAAGGCTTCGGATATGTCATCTTTTAAGGCTAAAAATTCAACTTTATTTTTTCTGGCTGGCTTTTTTCGCTGATTTTGATCGGCAGCCATCATAGCTTCTATCAAGGATTTTTTCATAATCTACTCTCTGTAAAATTGGTTGCTCAATCCTTTGGTGTTTACTATTTTTTTTATTTATTTTGGTCTCTTTTGCTTCCCATCAAAGTCCTTTTTGGTTATTTATCAGCCCTTTTTTATTTATTCCCGTTTATTTTTGATTATTTTCGTTAATAATCGTTTAAGTTCTAAAAAGAACCTTAAAATAACCCAAAGTGGGTTCCAAAATAAATTTCAAAATACAGGGCAAGATAGGTGAAGTTAGCTAACCAGCAAGCTGGCCATCAAACTTCACGGGTCTTATTCGCACCTTCGGTGCTCAACGTTTTTGATGACATCAACAATGCTTATTCCCCTCCCCAAATTTTACTGGTGAAAACATACAGCCTTGGCGTTCCTACCCCTTTGATTCTTGGCTTATGCGAGGCATTACCGTCAGGAGCTGGCTTCAGCCAACCAGCTTGTAATAAAGTTTTTGTCACGGTGCGTTGATCGAAGCCTTTGCAGAGTTCGTTTTTATATACTTCGGTTAACACCATAAATATGCGAAGCCCTTCACCATCGGTTTGAAAAAAACCTGCGCGGTTAATAATTTTTTCATTGTTGGGGTGATTCACGCTGTCAAAACGGCTGGCACCATGGGATTCAAAGAAAGCGCGTACTTGCGCCATAATAGCGCGGTCTTCACGATTGCCATCTGAACCGAATGCTTCCAGCCATGCACCAAAACAATTCTCTGCCGCAGCGAATGATTCGCCTTCTTCCCATCCAGTCAAACCAAAACGACTGGCCAATTCACCAGCAGCTGCAACCAATGCAAAGCGTCTGGCAACACGGATTATTTGACCGGTTGCATCAGGTTGAATAACTGCACCAGCAAAGGTTCGAATAGTGTCGGTAATATATCGGCTGATTGTTTGCCGGTTGGCAACTACTTGATTCAGCCACGCCATACCGATTGTGCCATGATATCGGCTGCTGTATTTCTTTAGCGATAATGCCATGCTGGCTGGGCTTAGTTGATCATGAATTGTTTCAAAGATCCCCATCCCGCAACCTGCATCCGCCTCAATATCAGCAAGCCTGATTTCCTGACCTGCGTTAATGCGCTGTCCTGATTTTGTCATGAGTGCCGTCAAGGATTCTTCACCGGCAGATAGGAAGAACAAAGACCATCGGGAAGATTGCTTAACCGTACCAGTACGAGAAGCACGTGTTTTTCCCTGACCATTGGCCAGCAGATAAGCAGCCTCTCCAGCTACTCTGGGATCCATTTGACTCAGTTCATCCAGGATGAGCAGCCCATCATTGTGTAATGCCGCGAGACCTTCCAAGCCATTAGCAGTGCTTCGCCATAAACGACAATACGATTGTGGATTTCCCCAAACAGAAGCAGCGACTTTCAATGCGGTGCTTTTTCCCGATGAGGATGCACCCCTGAAATGAAAACCGCCAGAGTCTTCCCCAACCAGCTTTGCCAAGGCTGGTGCAAGTGCGGTCGATATGACAAATACCAGTCTTGAATTTCCTGCTGCAAGACGGCCTATTGAATTTCGCCATTCTTCAACGCTACCTTTTGAGGACAATGCCGGTTCTATGGCATTGGTATTCTGGAATACAATCTTCTCTGTTGTCTGACCAATACACAGGCCTGCGGTAATAAAGACATCCTCATACCAGCCCAGTTTATCAACACAACGTGCTCGCGCTTCAACTGGAAAGACCTGTAAATAGGACGTGAGCAAATCGCGCGCTGCTCTATTGGGTGAGATACTCAACCCAAGTCTTGCCAGCTCTCGCCTTACATCGGAGGAATCGCCTTGCAGTAAGGACAATGGCATCGCCCACTGGTGGGTAATACCATCATCATCCTTCCATTCCAGCAAACGACCCCATTCACCACTTTGGGCATCTCGGGTTTTGGCAACGACATACAATGGTGAGGATATCCATCGAGGTGGCAATGGATTGCCATCCTTATCGATACCGATAAAGGTTAACTCCTCATCAGTTAACCGAAACCGACCACCGGCATAATCACAGAAAATCGGTCGCTGTTTTGGCTTATTGGGTAATTCAATAACATGATTTTGTGACATACATTATTCTCCAAACAACAGTCAAACCATCGGAATGAAGTAAATTCATTCTGACAAATTTTAAATTTATGCGTTCTCAACGAGTTGTAACTAACCTTCGTCACTGGTTGAGTGATAAACTTTTTGTTGTTGGAGAAAAATCAGCACATCACTTTTTCGGTATAAAACCTTGCGACCAATTTTTAAATAGGGAACACCACCACCCGACCAGCGGTTACGTTCAAGTAAATGGGTGGAGCAGCTTAATACCGCAGCAATCGTTTGTTGATTAAAAAGTGCCGATTGTGGCGCAGATTCAAATTCGTTTAATAGATGTAAACGGGATGGTTTTTTTAAAGTCATAGGAAATTCCTCAGTTGTTTACTTCTCAGCCAAATGCCGAGATGTCCCTTCCTTGAACAGAACTCAACGCATCATCCAGTATCACCCTGGACAATTGATTGATATTCTTTTTTCCTAATCCTTTGACTTCCAACTGCTTATATTTTGTTGGAACATCGGGCTTACTCCTTAAGCTTGGAAAAAGTATCTCGTATTCCCTCAAAGAATGTCAAGCACGAAAGATCAAATTCAAAGATGTGTTATCGAAGGATATTGATTGATACTAAAAATGAAATATAACATGTCATAAATTCGCGAATTGCGAATCTAAATAATTGCTTTATGAATTGGAGAATCGCAAAAACTCTGGATACTAAGCTTCGGTAATGTGATAATGTTTGTCTTAATTAGGAAAGAATCAAAATTTCACACCAATATTAATATCAATTGATGTTATGCCAAACATGACATCAAATGATATTAACTTTAACTTGATATCATTTGATGTCAAAACTATACTTAAGAAAACTAATTGTTGGGTATAGTTAATAAAATGCAGTGTTTAAAGTGTCTAAAAGAAATCGAAAGCTCTACAGCCGAGCACTATGGGTTGCATCCTGAATGCTTTCAAGAGTGGTTTAATGTAGCTAAGACTGAAAAGTTTACTGGATTACAGAGGCGACATAGTTCTTCATTAGAAAACCCCAACAGTCATTCAAGGCAAAATAACAGTTTTTTCCATGGCAAATTCAAAAAGTACTCTGCCAGCCTTGCGGGTTTTTCATACATCTTAAAAATGAGACAAGATGATGCACCGGAATTACCCGAAGTTGAGTATTTGTGCAATCAAATTGGAAAGGAATTGAATATTCCCGTAGCAGAATTTTATTACATTGATTTTTATGGTGACAAAACCTTTGTCACTAAGAATTTTATCAAGCAAGATTCTCCAATTGACCTTCAACATATTTATCACTTCCGACCTGATGAAGATCATAGTTGTGAAGGACTTCTCACTGCAATATCCAAGGAAACAGGTAGACCCTTAGATACTAGAGTTTTTATCAATACCTTATTGTTCGATGCACTTATCGGCAATCATGATCGTCATGGAAGAAACCTTGCATTTATTGTTACATCTTCAAGTACTAAACTTTCCCCCATTTACGATAATGTATCTTATTTAAGTCTTGAAACAGGTCCAATGCTACAAGCTGACTTTAACCCAACGGGTAGAATTAATACAAAAGATTCGTTTGAACCAAGTATGGTTGACTATGTTCGTGAATTTAAAAGATTGGGATTTCAAGCAGAAATCGATAATTTCTACAAACGGCTCTCAATATCCAAAATTAATCAATTAATAAATGATAGTTTTTGTAGTGATTTAATGAAACAAGCCATCAAGCGTCTTATAGAAAAGAGATTTGAGGAGCTTGAAAATGCAAGATAATTTAAAACTATGCCAAGACAAACTCAATATATTTCATGAGGGAAGAAAAAGAAGGATTTTTGTTGGTGAGCTGATTTACAGTAAAGAACAGGAAGTCTATGAGTTAATCTATGATGAAAGTTACGCATACTCGGATACTGCCATTCCATTAGGGCCAGAGCTGGATTTATTTAAATTGCGTCACTGTTCTGAAAAAGGAAAACTATTTAAATCATTACTGGATAGAATTCCATCAAAAGAAAATCCAGCCTACAAGGATTATTGCGCCTCTCAAGGCATTTCACCAGATGAACAAAACCCAATTATTTTACTAGGTTCAATTGGTAAAAGGGGGCCATCAAGTTTTATTTTTGAGCCAGTCTATTATAGCTCCTTTACAAAAGAAGATATAAAAAAATTCAGAAATGAAATAGGCCTTACTCAACATGACTTAGCTAATATCTTGGATATTAGCATCGCCACACTGGCACGAATAGAAACAGGTACAAGTCATGACACAAACACCATAAAAAGAATAGAGATTTTCTTTAAGTTTCCAGCGGTAGCACTTTGGGAATTAAAGCAAACTGGGGGTTGGCTACATAGTGAAATGCTTGCAAAGCTATATAATCATTTCAATAAATAAATAATACAACAAGGTAAGAACCAGCCCTATATAACTTGGCGAACGATGCGTATTTTTACTTCTGTTATTATATCTATTAACCATCTCGCCCCCTAAAAAATTAATGTTACAGCAATAAGATTAAAAACTACGGGGGCAATTCGGGCTGTTGGGCAACCGCATAGCCTATTTACTGGGCTGGAGACGTCCCCCGCCTGAAAATTTAAGATGGGGCATATGGGATATATCTGGTGTTAACTCTCTTTTTTATCCAAAATAATTTGATCCCGTGATAAAGAACCCTGCAATGAAATTAGTTCATCAATATTAGGGAAGGGGAGGGTGATGTGGTCAAGCAAATTTGTACACCCCAGTTAAGCCACGTTTTTCATTAACCTCCAGAAGCTGAAAAAGCTCTCAGCAACACTATTATCCCAGCAATCGCCTTTTTTACTCATGCTGCCCACAAGACCATGCTGATTGAGCAAGTCACGATATTGTTTGCTGGCATATTGTGAGCCTCTATCGGAATGCACGATAAGGCCTGCTTTGGGCTTTCTTTGCCAAATTGCCATGGTTAACGCATCACAAACCGTGTCGGCCTTCATTCTTGAACTCATGTTCCAGCCAACCACTTTTCGGGAAAACAAGTCAATCATCACCGTCAGGTATAGCCAGCCCTCATGGGTCGGGATATAGGTAATATCAGACACATAAGCACGATTGGGTTCATTGACATTAAATTGCCTGTTTAAAACATTATCAAAAACAGGCTGATTATGATTACTGTTTGTTGTTACCTTGTATTTCTTTTTATAGCGAACAAAAACACCAGCCTCACGCATCAAACTGCGGGTTTTTCTTCGACCAACCGGGTAGCCAAGAGCATTCAGCACCTTTCTTATCCTGCGATTTCCATACGAGAATTTGCTGGATTCTGATATTTTTTTAACCCAATCCAATAACCCCTGATGTTCTGGTTTATTTGCCGGTCTTGTCCGTTTGCGTTTTTGATAACTATAGTATTCGGATGGAGTAACGCCCATTAGCCGGCACATCATGCCAACTGGCCAGGTCTTCTTATGCCGGGCGATAAACGAATATTTTATTTCGCTTCTTTCGCAAAGAAGACCGTGGCCTTTTTTAAAATTTCTTTCTCCATTGTCAGGCGACGAACTTCCTCTCGTAATTGACGAATTTCACTCTGTTCAGCAGTTAACTTCCCATTACCCCGGAAAGCCAAATTATCTTTATCAGCCAACTCTCGAATCCAGCGGCTCAGAATAGTTGAATGAATACCCAGGCTCCTCGCTGCTTCAGAACAGGTATATCCTTGTTCAGCGACCAGACTAATTGCATCCAGTTTAAATTCTTTTGTATATTTTCTTCTCATAGACATATTGAACTCCAATTAAGCAAATTATCTCTTAACTGGGCTGTCCAAATCAATTAGACCACGTCAAAGACGAGTGGGACAGCAAAAAGCCAGTTATCATGTGGTTGTCCCGTGTGTCCCTTTTGTCCCAGGCATTTTTTATATGTCTACAAATGCAGCCTTCAATTGCTGAATTTAATTCCATTGGAATATTAACAAGCGCATAATGTCGCGGATGCCCCACTTGTCCCTTTCGTCCCAAATATTTTTTTATTGAACTAAATGTATTTGCAATCCATTTTGGACGAACCTCTAATCCATATTAGACGGACTTATAATCCATTTTGGACGAACCTCTAATCCATAATGGACGGAATCATAATCCATATTAGACGAAACTTAGGATACCTCATTGAAAATGAACAACAATAATTTTCCAAGACAACTTAAAAGTCGAATGGAAATTACTATGAAGGCTAACATTCAATATATTATGGCGCTCAATTGAATTCCATTTGAATTCAATGCTCCCGATCGGTAACATTTCTATTTAATATGAAATAAACATCATATTATTACCGATCGGTAACATTCTCTGGGATTTTCTTCAAATAGGGTATAAAATTACCGTACGGGAACATTAGAAGAAAAATGATGATTCAATCCTCAGAAAATATAGGACGTTATATTCGCAAAGTTCGTAAAGAACTTAATGTTACCCAAAAAGATTTGGCTTTAAGTGCTGGAACTGGATTACGTTTTATTATTGATTTGGAAAATGGGAAGCCCACTTGCCAAATTGGAAAAACACTGCAAGTGCTACAAGTACTTGGGATTCAACTCAACTTGTCTCATGCTGATTTCGAAAATGAAAAATCATAAACTGGATGTCTATCTTAACCAAATACTAGCAGGCCAATTAAGTATTGATACGCATGGCGATATGTCTTTTGTGTATGATGACGCCTACCTGGAAAACAAGAAAAATCTCCCGTTGTCACACTCCCTTCCCATTCAAAAAAACCTTTATTCAATGCAGCAATGCCGTCCGTTTTTCAGTGGTCTCTTGCCTGAAGCCCATATGCGTACTGCTATTGCTCGTCAATTGGGTATCAGTGAAAAAAATGATTTTGCCTTATTAGCTGCTATTGGTGGTGAGTGTGCCGGAGCTGTGATGATATTGCCTCAAAATACATCCATAGTTCAGTTAAAGCCAGACTATAAAATTATCAAAAATAAAGACGTATTAGAAATTCTGCAAACCATGCATCAAAGACCTATGATAGTCGGTGAAGATGGAATCCGTTTATCCCTTGCTGGCGCACAGGATAAACTCCCAGTTGCTATTATTGAAGGAAATCTTGCAATACCAATGAACGGTGCACCCAGTACTCACATTTTAAAACCAATCAATCGAGACTTTCCCACCCTAATTGAAAATGAGTGTTTCTGCCTTAATTTGGCAAAAAAAATTGGATTAAATGCTGTGGACGCAGCTATCCATTACGCTGATAATACCCCTTATCTGTTGGTTAAACGATATGATCGGGTTGAGACAGAGCAAGGAATCCAACGCCTTCATCAAGAAGATTTTTGTCAGGCAATGGGCATAAGCCCTGAGATGAAATATCAGCGAGAGGGTGGCCCTCAAATTAGTGAGTGCTTTGGTTTGATAAGAGAGATATCAGGTCTCCCTGTCTTTGACATTAAAGAATTATTACAAGGGATTCTGTTTAATGTGATTATTGGCAACAATGATGCACATAGCAAAAACTTCTCTTTGCTCTATCATGGTTCAAAAACTCGTTTAGCACCTTTTTACGATATGATTTCAACCGTATATTACCCTAATCTTTCAAGTAAAATGGCGATGAAAGTTGGTAGTAAATATGATTTTGATGGCCTCTTCCCGCGTCACTTTACACAAATGGCAGAAGAGGCTCTTTTATCCGGTGCCCTAGTACGTAAAGAAGTCTTGAATCTAATTAGCAAAATTCAAAAAAACATAACGGCTAGCCCATTTACCAGCATCATTTTGCAACGTGCTGACAAATTATTTCAAAGATTCCAGAAGACTTCAGCAGAATAATCTTTATAATAATAGTTAGCGACGTCAAATATATTCAACTTAACTCCGCAGTTTCCATCATATGCTCAAGTATAAAATTAGTAACCTGCTGCATTGGCTTACGCAAACGCTCAACATCTTTCATGATATATCTTGCTGTAACATCATTATTCATTTTATGATTAAGTAATCGTTTTAAAGCATAAGCAGGTAAGTCCAAACTATCAGCAACCGTAGCAAAGGTTCTTCGCAAATCGTGCAAGGTAAATGGAACATTAGATAACTTCACAACCCTGTTCACTGCCTTTTTAGGCTCATAGATATAACCGGTTTTGCTTTCAGCCGGAAACACAAATTCACTGCTTTTATTCCGACTTCTTCGCTCCATTAATTCATAAACAAAATCAGACATTGGCAAGGTATGGATTTCGTGATTTTTGGTGTCTTGCAGGGTGATTGTTTTAGATTTGAGATCAATATCGTCCCATCGCAGAGAAGCCGCCTCCATTTTGCGCATGCCGGTAAACAACAGCAACAGGAAATAGTCGTGCCAGAGTAGGGCGTTGCGGTAGCTATCTGTCTCGACCAAGATAATCACCGCTTTATACCAGTCTGCTAACTGGTGGGGTTTAATGACGGTTTGTTTGCGATCCACTCGGTACCAGGCTCGGGTGTGTGACAGGTATTTGACCGGATTGATGGTGATGATCGGATGGCCGTTGCCATCCTGATATTCATACATGGCATAATTAAAAATAGCCCGTAATACCCGCATGGCATTATTGGCTCGTGCCTTGCTATTGGTTTGGCCATGCTTGGTATGTCGTTTGGCAATCATCAAAGATTGTCAAGGGTCAAAGATCGAATTCAAAGGAATGATATCGATTGATACTGAAAAAAATTCTACTATGAGATATAAATTACCAACAATATTTTTTATTTCACAGTAAGCAGGATTGTAGTTGTACGTACATTGTGCTAACATTTAATTATACACATTTACGAGTATGCTGCTATGGAACCAATTAAACAAAACGATAACACAAGTCATACTAAAAAAGGGCGAGCACCAGCTAGAGCACGTTCGCAATCAGGCAAATCATCCCGAATTGGGTTAAGGATATCCCCTGCCCAAGAAAGAGCTATTAAGTTGGCTTCTGAAATCAAGGGAAAATCAACTTCTGAGTTTATTTTAGATACGGCTTGCCAAGCTGCCGAACAAACATTGTTAGACCAAAGACTTTTTATGGTGTCCAATGAGAACTTTGAAAAGTTTTCAAAGCTGCTCGACAGACCACCCATGGATAATGAAGGTTTGAAAAAATTATTTTCCAAACCGTCACCATGGGATGAATAATGCTAAAAAAACCTGTTCCTCTTGATAATAAAATAAAAATTGACAACTTTGATAGTGGCAACACAAACCTCGATACATGGTTGATAAAACATGCAAAGCAAGCTGGCGGAAGTGGTTCAGCTAAAACCTATGTCGTTTTTGATGATGATATACCAGTTGGTTACTACAGTTTGGCTGTCGGGCAAGTAGAGCAATCTGAGGTCCCTAAAAGAGTCGCTCAAGGAATGGGAAACTACCATATTCCTGTGATTATTCTTGCCAGAATGGCGGTTAGTAAAGATTATCAGGGTAAACAAATAGGTCGTGGCATGTTACAAGATGCTATAAAACGGTCATTGATGGTTGCTAATGAGGTGGGCGTTAGGGCTATCATTACTCACCCAATTGACGATAAAGCCGAATCATTTTATAAGCATTTTGGTTTTGAAGAATCGCCGCTAAGAGAAAAACAACTTGTTTTGTTATTAAAAGACGCTAAACGGGCATTGTCTTAGTTGCCGAGCTTTTTGTTAAAACAAGTCTATATTCAGATATTACACATATAATTCGTGATTCGCGAATTGCGAATTATATAACCAACGATGTTAATTATAGCCAGAAAGCTAATATAAATTGTCCCAGCGTCCCACTACTGAGAATTTATGGGGGACGGCTATAAGCCAGTTATCACGTGGTTGTCCCGTGTGTCCCTTTTGTCCCAGGCATTTTTTATATGTCTACAAATACAGCCTTCAATTGCTGAATTTAATCCCATTGGAATATTAACAAGCGCAATTATCTTGGGTTGAGTCTATAAATGTTCTGATCTTCATAAAACCCAAAGTTACCGGCATGAATCACCATATCGGCATTAGTTTGAACTACCAGTTGATTGATGATATCCAAATTTCCTCTTATCACTGATTAATAGGATTCTGTGTATCCAAATTCACTTGGTTTTATTTAAAGTCATGTTAAAGAAATCCAGATAATTTAACTTATGTCACGTCTCATGTTAAAGAAATCGCATTTTTTTAACATGAGAATAAAGTCATGTTAAGAATTTTGGATTTCTTTAACATGACTATTTAATCTACAGCAGGAATATTCATCAATAGTCGATAAAGGTTATCATTCAGATATAAATTGTCTTTTGCTATCTTGTGTTTGGATAACAATTTAATTTGAACCAGCTCATCCAAGTATTTTGAGGCTGTTTGACGAGATTTGCCGGTATCGTTCACCACAAACTCTATTTTGGTATAGGGATGCTTAAATAAATTATTGAGTAATTCATGGCTATAAACTTTAGGCAATTTTTCTTTCATTTCCACTTTATAGTTTTGCATTAATGTCCTGATCTCACTGATTATAAGTGTTGTTTGTTTTGCCGTACTTTCAACTGCTTTTAGCATAAAAAGTATCCATGACTCCCAATCTTTTTCATCGCGTACTTTTTGTAATAGTGAATAGTATTGTTGTTTATTCTGGTTAATATAACGTGACAAATACAAAATTGGTGTATCCAGCAAACCTTGTTTTACCAAATACAGAATATTAAGAATCCGCCCTGTTCTTCCATTGCCGTCATAAAAAGGATGAATACTTTCAAATTGATGATGAATTAATGCCATTTTTACCAGATCATCATAGCCACTGCGCTCATCTTCATTGATAAATCGCTCCAAATCAGTCATCAATCGAATAATCTCATCCCTATCCTGGGGTGGTGTGTAAATGACTTCACCAGTCTGATCATTCTTCAATTGCGTACCTGCTTGAGTACGAAAACCAGCGTCATTTTCTTCAAGTGTTTGCTGAATAGTTAATAGCGTATTATTGGTGATCAATCCCATTTCTTTGACTATCTTATACCCACGATTTAATGCTTGGGCATAGCTATGCACTTCTTTTGCGCTATGGGATACAAAATTTTTGGATTCATAATCACTGCGATATAGATCATCATGCGTGGTGATTATATTCTCAATAGCAGAACTTTCCTTGGCCTCTTGCAAGGATAAAGTACCAATCAAAATATATTGATTAGGAATATTCGCAGCAACCCCTTTTACCTCCCCCAATGCCTGATGGGCTTTAGCTGCTGCTTTTAAAACAGCTTTGGTTTCAAGATCATCCAACTCGAATAAAGATGATATTGAATCTTTTGAAATCATAAGAAAATTCCCCTAGGTTTAAATATCATCATACGCTTTGTCCTTCCATATGCTCAAGCAAGAAATTGGCAATCTGCTGCATAGGTTTACGCAATCGCTCCACATCCTTCATGATATATCCGGCCGTTACATCATGATTCATCTTATGATTTAACAATCGTTTCAGGGCATACGCTGGTAAATCAAGACTGTCGGCGATGGTGGCAAAGGTTCTTCGTAAATCGTGCAGGGTAAATGGCACACCGGATAACTCGGCCACTTTATAAACGGCTTTTTTAGGCTCATAGATATAGCCGGTTTTACTCTCAGACGGGAAAATATACTCACTGGTTTTATACCGGCTTCTGCGTTCCATTAAGCCATAAACAAAATCGGACATGGGCAGGGTATGGACTTCGTGGTTTTTGGTGTCTTGCAGGGTAATGGTTTTGGATTTGAGATCAATATCGTCCCAACGCAGAGAAGCCGCTTCCATTTTGCGCATGCCGGTAAACAACAGCAACAGGAAATAGTCGTGCCAGAGTAGGGCGTTGCGGTAGCTATCTGTCTCGACCAAGATAATCACCGCTTTATACCAGTCTGCTAACTGGTGGGGTTTAATGACGGTTTGTTTGCGATCCACCCGATACCAGGCTCGGGTGTGTGACAGGTATTTGACCGGATTGATGGTGATGATCGGATGGCCGTTGCCATCCTGATATTCATACATGGCATAATTAAAAATAGCCCGTAATACCCGCATGGCATTATTGGCTCGTGCCTTGCTATTGGTTTGGCCATGCTTGGTATGTCGTTTGGCTATCATCTCCCGGGTAATATTCACCAGCGGTTTATCAAGCCAGTCTGGTGCGACTTCATGCAGCACACATTGATAATCAGTTAAGGTGCGTGGTTTTAAATCTTTCCTTGCCTTGAGGTAGTCATTCAACACTTGCTGTAAAGTCATGGCATGAACTTTTTTGGTTTTTTTCTCTGCAATGGGGTCATCCCCTCTGGCGACACTACCCAACAGGCTTTTGGCTTGCTTTCTGGCTTCTTCAACCGTTAGGTTGCCGTATTTACCCAAAGTCACTCTTTTGACCTTGCCACTGATTCTGGTTTCAACGATGAAGCTTTTCACGCCACTTGAGGTAACTCTTAAAGCGAATCCTTTCAAACTGTCATCACGATAAAACGTTTGGGTTTTTCCGGGAATGTGTTCGAGTTTATCAACGATGGTTTTGGTTAATTTAATACCATTTCCGCTTGCTGCCATAATATACCCTTAAAATCTCATGTAGACGCCATGTAGACACTTTATTTAAAACCAAATAAATTTCAATATGGCAAATTATGGCTTATAAGCGTTGATTTTAAAAGGTTTTTGAAAGAATTTAAAATTTGATAAAACGTGCTAAAACCCGTATTTTACAGACTCATAATCCGTTGGTCCAAGGTTCAAGTCCTTGTGGGCTAACCAATTTAAGCCTTTAAAATCAACGATCTACGTTGATTACCTATTTTAGTTCAGAAGCCTTTGCGTGACCTAGATCACGTATTTACAAACTTACTTGCTGAATCCCTTGAGTATTTTGACTGGCCTGTCTGCTCTTAGGGTTTCGGGCTCATCAACTTCGGGGGCACTAATCAAGAATACAAAACGGCTCATCCCCCCTATATTTTTTCCGGTTTTGTCGCAAAACATTTTGGAACCAGTTAATTTCCATCTTTTTTGCCAGAGCATCTTGATGGTAAGTTTCAGATAGAGGCATTTTAAAAAAGACATCATATTGATGTTGGTACCTGGTTTGTTCATTGTTCTCTGAGAAAAAAAACAGAAAATTACTATTTCCCAGAAGTCTTATTCGACAAAACCCATTGCCCTACAAAACAGTTAAGTACTCTTTAAAAAGCGTTGTAGGGAGGTGTCGGCCCTGGCCAAATATATTCATAAGAATAACAATAGTTGAATCAGTTTGAGGATTATACATTATCAATGAACTATATCCGACAAATTCGCCCGTATGCCCAATCCAACCTTGGATTTCTCCTATGCCCATTCCGTACTTATCATATTCGGGACAATTAACCGGCCCTCTTCCGGGAACAGTATCAGCACATGGGGAAAAAACTATAGGCATTAGACTGGCTATACGTATATTTTGTATTGCTGGAGACAATAATTGACCTTTTCCTAACGCAATGGCCCATACATGTAAATCTTCCAAACGTGAAGTCATAGCACCTGAGGCTGCTGCACTTGTAGGACTAGTATTAGTTAGATCTTCCAGTGGAGCGAATCCATAACCATGGGCAAAGGGTTCAGGCATGGGAACAGTATTAACATAAAACGTTTGAGACAGTTTAAGTGGAGTGAGTATGCGTTGAATGATTTCATTCGCAATAGGATTATGCGTTATCATTTCAATAATGATTCCTAAAATTACTGTATTCGTATTGGAGTAATGCCAATTCGCTCCAGCAGGAAAATAGGGAAGGTTAGTATTAGCTATTGAAACAAGTTGCATAGGTAACCATACACGTGTTAAATCACTGATAAACTCACTCACAAAATCGGGATCTTCAGTATAATTAAAAATGCCGCTGGTCATGTCAGCAAGTTGTTCCATGGTTGCATTATCGTTTTGAAGACCTGGTAAAAATTGACTTAAAGGTGTGTTTAATTGAAGCAACTCCTGCTCAATCAATTGCAACATGACCGTTACAGTAAATGATTTAGTAATACTCCCTATCCTAAAATGATCAGAACGACTTATCAGTCTTGGCGTAGACAAATCAGCAAAACCATCCTCTATAATTAATTGACCTGAACCACCAACCCAGATACCAGATACTATTCCGGGAATACCATACTGTTGTCTAAATTGGTTGGTAATGGCACGTAATTGGGCTGTTGTCGTATTAGGTAAGCATTTTCCTGGTAAACAAGGGGTAATTTCGACATTCAATTGATCTTGGAAACTTGGTTGTGAACAAAGAAAAGGGCTAGGACTATTATCTCCTCCACCTTTGGTTTTACAAATAACAGGTCCTGAATGTACTGATTTCATAAGACTGGCGTTTAATTGAAGATTTAGTATGCAAGACTGGTTGGGCGCTAATAAAAAGGGATTGCTACATAATCCTGAACCTGTTAATTGATTGACTCCATCAATAGGGGACATAGTGAGTAATCTGGATATTTTGGTATTATTGACAATCTGATATTGTGCATAACTAATCTCATTAGCAAGTAGTTCATCAGGAGCTTTCTTTATTGCAATGACACTAAATGTTGGTTTTGAAACTGTATTGCTTGTGATCGCGTGCAGCTGAAAGGTTGCGAGGAATAAACCACTGCAAATAAGATATTTTAATACCTTTTTAATCATTTTTTATACCATTCGTAGTTAAATCAAAATTCAGGTATGCGCAGCCCTGGTTAAATCTGTATTATCGATTAACAATTGTCTTATCGAATTTCATGCTTTCAGGTTTTTTCGCAACTTTTTTGATGGGTTCAAGAGAGATATATTTTAGGTGCAACGATGTATTGAGTCCATAAAACAGTTCAATAATATTATTACAATCGCCTGAAAAGTATAAGATAAGAGCAACTTGTTCGATGATGTGTTATTTAAAAAATGGACAATAATGTGGGGCTGTAAATAGCTCGGGTTTTGCCGAAAAAAATTGTCTGAGCGGATAGTATCCTCATTTTTTCTTGGGGAGTATAAACGATGCTCAGTTTCAAGTGGCGACATTTTAAGCAGGATATCATTTTGATGCTGATCAGATGGTACTTGGCCTATTCATTGAGTTACCGGGACGTTGAAGAGCTGGCACTGGAACGGGGGTCTGAAAGTAGATGTAAAAGATAAGCCAGATTTGGGTTTAGATGTTTTTTTAACTGATTTTTTACCGCAAAAGCCTGTAAAAATATTCGGTCTCAGCGAACAATGGCCAGCTATGAATATGTGGTCCGAGCAGTTTTTTAGAGATCGTTATGGAGAAATAATAGTTCCAGTTAGGAAATATACGGCAACTGCATATGAAAAAATACATATGAAGCTTCTTAACTATCTTGATTATTGGAAAAATATTGATTTAGAGAATAAAACTTCACAAGATATTTTATACTTGGCTGAAATGAATCTAACAATCCGCTTTATTCATAGCGATGGCTCAGTAATATTGGAATATTATGGTAGCAGTTAAGGGATAAGTTAGATTAGCGAACTCCTTAATCATTAATGTCCTTAAAAATTTCTTTTAACAGCTCTTTATTAAAATTAAACCTAACTTCTTTATTTAATGATGAAATATAAGCGTAGACATTTATGCTTCTAGGATTTGTCTTTTTACATTCCTCTATAAAATCATATCCAAGATATCGCGCAGGTATATATTTCGCCATGCTGTATAAATTTTAGGTAAGCTATCTTCAACTGCGTTATTTTTAGGCATGCTAAAGTCAACAATGCTTAATCTTTTCCAAAAACAAAACCGTAACTATATCCATGCCTACCATCGAAGCGCAATTTTAGTGTTTCATCCACCGTGTATTAAAAAGGGAAATTAGTGGACTTATAGTCTTGTTATTCTCTGCAGGACTTTATCCTTATCAATAAAAAAATGTTTTAACGCTGCTGCAATATGGATAATCATTAAAAATATCAAAATATAACTCAGCCATTTATGTATACTTAGAAATAAAGATTCCAGCGTATCATTCGGCTCTAATAATTCTGGTAAATTAAACCCAAGAAAAGTGACGGGTAAATCAGAAACAGAAAGAAGTAACCAACCAGTCATGGGGATTATAAACATGAAGGCGTAACAAAAATATACCACACACTTTGAAACCAGCTGTTCCCAAAATGGGAGCGTTGCCAAAGATGGAGAAATATTGATAAGTCTCCAGATGAAACGAATACATACCCAAATTAATATTGATATACCTATATCTTTATGCCACTCATATAAAGTAAAACGCATAGGAATTCGGGTCATCACCAGCCCTAATATTACAACTGCAATCATAAGCACGGCCATTAACCAGTGCAGAAATATACTGATTACACCATAATGATCTTCATTATTTTGAATCTGCATGACTATGTTCTCTATAGTGTTTTAAGATATTCTAAAAGCGCATCTGTATCTTCTTTGGATAATCCTTCCTTAGGAAATCGATGTCCCTGGTTACTTAGACCATAAATATTAGTTTGATAATAAAGACGCTTTTCTTGCGCAGATTTTATAGTATCCGGAAGGCGAGAAAATTCCTTTATTTCCAGCCCTACCCTATTTTGATCGTATCCATCTTCCATTCTAAGCCAAACTGAAGGACGTTTATCCGGGTTTAACAAATGCCATAACGTTGGAACAGAGCCATTATGTAAATATGGTGCGGTAGCCCAAATGCCATCCAGTGGCATAGCAACGTAGGCATTTTTTGTTAAATTTAAAGGCGTCTTTCCATAGTATCCTATCCATGTGCTCACCAGGTGTTTTTTAAAATCGATAGATAAAAGCGTTCTTGCCGGATCTGTTCCGAGATCTTCAAGATTAATCAACCGTTCAGGATAATATCGTTTATCACCATATTTCCCATGGCAGAAGGCACATTGAGAACGAAATATCTTTTGACCCTTTTTCGCTAACTCCATATCAATTTTCCAGGGATACTTGGGAGATCGTAATGAATCAATCCAGGCAAGTATAGATTTAAAATCGTTATCCCAATGATAGATAGTCTCAGCAGGAACAGAAAAATCAAATACAAACTGCATGATATCTCGATGTGATTTCTGTACGAAGCCATCATAATAAAGGTTTTTTTTATGGTGGACATTCCAGAATGCGGGCGTATCCATAGGTATATTCAATGCCTGATGAGATGGCTTAGGAAACTGAAGTTTTTCTGGTGTAAGCTGCAAATCATTGTTCCGAACAAGCATATACAAAACAGCACCTGCCCAGGCATTGTTTACTCCTCGCACAGGATCAGGTGCTTCTGGTGGTAATATTTTTGGTGCGGGTTTTATCTTTTTATTCGATTTCACAAAAAGAAGGGCCAGGTCTTCATTAAATGTGGCAAAATTAATATGGCTATTTCCAAGTCCTAATATCACTGTTCCAGCAACCTTACCACCATGGCAGGCCAGACAGTTTATTGAAAGGTTATTTTTACTATCCCGAGTAAACTGTTGTGGTATATCACCCTTTAAACGGTCAGGACTTTCTTGAAAACCATAGCGCTTTAGAGCCATTGTCCGCCGCTCACTTTGCGACGCTTTTCTAGCCAGTGATCGCAACGGTTCTGGCCAGACAGTCCAAAGGGTATTATAATCCTCTTCATTTAAAAGTGGTGGAGCAAACGGTTTATTTAACAGGAGCCAATAACCGCGTTGTGGTAGAGATAAATTAGCAGGCTCCGGGTTCAATTTATTTGCTTTGGCATATGGCAGACAGCATAAAGTTAAACTCAACACCAGAATCCGACCTAATTTAGGCATGGATATAATTTTCATACAATTCCCTTTGACTTATATTCAACTTTATTTGACTAGATTAACTAAATATGTACCCATTATACTTCAAAATGTGGAATTAGTAGCAATGGGAAATCATAAATTCATTTTCGCATTAGGTATTTTAGTTGGGTCTTTTATTGGAGCAAATATCCTATCGACTTGTGGCATACAATTTATCTGGAGCTTATGCGGGATATTGGGACTAATTATTTTTATAATTAGTCAACCTGGCATAATTGAAAGGAAGGCCATTAATTTCAACTAATCAGAAAAACGAGGTTTATGCCTTTTCTTCAGCAGCTGTCAGCAAAGCACTTCCTATTCCAATTTTGCGAAAAAAGGCAATACATTTAAGTCCATGATTTCTGGAATTCCTTTATGAGAAAAGGGTTCATAGTGTGATATCCATTTTAGAGTAAAATAGCCTGCAATTTGGTCTTTTACATTAGCCCCTTATAGGGGGGCATTTTTGCACGCTGATTTACATATACTCTTTTGTTACTGCTTCACTGTAAAGTGCCGACCTCCTACATGAGCCCTATATTTTACTGCTATACCTTTCAATGGAAGCACAGACAGTTCCATTTCAACAAAATACTTACCAGGGATTAAATTATACACCTGCATATCTATATCCACTATTTGTGTCATGTCATCTTTGGCGGAAATAGTCTCATTTGAATTAACACAACTAAATTGATTGGTTGGTGTGTCTTTATGCGGATAGATGCAAATTTGCCTATAAATATCAAATTGTTGTTCTTCACTTCCGGCATAGTAGTTCATGAGTTGAATTTGAAATCTGGTTTTTATATTAGTATGAATGAACTGTGTTTGACGATAATCGGTATGAATCGACTCAACGGTAGGCATCAGTAACATAGATTCACATTCAACATCCTCCTTTTTATTATCTATTTTTAAAACTTGGCTTGGGCTTGAAGTCGAAAACTGAATGTCAAACTCCCCTGTCTGCCATTCCTTATGTTTTAATATAGAAAAAGCATTATCAGAATAGGCAGCAACAGCCCAGGAACTCAAAGAAAGCACAGTAATAAAGAATAGTTTTTTAATCATTTTTTTATCCTTAAAATTTAAAACGATGTGGTCCAATAGAAATATTTAGACTTATTTTCATAAGTTTAAATAACTAAAGTCATATAAACCATGCCCCATTCATAACCTTCGGATTTTAAATCAAACATTGGTATAAAACCTAATTTTTCATAGTGTCGCGCTTATACCCCAGTTGTCCCCTAAGTCCCACGGATTTGTTTAAGTATGTTTAAAAAATAAGTTTGCATTTTATCTGAATTAAATTTATACATGTTAAGAAAATCGGAAAATCTTAACATGAGGCAGATCTCATGTTAAAAAAATGTGATTTTGTTAACATGATAACAGCCTTAATATATCCGGATAATTCGGAATAGCATATTGGATAATTCGGGATAATAACCTGTTTTTTTGAATTAAAAGGATATACTCTTACTAAAGATATTTATAGATACCTAATTGGCAAGGTTTAAAATGTTCCAAATAAAATTAACCTCGAATTTTATTGAGTTATTACAAGAGTTTCGATTGTTTATCTAACAGGGCCTCGTCACTCCATTCAGACAAAATACCGTCGTAGAAAAAGAAATTTGCTAACATTTTTATTACCCTATTTACCAGAGAAAACAAGGAAAACCGGTTCAAACCCAAGATATTAATTAGCCTATAAACCTACTGAGGTTAAAAATCCTTTGGGTACTCTAGTAACCTTTTGCTCCGTAAAATCGTAAAAAGTGATTGTTGTGATCGCATTCGCTACCTCCTTATCGGTCTCACGAATCATAGCGTTATAAATTAAATTAATACTCGTTCTTTTCACCTCTCCAAGGCCTATCTTTATTAAAATTTTATCGAAGTAAAAAGCTTCATTTAGATAATTAATTATAAGGTTAGTTACCAATATACCGTAACCCTCTATATCTAACTCAGAATAGCCAAGCTTTTTTAAAAACCTTACTCTTGCCTCATGCAAAAAAGAAACAACTGAGTCATGCCCCAAATGATTCCCGTAATTGATGTCACCAATCCTAACCTCAATAACAGTGCTAAATATGCTGTTTTCTATAAAGGGGACTTTAATATTCATTGATTGACCTCTCATTTTTTATAAGTCTACAAAAATCGTCAAATTATCTTGTAGAAGCTTTAACAAGAATTGGCTGGATATAATCTCCTATCGAAGACACGGCCTCTGGCAACGGTTTGAGTTCAACTTCATTTTTATTTAAGAAAGAATTCCACATTGCTTGTCTCGATCCATCCTGACTATATTCTGAGGTCAAACCAATTGGTAGATTTTTAGGAATAGTCATCCCTCTTTGAGTGAAGGTAGAAATGATAGCATCTATCACTGTTTCTTCGTCTAGTTCTTCATTTTTCAATAATACATATAGATCCAGATAATCTTTTAATCGACTATTTGCCATACCCAATAAGGCAATTGCATGCAGCTTTTCAGCAATCACTGTATAAATTGGATAGGTTCGAATTTTTGGCGGAGGTAGATCACTTATCAAAACAGGATAATTCAAATCAATTGGGCCGGGCGTTACAACATCACCATAACCAATATCAATTTGTATTTTAATACGTGCCTTTGACAATTCAGCAAATAACTCGATTCTGGCACCTGTATATCCACCCTCTTTTTTTATAGTATTTGCTGAAACAGATTTCTCATCAAAAATGATTCCATCAGCAGCAGAAATTATGCAAATTTCTTTGAAAACACCTGTCAAATAATCAAGTTCGTTATTACCAAATCCTAACAAGTCAATATCCAAAGTAGGTCGATGTGGCATGTCGTACCATAAGTTAAATAGTAAAGCACCTTTCAATAAATATTGATTGGCATATTCAGATTGACCAATTCGGTATAGCAAACGCTCAAGACCATAACGGGTTAATACTGCATTGAAGTCAGTTTGTTCTTCTTTCGCGATATTTTTTAGTCGTGCTCGGATAGAAGCACTGATATCTTTCATCATTGGATAGCTTCTAGATAAGGACGCATTATATTGGCAACACGACATATTTTCGCATAATGCCATAGCTCATCCATTGAAACTTTGTTTTTTGAATACGCTTCTTTTAGTGCTTCAATAGCTACATCAATACCAATTGTTGTACGGTGCTTAAAGCAATCAGCTATTGTTTTGGCAGAATTGTAAACTCTCAATTTAATATTATCTGATTCTATTGTTTCAATACCTTCTTCATAAACTTCTTTTGAGTACTGAATCATTTTCACAGGGGGATAATCAATCTTTGGTGTGTGACTACCTCTAGGCATTGCAATCCAAACCTTTCGTGGTAGTTGCGTTGTTAGCTCATGAATTTGCAGGGCTGTTAGTAGACAAAATACTGCTTGCGGTACTCGGCTTGCTAGAATAACTAGACTTTCTTTTTCTGAGAACTCAGTTTCTGGTAGACAATAGAGTCCTGTTGCAATTTTTTCAAGTTTGTTTTCGCTTACAAGCCTTGAAACTGTCGCTCTGGTTATTCCCTTTTTGGTTAGCTCAGAAATTTTAATAATTCCCTTTTCTCTAACCATATTGAGAACTGTTTGTTTATAATTTTTCTCTGCATTCATACTTACATTTTGATACTTTTTTTCGTTATTTTCAAATAAGTGACGAAATTATGTATCAGAGCCTCTTCTCGTTGAAATTATAATACTTTTACAGATTTTAACTTAACTCAGCTGTCTCCATCATATGCACAAGTATAAAATTAGCAACCTGCTGCAAGATCATGGCATGAATTTTTTTAGTTTTCTTCTCAGCAATTGGATCATCTCCTCTGGCGATACTACCCAAAAGAGCTTTGGCTTGCTTTCTGCTTCTTCAACCGTCAAATTGCCGTATTTGCCTAAAGTCACTCTTTTGACCTTGCCACTGATTCTGGTTTCAACGATGAAGCTTTTCACGCCGCTTGAGGTAACTCTTAAAGCAAATCCTTTTAAACTGTCCAAGCATGTGGGACCACCTCTTACCATTTTGGAGCAAATGATTCTAACGCAGTTGCACTGCTATCTTCCATTTGCTCCATGGGACTATGCTCAGCTGCGTCTTGAAGTCCCTTCACCTCAGAATCCGAAGAGATTTGTTTTTGCGATTGTGTTAAAGACTCATCAGATAATTTATACACGTCTCCCTCGACGGTTGTCCTTGTCATCTGCTTTCCCTCAATACTTATTTTGAAAGATTGGTCCTTTTCAGGTAAAAAGTCGGTCTCTGATATTCTCAAAAGCTTTGTTTGACGGCCAGGCTGCTCGTAAACCAAACTCCCGTCTTTGACACTCATCTCGCACCTGTCACCCCAGGGGTTCGTATACACTCCTTGAAATGTTTCCAATGGCTTTTCAAATGCTTTTTGTTTATGAGTGGAAGGGTGTGCTTCTTTAAACCATTTTAAACGCAACAGTTTGGATTCCTGTTGGTTTGATGCAAAACAGGCTTTGGTAAAGTAGTATCTGGCGTTTTCAATATTGCCCTGATCTTCTGCAAGTTTTCCAGCAAGTGTTTCTTTCCATCCGGGCTCATCACTTTGAGCATGGCGAGGCATACTTTTAAATAGTTTTGTTGTTTTACCAATGGGCGCTACATTTACAGAACTAAATATTTGGTTTGCAATACTCATCCCATGTTCACAATTCGTAAAAAAAACAGCGCCTTTTCTATCAGTCACATTGATTGCGACAAAGGATCTCGTATTTGTGTTTTCACCATATTGATATGCGATTAATTTACCATCATCATCCTTGTATAAATGCCAGCCTAAGCCACATACCGGTGAGTCATTATCATCAAACGTAGGGATTTCTTTGCCTTTCGGGGGCTCAAATGCTTGTTTGAAAGTTTCATCATCAATCATTTCTAACCAAACAGCCATGAATTTCGAAAAATCATTGGCTGTTGTAAGTAGTGAGCCGGCGGCACTTGCAAGGGGTGATGTATCATCTTTAAAAGGCGCGAGGCTCTCATTGATTGTCATTGATTTTCCTAATTCGGAATGAACTAATACATTATTGGTGTCTTCCTCGGATGGGGGCAAAAATGTAGAATGGTTCATATCTATGCCTTTTGGCTTTGGGTCAAAAATATACCTTTGAGCCAACGTTTGTAAATCTTCGCCCATTTTTTTCTCGATGAACTTTTGTAAATAAAGAATGGCTTCACCTGAATATTCGTATTTCTCACCCGGTTTTGAATGAAATTTAAGGGTAGAAGAGGGGGATGAGCCTACGTTTGGCAAGCCTGATGTATGTGACAACACATGACGAACTGTTAATTCTTCGGCCTTTTCACGAGTAGCTTCATCAGGATATTTACCATCCACCATCACTCTGTCATAGGGCAGCTCTTTATATAGTTTTTCATCCAAACTGATGTATCCCTCCTGAACCAATCTTAGCACCAAATAAGTAAACACAATTTTGCTAAGTGAGGATGCTGGAAAACAGGTTTCAGCATCTGCTTCATTGTTTTTATGATCAGTAGATTGAGCATTTTTTTGACCAAAAGTGATTGAAGTATTATTAGCGCTATTATTTGCATCAACATAGGCATAGCCGATGGCCGGAATATGAGCCGGCCCTGTTATTTTTTCTAATGCCTTTTTTGGTCTGTTAAAAGGTTCACTGGATTCAGTATTTTCATCACTTTTACCACCACCATGTCCATTACAAGGTGGCGGGAACCCAAGTCCTTCACATATTGGGCAGGTGTTTTTTGGGGATTTTTGGGCGTCTTGTAATTTTGTATCATGTTTGGCTTTCATATGGTCATTCTCAATAAAAATATTATCAATGATATTATTCTACTGAGAACACCCGCTTGACGTGTATGAACTTTGTACATATTGATTGGGTGATTTAATGTTCACGCGCGTGCCATGGGAGAGTAATTGTGAACCTGGCACCTTTTAATACCGGTGATTGCGTGGCCGCAACCTTTCCATTATGAAGTGTAACAATCTTCTCAACGATAGCTAACCCCAGCCCAATATGCTTTTCTCCAATTTCAATGTTTGCAGCAGTTGTATATTCAGAAAAAATGTCGTCCAAACCATCTTCTGGCAAGCCTGGGCCATCATCATCAATATGAATTAAGATATCATTATTTTCCACATTAACGGTTAATGAGATACGATGCTCTGCAAATTTCATAGCATTTGAAATTAAATTTGTTACAGCATGCTTTAAAATATTGGGGTCAATGTCCTCATTTAATGTGTCCAAACCACTAGTATGAAGCGAAATTTCAAATCTTGAGGAACAAAACGGCTCTAATAAAGTTCTTAACCATAAGATTATATCCGTATTAGATTTTCGCAACTTAATCTCGCTTGAATACATCTTCGAGTAAATCAAAAAAGTACTGACGATACGATTCATGCCTGCTACATCTTCTTGTATGCTTTCCATTTTTTTATTGAGCTGTTTATCTTCCGTATTTTTCCTTTTGATACTATCTGTCGTCATTTGGATGGTTGACAGAGGGGTTCTAATCTCATGGGCGACAAATCGGCACATTTTTTTATGTGATTCAATCAGTTCTTTCAATCTTTCTCCCATATGGATAATGTTACTGTATAGCCCATACAAAACAGAGGTCGTACTTATCTTCTGGGGAAAGTCAAAATTCCCTTGACTGAAGTTTTCTGTTATTTGATATATTTTCTTCATGTTCCTTACAAATAGCATTGAAATAAAGGTAATAAGACAAAAAACAAAGATAAAAAAGGCTAATACAAAATAATATATGAGATCGCTAATTCTTGCGGTAATAGACAGGTATTTGAGTGGACCTATTTTAAGTATTCCTCCATTAAAAGAATAGTAAATAACACCAATTTGTGTTGTATTTGGATTTGTTTCAAATGCCAGGCGACTTGTTGATAGAGCTTTACTGACATGACTCGGCAAGTTCTTGCTCTGTTTTTTATAAACATGAATTGGGTAGCCATATTCTTTTTCCAGCTTTACTAGCGCTTCATCCCATGTATTTTTGGATCTTGATAATAAAGTGTCAACGATTTGCTCCAATCCAGGGGTCATATAATAAGAAATAATTTGCTCAGGAACTGAAAAATCGTATGCAAGTACGAATTGGCTCTTACCAATTTTTTTATACGCTGTTTTTCTTGCGAATATCAAATTGAGAAACTGCAGATCCTTACCAATCGTAAAAACTATTTTTCCATCATTTAGTTTCTTAATTTGATTCGAGTTCAGTTTCAGTGTTTGACTTGATAAGAGATAAATTCCCTCGTCTTTCTTTGCCTTCATAACAGTATCCCAATTTGACTTTGGGATGTTAACTAATTCACTTTCTAAACTATTTAAAACGCCATATGAAATGGTTTTTTGCGAATTAACCGCTATCTCTATCGTAACGGATTTCATGTATTTGAAAAATGCCAGGATAAAAACGAACGCGATTACAAAAAATGCCGTCATTACTTTGATATATACATTAAATTTCATTCCCAGGCTTCCCCGATAAAAACATACCCTTTTCCGTGTATGGTTTTTATTTTTTCCGAGTTTTCATCCCCGAGGGCTTTGCGCAGGCGAGAAATTTTTAAGTCAATTCCCCTATCCACGCCATCATATTCGCGCCCATAAAGAGCAAAACAGATATTATCTCTACTTAAGGGTCTACCTTGATTTTTGACCAGGAGAGCAAGCAATTCAAACTCGCTTGGTGCTACAGTGATTTGCTTATTACCTAACCGAATACTTTGTTGGCTTATCTTTATTGTGAGTTGCCCAAAAGTGTAAGTGTCATCCTGGGTTTTTAAATCTGGACGTCTAAGTAACGCTTTAATTCTCGCTTTTAAACGCTCCTCCGAAACAGGTTTGCTTAAATAATCATCAGCCCCTAGATTTAGGGTCTCAACTTCACTTTGTAAGTCATCAATGGCTGTGAGCATAAGAATTTTACCAGGGTAATCAAGTCGTACCGTATGACATATTTGATCGCCATTCATGCCTGGTAGCATAATATCTAAGACGACCAAGTCAGGATGCTCACGAAGAATGCGGTATGCAGCTTTGTCGCCTTGTTTCTCAGTTGATACTTGATAGCCCTCATCTTCCAGCATGTCCTGGAGGCAACTTGCCAATTTTCTATTGTCTTCGACGATAAGAATGGAAGGTTTCTTCATTTTTACCCAACCAGCTTTCTTTAAATTATAGCTTAATTATACATAAGACTCTGATTTCAATAGAGATGGTTTCGTACAAAGTATATACATATCGAAAAAATATTCTCGGCATAATAATATCATCGTTAATATTTTTACTTGAGGATGTCTGTATGAATACCAAGCATGATGCAGGCTTACAAGACACACGTAAGACCCCAAAAAACATCTGCCCAATTTGTGAGGCACTTGGATTCCCAATTTGTAAAGGACATGGTGGTGGCAAAAGTAGTGGAAGTAAAGAGGAAAAAGAAGAGCATGATGATAAAAAAATTAATGCTGATAGCACGTCCCAAATTATAATGTCTTTAGTTTTGAGTAAACCTTCCCCGGATTTAGATAGACCAGGGATAGACATTACAACTCGCTCTCGGTCATTATTAGATATTGAAATAGATGCTGGCAATAATAGGCTTTGTTTTACAAGAGGCAGCGTATCTATTGAAACCTTTAACAGGCTCAAGGAGCTTTTAGAAAATGCATTAGAGGAATTTAAGAAAGCCAACCCGGATGAATCAAAACAACTTGGCAACATCAACTTTATTGCAGATAATGAGAACATGGTCATTCAAATGCCGTCAAGTAAGCTGTTTAATTCTTTTGTTAAGCAGTTAATGCATGACAATTTATTACCCCGTCTTCGTACACCGATAACAAATATTGTAAAGCAGAATCAATCCGACTCTATGGATGATGGGCTTTCAAATCCTGCAATATCAAATACCGATAAGCACAGTGAAACACAAGACCCTAATAAAACGACAGCACCCACTCCATTGAGTATGGTAATCTCCCCGAAAAATAATTGATGTCAAAAGTAGAATTTTCTCGTAACTTAAGCGCAGGGGGGGGTACCCCCTCCCCAAAAAAATTTACCGCGGTAACAGTAATTTTTAGGAATTTATAATAAATAAATAGAGGGGAAATCAGGAAATCAATCAAATTTACCGCCATAACAGTAATTTATGGCGAATTAATGCAAAGAAATGCCATAATAAATTTATTTTTATCATTTTTACTGCTATAACAGTAATATATGATTAATTCATGGTGTTCCATGGCCACACACGAGATTGCCAATTTAGTCCATTATTACCGTAAGCAAAGCGGCTTATCACAACAGGAATTAGCCCGGTTAGCGGGTGTCGGTAAGACGGTTATATATGATATTGAAAAAGGGAAAGAATCGGTGCGTTTGAACACCTTGCTAAAAGTATTCGATGTTTTAAATATCCAAATGAAATTTGAAACGCCTTTTCCTCAAACAACGGATAATAATTCATGAGAAAAGCATGTGTATCAGTGAATGGCGTTAAGGCTGGAACATTAGAAGAACTACAAGGTGGAACATATCAATTTACCTACTTTGATGATTATCGCGGCGCACCTGTTTCTCTCACAATGCCGTTAACAAAAAAGGTCTATGATTTTGACGTATTTCCCCCTTTTTTTGAAGGATTACTTCCTGAAGGCATTATGCTTGAAGCACTATTACGTAAATATAAAATCGATAGAAATGACTATTTTAGTCAATTGATAATAGTTGGCCAGGATGTCGTAGGCGCAGTGACTATTGAGGAACTGAGATGAAACGCTGCCCTATTACTTATGAAAAGATTAGTAACCAGGAAAACTATTCGCATCGTGGATTGCATTTGCTTTCCCCCCAATTAAAAAACCTTGGTCCATTAGACTTAAGTGCTGATGAGCAGCGTCAGGAAGCTATTGCTCGAGTAGGAAAGATGTCTATTCAAGGTGTCCAAAAGAAACTAAGCGCAAAACTAAAGATTAAAGATGGATGTTTTGAAATCGTTGATCAAAATGGTCAGTATATTTTAAAACCACAAAGTGATATTTACCCGGAATTGCCGGAAAATGAAGCCATTACTATGACCCTTGCAAAGACCATTGGCCTCGAAGTGCCGGTTCATGGTTTAGTTTATTCTAAAGACAACAGTTTGACCTACTTCATTAAACGATTTGATCGAATCGGCCATAATAAAAAATTAGCTTTAGAAGATTTTGCACAGCTATCAGGCGAAGATCGACATACAAAATATAAAAGTTCTATGGAAAAAGTGATTGCAGTTATAGAACAGTTTTGTACATTCCCAAAAATTGAATTCGTGAAATTATTTAAGTTGACGTTGTTTAACTTTCTGGTCGGCAATGAAGACAGGCATCTAAAGAATTTTTCCCTAATTACTAAGGATAGAAAAATTTCCATATCACCAGCATACGATTTGCTGAACTCAACCATTGCTCAAAAAAACACCAAAGAAGAACTGGCTTTACCTCTGAGAGGAAAAAAAAATAATTTAACAAAGAGTGATTTTCTTAACTATTTTGCCATTGAAAAATTAGGATTAAATCAGAACGTCATCGATGGGATCGTACAAGAGTTTCATCAGGTAATACCAAAATGGCAAGAACTGATTGGTTTAAGTTTTTTATCTCAACCGATGCAGGAAAAATATCTCCAATTGCTAGATCAACGATGCAAGCGATTAAATTTTTTTGATTAACTGAAATCAATTTAAATTTATTTTTAAAATGTAAAAAAGATGCTTTTTATCTGATTTTTTTACCAGTTTGGCCCCACAATTTATATCGACCAATAATTAAAAGAGCTCCTATAATTAATAGAATCAGGCCTGTTAGCCTTCCTTCAAAAAGCATGAATAGACCTGCTACAATTAGAAGTAAATAAATAAAAGTTCCCCAACCATAATTACGGGCAGGAGTAGGTTTTTGTTCAATTTCAACGTCTTGCTTTCTCAGGGGATGGCCACAGTGGGGGCATTCGAGTGCATCTGATGCTATAGATTTTTTACATTGAGGACAGCCTACCATAGCCATAATAATCTCCATAATAAAGTTTCTTTATTATAGACAATTTAATTAACGTTTTTACATTATAATCTTGTGAGTTGGCTTTAAATATTAGTCTATACTAAGCTCATTATAATCTTATGTTGATAGCACTAACTTTTTCATTTAAGCAGGGTGGTCTGTAAAAAAACACCAGGGATTGAAATAACAGAGTAATCACTATGCCTGAATTACCTATAGAAATAGTTAATCTTTCTGGAAATGCTGGCTATAGAGAAGGGATTATCAATGGAAATATTGAAGGCTCCATTAGAGCAGGTGTGACAGTTAGCGCCCATGTCTGTCACGGCATCAATTTAGGCCTGGATGGAGAGATAATAGGTCAAATCCTGGGCAACATGGATGTGCTTTTTATCGGAGCGCAGGCCAAAGGGAATGTTTCTGCCGCTGCCGGTGCAAGGGCTCTGATCCGGTTGGAACCCAATCTTCTGGAAAAGCTGGGACTATCAATTTACCTTGGAGCTTACGCCAGGGCGATGGCGTCTGGAAGTCTTGCCATTTACCTGACCCCAGAGTTTTTCTCACAGCAGATTCAAAATCACCTGGATGATTTTGCCGCAGATATTTTTCTCATATTTTTGGAGGAAGTCAAAGCAGAAGTGGGTGTGTGGGGGCGAATTGCCTTTTCTGCAATGGCAGAGGGAAATGTCAACATCGTTTGTGATATTAAAAAACTCAGTGCTGGATTTGAGATCTCTGGCGGGTATAAATACGGGCTTAAGGCAGGAGGTGGGTATGACTTCTATTGTGATGTGGGCTTTAAAGATTTGCGCAGAGCAGTTAATCGCTCGTCCATTCGGGTCAGTTCAGAAATTAAAAAATATATTCTCAAATCCGATATCTCCAATAAATACCTGCTTGCAGAATGTTTCGATTTCAGCTTTCCCTTACTGGTATTGATATCCTACGATCTCGGTCACAAAAGCGTGGAACGCGGAGAGTTTATCAGTAAAGAAGACGTTGCCGGGGTTGTGTTTACCAATTTTATCGCTAACCTTCAGCGTTATGCGGTTGATAAGATAATTGAATCGGCAGTCAGCAGCCTTACCAATGAATTTTCCAAGATCTATTACAAAGCTTTTAACATTGAGCTTGGCGATCCTGAGAAAGCGGATCTGGAAGAGTCCGTAAATCGCCTGATCGATACCCTGCGCAAAGATGACCTGCGACTGACAGACTTAAACGTGTTTATCACTGAAGCGTTCAATATTATAGATATTTTGGACAGTGGAGCATTGGATGACTTCAAAAGACCGCTGACTCTATTTTGGGCAAGTAATGTTATCGGGTTTGAGATCAAACAACTTCTGAGCCTTTACTCAACTGAAATCGGAATTGGCTCTACGATGGCCGGTGAAGCGAGAACATCCATACAGTACTCAAATCTTCCATCAGCCCCCGAGTTCATAAAAGAAGAAATCAGTTTGACGCTCAATGAAAGCGTTATCGAAGTGGATATCAGTCTCGCAGTAGATTATTTGGTGGAAGTGGGGATAGCTAATACAGCAAATCAAATCTTTCCTGAACTGGAGGATTTCAAACAGTATTTCGAATCCAGTTTCGACCTTACTTTTGGGGAAATTTTCGAAGATGCATTACGTGGCCTAAAAGGAGAAGGCCATCTTTCTACTTATCATTCTTATCAGGCAATTAAGGGCTTGGTCAAAACCCAATTCGTCGAACAGTTGATCATGGGTGAGCTGCTTCCTCAAATGACCAATGATATTGGCAATGAGTATTTATATCAATATACCGAGGAAGTCATCCGTCCTTCAATGTACCTGGGTTCGGAATTTGTTTTTAAAAAACTGGACAACTTCCTCATCGAGGATCTGAATGGTATAACCAACCTGCCACAATTTGTGGATGGCATATCATCAGGCTGTGGCGTAGTTGTTTATACCGTGCTTGCCAGGAATATTGCGTTTTTTGATCAAATTATAAACGATTTTATTCTGGATTATACCTATCAGGGTTTTGATTATATGGGAACACGTTTGAACAATCCTCAGGATCCCTTTTTTGTCCATTCGAGGAATTTATTATCACAAAACTTTCCGCACATAACTAATCTCAATGATCATGTAGAGGCATTACGCCAATTGTTGCTGGATCTAACCCTCGCTTTCAAGGAAATAAGCGGTCCGACCATTTTTACCTCAGAGCGTAGGAACGATATGCGGGTATTAAAAAGGGATATTTTGTTATCCATGGCGGGAAGTATCGATTATTCAGAATCCCCTGATCCTTATATCGAAAGACTGCTGGATTGCGGCTTTATTCCAAACATTGAGTTGGTCAAGGAATTAGGCAATATTTTGCTCAAAATCAATGTGGAGGCATTCAGCGTTTTCGTCGAAAAAATTATACCAGCGCTTGGCGATTTTTTTCTAACACTGAGTCTGCCTGCTCTGACCAAACTCAAATCCGACCTCTTGTCCTATATAAAACAATTATCCTTCGCGGCAAAAAAGGCATTGAGTGAATACAATGAATTGAGTGATTACATAGATGAGCATATTATAGGTATATTGAATGCAATTGATACTCTGGTTACCCATTTTAAAACCGAATTCAAGGAACACCTGGACACATGGGGGGACTTGATCAAAGCCACTATTCATTATCAGCGTATCGAATCAATCAAACAAACCATTCCAGAGGGGGCTACAAGGGATGGCGCCATCCTGATTTTCGAGAATACGACTTGGCCGGTGGAATCTGTCATTCTAGACACAGCTATTATGGCAGGAAATACAACGTTAGAAACGTCAGTCAATACAATTGTAGATCATGTGGATGAGACGACAGATATCATAGAAGAAATGATAGCTTTAAAACAAAACGTCGAAGATGCCATTATCGATGGTCTCGCAGGTTTTGTTTTGAAGCCTATTGAGGAAACAGCAAATGAGCTGCTAAACGCATTGATTCCTGATTCGATGTTGATCAAAATCGAGGAATACCTAATCGCACGCCGGGATAAAAAGGAACTGGAAAGACAGAAACTGGAACAGGAGCAAGAGCTGGCTTTTCTCGAAGCAGAAAAGAACAGAACCAAAGATAAATACGACCGAAATCACTTTAACCCCCTGGTGATACTTGAAGTGAGTGGTCCAGAAAAAGGATTTCCATTTATTTACCCTGAAGAGGTCACGCTGCGTATGCGATTAAAAAATGGAAACCACGATATGGTATCCGATCCGTCCTCCAGGAGAATACAGGTCACGATCAACTCCATCCCAATCGCATTAAGTGCTTCGAATTGGACCCAATCGGGTAATGACATGGTATTAGAGACGTTACTGGATGGAACGGAAGACGGATTGAATATCCTGGAAGTGAGCTGGATCAAAGCTGAAGGTGACGACGGAACCGTACGAGAAACCATTCCATTTGTCGTTAATGCGGAACTCGATTATAAGATGTCAAATTTTGACGTTTTTATTGAAAGTGATCCTGAGGGATCTGATGTAGAGGCAGAGTATTTGGAGTTTATTTACAGGGGTAGTTCAGATCTGGAAGTGCAGGGGTGGTTGCTACAGGATAAAGCCGGACACAGGTATGTCCTGCCTCAATTTACTCTTCGCCCGGATGATCGTTTGAGAATCTATACCGGAGGCAATAGTAACCTTAATAAAATTAACAAGACCCGTAAGAATAAGTTGCTCTTCATGGGCAGGAAAAAAGCAGTGTGGAATAATGAAGGAGATACAATGTACCTGACGGACAAGGACAACGTATTAATATATCAATACTCCTATTTACAGGAATAATCGAACATTATGGTTGCCACTAATCAATTTGCAGAATTGATGGAATTGCTGCAAAAACTTCTGGATACGATCGGTATGGCTGATGAGCCATCTGAAGAAAGCCGGATTCTCTTTGAGATGCTGGAGAATGCCCTGAATAATAACCTTCTCAATGATTTTCTGGAAGCCGCCGGCCAGTCTGGAAAAAACCTGGATGACATTTTAAGATCGCTCATTATTGATCACTCCCGCCAGTTACTGGAAGCTTTTGTCAGGAAATGGATAGAAATAGGAAAGCCGGTCAACGAATTTTTACAAGCGGTAAAAGACGTTCATCAGGAGGCATTGGATGAAGTATGCAAATATATGATCAGTTTCGTCGCCCGGAAAATGACTGCTGCCGAGATCGCTACCGCCCGGTTGATTTTTGGTTCCTCGCTGGAATATGACACGATTTATTTTTCTGAAGCGGGAGCGGCAAATGCGATTATTTTCGGCGTCCAGGATTTTTTCAGAAACAACCAGAATTCCAGGCCATTTGTTACTTTCAGGCTTGTCAACCATGATCTGGATGACGGCCCAATGACTGATCGGACGATGATCCATGAGCTAACCCATGTCTGGCAATACCAGGAAGCTGGTCCGATATATATGATACAGGCTATTCATGCTCAAACATTGGGGGCTGGATACAATTACGGATACACGACGGGTACGGGCGCTACTGGTTATCTCAATGGTGACGGCGGAGGGCCAGACCTGACGCAAGCGATCAATAATAATCCTGGATTGACTCCTGCTGAAGTGTTTGAATTATTCAATCGAGAGCAACAGGCTCAGATCATTATGCATTACTATCAGAGAAAGTATGTTGAATCCCCGCCCTTAAATGTGGGGCCATGGCAACCTTTTCAAAATGTTGTATTCACACCGCTCTAAAAAAGGAGGATTAGGCGCGGTTTGTACGTAGTCCCCATTTTCGGGCAAACATGCTTTGTTGGTTCATAATGATAAACACTATATGATAAATTTTTAACATTTTTTGCAAAATAGTGAGGCTAAAAAAATAAAGGTACTGGTCAGAATAATCAAAGGACCCGCAGGAAATGCCGTTAATTTAAAAAATAAAACACCGATACAAGAAGACACAGACCCTATCAAAAGTGAAATATTACGATATTCAGTTAAATTTCGGCTAAAATTGCGAGCTGATGCAGGAGGGATGGCAACCAGGGCGGCCGTTAATAATCCCCCGACCATCTGTATCCCCATTGCTACGGTGATTGCAATCAATACCAAGTAAAGAAAATTATATTTTTTAACACTTATCCCTTCTGAACGAGCCAAATCCTCTGAAATGTTGATAAGCACCATCTTGGGATAAATAAACTGAATAATTAAAAAAAGTACGATTGCTATAAGACTGGAAAGCACCGTATCAAAATAATTTATTTGCGTAATATCTCCTACTAATGCTGATTCTGCTTGCTCTATGGGTAAAAATAAAAACGCTATAGCAACCCCTGAAGCAAAAACAACAGCAGTCAAAGCCTCCATCGGAAGCTTTGTTTTTATCTCTAAAAGCCAAATCAAAACAACACCCAGAAACACAAAAGGAAACGCACCCAAAGCAACGTTAAAGCCAAGTAGTATGGCTATGGCAATTCCTGGCAAAGATAAATGACCAAGGGGACCTGCAACCAAAGCCATTCTTTTGCTCAACAGCAATGAGCCAAGGTAGCCGGATATGCCGCCTATAAAAATTGCTGCAATTAAGCTCAATATCAATTGTTTATCCATCACATTACTTAATGATTATGTTTATAAAACTTAACATCGCCGCCATACAAAATTCTTAGATTATCTGGCGTCAACGCTTCCCGTGGCGGTCCAATACAAACGGTTTTTTTATTTAAACAAATAACCTGGTTCGAAAACTGGTAGACAACGTTTAAATCATGCGTGACCAACAACATCGCCTGATACCAATTTTT
Source organism: Legionella spiritensis (assembly GCF_900186965.1). Classification (NCBI taxonomy): domain Bacteria; kingdom Pseudomonadati; phylum Pseudomonadota; class Gammaproteobacteria; order Legionellales; family Legionellaceae; genus Legionella; species Legionella spiritensis. The sequence continues at coordinate 645,923 of NZ_LT906457.1, forward strand.
ATTTTTTAAATCTTCCAGCAGATGGTAAATTGTTTCTTCTCCACCAATATCAATGCCAGTGGTCGGTTCATCAAACAGTAGAACATCGGGATTTCCTATTAGACTCCATGCAATCAGTAATCTCTGAAATTGACCAGAAGACAAATCCCCCGTTTTTCTATTACAAACGACTTTTTCAAATCCTACGGCATTTAATATATCTATAATTTCTTGTTTTGAAACATTTTTTAAGGAAAAAAATTCCCCAACACTTAATGGAATTTCTTTAATGAAGGGTAAGCGTTGTGGGACATAGCCGATTTTTATTCCTTTCTTCCAGGTAATTGTTCCATGAAAAGGTAATAAGCCAAGAAGGCATTTGAGTAAAACGGTTTTACCTGAGCCATTTGGACCCAGTATGCTGATAATATCATTTTGGTTAAGAGAAAATGAAAGGTGGTCAATAATAAGACGATTATCCAATCTTACGGTTAAGTCGCTGACTCGAAGAAGGTGGTTGTCATCATCCATTGATCCATCCTCTTGACTGAATTAAATTTATATCCAGAAAATATGGACAAGAATATACAAGATGGTCATACCAATGATAGGAACAACTATAAATGCAAGTAAATTATAAAATCCTATTCGGTTTTCCGCGGATTTATTATAAAATTTTTTAAAAACGTTCCACTCGCGCTTAAAAAATTTTTTTTTAGCCATAATCACTTTCCTTGCCTGCGGTTTTTTTAATTATAGTTCTTTTTGATAAATATTTTATCTGATAATGTCCAGTCATTATTTGAGGTTTTGCTTGTTAATCCGTTATTTTTCTGCTGCAATGACAACAAAACCACCTGAACCATGACCTTCTTTTACAGGCTCCATGGATTTTATATTTTCCAAGGGAGAGAAAATCGTTTGATAGATTTTTTTTATTCGAAATTGAGTGTCTTCCAATAGCTCAGTAACTTCCCCAACTGAATAAAAATTGGCCTTTTTATAAAAGGGGTTATCATGCTTTCTGGTTTCATAGGCATTTCCTAATGCGGAGTTTCGATCAATCATTGCAATAACAAGAACTCCCTCTGGCTTTAAAACACGTCTCGCTTCGGCTAATCCTTGCTCGGGAAAATCCAGATAGCAAAGAACTGTGCCAAATAATGCATAATCAAATGACTCATCAGAAAAAGGCAAGGATTCAGCAACACCACCAACTACATTGACTCCACGTTGCTCAGCCATCTTACGCAAAGCAGCAGATGGCTCAACACCATTTTTTATTCCAAGTGCCGATGCAAAACGCCCTGAGCCAACACCTATTTCAAGACCTTCTCCTGACTCGGGTATAACTTTTTGTAATGCGGCGACTTCTGACATAAAAGCTACTTTATGCCGATCAAACCAGCTGTCATAGCGTACTGCAAGGTTATCAAAAGCTTCTTCATCTGTTCGTTTTATATGCATTTCACATTCCTATATCTGATGCAGCATAGTCTCTTTCTTTGAATTAAGACTAGACGTGATGTTTTGTAGGAGATTCGTATTTTATAAAACCATCAGGTGTTATCCTGAGAATTGTACAAATAATTATCGGCAATAAATCCACTTCTGCTCCAGGCATTCCTTCTTCCAGAGAAACTGAAACTTCAGTGGCGTCATATTCCCATGAGCGTAAAATTCTAAGCTTTTCTTCCAGTGTCAGCTTGGAATGTTCAGCAACTTGCTCAGGACTTGAAAATACGGACGTCGGATCGATTAAAGCTTGATTGAACCAGACAGGTTGAGCTCGAGGTTTTGTACTTGTCTTATGTTTTTTTGACATATTTTTATCTCGCAAAGATAAACGATACAATCATACAAAAGTATAGTCATTTCTATAAAAACTGAATGACATCCTGTAAATATGCAGTTATAAGAACAAAAATATTAGTGCGTGAGATTTGTGTGTTTGAGTACGGTACTGCTGTATATTGTACGACGTATGCAGCGGTATCCCGCGACAAATTATTCATTTAAAAATCAATTGGTTGCTTCTTATAGGCTACAGAATTCACATCAGATTGATAAACCACTTGTTCAAGGAAGGTTGATCACAAAGCAAGCGGGTTTATCAGCCGTGAACCTGGCCACTCCCGTATCGGGATCGCTAAAATTTATTTATAATTTAGATAGTTAATTTGAAAAAATGTGAGTCACATATTAAAAAACTTATGGAAATGATACCAAAATTACACAGGGACTGTGTATGAACAATAAAATTATTCACCATAAACTGCGCCGTGATCTTGGTTTGTCAGGTGCGACATTGATGGGTTTGGGTTCTATTCTCGGTACAGGTGTGTTTGTCAGCATTGGTGTTGCATCCGGTGTGACAGGATCATCAGTTATTTTTGCTATTATGCTTGCCGCATTGGTTGCAACCTGCAATGCTTTATCGAGCGCACAACTTGCAGCCAGCCATCCGGTGAGTGGTGGAACTTATGAATACGGCTATCGTTATCTTCATCCGGCGATAGGATTCACCGCCGGGTGGATGTTTTTATGCGCTAAAACCGCTTCGGCCGCAACCGCGGCTCTGGGTTTCGCAGGGTATTTTTTACACCTGTTCGGATTCCGGTCGGTTTCCATTATTCCTGTTGCTGTAACGATTGTTATTGTTTTAACCCTGATTGTGTTAAGCGGCATCAAGCGTTCCAACAAAACCAATCTGATTATTGTATCGATAACGCTATTATCCTTGCTCGTCTTTGTAGTGTCGGGTTTCCCCAGCCTGCTGCAAAATGGCGGGCAAAATCTCTCTCCCTTTTTTCCCAAAACAGTTGATGAGGGACTCAGTCGTTTTTTGTATGCTACTGCCTTGATGTTTGTCGCCTATACCGGTTATGGACGTATTGCCACCATGGGTGAGGAAGTTAAAGAGCCGGCAAGTACCATCCCCAAAGCCATTATCCTGACCTTGATTGTAAGTGCGGTCATTTATATTTTAGTGGCTGTTGTTGCCATTGGCTCTGTCGGTTCAACCCAGCTGGCAACCGTCACAGAAAGTCGGGCAACGCCACTTGAAATAGCCGCCAGCACCATGAACCGGCCTGGAGTGGTTATTCTTATCGCGGTCGGTGCATGCACCGCTATGTTAGGTGTATTGCTGAATCTCATTTTAGGGTTGTCGAGGATAGTATTGGCCATGGGGCGTCAACAGGATTTGCCGGAACCATTTGCAGTGGTTTCCAATAAGCATCGCACGCCTGTCGCGGCGGTCATTGGTATTGGGTTTGCTATTGCCGGTCTTGCTTTGTTTGGCAGTGTTGAAACCACCTGGTCCTTTAGCGCTTTTACGGTCTTGATATACTATTCGATTACCAATCTCTCGGCTCTATACCTACCCAAAGAACAGCGATTGTACCCAAATTTCATCGCGGTGACGGGCCTGATTTCCTGTTTGTTTCTAGCTTTCTGGGTGCCGCTTTCCATTTGGCTGTCCGGGTTGCTGTTGATTGCCCTGGGGCTAATTTGGCACCGCTTTCATCGTTACTACTTAAAAGGCCAATGAAATAGAGTCAAGTGAATGAATAAAAACCTGTTCCAGCCTATTGGTCATCACAAGGCGCTAATGGGCGCCAAGTGCATTTTTAATTTTCTCTGGTTTATCATGCACAGCAAATAACTCAATAATTGTCGCACTTGCTTCATTTTTGCCAATAATTGCAACTTTCATGCCCCGCTCTCTGAATTTAAGCACAACCTTATCCAGAGTCGACACGGCAGTAATGTCCCAAAAATGGGCTTCACTGACATCAATAATCACTTTCTCAAGTGTTTCTTTCATATCAAAAGCATTGAAAAACTGTTCTGATGAGGCAAAAAATATCTGTCCGCGAACTTTGTAAGCTCGGCAGGACGCATCATCATCCTTACTGGATTGAACCACCACCAGACGCCCAACCTTATGGGCAAAAAATAATGCGGCAATCACAACGCCTACAAAAACACCGTAAGCAAGGTTATGGGTCGCAACCACAACAATAACCGTGGAAAGCATAACAATATTCGATGATAGCGGGTGGGTTTTTAAATTTTTTAATGACTTCCAGGAAAAGGTGCCTATGGAGACCATAATCATCACAGAAACCAAAGCCGCCATTGGAATTTTAGAAACCCATTCATTTAAAAAAACCACCATGAATAACAGCATCACTCCCGCCGTCAAGGTGGATAATCGTCCGCGACCCCCGGATTTAACATTAATGACGGATTGGCCTATCATGGCGCATCCTGCCATTCCACCCAGGCATCCGGCAACTATATTGGCAAGCCCTTGGGCTTTGCATTCCCTGTTTTTGTTGCTTTTGCTATCTGTTAAATCATCAACGATGGTTGCCGTCATCATTGATTCTAATAAACCAACTACAGCCAGACCAAACGCATAGGGGAATATAATATGCAACGTCTCCAGGTTAAAAGGAATATTTGGCCAAAGAAAAACCGGTAACGTGTCAGGCAAATCCCCCATATCTCCCACGGTTCGCACCGGCAAATGGAAAAATACGGCTAATGCGGTCAAAACAAGAATGGCTATCAATGGTGACGGGATGTTTTTATTAATGAAAGGGAATAAATAAATAATGGCAAGTCCGCCAACTGTTAAAGCATATACTTGCCAACCTGCATGGATTAATTCGGGTAACTGGGCTAAAAAAATCAGAATAGCAAGCGCATTGACAAAGCCTGTGACCACCGAGCGAGATACAAAACGCATCAGGTTGCCCAGGTTTAAATAACCGGCCACCATTTGCAAAAGACCAGTCAGCACGGTTGCCGCAAGCAAATACTGCAGGCCATGTGTTTTGACTAACGTCACCATCAAAAGCGCCATGGCGCCGGTTGCGGCTGAAATCATTCCGGTGCGCCCGCCTGTAAAAGCCGTAACGGTAGCTATGGCAAAGGACGCATATAAGCCCACTTTGGGATCAACGCCTGCAATAATTGAAAAAGCGATGGCCTCAGGGATGAGAGCTAAAGCGACTACGATGCCCGCTAATATATCAGCACGCATAGTACCGAACCAGTCGATACGGTTTGAAAGTAACAACATATTTGGGGTGTTCCTGTTAAAATGGGATAACCTGATTTCACACGACGTTGATCGGACGCAAATGTGTCTGCAATTTAATTAAGAATAGTATTGGTTTTGTTTTATGGATATTTGTCTAAGGCGGGGTCATCTAAAAATGTCACTAAAATTATTAATAAAAAATGGACACTATACACGATAATTTGACACGTATAAAGTATGATGATGAAAAGTAGCGGTATAATTTTGAACATGAATTATTTTACTTTTATACAAACCAACACACTTTTTTAACTGCCCGGATTTTTACTGGCTTTTTTCTCATGGTTAAATTGAAATGTAGACAGAAAAATAAGGTGGCCGTAAGGAGGCCTGCGGCCGTATTGCGGGTTTCATGGTTCAATATTATCTCATGAGAACAGGCGAGCGCCTAAGTGAACGATTTCCCGCATTTCAGCTTCGCCTTCATGGCGGGCTACAGGAAACACTGTCATAAATCATCTGCAATCTTGACTACCTGTATTGATTAAATCGAGACAACATCATTTCTTGTGCCTGCCTAAGTTGTCCATCCATTCGTTCCATAATATCTTCCACATAACCTCCCTGGACCAAAGGAGCACCTTGTCCTGCCCAGAACGCAGCCATTTCGTTATGATTTTGGCTAGCGAATGCTGTGCGAATTTCACTGGTTAGATAATGTTGTAATGGATACGGCAAAGAGGGTCTTTTTTCAAGTTCATCAATCCAGTCATTATCCAGGGCTCGCGCAAATTTACCGGAAATATGTCTAGTTAGCCTTGTCCCTTTATCTCGACTATTTAAAATTGCTTTTTTATACATATCACTTGCGCAGCTCTCTTGAGCAGGTATAAAAGCCGTACCTAATTGTACCGCGCCTGCACCCAATGATATGGCTGCTAACACACCTCGGCCGTCACTGATGCCTCCCGCAGCTATCACTGGCAAATCTGACACGGCATCAACTATTTGGGGGACTAATGCCATGGTGCCTAACGGATTTGATTTGTGATGAAGAAAAGTCCCCTGGTGGCCACCAGCTTCATAGCCTTGGGCAATAATTGCATCGCATCCAACTTGTTTAAGATGAAACGCTTCTGCTACATGGGTAGCTGTTCCCATCACAACGATGTTATGCCGTTTTAACTCCTTAATTTGGCCGGATGTTAAACTCCCGAAAGTAAAGCTGACGGCTGATACCCGCTCTTTAATCAAAAGACTAATCCAGCTATCAATATCTTCATCCTGTCGGATAATATCATGGATAGTCATTGGCTTCAGGCTCAACTTGAGACGAATTTCATTTAAATAATCAATCATTGAAGATGCTTGTTTATGATCAAAGTCGGGAATCGGTTCAGGTATAAATAAATTGACGGCAAAGGGTTTGCTGGTAAGCTTTTTTACTTTCCTGATATTTTTCTCTGCCTGCTTACGTGTTAAATAGCCCGTTGGCAGCGAGCCTAGCCCACCGCAGTTAGAGACAGCCGCACAAAGTTCAGGGGTTCCGACTCCTGCCATGGGTGCTAAAATAATGGGGCGCTTTAAATTGAAAAGTTTTCCAGGCATCATCAGTTCCCATGATTGAGTTTCATTATGTCTTTGAATGAGGCGAATAGCGGGCTCTATTTAACGAATTCAAAGAGATAATGGCGCCAATTAGCCACATTTGCAGCTGTGAAAATTTTGGTTCACAGAGCCTGGAGGCTGTCGTCATGAGATTATTTGGCTGTAAATTGAGGCTGAATAATCTCATGACGACAGCCTCTAGAGGAAAGGTACGAGCGATTAAATTTTTTTAATTAACGTAACACCAGTTTCGAGAAGGAATCGGCGCTTTATTATTTTAAATACCGGCATTTTGCCCGGTTTGCCGGGCTGCTCGGTCATTAAAGGGTGTTACACCACTTCCACTTCTTCAGCCTGCGGGCCTTTAGCACCCTGGGTCGCTTTAAACAGGACCGGCGTGCCTTCCTGTAAGGTTTTAAAGCCCTGGCTGAGAATAGCGCTAAAATGAACAAAGTAATCGCGACCTTCAGCCTCAATGAAGCCAAAGCCTTTATCGTCTTTAAACCACTTGACGGTTCCCCGGATTTTTTCTGACATGATGTTTCGTTCCCTGTTAATAATCGCATAGTGTAGCTGATTTTAAAAAAAGCGAAAACCATATAAAGACATTGAAGGTAGTGCCTGAAGGAAGTGTGCCTGGGTTTTGGTGGCTGGACCTTTTTTATTAGTGTCAAGACTGTTTTTTTATTTCTTTTCTGATAATCTTACAGGGCATAAAGCATAATCCTCTCCAATCCACAATCTGTGGATATTTTTTTTAAACACCCCGTGTTTTTTTCAATGATTCTATTTGTTTCAGTGCGACAATCCAGAGCTGGCCTGGTCTGCAAGGTTGTTTTCTGAATCAGGGGTAAAAATCGGTTATCCACAAATTCTGTGGATAACCTTGTGTATACGCTGTCAAACCCGTTGATTTGTCTAGGAGTTTCAGGAGTGTTCACGAGTCGTTCAGGGTGACTCCCGGTTTCAAGTGTTTGAACGGGCAAATGGATTGTCAGGTTATTTACATACCGCGCTCCCTAGGTTCTGTGAACCAATTTTTTCCGCTCGAAAACAAGACAACTATAGTTGCGCAACAACTAATAATGTCTTGTAGCCCGTCATGAAGGCGAAGCCGTAATGCGGGAAAACGTTCATAAGTGGCACATCAAACCCGCAATACGGCCGCAGGCCTCCTTACGGGCTACGACCTTTTCGCAAAAAAATGGTGTCAATTGGCCGCATTTGCAGCTGTGAAATTTTTTGTTCACAGAATCTAGGATATACATGAGACAAAATCTCGTCGCAAAGTTCGATGGGTAGTTTTGATAAATTGGAGTCTTCATTCTTCAGGACACCACTAAAAAACGTTATTCTCCATTAAATTATCGCTGTGTGGTAAAAAGAAAAACAAGGAATAGGCAGTGGACCAAACATTTGATATTAACCCATCTGTTTTTGTCCCGTACAAGGTTTCAAAACATGAAGGATGATATATGACAGCGATTACAATCAAAACATTTATAGCCGCACTTTTGGTGTTCTTTATTACCGATATGGTATGGCTTGGATGGTTGGCAAAAAGTTATTATATTGAGCAATACAAGCCATGGCTTCGTTTAACCAACGGACAATTACAGCCTATATGGTGGGCGGCTTTTCTGGTTTATTTACTCTTCGCTCTGAGCATCGTTGTTTTTATATTGCCGCTAGCGTCAGGATCTTTGCAAAATGCCGCATTTTACGGAATTATTTTGGGTGCAGTTATTTATGGCGTGTATGATTTTACCTGTCTCGCCCTTTTTAAAAATTGGCCGCCTGGAATGGCTTTTGTTGATTGGGTTTGGGGCATGGTGTTATGCGGATGGGGCTCCTTTATAACCGTCTGGGTGCATAATTACTTTAAACAGCATTGAGTTAAGGTGCCAACTCGAATCAGCCTGAAGCACGTTACTTCAGGGGCAAGAGAAATTGCGTTTTGACCATAAGCGTCCCGACTTTAATTTCGATTTCTTTGGCTTATTGGCTTGTATGTTTTTAATCGTATAAAAGAGGTTCGGGATGATTATTTTGCTGGTTGCCGGATTTATCGTTCTTCACATGAGCGTTTTTTGGGTTTGGTATCGCATCGCTCATAATCCATCGGTGGTGGATATTGGTTGGGCATCCGGTTTAACCTTTAGTGGATTAATCTATTTAACCAGCCAGACCATCTCCCTGCGTTCAATCATCTTAAGCTTGATTCTCATCCTGTGGGGTATGCGGCTTGGTTTTTACTTATGGTTTACACGTATCAGGCATGGGAAAGTGGATAAACGTTATCAATCGTTAAGTGACGATTGGAAAATAGCTAAGCCACTGGGCTTTTTTTTGAACTTTCATCTGCAGGGAGTTTTAATTCTTATCGTTTCGCTCCCCTGGTTGTTTGCTTCTAAAGCAGCTACCAGTACACCTGATCGTCTTGACTGGTTGGCATTCACATTGGCTCTATTTTCGATCGCGATGGAAACGCTGGCTGATTATCAACTACACCGTTTCAAAAAAATTCATATCAATCAAGTCTGCAATCAAGGCTTATGGTCGTTATGTCGTCATCCAAATTATTTTTTTGACTGGTTAACCTGGTGTGCCTTTGTGCTGTTTGCTTTGGCGCATCCTGTCGGCTGGCTTGCAATCATTTCCCCTTTAACTCTTTACTGGATAATGACGCAGGTAACAGGGCCGATGACGGAAAAGGGTTCCATTAAATCCAAAGGCGAACTGTATTTACAATACCAGAAAAATACCCCCATGTTTTTTCCGAAATTCCTGATTCCTCCTTTTTTCTAAACCATGTTTGTATCATCGGAACAAGGCCATTCAAATCAGGCGGTGCGCCGCATGCCTCTTTAATTATAAAGCCATATTACACCATTAAGATATGTTGCAAACAGCAGCCAGATGACATAGGGAACCAGTAACAGTGCGATAACATTCTTTATTTTTTTTACACGAACCATAAGCCAGCCAACCAGACAGGTTAGCAGGAAAAGCCACACCAGACAAAATCCAGTCCAACGCAATTGAAAAAAGAGTATGGGCCAGGCCCAATTCATTACGAGCTGCAATAGATACAAATTAAACAACGGCTTCATATTTGTCTGTTTTTGATTTTGCCAAAACAGAAACCCCACAATCGCAAGAAGGGTGTACAAAACAGACCAGGCAATTGAAAATACGAAGGGAGGTGGAGTTAACCATGATTGCTGAAGCGCATCATACCAACCACCCATATTAGCTTTGGTAATGAGCCCTAGAAAAAATCCTATTATCTGAAAGGTAATTATCCAAAGAAATAATGTTATCCAGCCGCATTTACGCATTATCATTCCTCGCGTCCTGTCGGGAACAATTATCGCCTTTTTCAGGTTCGCTCGTTGTTCCTGTCACGTTATAATCTTGCCGGGCGTCAAGCGACCTGAAACCTGCTAAACTTTCTTATGATGATGACACCACCTCAATCAGGAAAGCAGGATGCCTAATAATATTGCTATTATCGGTGGTTCGGGTGCCATTGGCCTTGCGTTTACAAAGCGGTTAGCCGCGTTGCACCAAAATGCCATGATTCATGTTTTTTCTCGAAGCGTGCCTGAAACGCCAATGAACCATACGCACTACCATGTTATCGATTATAGCAACGAAGTCTCCATTGCGGAGGCCGCCTTACTTTCCAGCAAGGAAGCGCCCATTGATATCGTGATCGTTGCCACAGGACTATTGCATGATGATACAATAAAGCCTGAAAAAAACCTGCGTGAGCTGTCAGCGGAAAAATTCCAGCGATTATTTGCCGTCAATACCATTCTGCCAGCCCTTATTGCCAAGCATTTTCTTCCCAAACTGAGCTATGATAATCGCTCGATATTCGCAGCTCTTTCGGCTCGTGTGGGGAGTATATCTGATAACAGACTGGGGGGCTGGTATGCGTATCGCGCTTCCAAAGCCGCGCTCAATATGATTATCAGGAACGCCGCACTTGAGATTGGCAGACGAAACAAACAGGCCATTGTTGTCGGGTTACACCCGGGAACTGTTGACAGTAACTTATCGCAACCCTTCCAGGGGAACATAGCGGATGAAAAACTCTTCACGCCTGATTTTTCAGTAGCCAGGATGCTCGAAGTATTAGACCGCCTGACCCCTAAAGACAGCGGCCGATGCTTTGCCTGGGATGGCCAGGAAATTGAGCCTTAAACCTTATGTGGTTTAGCGGATTTGAAAGACACCATGAAAAACATCAAGGAGAACACCCCTTATGACGAAGCCCTTTGTCATTCACTGGTTTCGCCAGGACTTGCGTTTAGCGGATAACCCGGCGCTCACGGCAGCCTCTCGACGCGGCAGGGTTTTACCCGTTTATATTCTTGATGACAAGAATTGCGGTGAATACGCTATGGGTGCTGCAAGCAGGTGGTGGTTACACCATTCTCTCGAATCCCTGAATACATCGTTGGGCGGGGCGTTGTCGGTTTATCGTGGTAACCCGCTCGATGTTTTGCTGGACATCATTGCTCGCTATAATGCAGACGCGGTCTTTTGGAATCGATGCTATGAACCCTGGCGTATACAACGGGATGCCGCTATCAAAGCGTCCTTGCAAATCAAAGGCATGGACGTTGAAAGTTATAATGGTTCGCTGCTATGGGAGCCGTGGAAAATTCAAAATAAAGATGGCAACCCTTACAAGGTATTTACGCCTTATTATCGAAAAGGGTGTTTGCAGGCAGAAGCACCGCGCCAACCACTCCCGGTTCCGGAAAATGCTCACTATCATCAGGATAAGGAAAAATCCATTGGCATAGGCCAACTTAAGCTACTGCCAACTATCCGCTGGGACAAATCGTTAGAACCACATTGGACGATTGGAGAACAGGGCGCACATACACGTTTCGAACGGTTCATTGATGAGGGGTTAGCGCACTATAAAGATGGGCGCAATTTTCCTGCCAAACCCTGCGTCTCCAGGATGTCGCCGCATCTGCATTTCGGTGAATTATCACCTAACCAGTTATGGCACTGGGTGCGCGGCCTGGCCGATGATAAATCGATCGATGTTTTTTGCAGTGAATTAGGATGGCGCGAATTCTCCTACAGTCAACTTTACTACCACCCTGATTTGCCCATAAAAAACCTGCAGCCGAAATTTGACAACTTCCCCTGGCAAGAGGATGACGCCGCGCTTAAAGCCTGGCAACAGGGACAAACCGGTGTACCTATGGTTGATGCGGGAATGCGTGAGTTGTGGCGAACAGGGTACATGCATAATCGCGTACGGATGATTGTCGGCTCTTTTTTGGTGAAAAATTTACGTCTCCACTGGCAACACGGTGAGCACTGGTTTTGGGATACCCTCGTTGATGCCGACCTTGCCAATAATAGTGCCAGCTGGCAATGGATAGCCGGTTGTGGCGCAGATCCCGCACCTTATTTCAGAATTTTCAACCCAGTCACCCAGGGGCAAAAATTTGATCCCGACGGCGTTTATGTAAGGCAATTCGTACCCGAACTTTCAGCCATGCCTAACCAGTATCTCTTCAACCCGTGGGATGCGCCTGAACCCGTCCTGAAAAAAGCTGGTATAAAACCTGGCACCACTTATCCCTTGCCCATTGTCGACTTAAAAACTTCACGTGACGCCGCCTTGAGCGCTTTTCAATCATTAAAGAAAGATAGTAATTCCCCGGGCTGATACCGCTGGCAAAATAATGGCTTCACCACCATCATTTTAATTTGTCTTGCGGCAGGACGTACTGAGTCTGCTATTCTTAATCAACCTGGTAACTTGCCATATAATTACTACAATACAAGTGAAACGTTGTACTAGTACAGCGTTTCACTGATTTTGTCCTGCAATAGGGACGTGTGCTAACCTCCCGCGTTCTTGAGGCGCATTGGGAAGAAGCACACATGGACAAGTATATAGTAAAACTCACATTAGAAGAACGCACAGAATTACTAACGTTGATTCGAGTGGGAAAAACAGCAGCAAATAAATTAATGCATGCGAGAGTTTTATTATCAGCAGATGAAAACGATAAAAAAGTAAAGCCTAAAACAGATGAAGAAATAGCCACTGAAATGCATATATGTACTAAAACGGTGGCACGAATAAGACAACGATTTGTTGAGGAAGGAATGGAGTCAGCATTATCACGTAGAGCACATACTAATCCCAAGGGTCGTAAAATTGATGGGGAACGAGAAGCTCATCTAGTTGCTCTATGTTGTTCAACACCTCCAGAAGGAAGGAATCGGTGGACATTAAAGCTGTTAGCCAACAAGCTGATAGAACTGGAAATCGTTGATAGTGTGTCCCCTGTAACAGTGAGTAGGGTTTTAAAAAAAACGAAATAAAGCCATGGCAAAAACGAGAATGGTGTATTCCACCCGAAGCAAATGCTGATTTTGTTTGTAAAATGGAGGATGTATTGGATATTTACAAACGTCCTTATGATGCAAGACGGCCAGTTGTTTGTATGGATGAAACGAATAAGCAGTTGGTCAAAGAAACAAGGACACCTATTCCAGCAAGCCCTGGAGAAAGTGTGCGCTATGATGCTGAATATGAAAGAAATGGTGTTTGTAATGTTTTTTTAAGTTGTGAGCCTTTGATAGGTAAACGTACAACAAAAGTGACTGACCATCGAAAAAAGGCGGATTGGGCTCTTTTTATTAAAGAGTTGGTTGATAACCATTATCCGTCTGTCGATAAGATTGTATTGGTCATGGATAACTTAAATACACATACAGGTTCCTCATTATATGAGGTATTCGAGCCAGCGGAAGCCAAGAGAATATTGGATAAATTGGAAATTCATTACACGCCAAAACATGGTAGTTGGTTGAATATGGCTGAAATTGAATTAAGTCATCTGGGCAGACAATGTCTGAATAGGCGGATTGCAGATAAAGAGACGTTTATTCACGAAGTAGCTGAATGGAATAAGAACAGGGATGCAGAGGAGGCGACCATCGATTGGCAGTTTACAACCGAGGACGCCAGAATTAAATTAAAACGTTTGTACCCTGTCCTAAGCATCACAGGACAGAATCAGTGAAACGCTGTACTAGGTTCTGTGAACAAAAATTTTCTTCGCACCATTTTTTGCGAAAAAGTAGTAGCCCGTAAGGAGGCCTGCGGCCGTATTGCGGGTTTGATGTGCCAATTAGGAACGTTATCCCGCATTACGGCTGCGCCTTCATGACGGGCTACAAGACATTATTATTTGGTGTGCAACAATAGTTGCCTTGTTTTTGATCGGAAAAAAATTTGTGCACAGAGCCTAGCAAATGTCTTTGGACGGGGATTATATGGAACTGAAAAAAAATACCTCTATTATTGAGCTTAAAAAAGGTGATATCACAAAACAAAATGATATTGATGCGATTGTCAATGCGGCCAATGCTGAATTAAAAACAGGCGGAGGAGTAGCGGGTGCAATCCATCGTGGGGCGGGGCCCAAACTGGAGGCTGCCTGTAGACCCCTGGCTCCCATTAAACCCGGTGACGCAGTGATAACAGCCGCTTTTGAACTACCGAATCAATATGTGATCCACTGTTTAGGGCCTGTTTATGGAAGGGACAAACCGGAGGCAGAGCTTTTGGAAAACTGCTATAGCAATGCCCTTGGGGTCGCGGAAGATAACAAAATTGAATCCATTGCATTTCCTTCAATTTCGACAGGCGCTTTTAGTTACCCTGTTGAGGAAGCTGCGAAGGTTGCCCTGACGGCTGTTACAAAAAAAATGGCCTCGCTGACGTCTGTGAAGCGTATATGGTTCATTTTACATAGTGATAAGGATTTAGAGATATATCAGAGACAGCTGCAAAAAATTTCTGATGGGCAGGAATAAAATTAATTGGCAATGAATCAACACAGAAGGAATTTTACATTTAATCAGACTTTAGCTTAACGATCTTGTTATTTACAGGGTTTTTCATTGCCGTCTTGATATCCATATATTTGAATGAGAATAATTTATCCTGGATACACAAAAAGGCGAACCAATCGGGGCGATGTTAATGATCTATCTGGCCGAAAAAAAACTTTTGGTCCACGAAAATAAAGCAATGAATAATTCATATCAACGGTATTCCCAGGATATTTCGAGTAGCTACCAAAGCCACCTAAATCCATTCCGCATGGTTAACATGGAAATACCTATCCTCCTCTCTAAATAGAGATTTTTTTTAAATTTACCTTAATAATTTTTCGCTACTATTTCCTACAAGCACGAAAAATATTTTTTTGTCATTTTTCTCGTCAAAATTTTAAAGGATAAAATAAAAAAATATTCATAGGTAGGAATATAGATATTCTTACAAAATTTATTGATAATTAATAGAGATATCCAATGTCGCATAACACCAATGACCATCACTACAGCGACTTTTTTTTGCGCCACATTCCTTCGGATTTATATAAAAAACTAACAGAAGACCAAAAAAAGAGGCTGTACCCAAAACTCTATCTGGCTGTTCTCCAAATACCACCGGGTATCGTCATTGAGGAAGAATGGCAACTCCGTTGTCTTCTTGGAGACATGGATATAAATGCGATAAATAAAAAGGATGGCCGGGGTGCAAATCCAGCTCATTACGCGGCATGGTCAGGCAACCCCGACGCACTGGATTGGGTTGATTCTAACTGTAAGGGATTGTTAGAGGAAATAGATTACTTTGGCCGTAACATCTGTCATTACGCGGCATGGTCGAGCAACCCCGATGCAATGGCTTGGTTTAATAAAAACTATAAGGAATTGTTAGGGGAAAATGACTTCTTTCAAAATTGCATCTCTCATTACGCGGCATGGTCGGGCAACCCCCGTGCAATGGATTGGGTTAAATCTAACTATAACGAATTGTTAGAGAGAAAAGATTTGTTTAACCGTAACATCGGTCATTACGCGGCATGGTCGAGCAACCCCGATGCACTCGAATGGGTAAAAGACAACTGCCCGGATCTGCTGAATGAAGTGGACGACGATGGGGAAAAAAACATTGCCCATTACGCAGCATTTTCAGCTAGTGTTGAGTCTCTGGAATGGGTTAAGCGTAATTACCCCGCATTGATCAAGAAAAAAGACACCAGATTCCGATCCATTGCTCATTACGCAGCAAAGTCAGGCAAATCTGCGCCACTCGATTGGGTTAAGATTCAGTACCCAAATTTGCTAAACCAAACAGACAAGCTTGGATGCAACATTGCTATTCTAGCACTTGTATCCGGAGTTCCTGAACAATTTTCTTATGCCATGCGCTTAATTGATTCTCCCCAGCAACTGATACTCCCTATTGATGGGGAATTGGTCTTTAACATGCTGGTTGAGGCCATGAAAACGAATTTCAGTCTTACAGAAGTCACTTTGCCAGAGAACGCCTCGGAACTTTTACGTAAAGATGTCCAGGACTATTGTGAACGCAATCAAAGTCTCGCTAAGATTTGCCAGGAATTTAAAATCTTACTTCAGGGGCATTTTCAGAATAACAATAACCCGCATCTTATAAAGGATATTCTGTACCATATTTTTCAATTCCGCACCTCATCCTATGAAATTGATGAACCCATCGTTAAAAAGGTGTTTGAAGATATGTATAAAAAATTAAAGCATGAAAACCGATATTGGATGACCCAACGAGAAATAACCGACCTGGTCAAGTCTCGTCTAGGTGAACTTCAGCGACCTTATACTTTCTTCAAGTCTATAAATAAAACCGATGAAGCAGAAACCAATCTGCTGGAAAGTTTCCTTAATGAGGTTTGTTTTTATAAATATAATAGTAAAGAACAATTTCAAAAAGCCATTGAAGTATTCTTTGAAAAGCACAAAGACCAACTGCTGCCTGACAGCAATTCAATGCGGCTTTTTGAAAAAATAATTGGTAAAGCAGCAGGAATTGGCCTGAACGTGATGGGCGCTATAAATGAACATTATGTCCAGGTAACGCCAGGGGGATAAGGCCAGATCTTAGGGTGTGTCCTCATTCTTTTTCACGGCTAAAACCTGTGCTAATTTGCTCAAACAGGGCTGGCTATTTTCCTCATTCAATCTGCAATTTGCGCTAAATTATCCCAACTTTTAGCTCGCGAAACAGAATGAGGACACACCTCTGGTTTCAGAGGAGTTAATGTTAAAATTGGTTTTTGGGTTTTATTAGGCAGCTATTTTGCTGTCTTTGCATTTAACCAGGCATGATTTTTTTAAGTAACCCAGGTTCTGTGAACAAAAATTTTCTTCGCACCATTTTTTGCGAAAAAACAGTAGCCCGTAAGGAGGCCTGCGGCCGTATTGCGGGTTTGATGTGCCACTTATGAACGTTTTCCCGCATTACGGCTTCGCCTTCATGACGGGCTACAAGACATTATTATTTGTTGCGCAACAATAGTTGCCTTGTTTTCGATCGGAAAAAAATTGGTTCACAGAGCCTGGAGGTCGTCGTCATGAGATGATTGGGCTGTAAATTGAGGATGACAACCTCTAACCTGTTTCGAGAAAGAATCGACGTTTTATTATTCCGAATGCCGGTATTTTGCCCGATTTGTCGGGCTGCTCGGTCGTTAAAGGGTGTTACACCACTTCCACTTCTTCAGCCTGCAGGCCTTTAGCACCCTGGGTTGCTTTAAACAGAACCGGTGTACCTTCCTGTAAAGTTTTAAAGCCCTGGCTGAGAATAGCGCTAAAATGAACAAAGTAATCGCGACCTTCAGCCTCAATGAAGCCAAAGCCTTTATCGTCTTTAAACCACTTGACGGTTCCCCGGATTTTTTCTGACATGATGTTTCGTTCCCTGTTAATAATCGCATAGTGTAGCTGATTTTAAAAAAAGCGAAAACCATATAAAGACATTGAAGATAGTGCCTGAAGGAAGTGTGCCTGGGTTTTGGTGGCTGGACATTTTTTATTAGTGTCAAGACTGTTTTTTTATTTCTTTTCTGATAATCTTACAGGGCATAAAGCATAATCCTCTCCAATCCACAATCTGTGGATATTTTTTTTAAACACCCTGATTTTTTTTCAATGATTCTATTTGTTTCAGTGCGATAATCCAGAGCTGGCCTGGCCTTCAAGGTTGTTTTCTGAATCAGGGGTAAAAATCGGTTATCCACAAATTCTGTGGATAACCTTGTGTATACGCTGTCAAACCCGTTGATTTGTCTAGGAGTTTCAGGAGTGTTCACGAGTCGTTCAGGGTGACTCCCGGTTTCAAGTGTTTGAACGGGCAAATGGATTGTCTGATTTTTACACTTAATGGGCAGGTCAAATACTAAATGAATAGGGGGGTAACTATTGCAATACCTTTAAGATCTCATGGCATCTGGCGTTGTTTACGCGAAGCTGTTGATATGAAAATCTGCAGTAGTTCAAAAAAGCAATAACCATCAGCCAAAATAAAGTGAAGGTGATACCGTAATAGAACGATGCCTGCTGCAATGTGGTCCAACCAAACAAATGTTCTGTAAGAAACTGTCTTAAATTGATCAAATCCCCGGCAGATGTTTTCAGAAACAAAAGCGCTTGGGTTTTTAAAAAAATAACATGAATAATAAACGCGGTCATAGCGTTAGTGCCAAATATTTCAAATGGCTTAAACCATTTTTGCCAACGCTTGATTTCAACCAGCCAATAACAAAAGGTAAAAACAATCAGTGCTAATCCTGCTGTCCACAATACATAGGAACTGGTCCATAATATTTTATTGATTGGAAATGCCATGCCCCAAACCCATCCAGTGATCATAGCGGCGATACCTGCGCTGCCCATACCAATAAGATGTGTTTTGTAATGCTGGCCTGACAATAACCACGCACCCAGAAGATTGCCAAGTAATGCTGTGGCAATAGCTGGAAACGTACTAATTATTCCTTCAGGATCAAGCCCCCCATGATATAAATGTTTTGCGGGAATAAGTAATCCGTCGATATAAGCCGCAAAATTACCCTCATAAGCAAGATTGCCGGCACCAAACCCCGGGACTGGTATTAATGTCATGGCCAACCAGTATACAATCAATAAGGCAACTATAATGATGGCCTGAGTTCTTATACGAGTGGTCAGGAATAATAGCGATGAAAAGAAATAACAAATGGCGATACGTTGTAATACACCAAAGATGCGAATAGTATCCGGATCAAAATGATTAGGATAGGCATTAAGCAATAAACCGATCATAAAAAGGAACGCCGTTCGTTTGGCCGTTTTATGGATTAACCGGCTTGTATTGAAACCCTTGGCACGTAATGCCGTAATTGAGAGCGCGACGGAAACGCCAACGATAAAAATAAAGAAAGGAAAGACAACGTCAGCCAGTGTGCAACCATTCCATGACGAATGGGCAAGCCAACGATAACCATGGTTATCATCGAGGCTATTGACCAGAATCATCAATGCCACAGTAAGTCCACGAAAAACATCAATGGATAATAACCTTGTCGAGGTTCTTTTCATAAAAATCAGCGCTTCAACGTTTGTTTGAAGGTTACAATATGTTGATACGCATCCTCTATCCGGCTTTGGCTTATTTCGCCTGACATAACTTTAGACTCGATGATATCAATCACCTGTTTGGGATCTTGTGGTTTTTCCGATAATTGATTACCGAAAATAAGCATATCAACACCGGCATTGATTGCCAAGGTGACTGACTGTGCAAGCTTGTAATGGTCACTGATGGCTTTCATTTGCATATCGTCGGTAATAATGACACCCTCAAATGATAATTGCTCACGTAAAACACCGGTCAGCATTTTATAGGATAATGTAGCCGGCAAACCGGAGTCATCCAGCTGACGGTTGACAATGTGTGCGGTCATGACCATACCACAATGTTGCTGATCTTCCAGTAAAGATAGATAAGGGAACAGTTCCTTGTTATCCCAGGTATTACTGACATCAACAAAACTTACATGAGAATCAGTGGTTGAGCTGCCGTGGCCCGGGAAATGTTTATAGGCACATTGGATGCCATGGTTTAAAAAGGACGTTGAAAAAACGGCAGCATAATTGGCAACTGTTGCAGGATCTTCGGAAAAACTTCTTTTCTTTTTGCCAATAACCGGATTTTCCGGATTGACATCCACATCCAGTATCGGTGCAAAATCCAGATTAAATCCGGCATCCTGTAATGTATTAGCCATGGTTTCAGCAGCATGTCTGGCCTCGATCAATGATTTTTTACCAATTTCTGCAGCAGGTATTGTGGCCGGGAAACCGTAGTCTTCTCGTAAACGGGTGACTTGTCCGCCTTCATAGTCAATAGAGATAAGGAGCGGTAGCTCTGGCCGATGATGACTGGCATTGGCCTTTTGAGCCGCATGTTGCAAGTCTTCATTAAGTTTTTTTACCTGAACCGGGTTGTCAATATTTCTATCAAATTTATGAGTTTGATAGTCGTAATCGAATAAAATGACACCCCCGATATTTTCATTATTGATAGCTTTAACAACAGGAGAATGGTTATCAATTTCCTTGCCATTAAATCCAATGATTAGCATTTGACCGATCTTGTCTCGCAAACTTGCATTGTTTGCATGAGCCATTTCCCCATAAAGAATACCCGGCAACATTGCCAGAAGAACCAAATATCTCATGCTTCACCATATGAAAAAATAGGCAAATAATAGCAAAAAGTTACCATATGATCAATATTAAATCAAATGCGGGGGTGTACGCTTAAATCCATACCATAAGCCAATAAATCATGTGCCATAACCTCGCCATGCTGTTTTTCCAGACACCCCGGTATCTCATCCTGTGCTAAATTTAAAAGATACCTTATCAAGGGATGTATCTATGCCAACACTATTGTTAACTGGTTTTGAACCTTACGGAACCACTCCTGTTAATCCTGCAGAGCAGGTTGCCAGAACATTGCATGGTGAGGTGATTTCAAATATTGAAGTTATTTCGACGATTGTGCCTAATACGTTCTTTAAATCAATAGACCATGTTAAAAAGCTAATACGGGAGCAAAACGTCGATTACGTGCTTATGATGGGAGAATATACAGGACGAGCCATGGTTACGTTTGAACGGTTTGCACACAGGATCATAGATTCATCCCGCTACCAGTTATCTGATAATGAAGGAGTGAGTTTTGACAATCAGGAAACGGTAGAGGATGGCCCTGTTGCATACCAAAGCAATTTGCCACTTAAAGCAATGGTTGAGACATTGCGTCGTAATGCCATACCCGCGGACATTTCAGACACGGCAGGAACCTTTGTCTGCAATCACTTGTTTTATGGCATTTTGCATGAGATTGTGGTCAATAATATGCCCATCAAAGCTGGGTGGGCTCATTTGCCTATGCTGCCGGGTACGGCCGCTCTGCAAGAAAATCTGGGAATGCCCAGTATGTCTGTGGAAACTTCTGCATCAGCAATTAGATTTGCCATTCAAGCTATCGCTGAAAATCCTGTAGACATCAAACAAAGCCTGGCTGCAGGGTTACAAATTTGATGCGGCCCCGACCTATATCATACAGTTACACAAATGTAACTATCAAAATAAATCCCCGGGATTTGAGTTGGGATTAAATGAAAAAGATAAGTGCACAGAACCTAATCAAATTTTTTCCAATATTTATGTCCCCAGTGCCTTATTAACTTATAGGAAGCGGGCATACGTTAGAGGGACTCAGATTTTCCTGTACGGCGTCATAATTGACAGAAACCAAAGTACCATCATTACGGGTAATCGTAATTTTGTACATGGTATCCACATTGGGTATCGGGCTCGGAATATCGTTGGGATTACCTCCTGCTGCTTCATAAACCCGTTTGGCCAAATCCGGTAACTGGCCAGGTTCCCAGGCTACAGCCAATGTCCTGTCAGCAAAAAATTGTGAACTGAGCAAGAAAGTGGCCATGGACAAATTATCTTCATAACCAAAAAGGGTATACAAGGGATGGTCTTGGGCGATAGCAGCCGGTTCCAGCGTCATCATCCCGCTGAGGTAGTCATAGAGTTGACTACCCATGACAAAACGGTTGAGCGCCGGGGCCGGGGCAAAAAACGCGTAAATGCTATCGCCGAGAGCCGCGGCGTCTAACGTATTGATTAATCCCAGGGCACGGTTTAAACCCTGGCAACTTAATTGCGCACTGGCTTGTGGCTCCGCGGCGGGAATGAAATAGATAATTTCCGTCTCGTTTGCGATATTCCTGTCAGCGGCCGGAGGTTTTTCGCGGGATTTCTTAAACGCCAGGGGAGCCGAACCAGGACAAGTCGTGCTTAAACCGGATGACAGATTCTCATATTGATGGGAAAAGGACACAGCAGCGTTTCCATCATACCAGACAATGGTTAATACATATAAGCTGTCAAAATCATTTTGCGCCCAGGTTGGGATAACATTGGGATTGGCTCCAAGAAGGGTCATGATTTTCCGTGTGATGGCCACAATATTATTATGTTCCCAAGCCACAAAAATTCGTGACGTATGATAGGGAGAGGAAATCAGTTCGGCGGCCAGAGAATCGTCGTCATCAAAATTCAAAGCCGTGTCAACCGGCATACCGTATTGGATAGCCGTGGGTTCAATCGTCGCCAGCGGTCGAACATAACTATAGGGAGCATCGCCCCCATCTCCGATAGAGCCGGCAGTATTAGGTGCGAAAATATAATCGGGCTTTCCAAATTTGTTATTGAGCACCTGGGGTAAAGCCAAAGCACGATTTAATCCCTGACACGTTAACTGGCCTTTTCCCGAAGCGGGGGGCAGCGGTTTTTCAGCGTGACGCATAAAAATTATCGTTTGGGGCTCTATGGTACGTTTTTCAATATCCCATTGCTGAGCCGGCGTAGCGCAATATACGGGATGATTTATCGTGTTACATATGGTCGGCCCCCCCTTAATCGATCCTGTCATGTTGTCGGCATTGATTTCAAACTGCAACGTACAGCTTTCCTGAGCCCCCAGATTAAAAGGAGACTGGCATATCCCCGCTCCCCCGGAAGTGATTTGTTGCACGCCATTAGGTAGTTGGATCACCCCATTATTATTCAGGGGAAAGGGCGTATTATTTTTCACTTGATAGACCGCTGTCGCAGTTTGGCCACTGACAACGACTGCCGGCGGCAGCACGACGGGTGTAATGCTGAATACTGATGTGGCAGCCGACAGGGAGGCGCTTAAATACAGACCGCTGCAACAGGATAGAATAATGAGCAGGTTTCGTTTCATAATTTAGACCACAAAGGATAATTGAATTCGTATTTCATGGCTGTCAGCCTGTGACAGGGACAAGGATTGACCGGTTTCCTGCACCGGACTTGGATTTAGAGAAAAATCTCCCAGACGTACGTATTGATAGCCCGCTCCAAGCCGCAGAAAACGGCATAATGCCACCTCCAGCCCGGCTCCTGCACTATAGGTAAACGACGTCTGGCGGTTATCGGCAAAGGCGACCATAGGCATCGCTTCTGAAAAAAGGGGTTTTTCTTCATAGGAGTACGCTTTATTGCGGGATATCCCCAGACTGCCGGAAAGGTAGGGATGAATGATCTGTTTCAAAGTGGTTAGCACCTTCCCTTCCACGACCAGGCGCTCGCTTTGAATACGGTAGTTATAATTCAGGTTGGCAAACTCCGGAAGACCGAATTGCCAAATGGTTCCTCCCACGTTTGTAGCGGCATCCAGATAACCTCCAAGCCCTATTTGAAGTCCCCAATAAGGCGTTTTCCAGTACTCTTTGCCGACAAAAAGCCCGCCCATGATTACGGAACGTCGTGATGAACTGGCCGTATAATAATTAGCGAAAGGGGGTAACAAGACCACGGATTGCGCCTCGCCTGCTTTTATGCGGTCGTATCCCAACGATAAGGTAATGACGTTGTTTCGTGAGAAAGTACCCTTGGACTGCTCTGAAGGTAAGCCGGAATTACTAAATGAAAGTTGATAAACAAATAAGGTGATAAAAATCGCTACCAGGCGAGATACATATGACATCACAAAAAATCCTTTTACCTATACGGACCGTTTCCAGTCTTGACGCTGCGGTTATTATGTCCCAAAGAGCAGGCTCGCAGCAACTGCAAAAAGCCAATCTCCGACCACTATCTTTTATCTATTGGTTTTTGGATGGTCTTGCGGCTTTATACCGTATACGATTTGGTAGTTGCCTTCAGGGGACTGGAATCGATTCGCAACGGTGGGAAAAACAACCAGGCAAGTTATTCGGCCTCAATGTTTATGGTTCACGTATATTGTTTGATATTGAGCTGCGTACAATCGAAAAGAAAATAGCCAAAGGAATAACATAAAAGGACTCAAAGCGCTTAAGCGAACTCTCGGCATGGCCACCTTGCCCGGTATTTTTGTCATGTACAAAGGGAAATTCACTCGGTAGTTAATTATATGTAAATTATATGATAATATTCCGCGACTTAATGATAGCTAGGGCGTGTCCTCATTCTGTTTCACGACTAAAACCTGTACTAATTTGCTCAAATTACAGTTTGAATTCGTCAAATAGGACTGGCTATTCTCCTCATTCAATCTGCAATTTGCGCTAAATTATCCCAACTTTTAGCTCGCGAAACAGAATGAGGACACGCCCTAGTACCTGATCCATTTCGTTTTGACCGGTTGTGATATACAAATGGTTTTAAAATTGTCTACGTGTCGCGACTTGTTCGCGGCATCCAGGCGTGTGTAGTTTGGAACTTTGAACCACTGGTTCCCGCGCATCAATTGCGGGACGCAGGCGTTTTTTAAGAATTAAAACCATGCAAAACGAAATGAAAACAGTACTAATACCTCGTTGGAGTGAGGGATTTTTTAGCTAAGGGATCGATTACCCTTTTGCTATCTACAGGGAGTATGTATCTTTATGAAAAAACTAATTCCTTTTGCTATTTTTAGTAGCATCATGATTCCTTTTTATCCTGTAATGGCAGGTGAAATGGGAGCCGTCAAGGAAAAAAAATTTGTAGTTTATGTTCCTGATTTACCATCTTCAAATACGTTTACCGCAGGCGCTCTTTTTTTGCGTCCCGGCGAAAGCAATGATTATGCCGTTTTAGTAAATCCATTTAATCCGAATGTGGCCGCACCTATTTTATCGCCAAGTTGGGAACCAAAGGGAATTAACCCCAATTTCAGCGCCGGTTTTTTGCTGAATTTCCGCCATGTTTTTCCTGATTCAGGGAGTGACGTCAATGTCTACTGGGCACATTTAAACACATCGGATAAAGAAACATTTC
The DNA here is from genome assembly GCF_900186965.1 of Legionella spiritensis. Classification (NCBI taxonomy): domain Bacteria; kingdom Pseudomonadati; phylum Pseudomonadota; class Gammaproteobacteria; order Legionellales; family Legionellaceae; genus Legionella; species Legionella spiritensis. Next base: position 670,791 of record NZ_LT906457.1, read on the forward strand.
CAGTCAACAGAAATGCGCCTCCCGCGCAACAAATGACGGGTCCCTTCTGGAATATTGGTCCGGATGCCGGCACCACCAGTGCTGCAAATGGCCAATTGAAAAACCGCTATGACGTACTGCATGTCGAAATAGGCAAACATGTAAATTTCGATCCAAACCTGGAAAGCCGATTTTTCGCAGGGATTAGTGGTTTGTGGCTGCAGAACAAGATAATAGCCAATTTTTCCGGGACAGATCCGATTCTCGGCCCCTATCGATTCGGGATAACGACTAGCTCGAAGTACAACGCTGCAGGTTTTCGTCTCGGTATGGACGGGGAGTATCATGGATGGTTCAATATAAATGTCGTAGGATTGTTAGCAGGGGATCTGTTCGTTGGTAGTCAACAACCCGCCACAAACACCGTCGGTTCCGGTAGTGTTTTGGCCGCTGCCGGTATCCCTGAAAATCATCAATCGATATCACATAAGAGTTTCACTCAAGTGGTTCCGGCGGTGGATGCGAAATTGGGACTTAAATATTCCCGGCAATATTCAAAAGATAAATTGTTTGCAATAGAAGCGGGTTACATGGCCTCGATTTATGTAAACGCCGTTCAAAATTATGTGACATCAACCTATGTTCCCGGTTCTCTCGGAATCGTTACCGGTTCGGTTTTTCTGCAAAGCCTAATCAAGACAACCAACAGTTTTTCGGTTGACGGACCTTATGTAACCGCGTCTGTAAAAATATAAGTGCACGGAATCCAGGGAGGGCTTCCTCTTGGTCATACAGCGGAATTGATAATAATTTTATTGTAAACCTCCCTTTGTTAGCGCCAGTTATAATTACCACGTAATGTTTAATTAATAATCAAGCTATATAATTTATATAAATATATTGGTTGTGGTTTTAATAAATGACTAGAGAAGTATTGGAAAAATGGTTGCAAACCAAGAAAAAATGGGAAGATATCTTTTCTTTGAGAGTACCAAGGCCTGAGGATTTACTGGATTTAATGGATGATTGGTCCAGTTTCAGACAATTGTCTATAGGCCTATTTAATGGAACAGCAAAAATACATGGAAGCGATATATTCTTTCTCGATGCCAGAGAATTTTTACAATCGGCATGCAAGTTTTTTGATGTTCCACCAGAAGAAAAAAACTTACCGCTGGTGAGAAATTTGCAAGAAAAGCTGATTGAGGCATCAACAAAAGTTCACGGTAAGTCTGCCCTTTCTGTAGAAATGTTTAAAGATAGATTTCCTAAAGCTGTAAATGCAGCAATTATTCTAAAACAGCAACGAAGAGAAGAAGAAGCCAGATTACGGCAAGAAAAAAGAAAGCAAGAGATAAATGTTCAAGTGGAACAGGATCCATTCTTTACAGCTTTACGTGGTATTCAGGAAAAAATTGAAGGTGAAATAAATAGAATTAACCTTAAGAATCCCAATGATGATCGCCTGACACACCTGAATAAAGTGCATGGCCTTATGCAAATTCAAGCCGACACCGCTAAAGAAAATTGTAAAAATGATTATTTAAACAACAGGGGAAGCAATCAGGAAAATATTAAGTCGGAATGTAAGGATGAAATGACAAAAATTATCAAAACCCACTTAATAGACAATAATGCCTTGGATATGAGTTGGCGTCAGAAAATTGGAAGAGTAATTTTAAACGTGATTATCGCGCTTCCCGTAAAATTATATAGTAAATATTCGAATGCTTCTGATAGCAACCTGTTTTTTAAATTTAACACTCAGTCAAAAACAAATATTGAGCAAATTCAAGAGGATATTGAAAATATTGACACCACTGTGAAGAAAAATAAATAAAATCAGACATGCTATACTTGCCGTATGGTTTGAGCAATCCTTCTGCAGGAAGATTGTCGAAAATTTTTCATGGAATACTGTTGGTTGTATGAGACCCCCCCTGAAAATAAAGGTAAATCAGGAAAGGGTAGAAGCTCTAAAACAACTTTGACACGGAAACAATGATGAATCATTATCAACCGACGATCACCGGATTACGAGCTTACAAACAAATCGAGCTGAATGGCGAAAAAAATCTTCAATTTTTTCTTGATAAACACAGCACCAAAGAGGGTACCTGGGGGCACTTGACCGTGCATGAAGGTACCATTGAGTTTGTTTTTCTGGACGGGCATGGCAATGAGCTGTTTTATCATACATTAAACCCGAAATCCCCGTCACTGGTGATCCCCCCTGCAACATGGCACAAAATTGCGTCAACCAGCTCCGAATTCAAAGCCACCTTGCAGTTTTTCTGTCAGGCACATCGCTATCTTGAAAAAAAATATCGCCTGGCGCCTCTCCACCATGACTTATGGTACGTCCATCAAACCTATCTGCGTGAACGGGAGAACATGTCTATTCTGGATATTGGCTGTGGCTCGGGACGAAACCCATTGTATTTCGCCTTGACAGGACACAACATTATCGGCGTGGACAAGAATGAGGGTGCTATTGAGAGTATTCGCCATATCGCAGAACAAGAGCACTTGGTGAATATTGCAATCCATGCTCATGATTTGAATCAACCGCTTCCAATCAAAGAGATATCGTTTGATTTTATTTATTCCACTGTTGCCCTGCAGTTTTTAAACCCGTCCAGCATTCAGCCGCTATTGATAAAACTGCAATCGTTAACGTCAACAGGAGGAATACATTGTCTGGTTTTCCCCATCAAATCGGAGTTATATACCTATCCCGAACGTTTTACCTATCTGGCAGAAACAAATGAGTTGTATCATTTTTATCAAGACAGCGGCTGGTCTATTCTGGAATACAGGGAAAAGCCGGGGCAACTGCATAAATTGGATGAAAGCGGCAAGCCCAAACAAGGTGTTTTTGGTTTGCTTCTTGCTCAAAAACAAGGCTACGGCTTATGACTTCCAGCAAAAAAATTATCAGAATTTGCAGAGTCTATGAGCCTCCCGGATCCCGGGATGGATTATGGTTTTTAGTAGACAGATTATGGCCGCGCGGCTTAAAGAAAGATGCACTTCCTTTCGATGCCTGGTTAAAGGAAATTGCACCGAGTCCGGAACTACGAAAATGGTTTCATCATGACCCTGATAAATGGCTGGATTTTGCAAGTCGATATATCGATGAACTTCAAAATAAGCCTGAATTAATTGAAGACGTACTGAAGAAAGCAGATAGCTCGGAAATCGTATTGTTTTATGCCGCAAAAGATAAACAATACAACCATGCGCAAATATTAAAGGCTGTTCTTGAGTCCTGGCCGAAATCACCGGGGTTCACAGAGCCTGGGTCTTCTCATCAATAAGAAGCAGCTTTTTTAGATCGACTCGATTGTCCACAATGTCGGCCAGAGTGTATTCTTTTAAAACGTCAATGAATTTTTCTTTTGCTTCAAATAAGATACGTTTTAACTTGCAAACAGGCGCGATACGGCAATTTGCTTTCTCCTTATTGAAGCAGGGCACCAAATCAAAATTCGGTTCCAGCTTGATAACCAGTTCCCCCAGATTAATCTCTGAAGGGTGTTGCGCCATCGCAATACCGCCGCTTTTGCCTCGAGTTGTTTTGATAATACCCATCTTTGATAAATTATGAATAATTTTTACCAAATGATTGGATGAAATAGTATAAGCATTGGCAATATCGTTAATGGTGCATATCTCTTTGCGAAGCGCAACATATATCAACGCCCTAAGGGAATAATCGGTAAACTGGGTTAACTGCATGGGTTATTTCTCAAATTCATTTCTTGACGGGTATTATTTCCCATTATAAGATGTATTTCAAATATATCTTTAAGGAGTATGCCATGCCTGAGTCATTATTTGATCGTTTGGGTGGTCAAAATGCCGTCAATACTGCTGTTGATATCTTTTATCGCAAAATGTTAACGGACGATAGAGTCCGTGATTTTTTTGACGATGTGGATATGGAGCAACAAATCCTGAAACAAAAAGGCTTCCTGACCATGGTTTTGGGAGGGCCAAATAACTACAAGGGCAAAGATATGCGGGAGGGTCATCGTCATTTGGTCAAACGTGGACTAAATGATACCCATGTGGATATTGTGATTGAACACCTGGGGGAAACCTTGCGGGAATTGGGCGCTAACGAGGGCGATATTCAGAAAGTGGCCGCCATTGCCAATAGTGTGCGCGAGGACGTGTTAGACAGGTGAGACTATGACGGAGCTTCGTTACAATGACCAAATCCTCCATTCCATGGAGGATGAATCGGTGCTGGATTGTCTATTGCGGCATGGTATTGATTACCCTCACGCCTGTCGCTCAGGTATTTGCCAGGCTTGTTTGATGAAAACAACAAACGCCACCGTCGAATCAACATGGCAGGAAGGATTACCCGATATATTAAAGTCTCAGGGATATTTTCTTGCCTGCCAGGCGAAACCTGCCACCGGCATTTATCTGAAAAATCCCGATGTTGCAGAGTGTAATCAACAAGCCGTGATCACTGAAATGACCAGCCTGACTCATAATGTTATTAGAGTAAGGCTATTAGCAGAGAAGCTGCAAGACTGGATACCGGGACAATATTTAAACCTCGTGAATCCGGACGGCCTGTCGCGCAGTTATTCCATCGCCAACATTCCAGCTAAAGAAGGTTATATTGAGCTTCATATCAAGCTGAAAGAGGGCGGTGAGATGAGTCAGTGGATTCGGAAAAAAGCATCCGTCGATACAACGGTTCATATGCGAGGGCCTTTTGGCAAGTGTTGCTATATGAACCCGGAAAAATTATCGTTTGATATGCTTTTAGTTGGCACCGGTACCGGATTAGCTCCCTTATTGGCTATCGTCAAAACTGCTTTGGACGAGCAGCATGAAGGAAAAATTACCTTAATCCATGGCGGTTGTCATGACAATGACATCTATTACGCCAGGGAATTGGAAACGTTGGCATCGCTCTATGAGCATTTTGAATACGTTCCCTGTGTTTTAAAAACAAACGGGAAGTATCCGGAGGCCAATATTTTCGATAAAACGCGATACTACCTGGGCCATGACATTAAAAATATACGGGTTTATGTCTGCGGACCAAAAGAAACAATAAATAAATTAAAAACAAACGTGTTTCTCGCAGGCGTCCCGTCGGCCAGAATATATAGTGATTCGTTTTTTTGAGATCCCAAAATGGCCGGGATCCGGTTTATAAATTTATTGGCTGATGTTAAAAAGAGGCAAGATATTGGTCGAGGTAGAATTGAGAGCCGTTATCCTTTCGGTTTGTCACCATCCCTGGTGGGTCTCAATTTCTCCTCGTAGATTCATCATAGCAAAATCAGGTGGCTTTGGAAGTTCTGAATGGCTTAATATGATGTAAGATATTTCTTCGGTCAGTATCTTTATTATATAATCGGAACCAGCCCAATGACACGAGCGGGCGCTTCCGTTGCGTCTTGTATTTTCATTGGCAGAGTGAGAATCCAGCTGCCCGTAACTGGAAGTTTCCTGGCATTTGTAACATTTTCAATGAGATATTTGCCTCTGGATAAAAAAAGATGATGCACAGGAAATCCTGATAGTGGTACGTCGGGAGAAAGGGTATCAATACCTAAGGCGGCAATGTTACGTTCAAGTAGCAATTGAGCCGCATCGGAATGAACGGATGGAAACTGCAGATTGTTGCGATACCGCTCCGGGTTTTGCCAATATTTTTCCCAACCGGTATGGAAAATTACAACACTGTCTTGAGCAATTTTTCCATGTTGCTTTTCAAAGGCTGATATATCTTCAGCTGTGGCCAGGTAATGCTCGTGTGCTTTGGCGCTGACATCAATTACAAACGCCTGTGCCAATAAATGATGGCTCCTGATCCCGAGCTTCTCAATGGTAATATCTTTATTGGCGTTGCAGTGGGCCGGCGAATCAATGTGCGTACCTGTACCGGCAGGCAATGAAAGGTGTTGAACCCTGAATTTGACTTCAGAATCACAATCCTGATAGTCAAGGGTATTTTGGATTGCAAAGCCGCAGTCCAAATCCCAGCAAGGGCTATCAACCGCCAGAGTATGGGTGAGATCTATAATATTAAATGGAAAGGTCATGGTTCTTTGTTCTTTTTATTTTTTCAGGATTGTTGAAATTATGTTTACACGGCCTGACAGAAGAATAAACAAGTCATTTTATTATGTTAAGCGGCTCCTGGCCAGGCTGGAAAAGGATGAATGAGAACAATATGAACGATCTTAATGAAGCGGGGATAAAATGAACGTATTAATCGAAAACGAGGAGCTGGTTGATGTTTGGGATATAGACCTGTAAGGTAAGTCTCAATAACAGAATATAAAAATATTTGCTAATATATAGTCAGAAAATGTCCGCGATTCAGGGCGGAATCCATGTTATTAAATAAAATAATCATTCATACATCTTTATAATGGATAGAACATGTTAAACATTTTCAGGGAAATTTCGTTTAAAAGAATCGAACACGACCTTCCGGCCAGCATCATTGTTTTTTTTGTGGCGCTGCCATTGTGCCTTGGTATCGCACTCGCCTCAGGTGCCCCATTGTTTTCCGGTATTATTGCAGGCGTTATCGGCGGGATAGTTGTCGGAGTGGCAAGTGGTTCAAATCTCGGGGTAAGCGGACCAGCAGCCGGCCTGGTGGTTATTGTATTGCTGGCAATTGAAAACCTTGGCTCATGGCCGGCGTTTCTCGTATCCGTAGTTCTGGCCGGCTGTTTTCAACTCCTTATGGGATATGCAAAGGCCGGTTTTATCGCTTATTTTTTTCCGTCATCGGTAATTAAAGGGATGTTAACGGGAATAGGGCTGTTAATTATTCTAAAGCAAATCCCTTATGCGTTAGGTTTTGACCCGGATACGATAGGTGATATGTCTTCATTTCAGTTTAGCGGTGACATCACCGTCCATTATATTCTGAGCGCATTCAAGGCGCTAAATTATGGTGCCCTGTTAATTTCCTTTATTTCGCTGGCTATTCTGATTTTATGGGATACCGTTCTTATAAAGAAAAACAAATTATTTCAGGTGATCCAGGCTCCAATTGTGGTGGTTATCGTTGGTATTTTATTGAATCAATTTTATCAGCTTGGCTTTTTGGAATTTAAGCTGGCTAAAGATAATCTGGTTCAAATTCCGGTGGCAGAAAGCGTTATCGATTTTTTAAAGCAACTGACACACCCGGACTTTTCGGCATTAAAGCAATTTGCGGTATGGAAAGTAGCGGTAGTACTCGCTATTGTGGCCAGTCTTGAGACGTTATTATGTGTTGAGGCAACGGATAAACTGGATCCTCACAAACGTAATACGCCTGTGAACCGTGAGCTTAAGGCCCAGGGTCTGGGTAATTTGATTTCAGGCCTATTGGGCGGGCTGCCTATCACCCAGGTTATTATCCGTAGCTCGGCGAACATTAATTTTGGTGGTAAAACCAAATTGTCCACAATTCTTCATGGCATCTTTCTTTTGTTTTCGGCGGCAATACTTGCTCCTGTTATCAACATGATTCCATTGTCCTGTCTTGCGGCAATTTTAATTATTGTCGGTTACAAGCTGGCAAAACCAGCGTTATTTGTGCGAATGTATCAGCTCGGTACGGAACAATTTATTCCATTTGTAGCCACAGCGATAGGTATATTAGCCGCTGACTTGTTGAAAGGAATTATCATCGGTATTGTTTTTGGTATCTTCTTCACACTAAAGCACAGTTATCGCAATGCCTATTATATGAAAAAAATTACGCAAAAAGAAAATGGTGATATTGTCCACCACCTGGTGCTGGCGGAAGAGGTTTCGTTTTTTAATAAAGCAAACATTATGCAGGCATTAGATACCATTCCATCAGGCTCAAAAGTCATCATAGATTGCTCAAACTCTAAATCGATAGCGTATGATGTGGTTGAACTGATACAGGATTTTCGAGAAAACGCCAAATATAAAAATATTAAAGTACAAACGATTGATTTTATTGGTCCCTGATCAAATCACTATACCCGCTTTTGCGGTACCATTGCCGTAGTAGCCCGTAAGGAGGCCTGCGGCCGTATTGCGGGTTTCATGGTTCAATATCGTGGCATGGGAGCAGATAGGTACCTAAGTGAACGTTATCCCGCATTTCGGCTTTGCCTTCATGACGGGCTACAGGAAGCTATTATTTGTTGCAGAACAATAGTCGCCTCGTTTTGACGAGGCACTAGCCCTGTATGATTCTCTCTACCGCCCTATCCGCCGCGTCATCAAACGGTAAAAACACGATATCCGCCCCTTTTTCCTTAAATGCCTCAACTTGACTGGCATGTTGAGTGGATACGGCAATTTTTCCTTTATAGTGATGTTCTTTAAGGCCCTTAATCAACGTGATGCGAGGATCGTCATGCGTTAAACCGGGCGCATGTTGTGGTATTGCGCAAATAATCCATTTTGCGGGCTTTAAAGGGAGTGTCGCGATAAATTCGATATCACACGCATCGCCGTACATGGCATGATGACCTTTTTGACGCCAATGGTTCACTTCATCCGGGTTAAAGTCCACAGCAAGTACTTTATAATTATTCTGAAACAAATGTTCGGCAATAGCCTGGCCATAACGACCCAGACCAAACAGAATCACATCATACTGTTTGTGTTTAAATTCCTGAGAGGCATTGGCCGCTTCCCGATAAGGAGTCTTGCGCTCGAAAGGTGTGAGCAGCGGTTCAAGCCATCGGTACAATGTGTAGGAATAGGTAATCATATAGACCGACGCGGCAATGGTTATCAATCCAACCAGAGTAACCAGCCCCAATGTTTCCATGGAAACATGGCCAAGTTTGAGCCCCATGGCCATAAAAATCAGGGAGAATTCGGAGATTTGCGCAACCGTCAGTCCTGCCAGAAATCCTGTGCGTTTACGATAACCCATATAGCCCATAATAATCAGGACAATCAATGGATTGCCGATTAAGACAAATAAAGAAAAAACGGTAGCAGGAATCATCTGATTGCCGAGATGATTTAAATTAAGCTGAGAACCTAAAGAGATGAAGAAAAACAACAGTAAAAAGTCTCGCACCGAAGACAGTCTTGATGCAATCGCATCCCGGAATGGTGTTGACGCCAGTGATATGCCGGCAAGCAATCCGCCCAGTTCCTTGCTGAAGCCAAAGTAGTGACCAAGGCTGGCTAAAATTGCTGCCCAGCCGATGGAGCAAATAATTAATAACTCGGGAGAGTGCGCGATACTGCTCATCAATGGATTGGCAAGGTAACGAATAAAAAGCCACAGGAAAGCGAATATAACCAGACCATACATGAGCATCATTGCCAGGTTAACCAGCATATCGGGGGCTGTAGTACTGCCAACGCCCACTCCGAAGGCGGAAAGGACAATCATGGCAAACACAACCACGATATCCTGCACAATCAAAAAACCGATGGCTATTCGTCCATACAGTGAATCCACTTCCCGTTTATCCGAGAGCAATTTGACGATAATAATGGTACTGGAAAACGTCAATGCCACTCCAACATAAATGGCATTAGTCATGTTCATACCGAGTGCCATGGCTATAAAAAAGCCAACGATTGCCGTAAAAACAACCTGGCCGATTCCGGTTGCCAGTGATACCAGCCCCAGCGTTTTTATAAGCTGCAAGTCAAGCTTCAACCCTACCAGAAAAAGCAAAACCGCAATGCCAAGCTCCGCCAGAAGCTCAATGTGTTCATAAGACTGTACAATGCCTAAAAAATTCGGACTGACCAGAATGCCTACAATAATAAAACTCACTATCATCGGTTGACGCAATAAAAGGCTCAAAAAACCAATGACCATAGCAGAGAGTAAAAGTGCGGATAACTCATAAAAAGGGGAGGCGTGCAAAAAGGCAAAATCCATCATACGCCTTCCTTGTAATGTGACGGTGTATCAAGATGGCGAAGGGCTACGATTCGCAGCCTGAGTTGTTTTTCCGTCTCAATTACGGCAAAAAAGACAACGCCAATCGCGATGATTAGAACGCCATCCCAAAAAGGAATAGAGCGCGTTGTGAAAATGCGTTGTAGCGGTGGCAGGTAAGTAATGGCGAATTGGGCAATGGTTATGACTATAACGCTCATCCATACCATCCCGGTGCCTTTTACCGCTTGCCAGGTTAAGGAGGTTCCATAAATATTACGAATATAAAACAAATGAAAAATCTCAAGCACTACCAGGGTGTTTAAGGCAATCGTTCTGGAAAGCTCAATGGAATATCCTTTGTCAAGGGCATAATAGTAAATGCCAAATACGGCACATACAAACAAAAAGGATACCAGAAGGATATGCCAGACCAGCGTGCCGGTTAATATGGGTTCATTCCTTGGTCTTGGCGGCCGTTGCATGGTATTGTCTTCCGTTGGCTCAAACGCCAGGGAAAGGCCGAGAGTTACGGCAGTGATTAAATTAATCCATAGGATCTGAATCGGCGTTACAGGAAGGCTCAAACCAAATAACAGTGCCAAAATGATGGTCATGGATTCCCCGCCATTGGTAGGCAACGTCCAGCTGATGACTTTCTTTAAGTTATCATAAACAGTACGTCCTTCCTGTACCGCAGCGGCTATGGATGCGAAATTATCGTCTGCCAGCACGAGTTCCGCGGCCTCCTTGGATACTTCATTGCCTTTTTTCCCCATGGCAATACCGGCATCGGCTCTTTTTAACGCTAACGCGTCATTGACGCCGTCGCCGGTCATGGCAACGATCATGCCATGAGACTGCAGTGCCATAACAAGCCGCAGCTTATGTTCCGGACTGGTGCGGGCAAAAATATCATTTTCCAATACCATGCTTGCCAGTTCTGCATCACTCATTTTATCAAGCTCAAGACCAGTCAGGATTTTATCAGGGTGTTTTAAACCGATTTGCCGGCCAATCGCTCCAGCGGTTGCCGAGTGGTCACCGGTAATCATTTTCACCTGAATGCCGGCGCTCAGGCATTGTGCCACGGCAGCTATGGCTTGTTCCCTCGGTGGATCAATCATCCCGACCATGCCTAATAAAACCAGATTGTTTTCTACATCGGACAATTGCAGGATGGTGTGTTCAGGAGGCACGGCTTTTGAAGCCAGGGCCAAAACCCGCTGGCCGTTTTTAGCAATGGCTTCAATCTTTTTCAACCAATAGGTTGGATTTATCGGCTCCAAACCGCCTGTTTCATTTTGTTGTTTCTGGCACATGGCCAGCAACTGCTCAGGCGCACCTTTAACAAAAATAAAGGCATGCTCCTGATGATTGTGATTAAGCGTTGCCATAAAACGATGGCTGGCATCAAAGGGTATGGTATCCGTACGTGCCCAGATTTCGCGCTCCCAGGTCACAGACAACCCTGTTTTTTCTGCCATTGTCAGCAGTGCTCCTTCCATCGGGTCGCCCTCTATCGTCCAGTCTTCATTACGTTCGTACAGGACGGCGTCATTACAAAGCACGGAAGAACGTGCCAAATCCACTAACAAGGGATGTTGCGCCTTCTCAATGATTTGGTCAGCAAGAGTAATCGATCCGGAGGGAGCATAACCCGAGCCTTCCACGTTAAATTGCTTGTTTGCAGTTAAAATGGACACCACTGTCATTTCATTTTTGGTAAGTGTTCCTGTTTTATCCGTACAAATCACGGAAACGGAACCCAGGGTCTCAATGGCGGGAAGTCTGCGAATAATTGCATTTCTTTGCGCCATGGCCTGTACACCAATAGCCAGGGTAATAGAGAGTACGGCGGGAAGCCCTTCAGGAATGGCGGAAACCGATAATCCTACAATCACCATAAACAATTCACCAAAATCATGGTGTTGTGCAAAATAGCCATGAACCAGCAATAATCCGGCAACCATTAAAATCAGAATGGTTAACCATTTGGCAAAGATATCTATTTGCTGGATCAAAGGTGTTTTCAGCATCTCTACTTTTGATAACAGATGGCTGATTTGGCCAATTTCAGTGAATTGCCCGGTAGCTATAACCACCCCCTTGGCCTGACCACTGGTCACCAGAGTGCCACTATAAGCCATCGAAGTACGCTCTCCAAGCACCGCGTCTTGTGCAACAGGTTCGGAATGTTTTTCTACAGACACCGATTCACCGGTAAGAATGGACTCATCTACAATCAGTCCGTGTACTTTGATAAGGCGCATATCCGCCGGGACTTTATCACCGGATTCCAGCAACACGATATCTCCAGGCACCAGTTCTTTCGCGGGGATGGTTTGCCGCTCTTTCCGGCGCAGGACAGTAGCTGCGGGCGACAGCATTTGTCGAATGGCGTCAAGCGCCTTTTCCGCTTTCCCTTCCTGGATAAATCCAATGCAAGCATTGGCAATAACCACGGCAAGAATCACCAAAGTATCGACCCAGTGGTTCAACAGGGCTGTAATCAAGGCAGCAAACAAAAGCACATAAATCAGGATATTATTAAAATGACGTAAAAAACGAACGATTATAGATTCTTTTGCTTTTTCGGGAAGGTGGTTTAACCCCAGCCTCGCCTGTCTTTTAGTAACCTCTTCCTGGTTTAATCCATTGATGTCGGTTTCAAGCCAGGGCAATATGTTGTCAACAGGCTGCGCATGCCAGTTGTCCCGGTGATCTTTAAGGCGTTGCTCTATCATGCCATCTCTCGCTTAATAGGCTTTTACCGGGGACACAAAGCCCTGGGGTTTTAACGCCAGCAAGGAACAGTTGATTTTTTGCAGGATATTTTCAGCGCTGTTGCCAATGATAAAACTTGCAATTCCTGTACGTGCCACAGTACCCATGACCAGAATATCAATGCCATGGTTTTCAACAAAAGAAGGGATGGTTTCTTCAGGAAGACCTTTTGGTAAATAAACCTGATAGTCGCCACTAATATTGGAGTCCTCAATAATGGTTCGCAATGCCCTGTCATGCCCGGTTTTTTCGTCAAGCACCATCTGGTTTAATTCCTCTTCAGGAACTTTAATCCAGATACTGTCACGAAGATATTCTTCCAGGCGAAAACTCCAGCATGAAATAATATCGAGTTGTCCTGAATAGTGACGGGTCAGGGAAGATGCGTATTTAAGAAGGGCCAGGGAAAGCTCCCTGCTGGCAGGTTCCTCATCCTTTGGGTCAATGGCAACGGCTATTCGGGCTTCATGATTCTTATGCTTGGCAGGACGAACCATAAATATCGGGCAAGGGCATTTGCGTAATAATTCCATATCAACCGCTTTAAACCCCTTTTGATTGGGGCTGGCTTGAGCCTGTTTAATCAGTAAGTCATGAGCATGTCTTAATACATATCGAATAATACGGACATCCGGTGCAAAGCCACACTCAAGCTCAAGATGAATAGGGAGCTTCTTTCGCCGGATGTTTAAAGCCGATTTTGCAGTTGTAATCGCTTTTTCCATTCGCTCGATGATGGATTGCTCATAAGAGGTTTTGTAGTCACCAAGGCTGTCTGGAAACGGGGGGCAAACTATTAAAATGGATAATGAGGCTTGATTGGCGTTTGCCAGTTGAAGCGCCTGCTGTAAACCTTCATCGTCGTCACCTAATCCATGGCTGACAAACAAAATATTATGAAAATTTGACATGGTTTAATCCTTAACATTAATTCAACGCTCCCAGGTTCCGTGAACAACATGTTTTTTACCCATCTTTTTGCAAAAGACCGGTAGCCCGTAAGGAGTCCTGCGGCCGTATTGCGGGTTTCATGTTCCAATATGGAGCCAGGAGAACAGGTGGGTGCCTAAGTGAACGTTATCCCGCATTTCGGCTTCGCCTTCATGACGGGCTACAAGAAACAGTACTGGTTGCCTTGTTTTCGCCCGGTAAAATTTTGTTCACGAAACCTATAAATCCTTTTTATATATTTCATAATACCTTAACACTAGCATTGATTTTAGGTGTTGGCATCGTATAAAACAAGCTGGTGTTCTTGTCTGCAACAAGTAGAAAGAAGCTTTCCGGATTCAAAAAGGATATGTCAATGGCATCTACCATTAACTGTTTATTTCGGAGGAAATATTTGAATTGCTACCTACGAATCAATATCACTGCTGGCATAACAGGCGATCGAGTTGATTGGCAAATTGCCGGATGTCTAACGGGCTGATTTTAGATTCGCCACTTTGTTGCACGCCACTATCTCTCAAAGAGGTATGAAAATCTCTCACGGCTAATGCTTGTTTGATATTATTTTCAGTGTAAATTTTTCCTCTTGGGCTTAATGCGATTGCCTTTTTCATGACGACTTCATTCGCGAAAGGGATATCCGCGGTGATAACCAGATCCCCCTTTTCAATTTGATTAAGAATTTTTGTATCAGCGACATCAAATCCCGAGTCAACCACGATACGTTTTATAAAAGGCGAGTGGGGGATTCTCGCAAAATGATTCGCAACAACAGTAACCGTAACTCGTGTTCGAATGGCTGCTTTAAACAGGATATCTTTAATTTTATTGGGGCAGGCGTCCCCATCAATCCAGATTTTCAAATTAACCCTTTAAAAAGTTTTATTATACATAAACATGTAGTACTCGTTCTATTGTTGTATGGGACAACCCTTGCTAAAGCAGAATGCTACCATAAATTTGCTCTTTTTATTTTTAATTTGATTGCATATTGATATACAAGGATGACAACAGTACAATTCCGTGCGGAAAAATTGGTTATTTTTTACCAGAATTTTTACAAAAATGATGGTCTTGATTCAATGAATAAAGGAGAAATTAAGTGCGGCCAACCATATATAACCTTTTAAACTGGGGTACGGCATATCGTGGTTATAATGCTCTTGTTGCCAGTCTTGTGATGTTTCAATATTGGAGTAACCCGGAAGCGGCGGCAGCGGAATACCTTCCTGATATAGCTATTCATGCCTTTGAAGCGATTGCCCCTGATTCATTTAATAATTTGGGAGCAGCGGCTAACATCGCGCGGGGAATACAGGCAGGGCTGGCCTTTTTTTCCGGTAACTCCTCTATTCCAGGTGCAGCGAACCTGGCTGATGTAGTCAACCACGGTATTAATGTTTACCACAGAATGTCACAATAATAATCAGGACTTGTTGATATTTCATGCCATGGCATCAAATATCAACGGAACCTGACCCTGCCATGTATATTTTGAATATCAAATTATGGAATAATTCCTTTTCATCTTCAAAAAGGAAGTTATTATGCAGGCTATCGTATACAGACGCCAACCCGACAATCACTATGGTTTTGAAACTATTGAAAAAAAAATGCCTGATCCGAGTGGCCATGATTTACTGGTTGAAATTAAGGCTATCTCTGTAAATCCCGTTGACTACAAGGTCAAAAACATGATTGCAGAGGGGAAGCCTATGGTTGAAACGCTGGGATTTGATGCGGCCGGGGTCGTCAAAGCCGCGGGAGAGAAAGTCCGTTTATTTAAGCCAGGTGATTTCGTGTATTACGCCGGTGATATAACCCGCGATGGCAGCTATGCCGAGTACCAGCTGGTTGATGAACGCATAGCGGGAAAACATCCGCAATCTCTTGATTTCACACAGGCGGCGGCTATGCCTCTGACCAGCCTGACCGCCTGGGAAATTCTTTTTGACAGGCTCAAGTTGCACGAAGAATCCCGGCAGAACGTGTTAATCACAGGCGCTGCCGGCGGCGTCGGCTCGATACTTGTTCAGCTGCTGAAACATAAAACCCGTTGCCAAATCATCACCACATACGGCAGGGCGCAGTCCAGGGAATGGTTAAACCGGTTAGGAAGTGATCGGAGCATTAACCACAAACACGATCTGGCAGAACAATTACAAGAACAGGGTATTAACGGCATTGATATTATTATCAGTCTGACTCATACCGATCAATATGTCAGCCAGTTTGCAGAGATCATCGAGCCGCAGGGGGATCTGGTTTTCATTGATGAGCCCCGGCATTTTGATTTACTCGCTTTTAAGAAAAAAAGTATTTCCGTACATATGGAATTTATGTTTACCCGTTCCATGTACCAAACACCCGATATGATTAGACAGCATGAGATATTGAATGAATTGGCTGATCTGATTGATAAAGGGGTCATTTGTTCAACCATGAACGAATCGCTTGGCAAAATCAATGTCGCTAACATTGTCAAGGCTCATGATTTACTTGAAAGCAGTGAAAGCAGGGGTAAAATCATTTTACATCAATGAGGGCCTGTGTGGACGTTATCCCGCATTACGGCTTCGCCTTCATGGCGGGCTACATGTTGTTACAAAAGAGCGGTGGCTCGTCCTGTGTGTACGTTGTTTGTTATTGCCGCGACAGCGGGCCAGGTCATGTAGCAACTGCCCTGAATTTTTAATTCAAGACAGTTGCTACCTCTTCTGTTCCGTTGCAACAGGGCGGAATCAATGAAACGCTGTACTAGGCATCATTTAACACACAATAAAGGCTGTTGACGGAGTTAATTGCCAGATTAACGGCAATGTTATTTTTTAAAGGCTTGGTGTTGTTTAAAGAGCAGGTGATAGTACCGGTAAATTCCGTACCGCCGCAACCTGGCCCTCCTTGTAATACTACCTTGGTGATGGTGCTGTCTTCTGTCGCGCCCATTGAAAAAATCGGATAACTGGAGGCCGATAAAAAGGTGCTGGAATAGCTTCCGGAATGTGGGCCGATATAGTCTACAGTCAATAAGCCGCAGTAGTTAGTTGGGTTGCGTAATTGAACGTTGGTTGCCGCAAATGAGTTTATAACGATGCCTGAAAGCAGCACTGACAACATGCTGATTATGGTTGTTTTTTTCATAAATAATGCTCCGGTTGATCAGGGTTATCGCGTTGATCCTTCGGTCATGCCCCGGCTTGGTTAAACAGGTCTTAAGGCGCTTAACTATCCATGTCAGGCCGGTATTATCAAGCAAAATGCGTACTATTTAAATAGAATTGGTTATTTTTAATTTCATTTGATTTGTATTTTAACATTTCATCCATGGTTTGCTATTTTTGTAAAACAAGGTCAATAAGCCCTTAATTTATGCAGCAAATGCCATTGTCTATACTATAAATTATTTCCCTGAGTAGAGTTCGTATATGAGTGTCAAGGTACAAAAAGATGGAAAAGCGGTGAATCTGACCCGGATGAACGATACGATTCATATTACCTCGGATCCGGAGGGTGATGAGATTTCCGAGCAAGTCAAAAATGATCCGGAAGGTGACGAACTAAGTGAGAAATTTGATCAGATACATAATCCCGGCCCAACGGGTGATGAACTGAAGGAAAAAGAGGAGCAAAAACACAGTGACACCCCTGTTCTCTAGGCTCTGTGAAAATTTTTGTTCACAGAGCCTGGGCTTTTATTAAAGGAACCCAAGGGTAATGAATCGGTTTATCAAGATATTTTTACCCATTATTTATTCCTGTTTACGATTTCTTTGTAATAAATAAACCATTCAGCAACAATAATTAACTGTATTTTAATTAATAATAATGTAAAATTATTGTCTCATATGGTTTTTTTTAGGAAGCAAAGCGATGTCTGATAGAGAATTTAACGGCTGGAAGACGTTTGAAGAATTACATGAAGATTACAATGTGTTTACGGGCAGCCTACGACCGCAATATCCGGCTCCAGAGCAGCAATATTCAAATTATTATCAGGAACCGGGGTGCGGGGAAGCAATTATGGTTCAATCCGAGTATGCCATTTTCTCCTATGGTGTTGCCCGGTGTAAAAAGGGCATATGGGATAAATTGAAATCTGTTCCTGATTCGGATAATAAGATCTTCAAAGAATTTCATGACGACCTGGACATCTTGGTTGCTAATTATAAAGACCGGGTAAATAAAGACTGGAAGGGTGGATCGACCAAAGAACTTCATGGAATTATGGGTAATTTCAAGGAAGATTCAGACGCGCTAATAAAAAAATACGAGCCGCACATCGAGAGTCACGAGAGCTGGAGTCCCTTTTTCTCCAATGCCCTGCTTCTTTTATCCGTGATTGGCGCACTTCCGGCCCTTATTTCCATGGGTAACAAATTGATAACCGGGCGGTATGGTTTCTTTGACCATACTTTCCTGACGGAAGAACAGCGTTCCATCCAGCTGCCATCGGAAAAAGTTGCGGAAGAATCTTTCGTAAAGTTCGATGTATAGGGCCTGGCGCATGGTCAGGGCTTGTTGACATTTTATTCCATGTCTGCAAACGGTGTATACTTTGTTTTTTTGCAGGTTGGGCTGCCAAATCGGCAACAAGGTAGGTATGTGCCGGAATATTTGGGATGAGATAAGCACACTGGGTCCAGGGAGGATAAGGCATGGCTATAGCAGAGTTTGATTCTTTTGAGCCTACAGACGCCTGGAAAACATACTTGTATGCTCTTCGCTGGCAACGCTCCGATTGGCAGCCTGACACGAAGGATATTGTCGACATACCTGTCCTGATTGCGGCGAGAACACTATCTTCCGAGCGCAAGGCATGGTGTAAACGGCATTTTAACGACAGTAATATCCGTTTTATTGAAGCAGTAACTATTGACGACAAGGCCATTACTGAACAGGAAACGGCTGTTGTCATCTACCTTTGTCAGGCTGACGGGAACGAACTACTGGAAGAGGCAGATTTTTTGCGGCGTGTCACACAATCCGCCATGACGCGTAC
The DNA here is from genome assembly GCF_900186965.1 of Legionella spiritensis. Lineage (NCBI taxonomy): Bacteria > Pseudomonadati > Pseudomonadota > Gammaproteobacteria > Legionellales > Legionellaceae > Legionella > Legionella spiritensis. The sequence goes on from NZ_LT906457.1 coordinate 689,381, forward strand.
GTCTGTGATGCCTTTTGTCTTTTTGAATCTGCAAAGCTTCCTTACCGGTGTTGCGTTATTGGGCATACTGAAATCCATCAAGTTTGAACGTCCTCAATGGGTTGTAAACTATATGGAAGGCGATTTATTAAATGAGCGCGGAGTTCGCCTGATCAAATCCGTTTACGCCTCCCAGGAATCACCAAACTGGGTGTTTCGTGTTGAATCCGGTATTTTGTACACGCAAACAATATATCCGGCTGAGCCGGGTGTCGTAGATGGCGCGCGTTTGGTATATCCGCAACATACCTATCTGGTAACCGGAGCTTCCGGCGATCTCGGGCAAATAATTATTGAAAACCTTCTGGACTCCGGTGTAAAAAACATTGCCGCCACAGGGCGAAAAAAAGAACCTCCTCTGTGGTCTTTGTCTATTCAGGCGCACTTGCAAAACGGGGCAAAAATCTATTATTACTCCAGTGATGTCAGTAGTGGTGATGATGTAAAAAAATTGATATCGGTTATTAAAGAACAACTGCCGCCGCTTGTTAGCATTACCCATGCGGCAGGGGTGTCCGACGATAAGCCCTGGCGTCGCACTGACAGGCAAAATTTGTATCATATCCTGTCAGGTAAAGCTATGGGAGCCCTTTATCTTCATCAGGCAACACGAGACTATGCCCTTAAGGAATTTATCTGTATTTCATCGATTACCGGTGTTTTTGGCAATCTGGGCCAGGGTGCTTATGCCGCGGCCAACGCGTTTTTGAACGCGTTATGCGACTATCGTATGCAACAGGGTCTGCCTGCCCTGGCTCTGATTGCCGGACCAATACATAACACCGGGTTATTCAGGAAAAATGAACGCCGTCTGACCGCTTATCTGGCGTCACTGGGTGTTCAACCGCTCACTTCTCAAGATATCAAACAATTGTCGGGCAGGAAGGTGAATACCAGCAAAATTGTTTTTTCACATTTTTTGCGTTTACCGGAAGATTCGACCGATTGCGCCTTTAAACTGCTGTTAAACCGTAAAAAATCCGATTCTTCTTTCTGAAAAATCCTTCGTTATTGGTGCGAAGGTAGATAGGATAGAGCATGTGTTTGACGCATATCTTATGATGCTCAATACGAATAAATTGATGGCCATTATATAAAGGATTATTGGGTTATGCCTGCCAGGTTCATGAAGCCTGCGGTCTGTTGAAAAACGTTATGAATTCGGAAGCAGGTAATGGTTTGGCGAAATAATACCCCTGTACCAGATCGCAGCCCATGTTTTTTAACAATGTCATCTGTTCTCTGGTTTCAACGCCTTCGGCAAGGACTTGAATGCCCAGGCTTTTAGCCATACCAATGATGGTTTTAACCAGTATACCGTCTTCACGGTTTGCCGGAAGATCGGCGATAAAGCTTTTGTCAATTTTTAATTTGTCTATATGAAAGCGTTTAATATAACTCAACGAAGAATACCCGGTGCCGAAATCATCGATGGTTATAGTCACACCCATCTTTTTGATTTCATCCAGCGCATGAACAACATCGTCCGAATGTTCTATTAAAATACTTTCGGTGAGTTCTATTTCCAGGGCTCCCGGCAGTAACTTGTTTTTTTGCAAGGACCTTTTCAGGTCGTGACCAAGTGTTCCGAATTTAAACTGCATGGCGGATATATTGATGGCCAGTTTAAAATCGATCAGTCCATTGTCTTGCCATTGTCGAATTTGTCGACACGCTTCCTTAATAACCCAGGTTCCTATCTTCCGGATGAGGCCTATTTCTTCGGCCAGTGGTATAAAATCTACAGGATAAATCAAGCCGCGCTTTGGATTGTTCCAGCGAATCAATGCTTCCGCGCCAACGGGCGAGTCTTTTGTGAAATCAAAGACAGGTTGATAGTAAAGCAGTAGTTCTTCTTTTTCCAGCGCGCCACGAAGCTCCTGTTCAATCTGCAAATACTCCTGGGTATATCTGTTCATTTCCGTAGTATAGAATTGAAAACCGTCGCGACCTTCCTTTTTTACCCTGGACAAGGCAATATCAGCGTTGCTAAGCAAGGTATCAACGTCTTTACCGTCTTTGGGATATAAAGAAATACCGATGCTGCACGTCACGTTGATTTCGTTATCATAAAACCGGAATGGCTCCTGCAAGGCCATTATGAGTTGGTTACTCATGGCTGCCGCATCTTCTATTCGGTGAAGATTGCCGGCAATCATAAGAAACTCATCACCACCAATACGTCCTAATGTGTTTCCATCAGGTAGAAAATCAGCGAGTCGTTTACCCACCAGCTTTAAAAGCTCATCGCCTTTGCTGCGCCCGAAAAGATCATTGATTTTGGAGAAGCGATCCAGATCCAGCAAAATGAGAGCCACAACTTTGTTGTGTGCTCGTGATGCCTGTTGTATCGAATAGTTTATTAAATCAAGAAGCAACGCTCTGTTTGGAAGTTCTGTCAGCGAGTCATGGGTTGCTTGTCTGGCCAGCTCATCCTGTAATCGTTTTTGCAATGTCGTATCATGAAAACACCAGACCCGGCCGATAATTTTATCATCCAGCCATTGCGGTCTGGATGATAATTCAAACACGCAGCCGTTTGCAAGACGTAATTCATGAGTAAAAATTTCCTCAGGATGTTTGAAAATGGTATCGATTTTTAGTAGATATTTTTCCTTGTCCGACAATTGATTTGCGATGACATGGGTTATGTTCGCGTAACTCATTTCTCTGATTTCCTGCCCTTCCAAGCGCCACATTTCCAGAAATTTTTTATTAAAATCAGCAAGTTTTCCTTGCGTGTCGGTGACCATGATCCCGTCTTCGGTCGAATCCATAGTCGAGCGTAACAAGGACCACGATTTTCTGGCTGCTACCGCGGCTGATGAGGCGGTTAGTGCGAAACGAAGAACCAGACCAAACAAGAGTGCGAATAGTAATCCTAATATAATGACGGTTTCCGGCAGCGTTGAAACACGACCATATTGCTCTTGTCCTTCTTTTATTTCCAGAGCCAGAAGAATGACTGTAATAAAAATACAAAACGCGATAAGGAAAGGCAGGCTTTTACTGATTCCGAGATCGTTTTGTTTGGCCTGATAGGCTGTCAATGTAATTATGCTGATACCGAGCAGGAGAAATCCAATCGCCGTATTGGCGGCCATTGGTGTCTCGCTACCCCACAGGTAACCTTGGTGCAAGCTACTCATATATCCGCTGATAAATAGAATGGACAAGCTTAATGTTAATACACCAATGATGCCGCCAACGACCACAGTATACTTATGAAATCGCCGGTATCCTAAAAAAAACAAAGCGGTGGCGGTGAGCATAAAGCAAACGGCTGTGTTGGGAGCCATGCGGCCTGGAAATGTATTCGCGGTTTTATTGTAATGGTTAAAAAATAGTTCATCGATGCCGGAATTTATACCCAGAAAATATTGCAGTAAAATTATGGTCGCACCGAAAAACACTACCGCACTAATGATTCGGGCAACAAGCGGTTGTCGATATATTAAGGAATATATACCTGTTCCAACCAGAATGAACGATAAAGCGGTGTTATATACCATGGCAATCATGTCAGGATGGTATTGAATAAGAAACGGGATACGCCAATACCATCCGATGAGAACACTCAGTCCCAGGGCAATTACGGCAAGCGACATTATTATTGTTATGTATTTCGCAATCAGTAGTATTGTTGTTGTCCTCACTCTGTTCATCTTATCTATTGTCCATTGGATTTCAGTTTGAGACACAGACTCTTGTACTTCATTTCCTGTTATAAAATAGCAACGGGTTCTAATTAATTTTAGTACTATTCCGGGATGAAATTGGAAGGCCATTGTATTTTTGAAATGATTGGCGGGTGATAACGAAGTCGGATACCATTATGATGGATGGGGATCCAGGGGCAGGGATAAATGAAAAAGGAATTGGTATGCGAACCATAATGGAATCAAACGAGAATAATGAAGACATATCGCCGTGGTGGCGAAGGGCTGTATTGATAGTCATGGCCATTGGATTTACTGTCCTTATCCTGCTTACGGCTAAAGTCTACCGGGACGCGCCTCCCATTCCTGAAAAAGTGGTCACTCCGCAGGGTGAGGTGCTTTTTACTAAAGCCAATATCCTGGCCGGCCAATCCGTCTTTCTGAAATACGGCTTAATGAATAATGGCAGCATCTGGGGGCATGGCGCCTATCTTGGCCCGGATTTCTCAGCACAATACCTGCATAATCTGACACAGGCCATGGATGACACCATTGCCGCAAGGCGGTATCAAAACGCTTTCGACAAGCTCGGTGAGGAAGAGCAAACCATGGTACGGTCTCTTACTCAAAGCGCGCTTAAAAAAAATCGTTTTGATCCCGAAACCGGTACATTGGCGTATACCGAAGGGGAAACGGCATCCTATTACCAGCAGATTGACTGGTGGGCGCGTTATTTTACAAAAGCCGATAGAAATGGCGGTTTGCCGGCGAACTTTATCGTTAAGGGTAGTGAATTAAACGATTTGGTCGCGTTTTTTGCCTGGACAGCCTGGGCTTCCGTCACTAACAGACCCGGGGAGTCAAGAACCTATACCAATAATTTTCCCTATGATCCCGAAGCGGGTAATTTCCCCAGCGGTGCTGCCACATTCTGGAGCGCCATGAGTCTGATCGCCTTGCTTGGCGGCACCGCGTTGGTGTTGCTTGCGTTTGGTAAATTTGATTATCTGGGCTGGAAGCGAAGCAAACATAAAATTCTTCCCCGATTCAAGATCGGCCAGCCGACTTCCAGCCAGAGAGCCACTATAAAATTTTTCGTTATCGTTATGTTTCTTTTTCTGGCACAAACCCTGGTAGGGGGGCTGACCGCGCACTACCGTGCCGAGCCGGGCGGGTTTTATGGGTTTGATATCTCCGGTCTGCTGCCAAGTAATGTCGTACGTACCTGGCATCTGCAACTGGCTATTTTCTGGATAGCCACCTCTTATGTCGCAGGAGCTTTGCTATTATCGCGGGAATTGGGCGGACGCGAAGCAAAACATCAAACGTTGTTTATTCATCTGCTGTTTGCCGCGTTGTTTATCGTCGTTGTCGGTAGTTTGCTTGGCGAGTGGGCCGGTACCTTTCAGTGGTTAACCAGAACCTGGTTCTGGTTTGGCCAGCAAGGCTGGGAATATCTTGAGCTTGGCCGCGTATGGCAGATAGGTCTTGCAGCGGGATTGATATTCTGGCTGTATTTGCTGGTGCGCAATGTCGCACCGGTACTCAAGGATCCCGACCTGTCGGAGATTTCCCGTCTGTTTCTTTGTGCCGCCCTTGCCATTCCATTGTTTTATCTCCCGGCCATGTTTTTTGATGGCTCGACCCATTTTTCCATAGTGGATACCTGGCGATTCTGGATTATTCATTTATGGGTGGAAGGTTTTTTTGAATTTTTCGTCACGGTACTGGTTGCCTTGATACTGATGGGGCTTGGTGTCGTGACTCGCGCCACCGCTATCAGGGTCGTTTATCTGGACGCCATATTATATTTTGGCGGCGGACTGGTGGGAACCGGCCATCACTGGTACTTTAATGGTCATAGCGAGGCCAATATGGCTTTAAGCGCTATTTTTTCGGCCATGGAAGTGATTCCATTAACGCTGCTGACACTGGATGCCTGGGATTTTGTCCGGGTTACCGAAATGGAGCGCCTGCCATCCGGGGAACGTGTTCATGTGCCGCATAAATGGACGTTTTATTTTATCATGGCCGTGGGTTTCTGGAATTTCGTAGGCGCGGGAATTCTGGGTTTTCTGATCAATTTGCCCATTGTCAGTTATTTTGAAATCGGCACCATGCTCACCCCCAATCATGGCCATGCTGCCATGATGGGTGTTTTTGGCATGTTAGCCATGGCCTTGCTTGTTTTTACAATGCGCCATGTTTCCAGCGATTCCCAATGGGAAAAACTGGAAACATACGTCAAGGTTTCTTTTATAGGTCTGAATGCAGGTCTTTTTTTAATGTTGGCGGCCAGTTTATTCCCCGGTGGCGTTATGCAATTACTGGATGTTTTAAACAACGGTTACTGGCATGCCCGCAGTCTTGATTATACCGGGCAGAAATCCGCAAGACTTATTGAATGGTTGCGCACGCCCGGCGATGTGATTTTTATCGTCGTCGGGGTTGTGCCCTTGTTGATTGCTGTCATTCGTTGTTATCTCAAGGTTTGCCGACCATTTGTTTTGCACGGCAAAAAATAGTACACCATCCGTTTCGTTTTGACAGGCTGATTTTCACCATGTCTTTAATTTTCAACTGGGTTGCCAAATGGGCAACCCAGCACGTACTGGTTTTTGGGATAATACAAGTGCGCAGACCCTGGCTGGAAAGCCGATATAGTTCCTCTCGCCGCGCCGCATAATGACCATTCTGTCTTTTTTCAGCCGTGTGGCTTTGTACTATATTTAATAGTGTAAGTGAACTGGTATGTGGTGACCTGTTAAGGTTATAGGGTAATGGTCAACAGACTCCGGTTAAATCAGACATTCATAAGGATGAATTGTTCATGGACTTTCCGGGTGTTTCAAGACTTGAACTGGAACATAAGCTCATTATCGAGTCGTATAAAAAATATTATGTCCTGGTTTTCGGTGATTTTATTGCCGCAGTCTTGTTTGCGTTACTTCTCTGGAATCCGATTCATAACCACCGCCTTTTAATACTATGGCTGGTATTGATGGTTGTTTTAAATCACATAGTAAGAGGTGTATTTTTATTATATTATTTCAGGGAAGCGAAGTGTGCGGGTGGTTTGCGCCATCCGGCTTTCTGGAAAAACTATTTCATAATAAGTAATATCCAGTCCGGTATTTTGTGGGCTTTGGGGGGGTTGTTGTTTGTCTATGTAGACGACCCGCTGCATCGCGCTATCGTTTTTGTATTTCTTACCGGCTTGCTGGGCGCTCCTGCGCCCAAGTTGCTGACATTTCATTGGTCGTATCTTGGTTTTATAGTGCCGATTTGGCTGAGCATGCTTGTTTTATCCCTGTCCGTTACCCCGTCTTTATCATTTGTGCTTTTTAGCGCCGCCGTTCTTTATTTCGCTATCGTGGTCTTCAGTACGGCAGAAGCGCATCAGTTGTTATTAAAATCCATCTATCTGGATTTGTATAGCACTTCTCTTTTGGCAAATTTAAAGCGAAGTGAAGAAAATTTTCGCAATACCCTGGAATACGCGCCCATAGGCATGGCTATTGTTTCACCGGAAGGAAATTGTGTGCATGCCAATCGTACGATGCTGGAGATGCTGGGTTACAGTGCGGATGAGTTAAACCACAAAAACGTACTGGACATTACCCATCCCGATGACATAGCCATGACCAAGGACAGTATGAAGAAACTGCTTCTGGGAGAGCTACGTATTTCCCATCTGGAAAAACGGTATATTCATAAGGATGGTGGTGTTATCTGGGCAATGGTCAGTGTGTCACTGATTCGAGACGAAGAGGGGAAGCCGCTTAATTTTATTACGCAAATGAAGGATGTTAGCGAGCGTGTCCAGAATGAAGAAAAAATGCGGCAACTCAATGAAAAAACGATAGCTACTCTAAATGAATTACGGTTACTGGAACATGACGAGAGTTTATTAAACAAGTTAAATCGTTCTCTGCAGGTGTGCATTACACCGGAAGAAGCTTATCCGCGCATCGATTTAATAGCTCGGGATTTATTCCCCGATCTAAGCGGGGGTCTTGCGGTTTATAATGAGTCGCTTAACCAGTTGGAAACCGTTATCCAGTGGGGTAACGATCAATTGATGGAAAAAAGGTTTTTTCCTGTAGATTGCTTCGCGATTCGTGAAGCGACGACGAATATTGTTGATGATCCCAAAAAAACGGTACCGTGTAATCATTATATTGCATCGCCACAGGGTGGTTATATCGGATTGCCGCTTATGGTGCAAAACGCGTTAATCGGTGTCATCCATTTGCTGGCGCCAAAGGGGGAGAAGCTGACACAACATCAGCAGGATGTGTCTATTTCGTTTGGAAACATCGTCAAGCTTGCCTTGGCCAATATTAATTTACGCACGTCGTTAAGCGAGCTTTCCTTACACGATCCCTTAACCAATTTGTATAACCGTCGTTATCTGAATGATATTTTATCACGAGAACTGATTCGGATTGCACGGGAAAAAAGTACCTTATGCGTCGCGATGCTGGATATTGATAATTTCAAGAAATTTAATGACACCTATAGTCATTTGGCCGGTGATGAGGCGCTTAAGGTGATAGGACAGTTATTAAGGAAAAGTTTTCGCGACAGTGATATTTCCTTTCGTTTTGGCGGCGAGGAGTTTGTTGTTGTACTGCTGAATACAACATTAAACCATGCCATGAACAAAATGCAGGAATTTCGTGAAACGTTAAAAAACACCCCGATTTTTTATAAAAGTACCTGCGTGTCCCCGATTACCGTTTCAATAGGCGTGTCGGAAGCACCCCGGCACGGTGCCACTATTGACGATATAATAAAAGCGGCTGATCATGCCCTCTACGCGGCGAAAAGGGCAGGCAAAGACAGGGTGATAGCCTATAACAAGTAGGATACAGGATATTTTTCAGGAGAATATTATGAAAACAAAACGTCTGGATCAGGCCAGGGCCGACGCGTTTGCTGAACGATTATTATCTGTCATGAATGATGCCGCGTTGACTTTGATGATATCCGTGGGTCACCGAACCGGACTGTTTGATATTATGGACACGCTGGACTATTCCAGCAGTGAAGCGATAGCGCGGCATGCCGGTTTGAACGAGCGTTATGTTCGGGAATGGTTGAACGCCTTGGCTGTCGGAGGTATTGTAGATTTCAATGCGCGGGACAAAACGTATCAATTACCTCCGGAACACGCTTCTGTGCTGACAAGAAAATCTTCTCCCCAGAATATGGCAGTTATCGCTCAGTTTATTCCGGTTCTGGCTTATGTGGAAGATGGTATCGTCAATGCCTTTAAACACGGCGGCGGTGTACCCTATGAAGCTTATCCCCGCTTTCACGAGGTGATGGCGGAAGAGAGCGGCCAAACGATTCTATCGTCTTTGATCGATAACATTTTACCTCTGGCTCATGGGTTGGTTGAAAAACTGGCTCAGGGAATTCAGGTGCTCGACATCGGTTGTGGATATGGAAGGGCGTTGATGTTAATGGCTAGAACGTTTCCTGAAAGCCGGTTTACCGGTTATGATTTGTGTGATGAAACCATTGCCCAGGCCCGATACGCGGCGAAGGCAAATGATTTACACAATATCCGTTTTGAGAAAAAAGATTTGTCGGTATGGGATGAATATCAAAAATACGATCTCATTACCAGCTTTGATGTGATTCACGACCAGGCCAAACCCGAACAGGTGCTCGATAACGTATTTAAGGCGTTGAAGCCCGGAGGGATTTTCCTGATGCAGGACATAAAAACATCCAGTGACGTGGCCGGAAACTTCGATCATCCCTTGGCGGCTTTTATTTATACCATCTCCTGTATGCACTGTATGACCGTATCCCTGTCTCAAAATGGGGCAGGTCTTGGAACGGCCTGGGGAGAGGAACTGGCTCTGGAGATGTTAACCGACGCCGGTTTCAGCCAGATTGAAAAGCACTATCTGGAACATGACATCATGAATACCTACTACATTGCCTCATCCGGTAAATAAACTTCAGGGACGTCGCCTAACAGTTTTTTGTAGCCCTTCATGAAGGCGAAGCCGTAATGCGGGATAACGTTCGCCGGGTATTCACCTGTTTCCCCGGGACAATATTGGAACATGAAACCCGCGATACGGCCGCTTCCCGTTTGCCAGGCTCTGTGAACCAAAATTTTCTTCGCACCATTTTTTGCGAAAAAACAGTAGCCCGTAAGGAGGCCTGCGGCCGTATTGCGGGTTTGATGTGCCCCTTATGAACGTTTTCCCGCATTACGGCTTCGCCTTCATGACGGGCTACAAGACATTATTATTTGTTGCGCAACAATAGTTGCTTTGTTTTCGATCGGAAAAAATTTGTTCACAGAGCCTAGCGCCGTTTGCGTTTAATGCCCAGAATACCAAGCAATCCGCGCGTAATTTCCCTGACTATCGTGCGGCCCATTTGTCTGACCATGGTATTTTTAGATAATTTGTCGAAGGTGGAGGGTTCCTGCCTGTTTTTTTCAGGCGCTGTTTCCGAGGTCGTTTGGTCGGTGGATTGTTGGGATCGGGCAGCCGCTTTTGCGAGGTTTTCGTTTAAAATTTCATAGGCGCTTTTTCTATCCAGTCGGGTATTGTATTTCGTGGTTAACAGAGATTGACTGACGAGTTGCTTTTTTTCATCAATGGTCAAAGGCCCCATTCTCGAACGGGGAGCGCGCAACAATACGGCGGCCAATGGTGTTGGGTAGCCTTTGTTGCTCAAGACACTGATGGCAATTTCACCAATGCCAAGGCTGGTCAATAATGTTTCATTGTCATAGTAGGGGCTATCCGGATAATTATGCGCTACCAGCCGCAATTCCTTGCGATCCTTGGCGGTGAACGCTCGTAGCGCGTGTTGTATTTTCATCCCCAGCTGGCTTAATACGGCGTCTGAAATGTCAGTCGGGTTCTGTGTACAAAAAAAGATGCCGACGCCTTTTGAGCGTATTAATCTAATAATTTGTTCTAATTGGCCAATCAGAGCTTTGCTGGAGTTTTTAAAAAGCATGTGGGCTTCGTCGATAAAAATAACCAGTTTGGGTTTTTCCAAATCCCCGACCTCCGGGAAGGTATGGTAAATTTCAGCCAGCAGGCACAGCATGAAAGAAGAAAATAAACGCGATTTATCCTGGATCTGACTTAATTCCAGAATGGAGATTTTGCCGTCCTTTTCATTTGCGCGAGTTAGCAGATCGGCAACGTCAAAGGAAGGCTCACCAAAAAACTGATCAGCACCCTCCTGTTCCAGAGCAATCACTTTTCTTACTATTGAGTTGATGGAAGTGGGGGACAAGTAACCGTAATTTTCTTCAAAATCCTTGTTTTCCTCATCAGAGAGGTAACTTAAAATTTTTTTCAGATCCTTGATATCCAGCAACGGCAGTTGATGATCATCGCAATATTTGAATACTACGCTGATAATACTTTCCTGGGTCTCATTTAATTCGAGAATTTTGGCCAGTAACGTCGGACCAAATTCAGAAACGGTGGCTCTGAGTTGTACACCCTGATCGTCACTGAGTTTCAGCAGTTCCACCGGAAAAGGGCGGGGTTCAAAAGGTAGTCCGATGACATCCTGACGTTTTTTGATGGCTTCATTGCAGGTGCCGGCAAACGCCATGCCACTCAAATCTCCCTTGATGTCCATGAGTAAACTTGGAATATCGTTCTCAGATAACAATTCGGCAAACATTTGGATGGTTTTGGTTTTTCCCGTACCGGTTGCGCCACAAATCAAGCCGTGCCTGTTGAGAGATTTGAGTGGAATGTTAATCCAACTGTTGGTAACCGGTTTTTGTTCATAAATGGCACATCCGAAAGTGATGCTGTTTTTATCTTGCGGATATCCGGTTGCTATGTATTCTTTAAAAGCCGAAAGTGTCACTTTGTCATCCTTAAAAAGCTTTTCATATGCCCATTTTTATTATTAGAGCGTGTTATCAGTTACATTATAGCCCTGTTTTTACAGACCATACGCCATTCCGGACTATAAGACGTTACCCGGATGCGGCGAAGGATGGTATGTATGGGATAAAATCAGTGACGCGTTGCCCGATTTTTTTTATCAAATAACGGATTGGTTTTGTCTGCCAGTATTCCGGCGACAATACTTCCTTGATAAAACGGCGCTTTTTTATTGATTTCCGAAGATTTAATAGCAATCTGATCCCAGCCGTGAGAGACCAGATAGTCCATGGATGTGGCATAGACCACTTTGGGAATATTGGCCCAGACTACGGCGCTTTGACACATGGCACAGGGTTCGGCGGTCGTGTATAACGTGACTTTTGACCAATCCACGTCCGGATGTGCCTTGGCACAGTTATTAATGGCTACTATCTCGCCATGGAATGTCGGGTTTATTTGACTGGCATTGACTCCTGTGGCGAGTATTTTCCCGGTGACATTATCAACAATAACCGCACCAAACGGTGCTTGCGGGTTTTGTTTCGCCATGTCTATGGCCATTTGCATATAATACTCATCGGTTTTTGAGGATGAGGCGTAAGCACCGTGCCATAACCATGGGGTCAACAGGATCAGGGTAACGATTTGCAAAGGCTTCATATCAGATTCTCTATTTTTCAAGCCAAAAACGCCATGTCCATTTTGAAGTATGTTGCGGATCAGAGGTCATGCGTTTGATTATTACGAATGAAACATCCATGTTTTTGCGTGCTGTTGACCATCCAAAAGGCCATATCATGGTCAACAGCAGCCTATTTTCGATTAACTTTCATCGCCTTCCAGGAAACTGCGTAATTTCTCGGAACGTGACGGATGACGAAGTTTGCGTAATGCCTTGGCTTCAATCTGGCGTATGCGTTCGCGTGTGACGTCAAACTGTTTGCCTACTTCTTCCAGGGTATGGTCGGTATTCATCTCGATACCGAAACGCATGCGAAGTACTTTCGCTTCACGAGGCGTCAATGTTTCCAGAATTTCGAGGGTGGCCTCACGCAGACCTTCTGCCGTTGCCCGATCAACAGGGGATTCAATATTGTTATCCTCAATAAAATCACCCAGATGCGAATCGTCGTCATCACCGACCGGTGTTTCCATGGAAATGGGTTCTTTCGCAATTTTCAGAACCTTGCGAATTTTATCTTCACTCAGATCCATTTTTTCAGCCAGTTCCTCAGGAGTGGCTTCACGGCCTGTTTCCTGAAGAATCTGACGGGAAATACGGTTTAGTTTGTTGATGGTTTCAATCATATGGACAGGAATACGAATGGTTCTTGCCTGATCCGCAATGGAACGGGTGATGGCTTGTCGAATCCACCAGGTTGCGTAGGTTGAGAATTTGTAACCACGGCGGTATTCGAATTTATCGACCGCTTTCATCAAGCCGATATTGCCCTCCTGAATCAAATCCAGGAATTGCAGGCCGCGATTCGTGTATTTTTTGGCAATGGATATAACCAGACGCAGGTTGGCTTCCACCATTTCCTTTTTAGCACGGCGGGCTTTCGCTTCACCAATAGACATTTTTTTATTGATGTCCTTGATTTCACTGATGGTCAATCCGTATTCTTCCTCGAAAGCGGCCAGTCGTGTTTGCAGCCGTATAATTTCATCACGGTATTCGGCAATACGTTCCAAATCAAGCTTTTTAGCCTGTTTGCCGGTCAGCGTATCCAGCCACGTTTGATCGGTTTCCTGGCCGGGGAAGGTGTCAATAAACAGTTTACGGGGGATACGGGCTTTCTCGATACAAAGACGCATAATGCCGCGTTCAAATTCACGAATGTGGTTACGTAATTGCCTGAAATGACGGGTCAGTTTGTCCACCTGTCTTGACGTCAGTTTCAGTTTCAAAAACGACTCGGACATGATTTCCATAAGTTCGACGGTTACCTTATCCGTGCGACCTTTGTTGCGCAGGGCATCCATGGCACTGTCATAGGTAGTCTGTAGCTCATCAAAATAAGCTTTTGCCTGTTCCGGATTCGGACCGTCGTCGGTTTCAGTCAGGCCGCCTCCATCACCGTCACCTTCCTCGTCCGTCGATTCAATCTCTTCGCGTTCCAGTATTTGCTCTTGCTGTGATTCGTCCAGCATGGAACCGATGTTAGCTGCCGGCGCTTCATCATCATCGGAGTCGGAAAATCCGCTGATGATTTCGCTAAGCCGCATTTCCTCGTCCTGCACCCGTTGGTAATCTTCCAGAACAAGCTGCACGGTCTCAGGATAATGAGCCAGGGATTTCAGTACCTGATAAATACCTTCCTCAATACGCTTGGCGATGCGTATTTCACCTTCCCGGGTCAGCAACTCAACCGTGCCCATCTCGCGCATGTACATGCGAACCGGATCGGTAGTGCGTCCCGTTTCCTTATCGACGGAAGCAAGAACGGCGGCCGCTTCCTCAACGTCCTCAGGTGCCTCTTCGGTATTACCGAGCAACGCCAGTTCGTCTTCACTGGGAGGTAACTCGAATACCTTGATGTTCATGCTTTCCAGCATACTGATGATGTCATCAAAATGTTCGGTATCGACAATGTTGGGCAGCAAATCATTAATCTGGGCATAGGTTAGATAATTTTGCTCTTTACCTAATCTGATGACTTTAGTGATTTGCGAGAGCTGCTGTTCTTGATCATTTGTGCTCATAGGTACTTATAAACTTATTGATTAAAAATCCAAAAAAAGGCTTTGATTATAAACCCGCTAAAATAAACATGCTAGTAAATCATGGCTTAATTTTTATCATCCTTTGTTTAAGCATGTCTCGTAATAACATCCTTTCAGAAATAGTTAAGCCTTGTTTTCTTGATTTTGCAATGTATTGGTTAATTTTATTTTCCAGATTCTGCTTTTGGAGGAATTCAAGGATGTCGATAAATTCCCCGGCAAGGTCTTTTTCAGGAACCTGATGATCCCAGCCCGCCAGCTTGTTGAGTGATTCGAACAGCTCCGTGTTTCGCCATAATTCAACGAGGGTTGCGGTATTGATGTCAGGTTGACTGCGCACCTGGTGAAGCAATTGTCGGAGTACTTCCTGTCCGTCCCCGTCAAGTGTGATATTTTTGTTTTGCAATTCACAGTTGCGGTAAATGTCCGGGTGTTGAATTAACAGCGCGATGGCCAACCGGATGGGCGAGCGGCTAATGGTTTTTTGACGATTGTCGGCGTCTGGTTCGGTTTTATCAGCCAGCATGCGGGAGAGGCGATGGCTTTCTATCAGGGTCATCCGTGATAACTCATCAATCAGTATTTGTTTGCCGGGACCTTCCGGGATGTTTTGCATATAAGGTTTGGCGCTGTGAATTAACTGGGTTTTTCCGGCACTACGGCGTGTATCGATGTCTTTGCCCAGAGTATCAAAAAAGAACTGGGTTAAAGGAATGGCCTGCTGCAAACGGGTCTGAAACTGCTCCGTGCCTTCTTCACGCACCAGACTGTCCGGATCATAACCTTCGGGAAGAAAAATAAAATTGGCGTCAAGACCTGAGTTAAGCTGGGGAAGGGTATTTTCAAGGGCGCGCCAGGCAGCCTGGCGTCCGGCCAAATCGCCGTCAAAACAGAAAATCAAACGCTGCGTGTGTTTGCCGAGCAATTGAATATGGTAAGTGCTTGTGGCGGTCCCGAGGGTTGCGACTACATTGGAAAAACCGTGTTGTGCCAGGGCAATGACATCCATGTAGCCTTCCACAACAAGAATGGCCTGTGGGTTGGGATTGGCTTGCAAAACCTGATGCAAACCATACAACTCCCGATTTTTCTGAAAAATGATGGTTTCAGGGGAGTTGAGATATTTCGGTTTTTGCGACGAATCAATAGCGCGTCCGCCAAAACCTATAATTCGTCCATGACGGTCATGAATGGGAAACATGATTCGTTGGCGATAGCGATCATAGGTTTGGCCATCGTCTTTGCGAACCAGCATGCCGGTCGTTACCAAGTCAGCGTGGTTGGCTCTGAACCGGTTTTCCAGAGTATGCCAGCCGGGAGGCGCAAAGCCCAGTTGAAATTTTTTAGCTACCTCGCCGGTTAACCCACGCTGCCGCAGGTATGGTACCGCCTGTTCGTGATCGGATTTCAAGGTCTGCTGATAAAACCGGCAAACGTTGTCCATAAGTTGATAAAGGGTTAATGATTGTTGATTTTTTTCGCTATGGCCATCACGCGGCACCTGCAAACCCGCTCTTGCAGCAAGTGTTTCAACCGCCTCTATGAAGTTCTGGCTCAGGTAATTCATAACAAAACTGATGGAGTTACCGCTCGCGCCGCAACCGAAACAATGATAGAACTGTTTTTTTGCCACTACGTTGAAGGAAGGGGTTTTTTCATTGTGAAAAGGGCAGCAGGCAACGTAGCTGTTACCCTGTTTTTTTAAAGGAAGGTAGCTGTCAATTAATTCGACGAGGTCAGTGTGGCTCAGGAGCTCGTTGATAAATGACTGAGGTATTAAACCAGTCATGTGTGATACTAGCTCAATCTGGCCTTGATTAACGCGCTGACCTTGCTCATGTCTGCCCGTCCTTGCAACTGAGGTTTCAAGTGCGCCATAACTTTACCCATATCGCTTATTTTTTCGGCGCCATGTTCCAGAATAGCGGCAGAGACCATATTTTCAATGTCCGCTTCGGAAAGAGGCTCCGGCAGATAAAGACTGATAATATCCAGTTCAAACTGTTCCTGTTCCACCAGATCCTGTCGTTCGGCGGCACTGAATTGGGTGATGGATTCCTTGCGTTGCTTGGCCAGCTTGTCAAGAATGACCAGCATACGTGCATCATCAACAGTAATACGCTCATCGACTTCGACTTGTTTGACGGCAGCAGTAATCAGCCTGAGCGTCTCCAGCTTCTTTTTATCCCGGGCACGCATGGCTTCTTTGAGATCGTGACTGATGCGGTCTTTTATAGTCATTATTTGCGTCGACGTTTCAGGTTACGACGGGATGATGTGTCACGCGCCAGTTTTTTCAAATGACGTTTGATAGCGGCTGCTTGCTTGCGTTTACGCTCCGCAGTGGGCTTTTCATAAAACTCGCGACGGCGTAATTCAGTCAAAACACCGGCTTTTTCACAGGAACGCTTGAAGCGTCGCAGTGCGTATTCAGGGTTTTCGCCTTCTTTCACACGAACGGTAGGCATTATTAAATAGTCCTCTGGTATAATTAATCACAACAGGTTGGCAATTCTAGTGGCAGTTGCCGCAATCGTCAAGATTATTCTGTTTTTTACCTGAAATCGTTATACAATAGTGTCTTATTTTTAGTCATGATACCTTGAGGTACTGATGCTTGTTTTAGGAATTGAGTCCTCCTGTGATGAAACAGGGATAGCTCTCTATGATTCATACCGCGGTCTTGTCGGACATGCCCTGCATTCCCAGATTACCACTCACCGGCTGTATGGCGGGGTGGTTCCGGAACTGGCTTCCCGTGATCACGTCAATTATCTGATTCCTCTTCTGGATGACGTATTGGAACAGGCCGGATTACATACGTCCGCTATTGACGGAATTGCTTACACGGCCGGTCCGGGTTTGATTGGCGCGTTGCTGACCGGGGCCTGTTTGGCAAAAAGTCTGGCTTTTAGCCTGGACCGTCCGTCCCTGGCCATCCATCATCTGGAAGCGCACATTCTGGCAGCCATGCTCGATACCCCGGAGCTTGATTTTCCCTTTCTGGCTCTTTTGGTGTCAGGCGGCCATACCCAGCTTATCGAGGCACGTGGTCTCGGGGACTATCGTTTGCTGGGTGATACCCTCGACGATGCGGTGGGTGAGGCGTTCGATAAAACGGCAAAATTGATGGGGATCCCATACCCGGGCGGAGCCGGATTGGCCGAGCTCGCGGATCAATGTCCCGTTTCAGTACGGCGGCATTTTTCTCCGTTTCCACGACCCATGACGGACAGGCCGGGCCTGGATTTTAGTTTCAGCGGCCTTAAAACACATGCGATGACCACCTGGAACAACAGCACCAGAGATCATGAGGCGAAAATGGCGATTGCCCACGCCTTTCAACAGGCCATTATTGATACACTGCTGATTAAATGCCGGCGAGCCGTGGAAAAAACGGCGATTGATCGGCTGGTTGTTGCCGGGGGAGTTGGAGCGAATCGGGCATTACGGGATTCGTTGTTTGCCATGATGGAGGAAACACGGGGGGAGGTTTATTTCCCGAGGGCGGAATATTGTACGGATAATGGCGCGATGATCGCCTTTGCGGGATTTCTCCATTTCCAGGCCGGGCGTGCGGACAGCGGCCATGCCATAGATGTCAAGGCTCGCTGGCCCCTCGCCTGAGGTGTCTTCACTTTATTCTTTCGGGTTTACGTCTTTTGCTGTTTGCGGTTTTTTCGGCTCGGCGGTTTTTTTGCCGGTTGTTTTTTTCCTGACGGTTTTTTTATGGCGTTGCGGTTGCGGTTTTTCCCCGGGGTTTTCTTCCTGGACTTCGTCGCTGGTCAATATTTTGGTTTCAGGCTGGGTTAACTGGTCGGCAATGCTGTTTTCAGAGCCCTGGCGAAAGAGAATTTTGGGCTCTTCGCCGTCAATAAGTCGGGTAATATTATTGCGGTGCTGAAAGAGGATAAAAACAGCGATAAAGAACAGGGGAACGATAATATCAACTTGCCCAATGGTAAAGGCCGAGTAGACGGGAGCGAGTGTTATGGCCGTCATGGAGGCGAGGGAGGAGTAACGGCTGTAATTGGCTACGACTAGCCAGGTCGCAATGACCATTCCCCCGAGGATGAGATTCAGGCAAAAAAGCGCTCCGATTGCCGTGGCGACTCCTTTTCCACCCTTGAAACCAAAGAATACGGGATAGATATGACCCATGACCGCGGCAAAGCAGACAAAGCCAAGCGTTAACGGGCTTACGTCAAATAATCGGGCGATGGCCACGGGAATGACGCCTTTTAACACATCGGCGATCAGTACGAGAACCGCGTATTTTTTTCCAGCCAGCCTGAGTACATTGGTTGCGCCGGGATTTTTTGAACCGCCAACGCGTGGATCAGGAAGGGAGAATACGCGGCTGACAATAATTGCGGAACTGAAGGAGCCGAATAAATAACCAATAGCTACAACCAGCAAAAATAATAAAAAATCAACCATGATGCCTCCCAGCTTAGGAACGATCATCATTATCAGATATTAAGGATAAATTGTGAAGGGTTGAGACTAGATTCTGTGAACCAACATTTTCCCAGCTGCAAATGCGGCTAACTGGCGCCATTATGTCTTTGAATTCGTTAAATAGAATCCGCTATTCGCCTCATTCAAAGATATAATGGCACTCAATGAACCACATTTTCGCTTTGCGAAAATGTGGTTCACAGAACCTGGGGAAATAATTTATGCCGGGTTTACTCCGGAAGAAACAGGGTTTGCAGATCGTTGGTGTATCGGCGGCCAAGCTCGGTAATTTGCCATCCTTTCTCCCGCAGTGAGATCAATCCCGTTGCCGCGGCCTGTTCAAGACGAGCCTGTATAACCTGCAAGGGCAGTCCTGTCCTCGCAGGAAACAGCGTATAAGGTATGACTTGCTCAAGGCGGGTAGTGTTCAACATGAATTCAAAGGCCAGTGAGCCTTGCCCGATTTTTTCCCGTTCAATAAGAAACGGCTGTTCCGGTGCGAGGTATTTTTGCGGCTGACGGTGTTTACGGGTTCGAAAAACGGTGTCTTTGTCCGGGGACAGTTTTCCGTGAGCGCCGGCTCCGATCCCGAAATAATCACCGAACAGCCAGTAATTCAGGTTGTGGCGCGCCGCACGGCCCGGTTGGCAGAACGCTGAAATTTCGTAACGCTCGTATCCATGTTTTGCCAGCAGGGCGAACCCCTTTTCTTCCATGTCGCAGGTGATGTCTTCCGAGGGCAGGGAAGGGCGTTGCCGGTAAAATACGGTATTGGGTTCCAGGGTTAGCTGATACCATGACAAATGTTCGGGGTGATGGGCAAGGGCTGTTTGCAAGTCGTCTATGCCGCCCTGAACCGATTGACCGGGCAGGCCGTGCATGATATCCAGATTTATATTGTCAAAACCGGCCCATCGTGCCATTTCAATAGCGCGGTGGGCTTGCAAATCATCATGAATTCGCCCCAGCGCTTTCAGATGTCCGGCGTTAAAACTCTGAATGCCCAGAGACAGCCTGTTTATGCCTGCCTGCCGATATTCTTTAAAGCGCTGCTGCTCCATGGTTCCCGGATTGGCTTCCATCGTGATTTCAATGTCGGGAGAAAACGCGACCAGTTGTTGCAGCCGGTGCAGCAATTCGGCGTAAGATTCTCCGGACATCAAACTGGGCGTACCACCGCCAATAAAGATGGTATGTATCTCTTGCGGCTGGTATTGGCGTAAATCATTGCTGAAATCTTCAAGCAGAGCCTGGATGTACTGTTCTTCCGGCAATGTATCCGGCCGTTTGTGGGAGTTGAAATCACAATAAGGGCATTTGCGGACACACCATGGAATGTGGATATATAAGGAAGTCGGAATCATCGTTGCAAAAAACAGGTTGGCTTGTTGAATGAGCCAATAGTATCATGATAGCGTTTTAGCCACAAAAACGATGGTTATTATGGCCAGACAAGGTGAGCGATGCGGATGCGAAAAAAACCGATATGCAGACAAAAAACAGTAGTTGCCAAAACCAATCTGTTTACTATTGAACAGCTTCATTTGAGTTTTGCCAATGGAGCGCAGCGGGTCTTTGAGCGTATTCGCAGTCATGGTCATGGTGCGGTATTAGTTGTTGCACTTACGGCCAGTGAGTCTATACTTCTGGTTCGAGAATATGCCGCGGGCATTGACGCCTATGAATGGTCCTTCCCCAAAGGATTGATTGAGCAGGGAGAGTCCGTTGCTGAAGCGGCCAACAGGGAGTTGCAGGAAGAGGTCGGGTATGCGGCCGGACGGATTGATTGGCTTCGTTCAGTGACCTTGGCACCAGGTTATTTTGGCGCGCGTATTGATTTGGTTTTAGCCAGAGATTTATATCCCGCGACATTACCCGGGGATGAGCCGGAACCTCCCGAGGTGATGGAATGGCCCCTCAGTGCCAGTGAGGAATTGCTGTCAAGACCTGATTTTTCTGAAGCCCGGAGTATCGCCGCGCTTTTGTTAGTCAAACAATGGTTAAAAGAGGAAAATAAAAATGAATAATAGAGTAAAAGTCGCAATAACAGGTGCTGCCGGCCATATTGGTTATGCCTTGCTGTTTCGTATCGCCTCCGGACAGATGTTTGGACCACATACGGATGTCGAGTTGCATTTGCTGGAACTGGAACAGGCGCTTCCTGCGCTGGAAGGCGTCGCCATGGAACTGGACGACTGTGCTTTCCCCTTGCTAAAAAATATCGTGTGCACCGCCGATGTGAATCAGGCCATGCAAAGTGTTAACTGGGCGCTTCTGGTAGGCTCCGTGCCTCGCAAGGCCGGTATGGAACGTTCCGATTTGCTGGAAATTAACGGTGGTATTTTTACGAAGCAAGGACAGGCTATTAACGATAACGCCGCCGATGATGTGCGTGTTTTTGTAGTAGGTAATCCCTGCAATACCAACTGCCTGATTGCCATGCATCATGCGAGAGATATTCCAAACGAGCGTTTTTACGCCATGACTACGTTAGATGAGTTACGTGCCCGTACCCAACTGGCTAAAAAAGCGAATGTCGATATTACGGCAGTCAAAAAAATGACCATTTGGGGTAATCACTCCGCCACCCAGTTCCCTGATTTTTATAATGCCAGAATCAATGGGTTGCCGGCGGCGAATGTGATTGATGACGAAGCCTGGCTTAAGGATACTTTTGTATCTACGGTACAACAGCGTGGTGCGGCCATCCTGAAAGCGCGAGGCTTGTCTTCGGCAGCTTCGGCGGCCAATGCCATTATTCACGGCGTTAATAATCTGGTTAACGACACGCCGGATCATGAATCCTTCTCTACGTGTTTGAGTTCAAAAGGGGAGTATGGGGTTGATGAGGGACTTATTTTCTCATTCCCATGCCGCCGGGTACGTGGGCATATAGAAGTTGTTGAGGGATTGCATTTCAACGATTACAGCCAATCCAGATTTGACATCACTTTGAACGAGTTGCGCCAGGAGCGTGATACGGTTAAATCTCTGGGCTTGCTTAAAGACTGAGGAACCTGGTTCTGGTGGTTTGACAGAGTTTCGGGTTGGGTTGTGTTGACAACCCGACCCGAAACAATGCTATCGGTAACAGGCAATCAGGCGTATCCGGTTGCTTTCTCAATATTTAAACCAAAAGGCACGAACAGTTCCTTGCCATTTATTTTGATTTGCGCAAATAATTTAATAAACCCGGCTTGTTCCGGCTGTATGTGAAACTGCAGTTCCGGCCCGCCCCTGTCGGAAGATTTGGTGGGTTCTTTCCCCATGGGGTGGATATGAACAACCGTTTTTAAATCCTCGCTAAACCCGACAATGTGCGCAAACGCACCCATAATCGGCTCAAGATTTTTAACGGGTTTCCCCTGGGCGTCTTTAATGACGATGTCACCCATAGCCGCTTTTCCGGTAAAGAGTGTTGGTTCATTGAATGTGAGGTTAAACTGTAATCCGTCCACATTACTGGCCATGTATGGTTTACGATCAATGGCAGCGGCATGCGGACTGTATTTAGCCAGGGAGCATAATAACAAGGCTTGCTGATTGGTATCGTTGGTTACGATATCAGCCCAGATGTTGTAGTTGCCCTTTGCTACCTTGGGTTGCCAGGAAAATTCATAGATCCCGGGTGTTTGGGTTGGTGTCGGGTGAATATGGCTGTAGTCGCTCAGACTGTCGTCAATAATCAGCAAATGAATTTTTTGGGTATGCACGGTTTTTAAGTCGGCGAGCGTGATCGGTTTATTGGCATACGTATCGCGAAGTTTAATAAACACCTGTTTTTTATCGCCCTGATCAACGATGTTTTGTACTGAAAATTCCAGCCTGTTTGCTGTCCTTTCGACTTGCTTTGAGCCGCTGTGACTGGTTTTATCGGCAAAAGAAGGGGATATAGCGACGGGGCCGGCCAATGAAGTCAATAACAGGGTGGAAAACAGCATACGCCGGTGAAAAACGGTTTGAGTGGTAGGGTAATTACTATCGCGAGTCATTATAATCCTGTAGCAAGTTGCAATTTAGTGAACCATGGTCGCAAAGTATATACATATTGATGAAGCCAAGTCCATAGCGTCACAAACGCTTCCAGCGTAATCGCAGGGCGTTGCTGATGACCGAGACAGAACTGAGTGACATGGCTGCGGCCGCGATCATGGGATTGAGTAACAAACCGCTGATCGGATAGAGCAGGCCGGCGGCAATGGGTACGCCCATTGCGTTATAGACAAACGCAAAAAACAGATTCTGACGGATATTGTTCATCGTTAACCTTGAAAGGCGCAGTGCTTTAAGGATCCCTTGCAAATCACCGTGCAGCAGGGTAATGCCAGCACTTTCAATGGCAATGTCGCTGCCTGTGGCCATGGCAATCCCGATATTGGCTTTGGCCAGGGCCGGCGCATCATTTACACCATCGCCCGCCATGGCAACGACGTGGCCATCGGTTTGCAATTCGGCTACATGACGATGTTTGTCTTCCGGCAGGACATCGGCAATGATTTTATCAATACCCAGCGTTTTTCCGACATTTTGCGCAGTGCGCGGGTTGTCGCCGGTTAGCATGACAATATCAATGCCCATGGATTTTAATTGTTCAATGGCTTCCGGAGTACTGGATTTAATGGCATCCTGAAGAATTAGAATGGCCGCTAATTGCCTGTCAACCGCCATAAATAGAATATTTGCTCCCTGAGTGCGCCACTGTTCGGCTTGAGATAGCAAGGGTTCACAGGAAACCGACTGTTTATTCATTAATTTTTCATTACCAAGAGCGATTTGATGCTGTCCCACTTGTCCGGTAATGCCCTGCCCCAGATGTGCTTCAAATTGATCGACGGATTGCAGGGATAGGCTCCGTTCTTTGGCCGCGGTAACTACGGCCCTGCCCAAAGGATGCTCGCTGCTGTTTTCCAGGGACGCGGCCAGAGGCAGCAGCTCGTCTTCCCTGAACGAATCCATGGTGATCATTTTACTGTAGGAAGGGCGACCTTCGGTTAGTGTACCTGTTTTATCAATAACCAGCGTGGTAATTTTTTCTAATTGTTCCAGCGCCTGGGCGTTTTTGATTAAAACACCATGGCGCGCGCCCTGACCGACTCCAACCATAATAGACATCGGGGTAGCCAGTCCGAGCGCGCAGGGGCAGGCGATGATTAACACCGAAACAGCCGCAATAAGCGCATAACTTAACGCCGGTTGCGGACCAATCAGAAGCCACGTGAGGAAAGCCAGCAGCGCAATGACAATGACCGCGGGTACAAACCAGGAGGCTACCACGTCAGCCAGACGTTGAATGGGAGCACGGCTGCGTTGGGCCTCTCCGACCATCTTGACAATGCGAGACAGCAACGTATCGTTGCCTACCTGCTGTGCTTTCATAACGAAACTGCCGGTTTGATTCACCGTTCCCCCAATGACGGAATCGTGCTTTTCCTTCACGACGGGCATAGGTTCACCGGTCAGCATGGATTCATCAATGGAGGTTTGTCCCTCGGTAATAACGCCGTCAACGGGTATTTTTTCACCGGGTCTGACCCGTAACAGATCGTCAATAACAATGTTGTCCAGTGGTATTTCCTCTTCATCACCCGAACCATCGATACGATGCGCCGTCATGGGAGAGAGGTTGAGCAGGGCGCGAATGGCGCCTCCGGTTTTTTCCCGCGCTTTTAATTCCAGGAGCTGTCCCAGCAAAACCAGGGTTATGATAACCGCGGCCGCTTCAAAATAAACCGGTACAATACCTTCCGGGGTTAGCAGGGCGGTGGGGAAAATCCCTGGAAACAAGGTTGCTATCACGCTATATAGCCATGCGACACCCGTACCGACGGCCACCAGGGTAAACATATTCAGGTGACCGTTTAGAACCGATTGCCATCCTCGTTGAAAGAAAGGCCAGCCGCACCATAAAACAACAGGGGTGCTCAGGATGAGTTGGATCCATACGGAATAGCGGGCGGGGATGGCTGTGGAAAGCGTATCGGCCATCATGGCCAGGATAAATACCGGTATGGTACCTGTCACCGCCAGCCAGAAACGCCGTCTCATATCAAGATACTCGGGATTTTTTGCATCAATGTTCCGGATAATTTCCGGCTCAAGCGCCATGCCGCATTTCGGGCATGTTCCCGGGCTTGTTTCCCGGATTTCCGGATGCATGGGACAGGTATAGATGAGTGTTTCATCGTCATCCGGCTGAGGCGTTTGTCGGTTATTGTTTGACGGGCTATGACAATGATGATGGTTTGAGGTGGGCGAGTGTTCGTGAGCCATAGGTTATCGATCCTGTAAAAAATATATCCTGACTATTGTGCAATGCGTGTCCTCAATAATGGCATTAATCGAGCGAGGAATCCAATGCAATATCAAGAAGTAACGCCCTTTAAGTGCCGACAATATGAACTTTTGCGGTATTCTGATTTTCAGTGGTCTTGAGCGGCAGATAGCTCTCATTTTTTACCAGTTCCAGTATCCCGGCCCTGTCAATGGCCTCACTGAAGTAAAATCCCTGGCCATAGAGGCAGCCCAGACTCCTGAGCATGGAAAAATGCTGCTCGCTTTCTACGCCCTCGGCGACCACGTTTAAATTCAAGGCTCCGGCCAGTTTGATGATCGCATCAACAATACTGTGCTTTTTAGAGTCTTCATGAATGCTGGTAATAAAGGATTTATCTATTTTTAATTCGGTAATCGGCAATACGGTCAGATAAATAAATGAAGAGTAACCGGTTCCGAAATCATCAATGGAAATTTTAACGCCCAGAGCGGCTAGCCGATTAATAACTTCTACCGCGCGATCATGATCAGTCAAATAAGCGCTTTCAATAATTTCCACTTTCAAAAGACTGGCGGGGTATTCATAAATACTGAGCAAACTTTCTATGGTATAGGGCAACTCAATGTCAATAATGTCAATGGTGGAAAGATTGATTGATAATTCAATATCAATCCCGCTTTTACGCCATGTGCTGGCGCTCTCAATCGCGTGTTTCAATACATACTGACTCAGTGTTTTTATCAAACCCGTTCGCTCGGCCACTGGAATAAATTTCTCGGCGCTCATCATGCCGAAAGTAGGGTGATTCCATCTCAGCAAGGCTTCACAGCCTTTTATTTTTCCTGTACTTAATTCAACTTTGGGTTGAAAATGAACGAGAAGCTGTTCGCTGTCAATGGCCTTTTTCAACTCGCTCATCAGAATCAGTTTGTTAGGACACTCTCGCTCCATAAAGGACTGATAGATGACAAAATCCTTGTGATGTTGCTTGGCGTGATACACGGCGATATTGGCTCGTTGAATCAAGGTATCATCATCCTTGCCGTGTTCAGGATACATGGTTAAACCAATGGTGGCCGTAGCATCTATGGTCACGCCTTCCAGGGCAAAATTAATGGCGATGGCTTTCTGAAGTTTTTTTACAAGAGTACGAATGTCCTTTTCCGTTTCTACGTTCGGATAGAGGATGGCAAATTCATCACCTCCCATACGAGCCAGGGTCATAGGCTCTTCAATCGTGCACTTTAATCGCTGCGCGAACTGTTTTAAGATCCTGTCGGAGTTGTAACTCCCAAATCCGGCATTTAACTCTTTGAAATTATTGATGTTAATTAAAATTACCGCTATTTTACCTTCACTTCCGCGCATGGCGGTTAAAGCCTGATTCAAGCGATCGGTAAACAGGACGCGATTCGGTAAATCAGTCAAGGCATCATGGCTGGATTCATGTTGCGCCTTTAAGGTAAGTTCCGATGTCTGCATTCGCAATTCATTGGTTTGATCCATCACCATGGCACTTGCGGTGTAAGACATAACCGAGCTTAAAGACTGTCCCCAGAACATAAACAGGATAGGGGTTAAGTCAAGAATGATGAGGGCAATATTACTTTTTTGCGCTTGTATTATCCCCTGGAGAGAAATAGCCCCGGTCATTTGATAGGAGACGGCAAGGGTCGCTGAAAAAATGGCTATGAGGGCAATAACCAGACCAAGAATGGCATAACCGCTGACCTTGCTTTTTAACAGGCGCGCGTTATTTTCCAGGTTAAATTTAATATTGTCCATTCATTGTTGCTTGTTATTAATCTATCTTAATATGTAGTTGATGAATGACCAAACCGCAATACAGACAAGCCAGGGCGCGTCGTTTTTTTGATTAAATTCAAGGCAGTAATTCGGGTATTATTTTTAAGCATTATTGAGTGGCGGGTGTAACCACAAGAAAAGACGGGCTGCAATGAATTGACGCATCGTTGCTGGAGCCCATTTGCAAGCCTTCTCATGCTTAACCAGGTAAAAAAGCGAGGGATACATGACAGTTATATGCAAATCCAGGTTCCGTGAACAAATTTTTTCGATCGAAAACAAAGCAACTATTGTTGCACACCAAATAATAATTGCTTGTAGCCCGTCATGAAGGCGAAGCCGTAATGCGGGAAAACGTTCCTGATTGGCACATCAAACCCGCAATACGGCCTCAGGCCTCCTTACGGGCTACCGCCTTTTCGCAAAAAAATGGCGCCAATTAGCCGTATTTGTAGCTGTGAAAATTTTTGTTCACGGAGCCTAGTACTGTTTCCATTTAGTTTTGACAGGTAGCATTGCACAAAGTGTACCATTTCTTGTCATTCCCGCGCAGGCGGGAATTTATGCCTGATATAGCACAGAGCCAATTTAGCCATAGATTCCCGCCTGCGCGGGAATGGCAGGCGCCTGTCGAAACTAAATGGAAGTGGTACTAGCTAAGGGACGGTGAAGCCGTTTCCACCTTATAATGATCATAGCCTTTTGTAATATTATCACCTATCGCTTTAAATTTGTCTTCTTCGAACCATGTCAACGATTCTGATGAACTCATATGTTGCTTCATAACTAGGAGGAGGTGCTGACCGGCTTGCAGACATTTTGTGATGTCTTCTGAAGGAATCTCGCTTAAACGACTTACATTTAATTCTTTCAGTATGATCTGCCCCAGGGCACTGTCGGTGCGATAGTTATCCTTTACACCATATATTTTGAACAATTCCACAATTAGTACACCGGCAAGCGCTTCTTTCAGGAATGGCGCTGTCTCGGTTGCATAATTTTTTCCTTTAAAGAACGTATCTATTTTATCGTAGCCAAATTTATTATTTTTAATCCATTCGGCAATGCCGGCAATACATTTCGAATCACCTTGCCTTTCCTGGTTATCAGTAGGACCACGTAAAAAGCTGAAATAACGCTGCTCGTCCTTCTTGGCTCTCTCCGTCGTATATTGCTCATTTAATGAGCAAATCTCTTTAAGAAAAGTTGTTAAATTTGGTAACTTGAATCCCATAATAATCTCCGTATTGAACTAGGCCATCCCATTAATACCAAAAAATGGATTAATTAGCAGCATTTTGTGCCCTATTTTGAAAAAAATTTTCCTGACCGCTTGCAAATTGCCCAAAAATTAATGTCTGAAATGGCGTATGCCGGTAAAAACCATAGCCAGGCCGGCGGTATTGGCGGCGTCGATGACCAGCTGGTCTCGCAGGGAGCCGCCCGGTTGAATGATGGCGGTGATGCCGGCTTTGACCGCCAGTTCGATGCTGTCGGCAAAGGGAAAAAAAGCGTCCGAAGCCATGACGGCGCCTTCCGTTTTAAAACCGGCCTGCTCCGCTTGCCATAAGCCTATTCGTGTACTCATCACCCGGCTGGTCTGGCCGGCGCCTATGCCGATGGTGGCCTGATTTTTGGCAAACACGATGGCGTTGGATTTCACATGTTTGACGGCAGCCCAGGCAAACAACAAATCCCGAAATTGCCTGTCGTCGGGTTGTTGTTCCGTGACGACCTGAAATTCCTCGATATTGGCCGGAAAACGATCGTGTTCCTGAACCAGCAAGCCGCCGCTGACATGGCGCATGTTCAACTCGAATTCCGTTTCCCGGTTCAATGGTCCGGTTTGCAGAATTCGTAAGTTAGGCTTGGCGGCGAAAGCGGTTTTTGCAGCCTCGCTGAAGGCCGGAGCGATGATGACTTCGGCAAATTGCTTCTCAATAATTGTGGTGGCAAGATCGTCATCTACCGTTTGATTAAAGGCGAGTATGCCGCCGAAGCTGGATGCGGGATCCGTCTGATAGGCGCGTAAATAAGCCTGGACCGGGGTATCAGACACTGCAATGCCGCAAGGATTGCCATGTTTGACAATCACGCAGGCTGGTTTGTCCAGGGCAAAGGATTTGACACAATCCAGGGCTGCGTCGGCATCGAGAAGGTTGTTATAGGAGAGTTGTTTGCCTTGCAGAAGCCTGGTGTTGGCCAGCGAATCGGTGGCAGGATTTTTTTCAACGTAAAAAACCGCTTGCTGATGTGGATTTTCTCCATAGCGTAAATCATAACCCTTGTGAAACTGACAACCGAAGGTATCGGGAAAACCGCTTGGTATTTTCTCGTCATTGAGTGTGCCTAGATAATTGGTGATGGCCGTATCGTAGGCCGCTGTATGGGCAAAGGCTTTTTTGGCCATCTCGAATGGCCAGCTGGCCGGCATGGACTGTTTTTTTAGGTGTGTCGTCAGATTATCATAATCGTTGGGTGAAACCACAACGGTAACGTGGGCATGATTTTTAGCGGCGGCGCGCACCATGGCCGGCCCGCCGATGTCGATATTGGCAATGGCTTTGTCAAAATCACAGTCCGGATGGCTAATGGTCTGTTGAAACGGATAAAGGTTGACCACCAGTAAATCGATGGGCCGGATCCCTTGTTCAGCAAGCGCCTTTTTATCCTGTTTTCCGCGCGCCAGTAATCCGCCGTGAATAGCCGGATGCAGGGTTTTGACTCGCCCATCCATCATTTCCGGAAATCCGGTACAGTCACTGACCTCGGTGACAGTCAACCCATTGTCACGCAAGACAACGGCCGTGTTGCCGGTGGCAATGATTTCCACCCCAAGATCCGTGAGAACCTGACCCAGTTCAACGATGCCTCGTTTGTCGGAAACACTTAACAAAGCCCGGCGAGGGGAAAAGGCAATTTCCGGAAGGTCAGTCATCATACGTACTCCATGGTTGACAAATCAAGGGATGATTATCGTCGGTTAAAAATCAATAAAGCCCAGCCATCCTGATGAAGGGTTTGCCGGTGCTCGAAATCATCGCGGTATGTTTCTATCAAAGTGGCTGCCTGTTCGGAAAGGAGGCCGGATACGACCAGGGTTCCCTCCGGATTGAGCAAGGTTTTAAACCGTTTTTGCAAGGTCAGTAGCGGGGCGAGCAAAATATTGGCGATCAGGATATCGACGCCGGCCTGCAAGGAATCGGGAAAACCGATATGCAATTGCCCGGTTGACAGGTCATTCATATCGGCGTTGTTTTTGGTGGCGGTCAAGGCCTGTTCGTCAATGTCAACGGCTTGCAGGTGTTTCGCCCCCAGCTTCAAGGCGGCTAATGCGAGGATGCCGGAGCCGCAGCCATAGTCAATCATGGTGCGATGCGCCAGATCCGCCTGATCAAGCCATTGTAAACACAATGCGGTAGTAGGGTGGGTTCCGGTGCCGAATGCCAATCCCGGATCAAGGATTAAATAGACGGCTTTTGGCTCCGGTGGCTCTATCCAGGAAGGACAAATCCAGAAGCGTTCGCCGAAACGCCTGGGTTTGAAATCATCCATCCACGCCCTTTCCCAATCCTGATCCGGTAAGGCGTGGACGGTAAAGTGCAGATGGGGATATTGCGGCGACAGGGCTTGCAGGCACTGATCAGCCGCTTCTTTTTCCGTATAAAGCGCATGGATAATAACGTCAGGCCACAGTGGCGTCGTGCCGGGCTCCGGTTCCAGAACCGGATCATCGTTTTTGTCGGTAAGAGTGACAGATAACGCGCCGGCCTCTTCCAGATAGTCACTCAGACGTTCAACGTCATCACCGTGACAGATTTCGATTTGCAACTGATACCACACGACTTTATTCCTTCAACATCTTTTCCAGATAATGGATATTGGCGCCCCCCGCCACAAACGCCTTGTCTTTCATAATACGCTGATGCAATTCAATATTGGTCTTGATGCCGTCTATGATAATTTCATCAAGCGCGTTTCTCATTCTGGCAATGGCTTCCGCTCTGGTTTCGCCATAGCTTATCAGTTTGCCAATCATCGAATCGTAATGGGGCGGCACCACGTAGCTGCTGTAGATATGGGAATCAAAACGAATACCAGGGCCGCCGGGCTGATGAAGCAGCCGGATGGTTCCGGGAGAAGGCATAAACGTCCTCGGATCTTCCGCGTTAATTCGGCACTCAATGGCGTGACCATGCAAATGAATGTCTTCCTGCTTCAAGGTAAAAGGCAAATCACTGGCAATTTTTATCTGCTCTTTAATCAGATCGATGCCGGTAATCATTTCAGTGACGGGATGTTCCACCTGGATACGGGTATTCATTTCAATGAAATAAAAACAGCCGTCCTGATACAGGAATTCAAAGGTTCCCGCGCCGCGATATTCCAGATCACGGCAGGCTTTGACAACGCGTTCGCCAATTTCAGCGCGTAACTCGGGTGAAATGCCGGGGGCAGGCGCTTCCTCGACGACTTTCTGGTGACGCCTCTGCATGGAGCAATCGCGTTCACCGAGGTAAACCGCGTTACCTTTGCCGTCACCCAGTACCTGAAATTCGATATGACGCGGATTTTCCAGGAATTTTTCCATATAGACGGTTGCGTTGTTAAAGGCCGCCTTGGCTTCGCTGCGGGTTAGGGCGATGGCGTTTAAAAGATTGGCTTCGCTATGTACAACACGCATGCCGCGTCCGCCGCCGCCACCTGCCGCCTTGATAATAACGGGATAGCCAATCTGTCGCCCGAGCTCCATATTACGCGCTTCATCCTCCGACAAAGGCCCGTCTGAACCGGGTACGCAGGGAACCCCCGCCTTTTTCATGGCGGCAATGGCTGATACTTTATCGCCCATCAGGCGGATGGTATCTCCCCTTGGCCCGATAAAACGAAAACCGCTTTGCTCCACGATATCGGAAAAATCCGCATTTTCAGACAGAAATCCATAGCCGGGATGAATGGCGACCGCGTCGGTGATTTCAGCGGCGGAAATAATGGCCGGGATATTCAAGTAGCTTTTCTGCGAACTGGCCGGGCCAATACAGACCGTTTCATCGGCAAGGCGTACGTGCAGCAGGTCTTTATCCACATCGGAATGAACGGCTACCGTTTGAATTCCCAATTCCTTGCAGGCACGCAAAATACGAAGGGCTATTTCGCCCCGGTTTGCGATAACAATTTTACTGAGCATCCTAAACCCCTCATGCTATGACAAAGAGAGGTTGGTCGTATTCAACGGGATCCCCGTTGGCAACCAGAATCTCAACGATTTTACCGGCTTTATCGGCCTCAATTTCATTAAACATTTTCATGGCTTCCACAATACACAACGTATCGCCGACCTTGACGGACTGGCCGACTGTTACAAAAGGAGGTGCTTCCGGAGACGGGGACGTGTACATGGTACCCACCATCGGTGAACGGACTTTGTGTCCCGTGTTTGCCTCTTCGGCCGGCTTTTCAGCCGCGGCAGGCGGTGCGGCCGGGGTATTTGGTGTGTGGTGGTAGACCGGAGCAGGAGCGTGGCGCATCGGAGAATGTGCGTCCATGGTGTAGGAGGCATGTCGGCTCAGACGGACGGATTCTTCTCCTTCCTTGATTTCAATTTCTGAAATACCGGTTTCATCCAGCAATTCAATCAGTTTTTTAATTTTTCGAATATCCATTAACATTAACTCTCTATTGATTAACTTAATTCTTCTATAATGGCTTGTAGTGCCAGATTATAGCCTCGAACGCCCAGTCCGCATATCACACCTTGCGCGATTTCCGAGAGATAGGAGAAACGCCTGAAACTCTCACGGGCGTGGATGTTACTGATGTGGACTTCAATAAAGGGAACGGCAGCCGTTACCAGGGCATCGCGAATGGCGATGCTGGTGTGGGTGAAGGCCGCCGCGTTCACGATCAGGTAATCCGTTTTGTCATCGGCGGCTTTATGAATATAGTCAATAAACCGCGATTCGCTGTTGGTTTGCAGACAGATTAATTCAACGCTTGCTTCCCGGGCTTGCTTTTTTAGTGACTTGTCCAATTCTTCCAGAGTTAAAAAGCCATAGATAGACGGTTCCCGCATACCTAAGCGATTTAAATTTGGGCCGTGAAGAACCTGAATTTTTTTCATTTGGAGCCTGTCCTGACGAAATGGGAGGATTCTGCCTGATCTTGGCGATAATGTCCAGATATACGATGATATCGGCATGATACCGGCATGATGCCTTCTAAATAGTCAGCAGGTTCTGTGCCAAAAATTTTCCCGGTACCATTTTTTTGCGAAAGGGCAGTAGCCCGTAAGGAGGCCTGCGGCCGTATTGCGGGTTTCATGATCCAATATTAAACCAGGATAACACGGAGAACATCTCCTCCTCTTTAGGTCTTATGGATTATGGATATATGATATGGTTATAGGAATGGTTAACAAAAAGGAATTGTGCAATGGCTGCTACCCATATCACTGATGTGACGCTGCGAGACGCTCATCAATGTCTGATTGCAACCCGATTGCGTACGGAAGATATGCTGCCTGCTTGTAAAAAAATGGATCAAGTCGGTTTCTGGGCTATGGAAGTATGGGGAGGTGCCACTTTTGATTCCTGCCTGCGGTTTTTAAAGGAAGATCCGTGGCAGCGTTTACATTTGTTACGGCAAGCGCTACCCAATACCCGATTATCGATGCTGTTAAGGGGTCAGAATTTACTGGGGTATCGACATTATGCCGATGATGTTGTCAAGGCATTTGTCAAACTGGCTGCCAATAATGGTGTCGATGTGTTTCGTGTGTTCGATGCCTTGAATGATGTGCGTAATTTACGGGTTGCTATTGAAAGCGTCAAAGCCTGTAAGAAACACGCGCAGGGTACTATCTGTTATACAACCAGTCCTGTCCATACGATAGAAAATTTCGTCGACATGGGCAAAGCGCTCACTGATCTGGGCTGCGACAGCATCGCCATTAAAGACATGGCTGGCTTGCTGACCCCTTCGGATACTGTGAACTTGTACCAGGCTCTCGCCAGGGCGACGCAATTACCGATTCATCTGCATACCCACGCTACCTCGGGATTGGCTGCTATTTGTCACTATCAGGCCGTACTGGCAGGATGCCGGCACATTGATACGGCTATTTCGTCATTTTCAGGCGGCGCGTCTCATCCGGCCACGGAACCGTTGGTTGCCGCATTGGCCGGCAGCGAGTTTGATACAGGTCTTGATTTGAATTTATTGTTGGAAATTGGTGATTATTTTCACGAAATTCGCAAAAAATACCAGCAATTTGAAAGCGAGGCACGGGATATTGATCCTCGTGTGCAACTCTATCAGGTGCCGGGCGGCATGATCTCCAATCTCTATAATCAACTGAAAGAGCAACAGGCTCTTGATAAAATGGCCGCCGTGCATGAGGAAATACCGAATGTTCGTAAAGATTTGGGCTATCCGCCGCTAGTGACGCCCACGTCGCAGGTGGTTGGCACCCAGGCTGTTATGAATGTCTTGACGGGAGAGCGGTATAAAACCATTACCAACGAAGTGAAATTGTACTGTCAGGGCAAATACGGTGCGACACCGGGAAAAATAAACGCAAGGCTGCGCAAGAAAGCGATTGGACGTACCGAAGTCATTGATGTCCGGCCTGCTGATTTGCTGCCTAATGAATTAAACAGGCTGCGCAAGGAAATCGGTGATCTGGCTGAAAGCGAGGAAGATGTGCTGTCTTATGCCATGTTTCCGGAAATAGCCCGGCAATTTTTACGGGAAAGACAGAGTAACACACTGGCTCCGGAGCCCTTGCTAGGCAAACAACTGTCTGATGAGCGCAGTAAATTATCGGAGTTTGACATTACCTTGCATGGAGAAAGCTATCATGTGAAGGTCGCTGGTTTCGGAGATCGTGAGCGGGGGCGGCAAGCGTGTTTTTTATGGGTGGATGAAGTGCCTGAGGAAGTCATTATCGAATTGCCGCAGCAGGATAAAGGACTCACGGATTCCAGACCGGTGACAAAAACTTCCGGGCCGGGGGACATCAAGGTCGCCATGCCGGGAACGATTGTGAACGTGTTCGTCAAGACGGGAGACAAGGTCAAGATCGGGCAGGTTTTATTTGTGCTGGAAGCCATGAAAATGGAAACGGAAATACAGGCGCCGTTTGACGGCAAAGTGACAGAGGTATATTGCAGCAAGGGTGATAAAGTGACGCCGGAGCAGGTATTGATGCAGTTGGCGGGCAGAACCTAGTACTACAGTGGTAAGTTCTGTCATTCCCGAGAAATCGGGAATCCATTCACGTTAAAATAGATCTCCGCCTGCGCGAAGATGACAATCAATGAGCAAAAAAGAGTACATAAATAGGGATCCTTTCCAAAATACCACTGTAGTATTAGGTTCACAGAATCTAGCGAATCTGTCCCGCCTTGATGGCGCGTTCTCGTATTCCATGCCAGGCAGCAGTCTCGGGCGGTAATTCCAGAACAATAATCGTAGCTGAGGATTGATCAGCCCGGCGTAGTTGAAAATAAAGTTCAAAAGCCGCATCCCGGGGATTTAAGGGCAACTGGTAACCCTGGTGTCGGCTGAACTCCGCGTCTTTGACAAAAGACAGCACATAACACGCTTGCTTGCTCTGTTGACAAAAACGCTTCATTGCTTTGCGATCATTGAAACAGTAAAGAGGTTTTTCCGGCTGGTAATGATTTGCCAGCATGCCGGGGGCACGTATTGTCTGGCGTACCTGTTGTTCCTTGATCGGGATTGCGGCCTGAATTTGCTCTTCGTCAATCATACCGGGGCGTAACACCTGATACTCCTCGGGGTGGGTTGCGGCAATAATAGTTGATTCAATGCCTATGTCACATCGTCCCCCATCCAGGATGAGCAGGGAGCTGCCGGCGAAACTTTGACGGACATGCTCGGCGGTGGTGGGACTGATTTTTCCAAATGGGTTGGCTGACGGTGCAACCAGAGGTTTGCCCAGTTGCGAGAGCAACGCTTGGGCAACGGGATGGCTTGGGCATCGTAGTGCCACGGTTGTCTGACCGCCCGTTACCAGAGGATTGACACTCGTACGGCAATTCATGACCAGCGTTAATGCCCCGGGCCAGAAACGTTCCATCAAAACCGACGCATAGTCTGGTATGTCTCGCGCCCATTGCGAGATATCCCATCCATGGGCCACGTGCATAATCAGGGGATGGTTAAGCGGTCTGTTTTTCAAGGCATAGATTTTTTTTATGGCGGACTCATTTTCGGCATTTCCCGCCAGCCCGTATACCGTTTCTGTGGGGATTGCGACGATTTCTCCCGCGCGCAAGCGGTCTGCGGCTAATTCGACGTTGGTGGTAATAGTACTCATAGGGGCTGTTCTTAAAATAAAACGGATATCCTTCAAGCCATATCTGTGGTCTGCTGACAAAACGCCGTCGACAAGAATTTGCCGGAATACCGTCCGATTCTTTTTTCTGAACGGGTATGGTAGCACGTAATGTAAATAATCCACATGAGTTGTGCAATTTATTTTCATGGTTTGGCGCTATAAAAACCCGCAGTCCCTCTGTTTTGGGGTATTAAACTATTTTGTTAACTTGTTTAATGTCAGTGTTTCAGGATATTAATTTGTTTAAAAATTGATAATTTTAAAAATGAAAAATTTGTGTTAGTTTGGTCTTTGCCTGTAATGCGTTGTTGTGAATTTTTTGATCTGATTTGTGTTGTAAGCAGCAATCGGATCCGATTTTCAGAAATGACATTATGACAGGTTATACCACCAACTGGTTATGACCGTATTTTTTTGTAACAGTGGGATGTCTTGTTACCGCGAAGTTCGGCATAGCTTACAGAATGGGCATATTGTTCATCAGGATTGCCTCAAATCGATTAGTCTTAAAGGAGTTATGATTAATGCACTCAAAATTACATTTATCACCACTTGCCGCCTGCGTACTTATTGCCATGAGTTCCAGTGTTCAGGCTGCTGATCCGGTCAATTTGCAAGCGACGACATTCCAACGTCTGAAGCAGCAATTTCATGTTGCGGTACCGGGAGTAAAGCAGGTAACAGGTGTCTCGGCGGATAGCCTGCAGTTTGTTAAAAAGCATTCTGACAGGAATCTGGTAACCCATACCCGTTTACAGCAGCAATATGCCGGATTTAAGGTTTTTGGCGGCTATGCCATAGTACACAGTACTCATTCCGGACAAGCCTTATTGCAGAATCATAACGATGTGAGCATGAATGGCGTTGTATACACCGGTTTACAGAATGAATTAGGCAAACCGGCCGCAGATTTTGTCAGCCGCGGGAACAAGGCCCTGGAGCAGTTCATTGATCTCTACAAATCCAAGGATATCAGCGAACAGCAAGTCACGCCCATGGTATATATCGATGACAATCATCAGGCGCACTGGGCCTATAAAGTCAGTGTGTTCGTCCGTCACGACGATAAAATTCCCGAGAGGCCCACAGCCATTATTGACGCAGAATCTTTCAAGCCGTTCATCCAGTGGAATGATTTAAAAACGGAAAAAGCCCCGGTAAAAGGAAGGGGATTCGGTGGCAATCAAAAAATGGGGGAGTATGAGTTTGGCAGTGGTAACTACCCTTATCTTGAATTGACTCGCGAAGCCGATGAAGACATGTGTTTTATGGAAAACGACCATGTAAAAGTGGTGGATATGGAACACCGTTATTATTCCAGCAACAAGCCCATGCAATTTGCATGCGTACAGGATGAGCCTGAACAGGATACGTTCTGGACAGGTTATCAGAGTGATGGATACGACAGAGACAATGGTGCCTTTTCTCCAACAAACGATGCCTTATACGCCGGTTACGTCATCAAGCATATGTATCATGACTGGTATGGTGTGGAAGCGTTAGTGAAAAGTGATGGTTCCCCGATGCAACTGGTTATGCGGGTTCATTACGGTTATGGTTATGAAAACGCCTACTGGGACGGCAAGCAAATGACCTTCGGCGATGGCGAAGACATGATGTATCCTCTGGTGTCTTTGGGTGTTGGTGCGCATGAAATCAGTCATGGTTTCACGGAACAGCACTCTGAGCTGGAGTATTTTGGTCAATCCGGTGGTATGAACGAAGCGTTTTCCGATATGGCTGCCCAGGCTGCCGAATTTTATTCTACCGGCGTGAACAGTTGGCAGATTGGACCTGAAATCATGAAGGAAGACAGTGGTTATGACGCGCTTCGATATATGGACATGCCCAGCCGTGACGGTATTTCCATTGATCGTGCGGATCAATACTACGGAGGATTGGACGTCCATTACTCCAGTGGTGTCTTTAATCATCTCTATTACCTGATTGCCAATCAACCCGGCTGGGATGCACGCAAGGCGTTTGATGTGATGGTCAAGGCTAATATGGACTACTGGACGCCTTATTCAACCTTCAGGGAAGGTGGTTGTGGCGTACTGAACGCCGCTCTTGACCTCGGATATTCCGCGGAGGACGTCAAAAAATCGCTGGATGAAGTAGCGATTGATTATGAGGGTTGTTTTATACATATTCCGGAACCTAAGCATTCCTGAAAAAATCAACCAGATACTGTCCAACAGTATCTGGTTGCTCCATATGTAAATGGTGGCCGCCACGATATTGAACCACTTCTATATCTCTTACGGCATTAATTCTTCGTTGCATATCCTCTTCATCAAAATTAAAGCCTTGCTCTGCCAGTAGCAAACAAGTTTTTACATCAATATTTTCCAGACAGGAAATAATCTGGGTTTCAGTCAGGCGTAATGGATTAGGAGTTAATAATCTCCGATCATGCTGCCAATAATAGACATCACCTTCTTTACGCACACCGCGTTCGCATAAAATTCTGGCGTGTTCAAGAGACAGATAGCCTGTTTTTGCTCTTGCTTTGGCAGCATCTTCCCGTGAAGCGTAGTGTTTTTCCTGTTTGGTAATTTCATTTAATTGTTGCAGGAGATAATTGGATAACTGGCTTCGGCAGGTGCGTTCCGGATGAGAAAAGGGTCCAATGGCTTCTATCAGAGCCAGGGAATGAAATCGTTCAGGCGCAACACCTGCGGCCAGACTGGCCAGGCAGGCGCCCATGGAATGGCCAAGTAAATGAGTTTTTTTCAATTGCAGGGCATTAAGAATGTTAATCAGAATGAAAATACCGTCAATAAAATGATAATTACAACCTGCCGGCAGATGAGACGAGTATCCATGGCCCGGTAAATCCACGGCAATGACGTAAAAATCCTGTTCCAGGCAAGGTGCCAGCAGTTCAAAGGAATTCGCGTTATCGAGCCAGCCATGTAAAGCAAGGATTGCGGGGTTTTGTTTGTGTCCCCAGATTTTATACCCAATAGTAAAACCGGGTATGGAAAGCATGAGTGTTTTGGCATTCATAGGTTTGGTACAGGTTATTGTTTTATTAATAATAGCTTAACACACTAAGGATATGAACAGGCGGGAAGACAGGATGTTGACGAGATACTAGCCTGGACAATGCTGATAAGCTGCGATGATGGATACAAAGAATACAAAATGAAGAGTTGATGATATGCTTTAGATAGGTTATTCATTTTATTTCATGAGATATGTATCAATCGTCGTCCCACAGCCTGTCCTTGATGACATACAATATCCATAAAGGATTTGGAGTGGGGCGACGTCGTTTTCTGTTACCGGAAATGCGGGAGGCGATTTCCGAGTTAAATCCCGATTTTGTATTTTTACAGGAAGTGCAGGGTCAGCATTCACGTCGAGAAAAACGGATCGATGATTGGCCGATTTCCCCCCAATTTGAATACATTGCGGAAAAAATCTGGCCTCACTATCTTTATGCCAAAAACGCTATCTATCAATCCGGACATCATGGCAATGCCATTTTAAGCAAATATCCGTTTGCCGCGTTTGAGAATACCAATCTTTCTTCAAGCCGCAGGGCTTCCCGCAGCATTTTACATGGGCAAATCAAGATAGCAGGCTCTCTGCCGACAACACTGCATTTGTTATGTGTTCATTTAGGGTTATTTAAAGCGGAGCGTGCCTCGCAATGCGAAGAATTGATGCGGAGAATTTCCGAGACAATTCCAGCCCATGAACCCTTGCTTATGGCTGGAGATTTTAATGATTGGCGCCGTGTTTTATCAAAACCTCTGGCGGATCATTTGGGTATAAGGGAAGCGTTTTATAGCAAGGAGGGTCAGTATGCACGATCCTATCCGGCGATCAAACCGGCATTGTGTGTGGACAGGATTTATTTTCGCGGCGTAAACGTGGTTGAGGTTCAATGCCTGCAAGGCAAGCCCTGGCGGTTATTATCTGATCATGTTCCACTTTTTGCCCGGATTGAAATTTGTTGAACAACAGGCGATTGCCAAAAGCTTGCTTCCGGCAATCGTGAAAGTAATTAAAGTGGAATCCCTGATTATTCCATATCGGGCTGATATTCGCCAAAACAGGCGGCGCTGTTGAGACGAGCTCGTTTTAACAGTGCTTGTTGCGCTGCTTCAACCTTGGAAGAATGACCTCCCCACGTATTCAGGCAGTCTTCCTGGAGTGCGCGTCCATAGGAAAAGCTCAATGTCCAGGGTTGATAGCCGCTACTGTT
This sequence comes from Legionella spiritensis, assembly GCF_900186965.1. Lineage (NCBI taxonomy): Bacteria > Pseudomonadati > Pseudomonadota > Gammaproteobacteria > Legionellales > Legionellaceae > Legionella > Legionella spiritensis. The sequence continues at coordinate 729,828 of NZ_LT906457.1, forward strand.
GATGGCATTAAGGTTGGCTGTAGCCTGTTGTGGTGTTTGACCCCCTGACAGGAAATTAATGGTTGGTACGGCGGCCGGAACATTATTACGAAACACGTCAATAGTATAATCGGCTATTTCTTCCGGGCTACTGAATGGATTAAAACTTTTACCGGATGTGATCATGCTGGGTTTTAACACAATATGTTCCAATTCAACCTGGTGGATAAAAAGAGCGCGAAACAATTCGTGCAACACCATTTCACAGGCTTCCGCACAATGTTCAATGGTATGTTCGCCATCCATTAATACTTCCGGTTCTACAATAGGTATAATCCCGACGGATTGGCAGGCGGCCGCATAACGGGCCAGAACTTCGGCCCCTGCCTTGATGGCGGTAATGCTTGGCGTGTATTCGCCTATGCTGTATACGTTACGCCATTTGGCGAATTTGGCGCCCTGTTCCTTAAATTGCAGAAGACGCTCCGTTAATCCGTCAAGACCCTGGGTGATCTTTTCATTGTCGGTATTGGTCAGATCAACCAGTCCTTTATCCACTTTGATACCGGGCAAGATACCTTTTTCGGCAAATATCTGGGTGATGGGGGTGCCTTTCTCATCATTATGGTGGAAGGTTTCTTCAAATAAAATAACGCCGTTAATGTATTGCTCCAGTCCCTCGGTATTGGCCAGAAGGAGGCGGTAATCACGGCGATTGTCTTCGGTATTCTCAATGCCGATTCCGGCGAAACGTTTGCCAATAGTCCCGGTACTTTCATCGGCGGCTAAAATGCCTTTGCCATCCTGGAGAAGATGCTCCATGGTTGCTGATAATTCATCGTAATACATAATTTATTGTCTCCTGGTCATTACTAGGGCGTATCCCTAAAGTTATTTTGAAATATATTTTTCCCGGATAATTTGTTGCATGGCAAATCCTCTCTCTTGCAACGCACGAAACGCGTCATCGATCATACCGGGATTTCCACACAAATAAACCACATCGTTTTCGGGGTTTGGTTCCAGTTCCGCAAACGCGTGTTGTACATAGCCTGTGTATTCATTTTCCTGCAGGGTTTCCTTGTTTTCCCGGCTTAAATGAGCACGAAACGTCACTTGCGGGTGCTCTTTGGCCAAGGCTCGGAATTCCTCGGGGTAAAGAAGGTCTTCCCGTTTCTGGACACCTTGTAAAATGACAATCTGTAAGGAAGGATTGCGCTCAAGGCGGGTTTTCAGTTCGGTTATCATGGATCTGTAAGGGGTGATCCCGGTGCTGGTAGCAGCCAGAATGTAGCGTTTGGGCATATCGTCTTTTAGTATCAACCGACCGAAAGGTCCATTAATGTTGATGGTATCGCCGGGGGATAAATGAAACAGCAAGTCGGTGCCGGGGCCGCCTTCCACATAGCCGGCTGCAAACTCTATGCGATTGTTTTGTTGGGGGGTATTGGCAATACTGTAGCTGCGTCGCAGTATTTTATTATCCCGTTCAAAATGAATCGTGATAAATTGTCCCGGAGTATAATTAAAAGCGGGGGATAACTCGCGCTTAAAAATAAAATGTTTCACATTTGGAGAAAGCATGAACGCTTCTTCCAGTACGATGGGAAAGGTTTTGACTTGCATAATTTTACAGCCTGGCTTTAAAAACATCTAATATAGGGGAAAAATCAAGCATTGCAAGGGTATGGGCCGCTGATATTTCGTTTTATAGTTGTAATGGCATTTGAATAGGTACTATTTTCCCCGTGTAAGGCAAACTATCAACAAACCCCGGTAAAGGAAATGAGTGTATAATTATTAATATGACCAGTGACGATTTAGTAATGATGATCGGCAATTTAAGCCGATCGCTTTTTCCGGTGCAGCATCTTATTTCAGGGGCTGCTTATCTGGTAGGTATTCTTTTTTTTATAACGGCAATCTCCAAATTGCGTAAAATAGGGGATGCCCGAGCGCGCTCATCCTCGCAAGAGAAAATGTTTGTTCCCCTGGCCTATTTTCTGGGCGGTGCCGCGCTGCTTTTTTTGCCGTCAGCCGTAGGTGTTTTATCCAACACGACGTTTGGAGTGGGAAATATACTGCAATACACGTCCTTTAATCCCTATGACATTACCAATTCAATGGGGCTTATCATCCAGACCGTCGGTTTGATTTGGTTTTTTCGCGGATGCGTGTTGCTGGTTCACGCCAGTGAGCCCGGGGTTCAGCATGGGCCTAAAGGTATGGCCTTTTTATGCGCCGGTGTACTGGCTATGAATTTCAAGGTGACGTTGTCTACAGCCAACTCGATTATTGAGAAAATGATTGCCGTTACGTTGACAGTCAAGAGTTCTCAGGGATTTTAGGCTCTGTGCACTTATCTTTTATCGGCTGTAAATTACCTCAATTTTCGCTTCGATAAAAGATAAATGCACAGAGCCTGGTACTACAGTGGTATTTTGAAAAGGATCCCTATTTATGTACTCATTTTTGCTCATTGATTGTTATCTCTGCGCAGGCGGAGATCTATTTTAAGGTGAATGGATTCCCGATTTCTCGGGAATGACAGAACTTACCACTGTAGTACTAGGCCGTGTCTTCATTGTCTTCGTTACAAATTCTGAGATTATTGGTTTTGGCAAAATCTAATATGGACTGATAAATCTGGGGGCTGGATTCTTTCAATTTGGGGTCAAGAACCACGCATTTGTAGCCATCGACGTTTACGCTGGGCTGTAAAAGAGGGGAATATTGTATTCGACTGTTTTTAAAGCTGGCCATGGCGCCGCTCATTCGTTCGGCCCAGTCGCTTGGCCGAAACCGTTTTCCCTGGGAGGTAATGCCCTCGATAACTATTTTTTTGTCTTTGGAGTTAGACATCGGCGAATTATTTTAAGTACAGTATGGCTATTATAGCATCATCAATAACAAACAACGAAGTTATGGCGGGCATGCTTGCTGTTGTGCTAGCATGATAACCGTTTTTATATCACGAGAGTGGGCGCTGTGAACCAGAAAGAAAGTCATTCCGGAATTTATTTATTACCTAACCTGTTTACAACAGCCAGTCTGTTTGCAGCGTTTTATGCTATTGTCGCCTCCCTGAAAGGTCAGCATGAAACTGCGATTATTGCGATATTCATCGGGATGCTGGCGGATGGTCTGGACGGACGCATTGCACGCTTGACCAATACCCAAACGGCTTTTGGCGCGGAATATGACAGTTTATCGGATATGGTCACTTTCGGGGTAGCTCCCTCGCTTCTGCTCTATAGCTGGAATTTGCAGCATCTGGGGAAAATAGGATGGTTGGTTGCGTTTGTCTACACGGCGGCCGTCGCCTTGCGCCTGGCTCGCTTTAATACCCAGATAGGCATTGCCGATAAACGGTATTTCCAGGGGCTGGCCTGTCCTCCGGCCGCGGCAATAGTCACTTCCTTTACCTGGTTGTGTCATCAAAACCACCTGAATAATCTTTTTATTTCCATTATTACCGCGGTTATTGCAGTTGTGGCTGCCGTTCTTATGGTCAGTAATATTCGTTATTACAGCTTTAAAGAGATTGATTTTAAAGGCAAGGTACCTTTTTTATATTTGTTATTGATGATTGTCTTGTTTGTCGCCATCGCGGCCAATCCGTCGGTGGTATTATTTATCGGGTTTGTCGTTTATGCTTTGTCCGGACCACTGCAAACGGCGTTTGCGCTATATCGTATGCGTAAATTGCGTAAACGCTGACAGGCCGGATAGATTGTTCGGACTTCCGGCAAAACGGTTGGATTTAAGTGCCTGACAAGGGAGAAATCATCACCGTAAACGCTTCCCGGATGGACAGTTTCAAACGTTTGCAATTTATCAGGGTTTTACAAAAATGATCAATAACCCGCTTGATCCGTTATGGAAAAAGGCGTTATTCCGGCTCTCCAAAGCGGTTATTGATGAGTTCAACCAGGGCTTTTTCCATGGGCTCTTCGTCGGGTCCGTCAATTTGCAAGGTTAGTTCGCTTCCCTTGCTGGCCGCAAGCATCATGACTCCCATAATACTCTTGCCGTTTACTGTCTGTCCGTCCCTGGTAACATCAATATGGCTTTGAAATTTAGAGGCGGTGGACACAAACTTTGCAGACGCTCTGGCATGTAAACCGAGTTTGTTAATAATTGTTAATGTAGTTTTTATCATAGCGCCGACAATGTATCATGTGTACTCCATTGTCACAATCCGGTTATGCAAAAAAAGCGGAGTTCAGGCAATCAGGCACCACGTCCACTGCCAGTGATTCATGCCGCGGAAGGTTCTGTAATATCTTCGGTCAGAATTCTGTATAGCTCGTCATGGCTGGTGGCTTGACGACAGGCGTTTCGGAAAACAGGGCAACTGACCTGCTTGAGAATAGCCGAGAGAATTTTTAAGTGTTGTTCCGGCGCAGTTTCTGGAATGAGCAAGCCTACAACCAGATCGGCGGGTTGTTTATCCTCGGCGCCAAAATCAACAGGATGTATGAGACGAATGACACAGGTTTTGGCAGTTTTTGTTTTACTACAACGCACATGGGGAAGGATCACGCCACAACCGATAGATGTGCTTCCAAGCGTTTCACGCCGCCAGTAAGCCTCAAACAATTCATCAACATTTAAACCGTCGTTATCTTCAGCCAGCATCTGGCTGATTTTAAGGAGTACACCTGTTTTGCTGTGAGAGGTACGATCAATACGCACACAATTTCTGGAAAGATAATCTCGAAGATGCATGATTGAAATGATGAATAAAATTAAGACGATTTTACTCCTTTCAGTGCATGCTTTTCAATGGTTCCGGGCAAAATCCTGTTTCGATCAAATAAGTTTTAAAATCAAAGAGATTCACAGGATTATTAGTATAACTATTGATCACAGTGTAGGCCATAGCCCCTGACCCAACAACGTCAGGAAATAAGTTGGCGCGTTATGCTGACCAACCATTTTTGTTGGGTCAGGGGATCAACCTACCAATTTTTGGATGCGAGAAGCACACGGAACCTAATCTCTATGGCCGCGTGTTTTCTCTTTGTGCTTAATCAGTTGCCTGTCAAGCTTATCCACCAAATCATCAATCGCAGCGTACATATCCTGTGATTCGGCTCGGGCATACAATTCACCTTTGGCTACCAGAATGGAGGCTTCTGCAATTTGCTGCAGTTTTTCTATATCAAAAATGACCTTGATTGCGGTGATTTGATCATAGTGGCGTTCGAGCTTATCAAATTTATCCTGTGTCAGGGCTTTGAGTGCGGGTGTGACTTCGACATTGCGGCCGGTGAAGTTAATTTCCATAACATCCTCCTTCAATCATTTAATACTAACTACCAATTGTTTTACGTTCGTTTGAGGGGGCGATACCCATCGCTTCCCTGTATTTTGCAACAGTACGTCGTGCGACCCGGATCCCTTGCTCTCCTATAAGCAGGGCAATTTTACTGTCGCTAAGTGGTTTTTTCCGGTTTTCAGCAGCAATTAATTTTTTTATGACAGCCCGTATTGCGGTTGAAGAACATTCACCTCCGCTGGCTGTTGCAACATGGCTGGAAAAGAAATATTTTAATTCAAACACACCTCTTGGCGTGTGCATGAATTTCTGTGTCGTGACCCGTGAAATGGTTGATTCATGCAAATCCAGAGCGAGAGCGATGTTGTTAAGTATCAAAGGCTTCATGGCTTCTTCACCGTACTCAAGAAAATCCTGTTGATAATCAACGATGCAACGCGCGACTTTCAACAGTGTTTCCTGGCGGCTTTGTATGCTTTTTAAAAACCAGCGGGCTTCCTGCAGGTTGTTTTTCAGGAATTGATTGTCGGCGCTGTTGTCGGCTCGCTGGACAAGTGACGCATAATGATGATTAATACTTAGCTTAGGTAGCACATTATTATTCAGATTCGCTTGCCAGATACCATTTATTTTTTTAACGATGATATCCGGAATAATGTATTCCGTGACCGTCTGGTGAATCAGGCTGCCGGGTTTGGGATTCAGTCCTTGAATAATCTGCAGCGCTTTATCCAGCCGGGTTTCGTTAACCTGATAGTTTTTCATCAATTGTCTGTAGTTATGTTGCGCCAGCAATTCAATATCCGAATCGAGGATTTGTCTGGCGAGCTCTATGGATTGTTCCTCACCTGTTGTTAATTGACGCAATTGCACCAGCAAGGTTTCAGCCAGGGACGCACAGGCGCATCCTACCGGATCAAATTGCTGCAGGCGGTGACGCACGGCCTCTATTTCATCCAGATCAATCGGGTGTGTCTCGCTGTCAAGGCTGCTGTGCAGCTCGTCTAGTGGAACCGTGAGAAATCCATCGTCGTTAGTCGCGTCAATGATAGCAGTGGCAATGGCTCTATCCACATCGCTCATGGGCGTCAGGCCCAGTTGCCAATGCAAATGATCCTGCAGGTTTGTCGTTGTACAATAAAGATTGTCGTAATTGAAATCCGGTTCTTCAAAATTGCTTCGTTTGCCTGATCCGGAATACAGTTCAGACCATTGAAAATCAGCCGGCTCATCCGATGGCCGGGTATTTTCCAAAGTCTCCTCTTTGGGTTCCTGGGGAGTTGCCTCCAGCATGGGATTGGATTCGACAGCCTGCTGAATTTCCTGTTGTAAGTCAAGAGTCGAAAGTTGTAACAATCGTATTGCTTGCTGAAGCTGCGGTGTAAGGGTTAGCTGTTGCGATATACTGAGTTGCAACGTTGGTTTCATGCAAATCCTCATTATTCATTTTGCATTTAATATAAGTTTAACTGATCCGGAAGGATTATCCAGTAGGTTAATGGAATAAATAGCAAGCGGCAGGAACGCAATGAAGACATGCCTTGGTACCTGATCCTGTAACTATCCTAATCGTTATCCTGACGCTATAGGAATCTGAACGGCGTTGCTCGTCCGTTGAATATGCTCAATATTCGCCTTCCTCGCGCCTTGTCAGACACCAATATCGCCTAGCCTAACGATTAGGATAGTTACAGGATGAGGTACCAGATAAAAATGACCGTATTGTTTGTTTTATAACAGGTTGCAGGTTTTTTAATGCAGACTGGCTGTAAATTTATCAGTCAAAAAGACGTGTGCGGAGCCTGAGAACTGGAACCTGATGAAAATCTCGTTTTATGAGGCCTTCATCAGGCTCTGCGCATTACTTGATTTTTTTCTCTTTAAAAATGACGTGCTTACGTGCCACAGGATCATATTTTTTCAATTCTTTTTTATCGGGATGATTCCGTGGATTTTTAGTCGTTGTGTAAAAATAGCCGGTACCCGCGGTGGATTCCAGTTTAATTTTGATTGTGACGGCTGCCATGGTTAATCCTCTTTAATTAAATTTTTTCGCCTTGGGCGCGAAGTTTGTCGAGAACGGTTTTAATGCCCAGTTTATCGATAATACGCATACCCTTGGTGCTGACTTTCAGACTGACGAAACGATTTTCCTCTTCAACCCAGAAGCGATGTTGTTTGATGTTAGGCAGAAAGCGTCTTCGGGTTTTGTTATTGGCGTGCGACACGTTATTACCTGTTGTAGGCCGCTTGCCAGTGACCTGACATACTCTTGACATTATTGTTACTCCAAAATGTTTGGTTCGGCGGAATGAATTTATCCGGATATGCAGATAATCCCGTAACACCGATCTGACCGACTGGAACCCGCGAATTACCGACATACCCTGATGACTCATCCTGTGAAATTCTTTATTCGAATTATCCGGGTGTGAAATACAAGTGCGATTTTATAGCAAAAAACGGGAATAGTTGCAATATTTCTTGTCTATTCTACCAAAAATAATCTGTTTTTTCCTGTTATGATCACAAAACATAATGTTACAGGTATAATTTGCCCCATTCCAAAAAAGATGTCTATATCATGAAGCGAACGATCAGAAGTTTTGTGCTGCGCGGTGGGCGTATCAGCACTCGCCAACAGCAAGGCCTATTGCAGTGGCTTAAGGATTACGAGATGCCCATGGCCGAGACGGTCTGGGATTTCGACAGCGTGTTTGGCCGCAACGCGGACACGGTGGTCGAAATCGGTTTTGGCATGGGCGCCTCCCTGCTGGCTATGGCCAGTGAGCATCCGCAATGCAATTTTATCGGGATTGAAGTGCATCGTGCGGGAATAGGAAGTCTGGCGGCCGATTTGCATGATCATGCTATTCAGAATGTGCGTATCGCCGCGCATGATGCGGTGGAGGTGTTTAACCATCATTTGACAGACAACAGCCTTGCCGGCATCCAGATTTTTTTCCCCGATCCCTGGCCCAAGAAAAAACATCATAAACGTCGTCTGATTCAGCCCGGGTTAGTCCGCTTGCTGGTGCAAAAACTTAAAGTCGGCGGTTTTTTACATTGTGCCACGGACTGGGAGGATTATGCGGAGCATATGATGGCTGTGCTTTCCGATGAGACAGGTCTGGTGAACAAGGCCGGAGAAGGCTGTTTTGTACCGCGGCCTGAAACCAGGCCTCTTACCAAATTTGAGCAACGGGGTACTCGTCTCGGCCATGGTGTGCGGGATTTGATTTTTTTAAAACGTTAGGGAGCGGATTGCATGAGCAAGGGATTGTTATATCGTAGTGCTGTGGTATGTCTGGGCGTTCTGGTTTCTGTCACGGCACAAGCCGCGGCCCAGTTGCCTTTATTAGCCAAACTAACCGATACACCGGCGGCTTCCGGTTATGAAAAACCGGTCAGAACATTGCTGGAGACGTTATGGACATCGGAGACGAGCGTCAATCACGTCGACGGGATGGGTAATTTAATCAGCCATTATAAAGGCAAGGGCGGCGGTCCGAAATTGTTATTGATGGCACATATGGATGAAACCGGTTTTATGGTGGAGTCCGTGACCCCGGACGGTTTTATCAAGGTAGTGCCTCTGGGAGGCATCGCCAATGCGGTCATCTACGCGCAACGCTGGCAAATAGCCGCGGAGAAGAGCATGGTCATCGGATATTCCGGCATGGATACTCCCCATCTTCTGGGTGAGAAAAAAACGCAGGGATCACCGGATATCAAGGCGTTGTTTCTGGATATCGGTGCCGAAGATCAGGACGACGCGATAAAACGTTTTGGCATGCGTCCCGGTCTTGCGGTGACGCCCGTCAGCAAATTCACGCAATTGAGTGACACCCGTTTTCTGGCCAAGGCTCTGGATGATCGCATCGGCCTTGCGATCATCAGTGAGGTGCTGGAAACCGTCAAGCGGAATCAGCCGGCTTACCAGCTGTTTGCCGCGGCCACGGTGCAGGAAGAACTCGGAATGCGCGGAGCCTCTACGGTTTATCATTCCACGCACCCTGATGTGGTGATCAATGTGGAGATAGGCATAGCTGATGACTACCCCTCCCTGGCGGCGGAGCGAAAAAATACCATTTTTCTCGGCAAGGGACCGACCGTGTTTGTCTACGACAGGAGCATGATCCCGAATCAGGCTTTGGTGGCCTGGGTTCGCGCCCTGGCTGAGAAACATCATATTCCCATTCAGCTGGAAGCGGAGCCTGGCTATGGCGAGGACGGCTCTAAAGTACAGACGTCGGGTCCAGGGGTGCCTGCCATCAATATCGGTGTTCCGGTTCGTTACGCTCATCAGCATGCCGGTATTTTTGACAAGCGTGATTACAATCATGCCGTACGGCTGCTGACCTTGATCGCGAGTCATTTTAACCAGGACGTTGCCAATCAAATCCGGCAGGGATGAACGGGATTCAAATAAATTTTGATCTTCATTTGTCCAATGTGTAATATGGCTCGCAGGCTTATTGCCTGACGATATAAATCTAATAAAGGAAGTTGTAGCATGGAATATTATAAGAAAGTAGAACAAGCCGTTGCCGGAGGTAATGCCGCATTTATCCGGTTTATAGAGCAACAGATGGATCAAGATGAGGATGTGCTTCATAAGTCATTCCGCCTGAAAAACGGCAGCTATAGCACTTTACTGAATTTTCTTATTTTAAAACATGATCCTGTGCAGGATATGGATTTAACTACCCACATTTCCTATCTCATTACAAAAGGGGCAAATGTGGGTTTGGACGAACCGCTGCATCTGGCTTTAAAAGAGAACAAGCTGGTCCTGGTGCACGCAATCCTGGATGCGTGGCTGCTGCGAGTACAGCCCCGCAGGGACGAAAGCTCCGTTCATTATCATCCTTCCGCCAACGTGCTTTTTCCCAGTGTGAATGGTCGAAGGGAAAATCAGACGCTTCTCGCCGGAGCCATTATGGCCGGTGATATCGATTGTTTGAACAGGTTTATAGAGATCGGTGCGAATATTCATCTGGCAAGTCCGGTCAGTCTGGGTGATACAAAAAGAGACGCACAACCCTTGCATCTGGCGGTTTTGGAGAACTTTGGCCCGGGTGTTCGAGTTTTGGTTGAAAACGGGGCGCAGGTTGATAATCTGTTTGGAACAAGCAGAAAATCCGTTTTACACATTGCCGCGGCAATGGGGTGTGTGGATGCTTTGGACACGTTACTGGAGGTTGGAGGGGAGGAGTTGTTTGCTCTCCTTGACAAGGAAGACAGGAAGGGACATCGCCCGATTGATAATTTTTGCCAGCGCTTGCAGGAAAATAAAGATACCAGGGAGATGATACGCGGCATTGCCATGTTATTGTGTCATGGCGCAATGCCTCCCCGTGATGAAAAATGGTGTCATTTACTACGGGATCATCGACGCGAGCTTGTTTCGCAAGTATCGGCTTATGTTGAAAAATTTCCTCAGTTAACGCCGAATTTTATTCGCGCCGCCCACGATAAAAATAATCCATTGCATAACATTGTTTATAACGCCCATACCGTTTCCCAATCCGCACGCCATTTTGTTGGCAAACCGGATGGTATCGCCTTTGAACTGGAAAAACTGGTTATTCACGCACATGAAAACGGTGCTGAATTTACAGAAGAAGAACTGCGGTTTGCTGATTTTGCCAGCAGATACGATACTGCTTATAAAAGCGCGTTTTTTGCCAACCGCTGGAGTGCTATGCGTTGGAAAATCAGCGCGGGCGAATATACAAACTGGGGAGATGTTGAAAACTATCAGCATGAACATCGACGTGAAAACACACGCACCGGCCGGATTGTCGGGGAAATGTTTCGTCCTGTTGAACCTGTCCATACGGATCTGGAGTTCCATGAAGATGAAAGCCCATCCATGATACCACAATGACGGATTGTTCTGGATAGCGGTACCCTATACGACAACAGGCTGCTCTTCGCAGCCTGTGAACCAGCGAAAATTCCTTTATTACCTCAATGCCTGTTTTTTCATTGCTTGCCTAATCCGCTTATTAACCCTAAAATCCTACTTTCTGTGTAATGCCTGGGAGAATTGATCAATGGGATGGAATGAGCCGGACAAGGGTAAGGACCCGTGGGGCGGTAAAGATCAGCCGCCGGATTTGGACGAAGCCCTGAAGCGTTTTCAGGCACGATTGAAAAAAACCTTGCTGGGCGGCTCAGGCCGGGACGACGGTTCTTCATCGAACAATAACGGCGGCGGTATGGTTCTGGGTATCGTCATTCTACTCATTATTTTTATTCTGTGGGCGCTGTCGGGAATTTTTATCGTCAACCAGGGCGAACAGGCGGCTATCCTCAGGTTTGGTAAATACACGGAAACCGTAGGTCCCGGGCCTCACTGGATACCGCGGATCATTTCCAGCAAGATTGTTCAGAATGTGGAACGAATCTCTCACTATTCCTATTCCGCCCAGATGTTAACCAAGGATGAAAATCTGGTATACGTATCGGTGGTGGTACAGTATCGAATCGGCAATTTGGAAGATTATTTGTTTAATGTGGCGGATCCTACGGAATCGCTGCAGCAGACCACTTCCAGTGCGCTGCGCCAGATTATAGGTACAACAACCTTGAACCAGATTATCACCGAAGGACGGGAAACCTGGGGCAGAAATGTGTACGATACCCTGGAAAAAACGCTCAGCCGTTATAAAACGGGAATATATATTGTTAACGTATCTCCCCAGCCTGCCCGAGCGCCGGAAGTGGTACAGGCGGCCTTTGACGACGCTATAAAGGCTCGCGAGGACGAGAAGCGTTTTCAGGAGCAGGCCCTGGCTTATAAAGCCAAGGTTGTACCTACGGCGGAAGGTAACGCCAAACGTATTATCGAGGAAGCGCAGGCGTATGCCAAACAGGTTGTTTTACGTGCGAAAGGTGATATTTCCGAGTTTCTGGCCTTGTTACCCTTTTATACTCAATCGCCGGAAGTGACGGTGCAACGCATGTATCTCGAAACCATGCAGCGGGTCTTGAGTGCAAGCACTAAAATCATTGTCGATAGCAAGGCTGGTAATCTTCTTTATCTGCCGCTTGATAAAATGGGTGTTTCCAGGCCGACTCCCTTGCCACAACAAGACGACTCCGGGGACAATGAAGATATCGGTTCGGGGAATAACTCGGCGGTCAATAAATTGTTGAGGGACAGAGCACTTACCCGCCCAACTTACCGACAAGAGAGGAATGGCTAAATGAACGCAGTGAAAATGGCCCTTGGCGCCGTATTTTTTTTCGTATTAATAGTTGTTCTGTCCAGTGTGTTTACCGTGACCCAGGGTGAGCATGCGCTCTTGTTGCGACTGGGAAAACTGGTGGAAAACAGCAAGAACGGTGAGGCGAGGATACTCGGTCCGGGGCTGCATGTTAAAACGCCGTTTATTGAGAGTGTCCGCATTTTCGATACTCGTTTGCAGACTCTGGATATCAAATCGTCCCCTATCGTCACCAAGGAAAAGAAAGACGTGATCGTCGACTACTTTGTTAAATGGCGGATTGTCAATATCCCTCGCTATTTTCAGGCGACCGGCGGCAACGAGCTAACGGCTGAAACCTTGCTGGAACAGCAATTAAACACGTCCATCCGTGCCGAATTCGGTAAACGGCAAATTGTCGATCTGGTTTCAGATGAACGAGACGAAGTCATGGACATCATGATAAACAAAGCGCAGCAGCAAGCCGGTAAACTGGGTGTCACAGTGGTGGATGTGCGCATCAAAGGGATTGAATTGCCGCCCAGTACCAGTAACTCCGTGTATCAGTTGATGCGGGCTGAAATGCAGAAAATTGCCAACCGTCATCGCGCGGATGGGCATGCGATCGCAGAAGCTATCAAGGCCGGCGCCGACGCGGAGGTGACGGTTCTTCTGGCCACAGCGCGAAGCAAGGGTCAGGAAATTCGGGCCGGCGGTGAAGCCGAAGCAGCGGGTATATATGCCAAAGCCTTTGACAAGAACAAGGTGTTTTTTGATTTTTATCGCAGCTTAAAGGCTTATGAAGCCAGTTTTAACAAGAAAAGTGATCTGCTGGTACTTGATCAGAGCAGCAGTTTTTTTGATTATTTTAAACATCCATTGTTAAAAGGTAATGGTGCAGTTAAGAAAAACTGATTATAATTACAAATTTTGCTGAAATCGGGTTAAGTGCGCTTAACCCTTTTTTGTTGACAAAACCCGGTACTTTTTCCATGTTATTTTGGCGGGTGTATTTGAAAATAAATCAGGGATACCATCTGCCAAAATGACATGGAAAAAGTGTCAGGTTACGTGTGTTTGAGGGTATCATGTCATGCGCTTCACTTAAGCGTTGGATACTTCTCATTATTATTCATCAATTTGCAGGGTAAGAGTCGGTTATGGGTAAAAATGTTGTAGTTGTTGGTACGCAATGGGGTGACGAAGGCAAGGGTAAAATTGTTGACCTGTTAACTCATAACGCGGAGGTGGTTGTTCGTTATCAGGGCGGACATAATGCGGGCCATACCCTGAAAATCAAGGGTGATAAAACCGTATTGCGCTTGATTCCGTCCGGGATGCTGAGGCCGCATGTGCAATGTTATATCGGTAATGGCGTGGTGTTGTCGCCCACGGCATTGCTCGCGGAAATCGAGGAGCTGGAAAAAAAAGGCGTACAGGTTCGGGAGCGGTTGCACATCAGTCAGGCGTGCCCATTGCTGCTGCCTTGCCATATCGCGCTGGATAAGGCGCGAGAAACCCATCTCGGAAGTACGGCCATAGGAACAACCGGTCGCGGTATCGGGCCGGCCTATGAAGACAAAGTGGCCAGGCGGGCTTTGAAAGTCAGCGATCTGTTTCATCCCCAGCGTTTCGCGAGCAAACTGACGGAACTGCTGCAATACCATAATTTTGTATTAAAACATTATTATCAGCAGCCGGAGGTCGCATTGGAGCCCTTGCTTGAGGACGCCGCAGTTTGGGCGGAGCAACTCCGAAATATGGTGTGTGATGTGACAACCTGTCTGCATGAACATCGTGAGAAAGGGCATGCCATTCTGTTTGAAGGAGCACAGGGCGTTTATCTTGATATTGATCACGGTACTTATCCGTTTGTGACCTCATCCAATACCTGCGTGGGCAGTGTGATTAACGGCGCGGGATTCGGCCCCCGGTATCTCGATTATATTCTCGGTATTACAAAAGCCTATACCACTCGTGTCGGGGGTGGTCCTTTCCCAACCGAGCTGGATGACGAGGTGGGTTATCGCCTTGCTGAGCGGGGTAATGAGTTTGGTGCGGTTACCGGACGTCCCCGGCGTTGTGGCTGGTTTGACGCGGTATTGCTGCGTCGATCCATCGAATTGAACAGCATCAGCGGTTTATGCCTGACCAAGCTGGATGTTCTGGATGGACTCGATACATTGCGTATCGCTGTGGCATATCGGGATCGTCATGGGAATATGCTTTCCAGACCGCCGCAATCGGCTGATGATTTTGAGGGGTTGGAACCGGTGTATGAAGACATGCCGGGTTGGCAGGAATCAACAGTGGATGTGACCTCCGTTGATCAGTTGCCTGCCAATGCGAAAGCCTATATGCAACGCATCGAATCGTTGCTGGGGGTGCCGATTGATATCTTGTCTACCGGTCCGGAAAGGGATTCGACAATTATTTTTCGAGATCCTTTTGCCTGAGCGAAGCACGGCTTTTTCCATTTCATTATTATTAGTTTATTTTTTTACAAGTTGGGTTGCCAATAGCAACCCAGCACACTCTGTCACTCCACGGATTGTGGATAAGTAAATTTTTTCATTCCTGTATCCATGATTTTTTATAAAAAAGCTCTCACCTTTTTGCAACGACGTGACTTATGGCTTGCACTGCAGGGATGTCTTTGATTGGACCCTCTGACAACTGGTGTGTCGCAATTTGCTTGACCACATCAATTATCTTATTATATGGGCGGCAAGGATACAATTGATAAAAATCTAAGGCTTGTTAGCATTCTATTCACTTTTATATGGAAATTAACCAATGTTATGCTCAAAAATAGTAAAATACATAAGTACG
This sequence comes from Legionella spiritensis, assembly GCF_900186965.1. Classification (NCBI taxonomy): domain Bacteria; kingdom Pseudomonadati; phylum Pseudomonadota; class Gammaproteobacteria; order Legionellales; family Legionellaceae; genus Legionella; species Legionella spiritensis. The sequence goes on from NZ_LT906457.1 coordinate 745,140, forward strand.
GGTGTTTTTCTTGTCTTGTTTGCACCATCTTTTGCTTCAAATAATAATCATGCAATGCCTGTGGTAATTATAAGCAGCGGTGATACTAGCCTTGCAAAATCAGCTGCTCATAATGCTTATAAGTTAATTACCCGAATAGATAAACCGATTATCGGGATACAAGAGGCAATATTTGAATGCTTGTCTAAAGGAGAGTTTCCTGCTGGTTTGCATGAAAGTAATTCTAAATTTCAAGCCAAAAAGTATAAGTTGGAAAAAATACTTCAGAAATCTAAACTTAATATTGGATTGCTTTTTCTCACAGAGATCACAATTGACATCCTTAATGATGGTCATGGTAATCATCTGATGTTCCATTTACCTACAATAAAATTTGATGATTTGTTTATGAGTCAGATCGATACTGTAGAAAATGCCAATGCAACTATCTCTGTATTAACCGATCTTATTACTAAGATTGATGGGGTGTTACCTTCTGATACGTCCTATGAAGCACTGGTTAAATTTACCAACCCAGAGGCTACGCCACAAATTGACTCAAATGATTTTAGTCGCTTAACAATGACCCATACAGAAGATAGTCAAACCATTCTTACATCACTTGTTGAATTAAAAGGCGATGTAATTGATTCTTTAAATACCATGCTTAATCTTGCAAAAATTGCAGCCTCCGGCAAGCATAGTAATGAAGAGATGGATAAATTACACGATGCATTTGGTTATCAAGTTAGTTCATTTATGTTCAATACTCTTTTTAACCCGGACCATATTTCTATTGGAAAGATTAATGTATTCAATGATGTTACTCTAAATTTTCAAATGGCAGGAAAAGTTCATGAATATTTTTTTCCAAAAGTTGACTTAGCCTCATTAAAATTAGATACAGATATTTCAAACTTAGATGACCTCATCACATACGTAGAGCATTTGTCTTTAGCACTAAACTGGATAGGCGATTGGATCGTAACCGGAAACACGCCCTTACCAAGAGAGTCAGAAACGATTAATCATTCCAATGTGTTATCTTCAGGACGCTTAGATCCACAAACACTGGCTTTGATACGGAAGAATTTACCAAATCTGTAAAGCATGCCTCGGCTTTGCCGAGGCGCTTTAAAATGGGGCCATCAGCAATTTTATCACGATGGAATTTTAATTTAGCCATATCATTATTCAGAAATGCAAGAGTCGCATAAACATAATCATTCCAGAGGATTGGCGCGTTTTCTGGTTCATTCGGATTTATGCAATGAATAAACCGGCTTTTTGCCATTTCATACCGATTATCAAAAGTATACATTTGTCCTGCATGCCAGGTTACGCCAATCATTTGCCAATTTGAAAGGATATTTCTATTTTTATCGAGATATTTATCAATCAAAGCTCCCATTTCAAAATAACAACCTGACTGAGCCCATTTTCGCATTGATCGAAACGGTCATAGTCCATAGATAAGAGTTTTTCTTCTTCCATAGCTGTGATATTACAATATGCAGGAAAAGCCGATGACAAGGAATTAAATAATAATAGAGCAAATAAAATTATTCTTGTATTCATGATTTCTTATGAGTATTGGGATAATCATCCCAAATAAAAAAGCCCTCATTTTTTTGCAACGCCGTGACTTATGGCTTGCACTTCAGGGATATCTTTGATGGGACGCTCTGACAATATTTCAGAAAGGGTAACCAGGCTGTAAAATTCATCATTTTTATACTCTTTTAAATCAATATTTTTTTCCTGGGCAATAGCTTTTACAACACCCAGAAATTGTAAAAGACTGGTATCATTATCAAGTCGCTTGAATGCAAGAGCCACAATGTCCGCGTAATGGTTCCCCTTGGGAAAGTGAAAAAAACGGGCAGCCTGACTGGTCTGTTGAGGTAAAATAATTTCCTTACTGTACATCCTGAACGCTTTGATGAGATTTTCTTCGGTAAGTTCGCCCGCCAGCTTGCCTCGAGCTTTTATCAGGTGTGCTATTTGGGAATGGCCTGTCTTTTTGGCAATATCAAGCGGAGTTTTGCCATCTGTGCGTGCCTGGTGGACATCCACCCCTAAACCAATAAGCAGCTTGACAATAGCAAGATGGCCATGCTCGCAGGCGGTGTAAAACGGCGTTGTTCCCGTACGATGGATTGCCTTATGGATATCCGCCCCGTTTTCAATAAGTAACTTAACGATATCAAAATGACCTTGCTCGCAGGCGATGTAAAACGGTGTTAAGCCATCATTGTTACCTATATGAAGGTTGGGATCTGCCCCTTGAATAATAAGTAGCCTGGCGATATCAAGATGGCCTTGTTGGCAAGCGGCATAAAATGGCGTTACTCCCGTACGATAGATTGCCTTATCGATACTTGCCCCGTTATTAATAAGCAGCCTGACAATATCAATATGACCATGCTGGCAGGCCATATAAATCGCGGTTGAGCCATTAATTTCGTTTTCATTATTGACACCCGCCCCATGGTTAATGAGCCATTCGGCAGTATCAAAATGACCTTGTTGACAGGCTGTTTTAAGGAATGATCCATGATAAGACAATTTTCTGTGGCTAGAATGGTATAATTCTAACTCATTGACCTGATTGAATACGCACGCCCAAAAGTAGTTCTCATTTTTATACTTATTCCTGGTTTTCTCGAAAAACAGGGCAAGTATTTCCTGCCTGCCAAGAAACCCTGCCAAGGAAGTCGGGGATAATTCGGGGAGAAAAAAATCATCTGTGCGAATGTGGTCAACAAAGTTAATCAAATTGTTGTTCTCATGCCGGACGTCGTTTAAAAGCGCTTTCACTTTCTCGACATCATTTCGAAAAATCGCGCTAAAAAGTTGTTTCAGGGGAGCATTTTTAATGGAGTCGAGCAACGTCTTCCCGACCTCCTGAATGATTTTTTTCCAGAATTTTTTTTCTTCGTTCGCGTCTTCAGGAGCTACCGAATTAACTCGAATGTATGGGAATAGATTATAAAAATAATGCTTCCAAAACGTTTTATCCAGCACTTGCGGATATTTTTTTTCTAAAAGTGAGACTTCATGAACGGGTTTTTTTAAAATACCGGCATCAATAAAGATTTTAATTTGCAGTTCCTTTGGCAGCTTAGAAAAAAATTCAAATTTCTCAACAGACATAATAGATATCTCGTACAAATAGTCAGGATTGAACAATGCTAGCAAACCAGCATTAAGATATGGTTAAAAAAAATACGAATTTCTGGATATATCTAGGTATTTCAGAAAGTTCTAGTGCCTCGTCAAGATTGAATTTACGGGTTGGCACCTGAATTTCGTTCAGATTTGTACGTTTTTTTAATCAAAAAACGCGCAAAGATGAATGGTCAACACCTGTTATGATGAGAGCTTATTTAGGATATTTTTTGCAGGTTTGTGCACTTGTCCAGAAGTCCGGCTTTAACATATAGTTCGCTTGCTGCATCATCCGTAACTATTTGTTCCATCCGGACTTCATATCCACTCTGTTTCCGCTATATTCTACAGCACCAAATTTAGCATTTGATACGGAATAGTCACGGTGCGAAAGTGCTTGTATTTCAGGGGATTGTATTGCTTTTTTCAGTGCCGCAATCTCTTCTGGTTTGGGGGCTGGAAAAGTCCCTTTTTGGAGAGTAACGTGTATCGGATTGGCTTTGTCTTTTGTAACAAAGCCATGGCTGTTTAATTTTGATTGCATGGTTTCAATAATTTTTTTCATCTCGGGAGAATCAATCTCTAATGTCACATAACCATTAGCCGTTACATTTATTTTACCGGTTTTAAAGGACTTGATATCTCTCATCTTCTGGGCCGCTTCATTGATAATGCTTTTGTAAATAGCCTCTTGCTGAGGACTCATATTAGCCTGGTTTCCTGCCAGTTTTTCAACAAATGTCGTACTGATATGTAAATAATCAGGGCTAACGGGGTTAGGTAAGCTGTCTTTAACAACAGAAAAGGCTTGGCCTAATGCTGTACTGGAGTCTAGTTTGATTGCAGTAGCTGGAGCTCTTGCCATAATTTATAGTCTTCAACGTTATAGAATAAATGACTTGTCGTCATGTCAGTATAGCAAAATACAGGGTACCTTATGGAGGATAGGAAATCGGAACTGACCGCGCTTTATCGGGAATTTTTGTACTGATTTTCAAACGATGCAAGTTTGATTTCCAGTTGTCGTTGCAGCCGTGCCTTGTCATTGCTAGCCGCAAAACGCTGGCAACGTTTACTGTTTAAATCCTTGCAGGCGTCTGTTAAAACGGCTTGTCCGGCATCGGCCCAGATGCTTTTACCCGGGAGAAAACTGAAGGTCAGGGCATTACGGTTTATCTGTTTCAATGCCGGGTAATCCACATCATGTTCCGTTACCGCAGTGACGTATTGTGTGGTCAGATCGGTACGCAACACACCTTCATCATCGGTGGAGAGAACAACCGGTACATTATGGTTTAAATAATAACGAAGCGGATGATTTTTGCCTGTAATATTCAGGATGTGCTTGTTGCTGATTAAATTGATTTCAACGGCGATGTGTTTGTCTTTCATCAGGCGCAGCAATTTTTCGGCATCCTCTTCATGCGCGATATCCACTCCGTGGCCGATGCGTTGTGCATGCCCCGTCATAACGGCGTCTCTGATATGGAAACGAAGATCATCGGGCAACACCGCTTGCGGCGCCAGCTCTCCGGCGTGCAGGGCAATGGCGACGTCCGGGTAGGATTGATGTAAAAATGCAAATATTTTCATTTGCTGATGATAATCCCGTAACGAGATGATGCCGTCTTCCGGCTGTACGAGATTAACGCCCACCAAATCCCTGGATTTTGCTGCTGTCTCGAAGGCGGTTAACGCCTGGGCAAAGACTTTCTCTAAAGGTTGCTCCCTTAGTACGTAGAATTGAAATGTCACGGTCAGTTGACAGGCGGCTTTCTGTGGCGATTTTTTACAGCCAAGAAATTGATGTACGTTTTCAAGGGTATGATCAACTTTGTTCGCTGTGTCATTAATATTCTTCCTGAAGGCGGGATCGGCCAAAAGTTGTTTTTGGGCTTGCGCCAAATGGTTCATGGTAAATTCTGGCACTTGAAAGTTCATGGAGTTGGCGTTATCAGGCAATATCATAATTTCCATATATTGTTCCTGTTGATTGGCCGCTCGTTGCATCACTTCAGCCAGTAGTTCCACGTCCTGATTGACTACAATAGGCAAGAATTTTTCAAAGGAAGCAAAAAAATGATCGTGCCCGGACTCCAGCCCCGGCATGAAATCTTTCATAGACCACGCTTTGATAGTTTGGGCATACAGATCGGGATATTGCTCCAGTTTTTTAGCCGGTATGCCGTCACAATGCTCGGTGATTGGTGTCATGGACCAATTGTTCGTATTGAGGCAGTACTGGTGTTGGGCGGCTATTTGTAACATGGATTCCGGATAGGCGCTTCCAGCGAGGTGAAAATGGAGCTCGCCGCCTTTAGGCATGTTTTTTAGAAATGTGTAGAGTTCGTTCGGATCCTGTTTGATCCGATTGAAATATTGATTGACATCGGCAATACACAAGGATTGCTGCAAGAGTAGTACCAGAAGCAGAACATTACGAATCATATGCTTAAATTGATGCCATATAGTTTTTTGAATGTGCAATTATCGCATAAAGAGTATCAGGATTCCAGAAAATGTCGGGGATCACCATTTTTAACCTTATTTTGAGGGGTCATTGCTCCTCTTCGCCAACGTACCGCGACTTGTTCGCAGTATCCGGTTTCCTGTAGCCCGTCATGAAGGTGAAGCCGAAAAGCGGGGTAACGTTCCTGCGTACACGCCTGTTCTTGTGGTGCCGTATTGGAACATGAAACCCGCAATAAGGCTGCTGGCCTCCTTGCGGGTTATTGTTATTTGCAAAAAAATGATGCAAATAAAATTTTGTGCCCAGAACCTAACGTTTCGCTATGGCCAGTCCCTTCAGGATGGTCAGGGCGGTATATAACTGATAGTCCTCGTGCAGCAAGGTATTGTCGTTTTTGGAAGATATTTCTTCACTTTGTTTTGCAGCGTCCTCGCCCTCGCTTTTATTAAGTAAATGGCCGTTCAGTTCCGCTTCGCTAAAATCAAAACCGGCTTTGGCTTTGGCGTTTTTAGGTATTTCCATTTCCTCAACGACGATATCCGGTATAATTCCTTTTGCCTGTATGGAAATACCGGCCGGCGTGTAATAAAGCGCGGTGGTCAATTTTATACCTCGTTTTTCATCCAGTGGTAATACGGTCTGGACGGAACCTTTACCAAAACTCCTCGTACCGATGATAATCGCACGCTTATTGTCTTTCAGGGCACCGGCTACAATTTCCGAGGCAGAGGCCGAGCCATTATTGATTAAGACAACAAGGGGAGCGTTATGCAGAATATCCCCCGGGTTGGCCAGCGCGGTGAATTTGGAACCGGGCAGCCGGCCCTGGGTGTAAACAATCATTTCCTCGTTGCCTTTCTTGTCATTGTTGATAAAGGAATCCGCAACCTGAATGGCCGAGTCAAGCAATCCCCCGGGATTGTTGCGTAAATCCAGAATGAGTCCGTTTAATTTTCCACCGGCCTGTTGTTTGAGTTGTTCTATGGCCTTGCGCATGTCTTTGGCGGTCATGGCCTGAAACTGAGTTAAACGGACATACCCGTAGTTATTATCCAGCAGTTTGCTTTTCACACTTTTGATGACGATCTTTTCCCTGATCAGGGAAAACTCCAAAGGTTTATTGACGCCTTTGCGTAAAATGGTCAAATTGATGGTCGTACCTTCCTTGCCGCGCATTAAATGAACGGCGTTTTGCAAACTTAATCCCTGTACGGATTTAGGACCCAGTTTGATGATGTAATCACCGGCTTTGATGCCTGCTTTAAAAGCAGGGGTATCTACAAGCGGAGTCACGACTTTAACGACGCCTTCTTCCATGGTGACTTCAATACCCAAACCGCCGAATTCACCGCTGGTAGAGGTTTGTAATTCCTTGAAAGCATTTTCGTCAAGATAAGTGGAGTGAGGATCAAGACCGCTTAGCATGCCGCGTATCGCATTATCAAACAGTTCCTTGTCTTCAATGGGCTTGACGTAATACTTCTTGATTTCACTGATTGCATTGGAAAAACGCTGAACATCTTCCATCGGAATCCGACTGGTTGTTTCTTCCGCGGCAACAACCTGGGGAGGTATCATGTAAGCTGTTGTGAACAAAACGATTAATACGCTGGAAAATAACTGTTTTCTGAACATTTTTTGTTCTCCTAAGAATAGTTTTGGCACCCATTCACCGCCCACTTCGTCCACTCTTTAATCAAATAACAAGCAATTTAAATGCCAGTGAGCAATCAAGAGAGCCAATCAAGTGGAGAAACAGCTTTACCGTGTTGCCTTACCTCAAAGTATAGTCCGTTTTGTTTGATTCCACCGCTATGTCCGACGGATGCGATAGTTTCTCCCTGGATGACAGGATTCCCCTTGTTTTTAAACAGGGATTGGTTATGGGCATAGAGTGTCATAAAGCCCTGACCATGATCAATAATCAGTAATAATCCGTATCCCTTGAGCCAATCACTGAAAACCACCTTGCCGGGGTAGACGGCGTGTACGGGGGTGCCTTCGCCGGCAAAAAATGTCACACCCTGGTGCATACGCTGTACGGCGTTACGTGCCACTTGCACCGGAGGAGGCAATTTATGTCGCATTTGTGACATGGGCTTTTTGGGGCGGGCAATGCTTTGAGCGGCCAGAGTCTTTAACAGCGTTGCCAGATTTTCCTTGTTTTTTTCATATTCGGCGAGCTTGTTTTGCTTGCTCTGAATGTCCTGATTCAAGGTTCGGATCACAGCGGTATGATACTGTTTATCCTGTTCCAGTTTTTGCTGGTGATCATGAAGCTGGTCTTGCAATATCTGTTGTGCCGCGAATTCCTTTTGCAGGGTTTCCTGGGTTTGAGTCCGATTTTTTCTGGTGTTTTCAATGTCATCGATGATGGTTTGCCGCGATCGAATCAAATATTGATAGAAGGTTAACAGGCGACTGATGGTATAAGGATTGTCCTGGTTAAGAACCCATTTCAGGGGTTGGTATTCCCCCATTTTATAGCGCGTTCGCAAATGCTGTGCCAGTAACGCCTGTTGGGCCGTTAATTGTTGATGCAGTTTTTTGACCTGATGTTCAAGGGCGGCAATTTTCTGCTGTTTTGCAGCCATGTCTGTTTGCATGGCTCGCAGACGCCGTACACTTTCACCAATTTCCTTTTCCGTACCGGCCAGCTCCTGGTTCAGAGCCCCTCTTTTATCATGTGCCGAGGCCAGCATTTGTTTTAGCTGGTCGATTTTACGATCCAGTTTTTTCAACTCGCTCCGAGTCTTTGTGACACGGTTGTTTTCGGCATGGCCGGGCAGAGCAACTAGCCAGGAAGCAGTGAGTGACATTGCAAGGATTTTTGCCGCCAATGAGGCCGGATTAAAGAGCTTCAGCATGATTTTTCACCAAAAGCGCATGACCGGTCATCTCTTGCGGTTTGTCAAGATCAAGAAGAGCCAGCAGAGTCGGGGCAACATCAATCAGACTTCCGATGGGTTGCCTGAAATGCCAGTCACCGCCGATAAACAGAAACGGTACCGGTTGGCTGGTATGAGCCGTATGGGCCTGATTGGTTGTTTGATCAAACATGGCTTCCGCGTTGCCGTGATCAGCTGTGATCAGAAGTGTGCCATTGGCCTCGGCCAGGGCGTGCCATACATCCTGCATGCACTTGTCCAGGCATTCAATAGCTTGTACGGTTGCCTGGAAATTGCCGGTATGGCCGACCATATCCGCATTGGCGTAATTGCAGATGATGACATCATAAGCATTACTTTTGATCGCATCTACGAGGGTTCGGGTTAATTCCGGCGCACTCATTTCCGGCAGCATGTCGTAGGTCGCCACGGGAGGGGAGGGGATAAGAATCCTGTCCTCGTTGTCAAACACCTGTTCGCTGCCGCCGTTGAGGAAAAACGTAACATGGGCATACTTCTCGGTTTCAGCGATGCGTAATTGGCTTAACCCGTGTTTCGAGATAATTTCTCCCAGTGTGTTATCAAGCGGTACCGGTGGAAAAGCCGCTTCAGTAACCAGATTCCTGGCATACCGGGTCATGGTTACAAAATGAGCGGGGAGGGGGCGGCGTGTGCGAATAAAGCCATCGAATGATTCTTCAATAAACGCCTGGGTCAGTTGTCTGGCTCTGTCCGCGCGAAAATTAAAAAAGAACAGGGAATCGCCGGATTCAATCGCTTTTCCTTCCCCTATCAGGGTCGGAGGAATAAATTCATCGTATTTTTTTTCGGCATAGAACGATTCAACCGCTTTTTCAGCCGAGGCGAAACGGTAACTGCTTTTTGTTTCCGTTAACATGCGATAAACGGGTGCGGTGCGTTCCCAGCGTTTGTCTCTGTCCATTGCAAAATAACGGCCGCACAACGATGCAATGGTAGCGACCGGATATTTCCCCAATTGTTGATTTAAAGCATTCAGGCTTGACATCGCACTTTGCGGAGGCGTGTCTCGTCCGTCCAGAAACAAGTGTAAATAGACGTTATGAAATTCCAGATGATGGCAGAGAGCCAAAAAAGCAAACAAGTGTTTTTCATGGCTATGTACGCCGCCGGGAGAAAGCAAACCCATGACATGAATGGCTTTATTTTGCGCTTTCATATCTTTGATGACATTAATGAAAACCGGGTTTGCGGCAAATTCGCCCGAGTCAATCGCTTCGTTGATACGGGTGAAATCCTGTTGAATTTTCCGTCCGGATCCGATGTGCATGTGTCCCACCTCGGAATTGCCCATCTGCTGGTCAGGAAGCCCTACGGCCAGTCCTGAAGCGTCCAAAAGCATGTGTGGTCGAGTCTGCCACCATTCATCCCATTGCGGCGTGTTCGCCGCGGCGATGGCATTGTGGGCAGGATTCGTTTGATATCCCCAACCATCAAGAATCATAAGAACGACAGGCTTTCGTTGTGGCATGAATGGCTCCGTAAGCAGGGGTCTTTAATGAAGTTATTTTTCCTGCTGTTGTATGAACAAGGATTATATGGGTAAGGAGGACATGACGCAAAATATCTGTGGCGGAGGGTGCGTCAATGATGCGTCATGTATCGTTAAGACGCGATCATGTTAAAAATAAGACATAAATATCACCGGATTATTAACCGTGGCGGATAAAAGCGCGGGTATACAAGTTCTCTGGCGTTTTCAGCAGTGCTGGCGGCTCCCGGAATAATACTTTTTCGCGTTCTGAAAAACTTTAAACCCATTTCCTACTTAATATTTTTGCATAAAGCAGTTAGACTACTGCCCAATTATTGTGTTGCAGGAAGAGATAGGTTGAATAAAGTATTACCCCAGCATGTAGCTATTGTGATGGATGGTAATGGGCGCTGGGCTGAAAATCGTGGTTTGCTGCGCTTTGAAGGGCATAAAGCCGGGATTGCATCGGTCAAGACGGTCATACGCTGCTGCCTTGAAAATAATATTTCTGTGTTGAGTTTGTTCGCATTCAGCAGTGAAAACTGGGCCAGACCGGAAAACGAAGTGGAATTTCTTATGAAATTATTTCTGGAAACACTCCGCTATGAAGTTGAGGAATTACATAAAAACGCCATTTGTTTACGTTTTACCGGCAACAGGCAAGGTTTGTCCCCGGACATATGCGAGCAAATGGCGATCGCCGAAACCCTGACCCGCGACAATAAACGTTTGACGCTTAACCTGGTCTTGAATTATGGTGGCAAGTGGGAAATTGTCGAGGCGACAAAAAAAATAGCTCAAAAGGTATGCGCCTCCGAATTACAGATTAGTGATATAGATGAATCCATTTTATCCAGGCATTTGAATACCTGGGATCTTCCCGAACCGGATTTTTTTATCCGCACCAGCGGGGAGCACAGGATAAGCAACTTTTTTTTATGGCAGCTTGCTTATACCGAATTATATTTTACTTCAACGCATTGGCCGGATTTCAACGCGGAGGAATTTGAAAAGGCGCTGTTGTGCTTCAGGCAGCGTGAACGGCGTTACGGCAAAACCTCCCGGCAAATAAACGAGACAGAGCATGTTTAGACAGCGTTTACTGACTACCATTATATTAATCCCACTGGTATTGGGGATTATTTATTACGCCAATATATGGGTTTTTAGCGGCCTTATTCTACTCCTTGTTATGGCATGTGGCGTTGAATCGCTGCAATTAATTCCGATAAACCGCCTGTCTTTGAAGGTTGTTTATCTAGGCCTGCTGCTGCTGGCCTTCCTCGTCATACATTATGTGTACAGGGAGTGGCTTTTGGTCGCGTTGGGATGCTGGTTTTTAATCATCTGGGCCGTACTCTTTTTTCCGAGGTCTCAAAGCATATGGGGTAACGGCTATACTGTGAGTATATTTTTCCTGCTTTTGCTTCCGGTATTCGGACAGAGTTTGATTGCGATCTATGAGATGGAAAGCGGTAAAAGTTTTATCGTGTATGTCATGTGTCTGGTATGGGCGGCGGATATCGGTGCCTATGTGACCGGCAAACAATGGGGCCGTCATAAATTGATTCCCGCCGTAAGCCCCGGAAAAAGTCTGGAGGGGTTAGCCGGAGGCGCGTTCCTGTCCATGCTGGTTGCCATTGCCGGGTATTATTATTTTCAGCCGGGGCGGCCGTTGCCGTGGGGGTTGACGGTTTTGTTTGTTTTCCTTATCGCCCTGCTTGGTGATTTGTTTATCAGTATACTGAAGCGACGCTGTCATCTTAAGGACACGAGTCATCTGATACCCGGTCATGGCGGTATACTGGATCGTTTGGATAGCATGATTGCCGCCGCACCCGTATTCTATTTCGCCCTGGTGATTATGAATTCAGGAATAACAGTATGGTTTTAACCCTGGTTTATTTTATTCTGGCTTTGTTATTGCTCATTACTGTTCATGAATACGGCCATTTTATCGTTGCGCGCTGGTGCGGTGTGAAAGTGTTACGGTTTTCATTTGGTTTTGGTAAGGTACTGGCACGCTGGAAGGATAAAAAAGGCACCGAGTTTGTGTGGTCTTTACTGCCGCTAGGCGGGTACGTCAAGATGCTGGACGAAGCGGAAGGCGAGGTGCCTCCAAACGAGCGTCACCTCGCTTTCAATAACAAATCGGTATGGGTCAGGATCGCTGTGGTTATTGCCGGCCCGTTATTTAATTTCCTGTTCGCTTTTCTGGCTCTCTGGTTGGTTCTGGTTATCGGGATCCGTTCTCTGGCACCCATGATTGAAGACGTCAAACCCAATAGTCTGGCCGCCAAAGCCGGACTGCAGGCCAACGAGGAAATCCTGGCGCTTAATGATCAAAAAATCAGAAGCTGGCGGGATTTTCAATATGCGCTTCTTCCTAACATAGGAAGTGATGAAACGGTCGTTATTCAAGTGAAATCCATGACTGATAATCAAAAGCGAACCGTTATTCTACCTTTGGCCAATTGGCGCCTCGACAGCAAAAAACCGGATCTCCTGGCGAGCCTGGGCATCGTACCTTTTATCCCCACCATTCCACCGGTGATAGGAGAAGTGGTTAAGGATTCACCTGCCCAACTGGCAGGGTTGCAATCACACGATTTGATTAACGCGGTAGATGGAAAACCCCTGAATGACTGGCTGGAACTCGTTGAGTTGGTTCGAACCAGGCCCGATCAGCGATTGACGCTGTCTATTAACCGGAAAGGACGTTTTATAACTTTGTCAGTACTTACCGGCAGCCATCTCAATAACGGGGTACAGGAAGGTTTTCTTGGTGTTCGTTCGCAAAAAGTGAACTGGCCGAAAACATGGTTGCGTGTTCAACGCGAAGGCCCTCTTGATGCCATTGGCACGGCTCTTAAACAAACATACGGCCTGACTGAAACGACGTTTGCCCTGATTGGACGTTTTATCACTGGAAAACTGGCTTTGCAAAGCATTAGCGGTCCGGTTGGCATTGCACAGGGTGCCGGTGAATCGGGACGGAGCGGCCTGGCTTATTATTTATCCTTTTTGGCCTTGGTGAGCATTAGTCTCGGGGTTTTAAATATTTTACCAATCCCCATGCTGGATGGCGGTCATCTCCTGTATTATTTGATTGAAATCATACGACGCCGACCTTTGTCGGAAGAGGTTAAAACGGCTGGATTGTATATCGGGTTGGCCTTTTTAATTGCCTTGATGCTCCTGGCGTTAAGTAATGATATTTCGAGATTGGCTGGTTGAGCGTAATGGAGTTGATAAAATAGTCAATATCCGTGGTTTCACAATGTGTTGTCATAACCTCCGGAGTTATGCGCCCGGACCGTTTGTTATCCTGGTTTATTTGCCATACACGTGAAAGCTGACTTAAAAGTTAACAAGCTGATTTCTTGACAGAGCATGTCAGTTCCTATAAAAGGGTTGCAAAATTACATTCGCGCCGGAAATATAAAACGGCATCAAGATTTATAGTAGTGCTGGACGTAAAAGAATAATGAATAAAGTCTCAAAAAATATAATACTGGGTTTGTGTTGTTCAACCATGATTACCTGGACTTGCCAGGTCAGTGCCGCCAGCAGTTTTATTGTTCGTCATATCAAAGTCACCGGTTTGCAACGGGTGAACGAAGGTACGGTTTTAAACTACCTGCCTGTGCAGGTGGGTGAGGAAATTGGGCCTTCGTCAACCGGACAAATTATTCGCTCCCTGTACGACACGGGTTTTTTTCAATCCGTCTCTCTTGAAAAACAAGGCAGTACCTTAATTGTTAATGTTGTGGAGCGCGCGACCATTGGTTCCATTAATGTCGTTGGCAACAAGGAAATACCCGCCGACAAAATGAAGGAATTGCTCAAACAGATGGGTTTGGTCAAGGGACGGGTATTTCAGCGTTCGTCCCTGGAGCGCCTGGAAAAAGAGTTGAAACAGGCTTATAACGTTCGCGGCAAATACAATGCGCGGATAGAAACCAAAATAGCCACACTTACAGAAAACCGCGTGGCTATTACGGTCACAATCTCCGAAGGACGCGTATCGCGAATCAAGGAAATTAAATTTATCGGCAACCATGATTTTTCCAGCAATGAGCTCATGCCGGAAATGACGTTGTCAACCAGCAACCTGTTTACCTATTTCACGAAAAAGGATCAATATTCCAAGCCGGCGATGGACGCTTCTCTGGAAGCGCTGCGTTCATTTTATCTCGATCGCGGCTATCTGAAATTTAAAATTGTGTCCTCTCAGGTTTTATTATCGCCTGATAAAAAAGACGTTTATATCAATATTCATATTGAAGAAGGGCCGCAGTATCGTTTTTCCGGCTATACGGTCGTGGGAAAGACGGTTCTACCCCGGGAAAAGATCAATTCGCTGATTCAGGTTAAGAAAAACGAGGTTTTTTCCCGTAAAAAGGTAACCGAGAGTATTTCGGCAGTTGGTTTGGCCTTGGGTGATGTGGGGTATGGTTTTCCGGCCATTAATGCCGAGCCGAGAATTGACGAAACCGATAAAACCGTTTTTATCACCTTTGTTGTGGAGCCCGGACGCCATGTGTATGTCCGGCGCATTAATTTTCACGGTAATACCAAAACGGCGGATTATGTGTTGCGCAATGTCATTCGTCAGAATGAAGGTTCCCTGTTGTCGCTGCATAACATCAAGGAGTCGGAAAGACAGATCCGGGTACTTGGGTATTTAAAAAACGTCAATATCAAAACCAATCCGGTTCCTGGAACCAATAATCAGGTGGATCTCGATGTCATGGTTGATGAGGCGCCATCGGCCGAGGCTACGGCGTCCGTAGGGTATGGAACCAATGGACCGCAGGTTAACGCCGCCTTTAATCAGCATAACTTTATGGGAACCGGGCGGTCGGTCAGTCTCGCCTTTTCCGCAAGCTATTGGGGACAGAATTATTCATTTAATTATTACAACCCGTTCTATACCAAAACCGGCGTAGGTCGTGGGTTTAATCTTTATTTCCAGACCGTTGATCCACAAAAACTGGATGTCAGTGCCTATTCGTCCGATCGGTTTGGGGGCGATATTACCTATAACGTACTGTTAAGTGAGAACAGCAGCGTGCAGTTCGGTTACGGGTATCAGGATCTGAATATTAAATCCGTTGGAATCGTGCAGCAGATTCAGAATTTTGTGAACCTCAATGGCCGTCATTTTCAGGAAGCGCGCCTGACGGCCGGATGGAACCGTAACAGTTATGATCAATTGCCATTCCCGAATCGCGGTATTAATCAGCAGGCTTCGGTTCTGGTCGCCTTGCCGGCAACTTCCGATTCCCTGTCTTATTATAAAACCAGCTACCAGGCCCACTGGTATCATCCGGTCGCCAAGGGATTCATCTTTTCGTTCTTAGGCAATGTCTCTTACGGTAATCAATTTAACGGAGACGGGTTGCCCTTTTTTGAAAACTATTACGCCGGCGGTATTGCCCAGCCAGGTCAGGTGCGTGGTTATTCCAGTTTCTCTCTCGGACCTAAGGACACCAATGGTAATGCGCTTGGAGCGAACTTGCTGGTCAGTGGCAGCGCGGGTCTGATTCTTCCATATCCGCTCAGCCGTGACGCGGTTCGAACGTCCCTGTTTGTCGACGCCGGTAATGTCTTTATCAGTGGTACTCCGGCCGCCTTAAGCGGAACGGCTGCCGGGCCGCTTAGGTATTCCTCCGGTATTTCCCTGGAATGGCGATCGCCTTTTGGTCCGCTGGCTTTCAGCCTGGCCAAGGCTTTGAATAAGCAACCCGGAGATGAAGAACAGATATTCCAGTTCTCCCTGTCCTCCGCGTTTTAATTTCTGGCGGCATACGGGATGAATAATTTTTTTTAGCTTGGTGTTGCCGGTTATCGCAACGGCATTTGAATTATGCTAGCATCATAGCCTTTGCAAACCAGGAGATAAATCATGAAACGTGTCAGCGGCTATTTAATGGTATTGGTCTTAAGTTTTTTTACGGCCAGTGCTTTTGCGGATTGGGCAAAAATCGGTGTGGTTGATCTGCAGAAAATCATGCAGAATTCCAGTCAGATGAAAGAGATTCAGCAAAAACTGGAAAAAGAGTTTAAACCACGACGGGACAAACTGGTGGCCATGGAAGCCAGTCTGAAAAAAGATATGGAAAAATTCAATCGTGACGGTGCGGTAATGAGCCAGGCTCAAAAGAAAGAGATGGAAAAGAAAATCGTCAGTGCGCGAAGAACATTTGAACAGCAAGGTCAGCAGTACCAGCAGGAATTGAGCACGGCGCATAACGAAGCAATGGAAGAGTTATACGGCAAAATCCGTAAAGCCATTACGAAAGTCGCTCAAACTGAAAAATACGATATTATCGTACAAAAAGATGCCGCACCCTACAGTTCCGAGAGCATGGATGTGACTGCATCGGTTATGAAAAATATTCAATAATCCGTGAGTTACTCATGCACTCTCTCTGAGTTATCCAGCCTCTTGAATGGTGTTTTGCATGGTCAGGAAGATCGTGTCGTTCAGGGGGTTGCGTCACTCAGCAGAGCGACCGAAACCGATGTTGCCTATTACGACGACCCCTTACTGACAGATGTTTTAAACACAAGTCAGGCCGGGGTTGTTTTATTATCCGCGCCTTATAGTTCCTCTTGCCCTCTTGATCATATCGTCGTTAAAGATCCCCTTGACGGGATCATGCTGACGGCCAGATTGTTTGAGCAGTCTGAGTCGTTGATGTCGCCAGGCATCCATTCGTCTGCCATTATCGCTGCTACAGCACAAATAAAATCCGGCGTATCGATAGGCGCCAATTCTATTATCGGTGATCAGGTGATGGTGGCTCGGGATGTTCATATCGGTGAACATTGCGTTATTGAAAACGGGGTTACCATAGGCCCAAACACCTCTATCGCGGCCGGCTCGGTGATTGGATTCGGAACGCGAGTGGGTAGTCAGGTTGTCATTGACCGTGGCGTTGTGCTGGGCGCGCTGCCTTTTAACGGTGTCAAAAATCGTGGTGAATGGCGAAGTGGTCCGACTCGGGGAGGGGTTGTTGTTTATGATCGGGTTGTTATCGGCGCAAACACCGTGATAGCGCGGGGATCATTGGGTGATACCTGTATCGGTGAGGATGTTCGTATTGATAACTTGGTTCATATCGCACATGATGTTATTATTGGCTCCCATACCGCTATAGCCGGATGTGCCGCGGTTGGAGCTTTTGTACGTATTGGAAGCCACTGCGTTATTGGAGGTGCAAGCTGTATCGCGGCTAATGTCCAGTTACTGGACGATATTGTGATTACCGGCATGTCTACCGTTAGTAAATCCCTGAAAAAAGCCGGTTTGTATTCTTCCGGCACCATGGTTAGTGAACATAACCGTTGGCGCCGCAATGCAGCCAGATTCAGGCGATTGGATGATTATATTTTGCGAGTTGCGAAGCTGGAGAAAATGTTACGGAACCTGTTTAAATAAACTCTGTCAGACGTAAAAACTCCGCCTGTAATACCTGGATGTTCATCAAAGGCCAACCTGCGATCAAAAAATTATTGATTCGCAATCTTGTTCCGGGAGATAACATTGCAAAAGAGTTGGTCGGTTTTTTGTCTTTCAAAAAAATAACAGTAGGAATCATGACTTGAGTGAGAGATAATTTCATGAATGAATCGATAGATATAACGAAAATTCTAGAGCTGCTGCCGCATCGGTACCCCTTTATTCTGGTTGACCGGGTTCTGGATTATAAAACACTGGATTATTTGACGGCCATTAAAAATGTGACTATCAATGAGCCTTTTTTTATGGGACATTTTCCGGGTAATCCGATTATGCCGGGCGTGTTGATGCTCGAAGCTCTGGCGCAGGCCAGTGCTATCCTGTCGAATTTGTCTCGTAGTCCGAAAGAGGGACACGAGTTTTTATATTTTTTTGCCGGTATTGATAATGCCAAATTTAAACAAATTGTGACGCCGGGTGATCAGCTGCGGCTGGAAGTGAAACTGGTAGGTAGCAAACGAGATTTTTGGCGTATGCGAGGCGAAGCGTTTGTTGGTGACAAACTGGCTTGTTCCGCTGATTTAATGAGCGCAGCGAAGGAAATAAAAAGTGATAGATGAACGTGCGATAATTCATCCCTCTGCCAAACTGGCAAAAGGGGTATCTATAGGCCCTGGTAGTGTGATTGGCGCTGATGTTGAAATTGGTGAAGGGACATGGATAGGCCCGCATGTCGTCGTTGAAGGACCTACTACCATAGGTAAAAATAACAAGATTTTTCAATTTGCGTCAGTCGGCGATGAACCCCAGGATATTACTTACAAAGGGGAACCGACGCAATTGGTGATCGGCGATAATAATGTCATTCGCGAGTATTGTATGATAAGTCGCGGCACTGTCAAGGGAGGAGGGGTTACTCGCGTCGGTGATAACAATTTTCTTATGGCCTATGCCCACATCGGTCATGACTGCATGGTGGGTAATAATACGATTATGGTCAATTACGCGGCTTTGTCCGGACATGTCACTCTCAATGACTATGCGATCATTGGCCCCTATGCGGCCGTACATCAATTTTGTCTGGTCGGTGCCTACGCGTTTATTGCCAGAGCGACCTATGTCACCAAGGACGTCCTGCCGTATGTCATGATTGCCGGCCATACCACATCAGCTTGCGGCATTAATACCGTTGGCCTCAGACGGCGGGGTTTTTCCTCATCGGCTATTGATCATTTGCGGCGGGCTTATAAAATTATTTTCCGCAAGGGATTAACGGTACAGCAAGCGGTTTCGGAATTAGAGCAAATGCAGGTGGATTGTCCGGAAGTCATTCCCATGATTGATGCCCTGAATCAATCTACGCGCGGTATTGTTCGGTAGCGGTGTTATGTTTACGGCTATCGTGGCTGTGGCTTGTGGCGGTGCGCTGGGTGCGACGGCACGATTTCTGACGGTCACATTTGCGCGGTTCGCATTCGGAGGCGACTATCCGATAGGAACGTTGATGGTCAATAGCCTGGGATCGTTTCTTGCCGGGTTGATTATGATCCTGCTTCTGGAACGATTTCCTGTCAGTGACTATTGGCATTTATTTCTCGTTGTTGGATTTCTTGGTGCTTTTACCACGTTTTCAAGTTATTCCTGGGAAACGTGGATGCTTTACCAGAACAAGGATATCGTTTTTGCGGCGCTTAATATTCTGTGCAACAATATTTTCGCGCTGGGTCTGGCATTATCAGGGATTATACTCGGGCGATGGATAGGAGGAACCGCGTTATGAACGTTAAAATTGTACGCTTCTATCTTAGTGAAGACTCCCCCTTTCTTCACCAGGTTTACGATTATTTGCATGAGCATCGCGTCATGGGCGCCACACTATTTCGTGGTGTCAAGGGGTTTGGACATTCCGGAAAAGAGCGGCAGGCCAGTTTGCTGGATATCCATTTTGATCTGCCGATGATCGTGGAGTTTTTTGATGAACCAGCTAAAGTGGATGAAATTCTCAATCATTTTAGTAATATCATAGAACCATATCGTATCCTGTCCTGGACAGCCTGGATGGGTGCTGATTAATTTCAGGAAGCAGTGGAAGAAAAAATATGCTAGATCCCCAGTTGTTACGTGAGAATGCCAGCTATGTTGGCGAGGAGCTTGCCAGGCGCGGCTTTCATTTTGATGTAAAAGCCTTTACAAAGCTTGAAGAGCAGAGAAAAATTCTGCAGGTTGCGACACAATCCTTGCAAAACGAACGTAATCAGCGATCCAAAGCCATCGGTGCTGCCAAAGCCCGCGGCGAGGATATTGAGCCTATGCGAGCCGAAGTGCACCGTTTGGGTGAGGCGCTTGAGCTTAAAAAAAATGAGCTGGAAGTGATTTTGCAGCAACTGGAGCACATCGCGCTGGGATTGCCGAATTTGCCGCATGAATCCGTTCCAGCTGGAAAAGACGAACAGGATAATGTCGAGGTACGTCGATGGGGACAGATCCCCGATTTTGATTTTCCCGTCAAGCCCCATGATGAACTTGGCGAACAACTGGAACAGATGGATTTCAGTCTGGCGGTTAAAATCACCGGCAGCCGGTTTGTCGTTATGAAAAACCAGTTGGCGAGGCTGCATAGGGCCCTGATTCAATTCATGCTTGATATTCACACGCGAGAACACGACTATCAGGAAATTTATGTTCCCTACATAGTCAATGCCGACAGTCTGCTTGGTACCGGGCAGTTGCCGAAATTTGAAAATGATTTATTCAAACTGAGCGGTGATCAGAATTACTATTTAACCTCCACGTCGGAAATTCCGGTAACCAACACGGTACGGGATACCATTTTATCCGTAGAGGATTTGCCTGTTCGCTACGCCTGCCATTCTCCTTGTTTTCGCAGCGAGGCCGGATCGTATGGCAAAGACACCAAAGGCATGATCAGGCAGCATCAGTTTGAGAAAGTGGAGCTGGTATGGATTACCGCGCCGGAATCGTCTTTTGAGGCACTGGAGACACTGACTCGGCATGCGGAAGTCATACTGCAACGCCTGAATCTCCCTTACCGTGTCGTGACGTTATGTACCGGCGATATGGGTGCCGGGGCTGCGAAAACGTATGATTTGGAAGTCTGGTTGCCCAGCCAGAACACCTACCGGGAAATATCGTCCTGTTCTAACATGACCTCTTTCCAGGCGCGGCGCATGAAAGCGCGATACCGCCATCCGGAATCCAGGGAAACGGAACTGGTTCATACGTTAAACGGTTCCGGTCTGGCGATAGGTCGTACGTTGGTCGCCATTATGGAGAATTATCAGGACAAGGACGGTCATATTCGGATCCCGGACGCGTTAAAACCGTACATGAACGGGCTGGATGTGATTACGGCAAATACCTGATTGTTTATTCATGGAAACAGTCCATAAGGATTATGACGAGCCATGTTGCAAACGCTGTTGGCCATTTTATTGCTGGAAGGATTTGTAACCATTTCCGTTGAAATCCTGACTATTCGCCAACTGATACCCTTTTTTGGCAACAGCGTTATTATTACCAGCATCATCATCGGGTTTTTCTTACTGTTTCTGGCTCTTGGCTATTGGCGGGGCGGCAGTTATCAACATGATTTTTATCGAAAATTAAGCAACAACTTCATCCGCGCCATGATATGGATTGGTATCGGCTTAAGTTATGTTTTCATTCTTTTCTTTTATTACCTGACAGCCATTCGGTTGCTATTCCCTTACTGGATCAGTTTGACCCTGTACCTTTTACTGGTTTTGGCACCTATCGTTTATTGGCTTGGGCAGACCATTCCGTTAACAACCAATTTGTTTAACCAGCAATTGAAAGTCAGTCACATCAGTGGCCGCGCCTTGTTTCTTAGCACGATTGGTTCTTTTCTTGGCGCGCTTGTCACGTCGTTATTATTGTTTCAGTATCTTGGTGTTGCCTGGACCGTATTTATTAATTGTCTGCTGCTATATGGTCTAATCATTCAATTGCGTTCCAGCGCGGATTTGCATTGGGGGTCTGTTCTTATGCTTCTGATAGTGATCCTGCTCATTATGATCATTAACATCAATTATGAGAAAAAATTATTCAAGCTCACGAATAATTATGCCAATTATCAGGTTCTCGAAACGAAAGAGTTCAATAAAGTTCTGCAAATCAATTTATCCGGAAGTTCCATGTTATCTTCGGACAGGAAAGCCTATCCCTACATCGAATTCATTAGAAATCTGCTCTTTGAGCAATTACAACTCCGTCATAAAAAAATTCTGGTGATTGGCGCGGGAGGATTTTCCCTGACGGCATCGGGAACGAATAATAACGAGGTGACCTATGTGGATATTGATCCGGATATTAAGGAACTGGCTGAAAAACATTTTTTAGGGGAGCCTGTTTCCGGACGGTTTGTCGGGCAGGACGCGCGTCTTTATCTCAATCAGGATCCACAACGTTTTGATGTTATCGTATCAGACGTTTACAGCAATCAGGCTACGGTTCCGGAATCGATGCTGACTCGGGAGTATTTCCGGCAACTGGATTCTCATCTCAAGCCACATGGCTTTATTGTGGTGAATATTATTGCCAGCCCATTCTTTCGGGATACTTATAGCAAAAGGGTGTACAACACCGTTCATCAGGTTTTTCCTTTTTGCGCGGTTATTCCCTTGCACTGGCACGAACAAAAAAGCAATGTGATTTATATTTGCGGCAAACAGTCCCCCGACAAGTCCGTTTACCGCGATGATTTGAATAGCGCGACATTCGATTATTTTACGGGTGGTTTCTAGGTTCCGTGAACAAAAATTTTCTTCGCACCATTTTTTGCGAAAAACCAGTAGCCCGTAAGGAGGCCTGCGGCCGTATTGCGGGTTTGATGTGCCACTTATGAACGTTTTCCCGCATTACGGCTTCGCCTTCATGACGGGCTACAAGACATTATTAGTTGTTGCGCAACAATAGTTGCCTTGTTTTCGATCGGAAAAAATTTATTCACAGAGCCTAGTACAACGTTTCACTGATTCTGTCCTGTTGCCAAGGAGACAGGAGAGGTAGGTCGGGCGCCTGGCCCGACCTACGACTTGACCCGCTGTCGCAGCAATAACAAACAAGCAAGACAACTTCAGTGAAACGTTGTACTAGTACCTCATCTATTTAGTTTTGGCAGGCGCCTGTCATTCCCGCGCAGGCGGGAATCTATGGCTAAATTGGCTCTGTGCTATATCAGGCATAAATTCCCGCCTGCGCGGGAATGACAAGAAATGGCACACTTTGTCGCCCGATTTCCTGTAGCCCGTCATGAAGGCGAAGCCGACATGCGGGAAACCGTTCATACAGGTACTCCCCTGTTCTCCTGGTACCCTATTGGACCATGAAACCCGCAATACGGCCGCAGGCCTCCTTACGGGCTACCGTTCTTTTGTAAAAAATGGTGCCTGGACCGAGTAATTATAGACCAAATGTCATTTCCGCCGCTTCGGGTTCCTTGTCCATGGTCTCCGTGCTACTGTGGTCTGGTACTGTTGCCAGCGCTGCAAGGCATTGCTTCACGGCTTTAGTAAATTTGTCATCTTGCAGGCGGTGAACTACCGGTTGGTTATGTTTGTCCTCTTTCGATCCGATAACGATATCATGCTCCTCTCGCTTCAGCAGCGCGGCTTGTTGTTCAATCAATTGCCTGAATGTTTCATCATCGGTTTTATAGGTAATCACAGACAACACGCTTGTCGCTCGTTCATAATGATTACGGCCATATACCCAGGACTTTTCATATTCGTCCATATAATTTTTCAGGCTATCCAAAAACTCCGCCCTGGGTTTATGCTCTTTTATCCAGGAAATGACCATTTCTACACAGGGGGTTTGCAGAAGTTTCTGTAACCGGTCTTTTATGTCCTCGGTCACCGTCACCGCATTGCTGGCAATTTGCTCAACCAGTGCGATGTCATGCTGCAAAAGCGACGCATGCCTGGGTATTAGCTGATAGCGTTGCCGTAAATCAATAATATTTGGCTCATGTCTATTCCACCAGGGTTCTTTATTTTTATTTTGCTTGCGAATGGTACTGCGGATGCTAGCTTTAACCCAATAATCCCGCCCACTGATTAACTCATCACTGACATACTCTTCAATGAGCGGGTATTGATCCTGTTGAAAAGCACTTTCAATCAGGCAGTTAACAGAAGCGATAAAGAGTTTTTCGATGGTGGAGCTGGCGAGAGAAAAGAATAAGTCATTCGATTTTGGTTTTTTCAGGGTTTTTTCAATTTTTAAACGCTTCTTGAATAACGTTTTAACCAGATCCAGATGGCCATCGCAGAGGGCTCCTTCTATTGCTGTTTGTAAAAGGGACGATTTTTCCCTGTTCACATCGGTTTCAGTGCAGGGACTGGTTCTTGCCTTATATTTTTCTATATTTCTCTTCCGCAAGTCATTAACCAGTTTTTTATGACCGCCCTGGGCCGCGGCTTTGAGGGCGGCTTTTTCCAGAGATTGTATTGAGTTGCTTAATTTGATGGTTTCATCAAAGGATTTGAGATTGTCTTCGATGGTTTTAAACAGGGCAAACACTCTTGTGTCATTTCCTGCAAAAGCGGCACCTTCCACGGCGGCTTGCAGCAATCCCTCTTCGCATTGCTCTGAAAAGGAGAACTGTTTCAATATTTCGTCAATCGCTTCTGTTTGATCCTGAATGGCTAACGCCTTGATAATCGGGTTCCAATAGTTTCGCTTCTTACGATTGGATTTCTCGATATGCCTTGCGCATACCCTGGCTAAAATGGATGTATCGTCGGGCTCCGGGTTTTGCAGCAATATTCTTATGTCATCATAATGCCCGCCGAGTACCGCGCCAAATAAAATACCGTCGGTGGTGACTCGATAATGATCAAAAAGCAGGGCAACGGCTTCCCATTGTCCTTCCCTTGCCAAATGACCGGCCGGCGTCAATGCCAGGTGTCGTGTGTATTGGTCAAAATTGCCGGACGAATATTCTTCCCGGTAAAGGCGTTCCAATGTCCAGATATCGTTTGTTTGCGCCGCTTCAACGACCGAGTCAAAAAATCCCATGTTTTACTCCCTTAACGTCCTTGAGTATGCATGCTTTTCATCGTTGCATGGTGCTCAGGTAAAAAAATGCCTGTGTAGGATAGCTATGCCCTGCTTTTTTTTCAATCGAAAATAATTCCCTTGACAGAAGCAATGCAAATCTGGTGCAATCGATTGCATTGTTTTTCAAAGTAAGGAAGTCCTGTGAATCAACGCTTGAGAGGTAAATCCTGCCTGATTACCGGCGCCGCCCGCGGCATGGGTGCTGCTGTAGCCAAACATTACGCTGCTGAGGGCGCCAGGGTTTGTGTGACCGACATCAACCTGGAAGGTTGTATGGAGGTTGTTGACCATATTCTTACTCATGGGGGAGATGCGGTGGCAACCCGGCTGGATGTCACCAATCGCCGGCAAATGATGGATGCGGTGAACCTGACCGTGCAATCGTTCGGTTCGCTGGATGTGATGGTAAACAATGCCGGGGTTAACAAACCCATGTTGTTTCTTGATATCACGGAAGAAAACTGGCGTCAAATCATGGATGTCAATGGCCTTGGTGTCTTGATTGGTATGCAGGAAGCCGCAAGGCAAATGATTCGACAAGGCGCGGAAAACGGGCCTTACAAAATTATTAATGTCGGCTCCATTTTGTCCCGCCAGTCGTTTGATGATGTTATCCCCTACAGTTGTTCCAAACATGCCGTGCTGGCCATGATAAACGGCGGCGCGAAAGCTCTGGTTAAACACAATATCACCGTAAACGGGTACGCTCCGGGTGTCGTGGATACGGAATTATGGGAACAACTGGACAGGGATCTGGTTGAAATTGGCAAGTTTGAGCAACACGGCGAATCCATGGATAAACTGGCCCAGGAAATGATTTTGATGAAACGCTGTT
Source organism: Legionella spiritensis (assembly GCF_900186965.1). Classification (NCBI taxonomy): domain Bacteria; kingdom Pseudomonadati; phylum Pseudomonadota; class Gammaproteobacteria; order Legionellales; family Legionellaceae; genus Legionella; species Legionella spiritensis. The sequence goes on from NZ_LT906457.1 coordinate 770,571, forward strand.
CCACACCGGAAGACATCGTAGGCACGGCGACATTTCTTGCCAGTTCCGATTCGGATTATATGACCGGCCAATTGCTCATGATTGACGGTGGAATCGTAATGCAGTAGCGCTTGTTGACATCAAGCCCCCATACAGGAGTACTTATCATGAGAGAATTCAGTCCTACCGAACCGGTGCAAATTTATGAGAGCGATATTGATCCCCGGTGGAACTGGCAACGCCCGATTCCATCTCCCGGTCGCATGGCGGTGGATTTTGAAGAGCGGGTTGATTTCAGACGATTGCATAATTATCGTCTGGCCCGGACTCGCAAGGCGCTCGCCGAGTCCGGATTAGGCGCCATGTTGTGTTTTGACAACAACAATATTCGCTATCTGACCAGCAGCGTTATCGGAGAGTGGGCACGCGATAAAATTTGTCGATATTCGTTGTTTACCGGTAATTCGAGTCCGTATTTATGGGATTTTGGATCGGCGGCCGCCCATCATCGTCTCCACGCGCCCTGGCTCGAATCTCATCAGTGCCGCGCCGGCATGCTGGGGTTGCGGGGTTCCGTCAATCAGGACGCGGGATTATTCAAACGGGCCGCCCGGGAAATCGCTGATTTACTGCGCACGGATGGTGTCTTTGAAATGCCTCTGGGAGTGGACGTGATTGAACCGCCCATGCTGTTTGCTCTGCAAGCCGAAGGTATTGATGTACGTGACGTGCAGCAGGTGATGCTCAATGCCCGCCAAATTAAAAGTATGGACGAAATCATTTTATTAAACACGGCAGCCTCCATGGTCGATGGTGCCTACCAGATGATATCGGAGCATTTGAAACCCGGTATGAGGGAAAACGAACTGGTGGCTCTGGCTAACAAATTTCTCTATGAGCAGGGGTCGGATGATGTCGAGGCTATCAATGCCGTGTCCGGCGAGCGTTGCAGTCCCCATCCGCATAATTTTACCGACAGGATGTATCGCCCCGGTGATCAGGCGTTTTTTGACATCATTCAATCCTACATGGGATATCGTACTTGCTACTACCGCACCCTCAATGTAGGCAGTAAAACCCAGGCTCAGGAAGATGCCTACGCCAGGGCTCGGGAGTGGATTGACGATGCCATAGCTTTGGTGAGGCCGGGCGTCACCACGGATAAAATCGCCGCCGTCTGGCCGCGTGCCCAGGAATTCGGGTTTGAATCCGAAATGGAAGCCTTCGGGCTGCAATTTGGTCATGGCCTGGGGTTGGCGTTGCATGAACGACCGATCATCAGCCGGCTGGTTTCCTTTGAACATCCCTTTGAATTACAGGAAGGCATGGTCTTTGCCCTGGAAACCTATTGCCCCGCCGTTGATGGCAACGGCGCGGCTCGTATCGAAGAGGAGGTCGTTGTAACGGCAGACGGGTGCCGGGTGATCACGTTATTCCCTGCCGGGGAATTGTTTGTCGCTAACGCCTATTAGGCTCCATTGCAATGGTGAAGGATTTTGTTCACGAAACCCAAGGAGAAATGATGCCTGTTTATGTCTATGAAACGATTGAAAACGAAGAGCAATGTTTTGAGTTTTTACAAAACGTCAATGATCCTCCTTTATCCATTCATCCCGATACGGGAATAAAAATTCGACGTATTGTTGTGCCCGGGGTGGCGGTAAAAACCCGGGGACTGCCCAAAGGCATGAAGGTCAATAAATCAAGCCCGGCGGCTACCGCCTGCGGTTGTAGTTCCAAAGTGCAGAAGAGTATGGGGCATCGCTCCTGCGGACATTGAAAGGTGAACCATGAAGAAGAAAAAAACATTAAACTCCGGCACGTTATTGCGAATGTACCGGCAAATGGTACGGATCCGTGTCTTTGAAGACAACGCGAATGAATTGTATTTATCCGCCAAAATGCCGGGATTAACCCATATGTATTCCGGTCAGGAAGCCGTGGCGGTAGGCATTTGCGAAGCGCTGACGCCAGCGGACACTATTACCAGCACCCACCGCGGACATGGCCATTGCGTCGCCAAAGGGGCGCAATATGAGCAAATGTTTTGCGAACTCCTTGGCAAGCGGGAAGGGTATTGTCGAGGAAAGGGTGGTTCCATGCATATTGCGGATCAAGGCAATGGCAATCTCGGAGCCAATGCTATTGTTGGCGGCAGCATGGGGATAGCCACAGGCGCGGCCTTGAGTGCAAAATACAGGAATGACAATGCCGTTAGTGTGTGTTTTTTCGGCGACGGTGCGCTGGGTCAGGGTTTGCTTTATGAAGTGATGAATATGGCGGCACTTTGGTCTTTGCCAGTTATTTATGCCTGTGAAAACAATCTTTATGGGGAATACACCAAAGTATCTGAAATGGCGGCCGGTGATTTGAAAGCCCGGGCGCAGGCTTTTGGCATTGAGGCGCATGAAGTAGACGGGCAGGATGTTCTGGCGGTGCATCAACTGGCGCAAGAACTGGTGTCCCGAGCCAGAGCCGGTGAGGGGCCTTCTTTTGTGCTGTTAAACACCTATCGGTATTTCGGCCATCACGTAGGCGACATTGATCGACGTTATTACCGCAGTAAGGAAGAGGAAATTTACTGGAAAGAGCAGCGCGATCCCATTCAAATGCTTGGTCAATATCTGATAAAGAACAACATCGTCGATCAGACGCGACTGGATAGTATCCGCCATGATATCGAACAAGAGGCGCAAAACGCGGTGGACTATGCTTTAAACGCGCCGTACCCCCAGGCATCGGAAGTAAATCAACACGTATATGCGACACAGGAGGAAATATGAGAGAGATAACCTGGGCAAAGGCGGTTAATGAGGCCATCTGTGAAGAAATGCGCGCTGATCCGACCATTTTGCTTATGGGAGAGGATGTGGCCGAAGCAGGGACGCCTTTCAAGGTGTTGTCCGGACTGGCGGAAGAGTTTGGCACTCAACGCATCATCGACACCCCCATTTCCGAGCCGGGATTTGTCGGTATCGCCGTTGGCGCGGCCATGACCGGATGCCGTCCTATCGTGGACATCATGTTTGGCGATTTTTTGTTTCTGGTTATGGATCAGCTGGCAAATCAGGCGGCCAAGCAACATTATATGTCTGGAGGTAAACTCAAGGTGCCTATGGTCTTGCGCACCAATCTGGGAGCCACTCGCCGTTCCGCGGCGCAACATAGTCAAAGCCTGCATGCCATGGTGGCTCATATTCCCGGACTTAAGGTTGCCATTCCGTCCACGCCCTATGAAGCCAAGGGACTCTTGAAAACGGCGATTCGCGATAATAATCCGGTCGTATTTTTTGAAGACAAACTCTCGTACCAAATGAAAGGCCATGTTCCGGAAGAACCTTATCGGATCCCCTTTGGCCAGGCTAATATTAACCGTTTGGGAAAGGACATCACGTTAATCGCATGCAGTTCGATGGTACAGGTCATCGAAGAGGCGGCGGATGTTCTGGTCGAACACAATATTTCAGCGGAGGTCATTGATATTCGCACCATCGTGCCTCTTGACGAAACAACCCTCATTGAATCAGTAAAAAAAACCGGCCGGGTGATTATTGTGGATGAAGGGCATCAGAGTTTTGGTATTACCGCTGAAATTGCCAGTCGACTGGCGGAAAAAGCGTTTTATTATCTTGATGCGCCCCTGATTCGCCTCGGCGCCATGGACGTGCCTGTCCCTTTTTCTCCCGCCCTGGAGGATTTAACCGTACCGACAGCACAATCGGTTATTGAAAAAGCCCAACAATTAGTTTCAGGAAAGATTTGCCATGCCGCATGACATTATTATGCCCGTTTTGGGAATGAATCAGGATACCGGATCCATAGCCTGTTGGCATAAAAAACCCGGTGACGCCATCGCGGTTGGCGACATCATTATGGATGTTGAAACGGATAAAGCGGTTATGGAAATCGAAGCCAGACACTCGGGATTTCTTGGCAAAATTTTCTATGAAGCCGGGAGCGAGGTTCCAGTGGGTAATGTCGTCGCAGTCATTGATCCAGCGCCGGAGTTCGAGAATCAAGCGTCAGAAACCGGACAGGAGGAAATAAAAGCACCTGCGCCGCATCCACTAAAAACCCAACCTTCGGCCACGGTTATCCCCCTGGTGTCGGAATCGGTATTGGCCTCACCGAAAGCCAGATCTCTGGTAAAACAACACGGCATCACGTTACAAGCCGTGGCGCACCATTGCAACAGAAGTATTGTGCATGCAGCCGATGTAGATCAATTTATCGCGGAGCAACAAGCGCTCTCCGATGATGTGAAAACGCTGCCTAATCCGGCGCCGGTTCCACGACAAACCTGCCGTCTTGTCATAACCGTGTCCAGTGACGGTATGAAAGATTGCGAGAGCTGGTTATTACGGCAACAAGATCATAATTCGCGAAACGCAGGCCATCTGCTCGCTACTCTGGCGGCATCATTAATGCGCTCGCATCGGTTGTATCAGGATACGGCACCGCTCACCATTCAAGTAGACAATTGGGATGGCCAAGCCATGAGCGAAAGTTATATTTCCGATCCTGATTACGGACGTTTTTCCCGGCTGGAAATCCACTCCACTGCTACAACCGAGCCGTGTCTGCATGTCTTATATCTCAGCGGATCTCATATTACGGCGCTCTCCATCGAAAACAGTCCCATGCCGACTATTCTGGTCACCGACAAGGAGTCCGGATACGAAATCTTAATCAGCGGATTTGATACGGCTAAATTGTCCGAATTGATCCGGTTTGCGCAACAGTTGGCGCAAGCCATTGAGCAACCCTTGTTACACCTCACTTGAGCGGAGAGTAAGACCATGCTGGATTTGGAAGAAATAAACACGGGGATAAAAAATATTTTGGAACCCGTAATCAACGGGGTGAGTATGTCCACAAAAGATACCCTGATCCTGAGCAATCCTTACGACGATACACCGTTCGCACAACTCATGCTGGCCGATGCGGCGCTTATGGAGCGCGGTATTGCCCAGGCAACAGGGGCCTTTTCTCAAACCAGAGCCTTATCTGCCTGGCAACGCAGCAACATTCTTAAAATTATTGCGGAAAAAATTCAACAACGCCGTTCGGAACTTGCCGAGGGTATTACCACTGAAAGCGGGAAGCCTGTTACCGCAGCTTTTGCGGAAGTCGATCGCGCACAGTTTACCTTTCAGGTCGCAGCCGAAGAAGCTTTGCGTATTAATGGCGACATTTTTTCACTCGACTGGCTCCCAGATCAGTCACGAAGAGAGGCTCATCTTCATCGCGTGCCTCGCGGCCTTATCGCTGGCATTACGCCTTTTAATTTTCCGCTCAATCTTGTGGCCCACAAGGTGGCTCCTGCCCTCGCTGCCGGAAATCCTGTGATTATCAAACCTGATCTGCAAACGGCCATGACCGCCATCCGTCTGGGACAAATTATCATTGAATCCGGATGGCCGGCCAATGCTATTGCAATCGTGCCTTGTCGTAACGACGTGGCTCAGGCACTGGTCAGCGATGAACGTATTCGCATGCTCAGTTTCACGGGCAGCCCCAGGGTTGGTTGGGAATTAAAAAGACAGGCGGGTAAAAAACCGGTAACGCTGGAGCTGGGTGGCAATGCCGGTAATATCATTGAGCCCGATGCCGATTTGGAGTATGCGCTGGATCGCGTGGTATGGGGCGGTTATCTCAATGCGGGACAGACCTGCATCTCGGTTCAACGGGTATATATCCATGATACCATTTACGAGGACGCCAAAAATATATTAATTCGTAAAGTCAAGGCACTCAAATCTGGCGATCCGAAGCATCGAAGTACCGTGGTCGGTCCGGTCATCAACCAAATTGCCGCTGATCGAATTGAGCGCAGCATTCAACAAGCCGTTGCAAACGGCGCTCAGGTGCTGGTTGGGGGAGGGCGGCATAATCTGGTGATTGAGCCGACTTTGATCGAAAGCTGTGACGAGAGCTTAAGTATTGCCAAAGATGAAATCTTTGGCCCCATTGTTGTCCTTTCTTCCTACCGGGATTTTACAGAAGCTATCACCAAAGTCTCTGATTCCGACTATGGATTGCAAATGGGATTGTTTACCCACGATCTGCGCAAGATACAATATGCCATTGACACGGTAGAGATTGGCGGTATAAATATTAATGACGTGTCGACTTTTCGCATTGATCATATGCCTTACGGGGGTGTTAAAGCCTCAGGAACGGGGCGGGAAGGAATACGATACGCAATAGAAGAAATGACGGAAATGAAATTAGTTACGTATAATTACATCCACCCGTACATTACCGGTGCATAACTGTTCATGAAAAAGCGTATTCGTATCAAAGACGTTGCAGACTATTTAGGAGTCAGCACGTCTACCGTATCGCGGGCACTAAACCCTGGTCTCCGTGCAAAAATAAGCACGGAAGTCATTGCTCAAGTCAGGGAAGCGGCTGTAAAACTCGGTTACGTGGCGGATTATACCGCCCAGAGCTTGCGCAAACAAAAAACCCGCACTATTGGTATCGTGGTACCCGATATTCTCAATCCGCTCTTTCCCGCTATGATCAAAGGCGCGCAGGATTATTTATCCCGGGAGGGTTATGTCACATTTATTGCGAGTTCCAATAATAACCAAACCCTGGCCATTGCCGAAATCCGGAATCTCATTGCCCGGAAAATCGATGGTATTATCATTGCGAGCGCGTTTCTTAAAGACAGTAGCGTAAATTATTGTGTCCGGCAGCAGCTTCCCATGGTTCTGGTCAATCGTTCCATTCATGACGAACATGCCGCCCATCGGGTAATCAATGACGATATATATGGGATTGAACTTGCGATGAATCACTTGCTCGAACTGGGACATCGCCATATTGTTCACTTTGCCGGGCCGCAAGTCATTTCGCAAGGGAAGGAACGATTAAGTACCTTTCTTGATTACTGTGCAAAACATGAACTTGAGAGGGACGTGATACCGCTCGATGCTTTTACTATAGAGGCTGGCATGCAGGGTGCGGAGCTATTCCTCAAGCGTCATAAAAAAGCGTCCGCCATTCTGGCGGCAAACGATCTAATGGCAATTGGCGCCATACAGCAATTGCAGAGCAAGGGCTATGAGATTCCCGGCGATTATTCCGTTGTGGGTTTTAATGGCATGTTTTTATCCGACATGATCTCGCCGTCACTCACCACAATTCAAGTGCCCCATCAACAATTGGCTGAACAGGCCGCACGTCTTTTGTTGCAGGAAATCGCCACACCAGGTGCCCCAAGGCAAACCTTGCTGCTTACCCCGAAACTTATCGTTCGGGCAAGCAGCGGACTCTGCCGGGGCTAATTCATTCCTTTGCTGTAACAGCACCTGTGAATGGTCTTGCAAGAAATTCCGGTCGGGGCGAGAGGCCGTTAAACGGTTCAACGGGTGTATTTTCGACGCTGTTATAGACAAAAAAGATATTGCTCCTCGGCATAGGCGCCATATTGTCAGGTGAACCATGCAACAAATTCCCTTCATGGAAAACAACCGTACCCGGCGGCCCATAAATGCCTTTCATGCCAAACTGGTTGACCATTTGCGCCAATAACTCTTTGCCAGGCACACCATAAGTCTGGTTGCGCAGAGAGGTTTTAAAATTATCCTGGGGCGTTTCGCCGACACAACTAATAAAATACTTATGGGACTGGGGGATCACAAATAAGGAGCCGTTAAATTCATTATTCTCCGTTAAAAATACCCAGCCTGTTAAAATTCGCATCCCCGGGATCCCATCTTCCGAGTGCCATGTTTCAAAATCAGAATGCCAGGAAAATGATTTGCCGCTCAAACCGGCTTTTACGTTAATACGCGAGTGATGGATGTATACCTCGCTATCAAGAATTTGCTCTGCTGCGTGCAACAGGTTCCTGTCACAAGCCAGAGATTTACAAATATCACTATATTTTTCCGGCGAGAAAACGGAACGTACCATATTACTGTCCGGTTCCAGGATCAGCTCCTGTTTTCCTGCAAGCTCGACTTGCATTCTCGGGATCTCCGCGAGCACCTCATCCACTTTATCAGCCAGCAGGCCGGGCTTGATGAGATAACCATGGTGTGCGAAGAAATCGAGTTCGGCAGAAGACAACAGATTATGTCGTTTTCCCTCACCATAAACGACAGGTTCCCGTCGTGGAATAATGTGTTCCTTGCTGTCGTTACGCGTTGGGTAAATATCCATTTTGGTCACAGTACTCTCCTGCAGGCGCTTGTTTTTCTTTCAGATCAGGCGATTTTTAAAAATTGTCAGAAGGGTACTGTAGAATGAGCCCCGTTTTTTTGCAACCCATTGTTGTACCAATACCGTCAGAGCCCGGGGGCAGGTTCTGTAAATTAATTTTCAAGAATTCATTTGCTGACCGGGAATTTCGTAGCCAACATAATCGGGTGGCTCGGCGGAGATATCCACGTCATTTGTCATTTCAGGAAAATATTTATTCAGAAATTGACCAACGGTAAGCGTTTCATCCAGTAATGGATCTTGATCTATCTTCTTATGGAAGCGTGGGGCACACGACACACGACGACTTTTGGTGAGCGTTTTTATCTCGGATCCACCGAACAACCGAGATTCCTCTAACCATGTCGTTAATGGCGTATCGCGCTCTACTTCCAATAACGGCTTAATTATTTCATTTGTAAACAGACCTCTAACTCTTGCAACATTAACAAATTCCGAGGCCGTTTTTTTACCGGTTTCAGGAGATTCTATTTGTCTAATCGAACCATGGTACGTATCATAGTAATCTTTCTTTTCCTGTAACGCGCGTGCAAAGTCAAATCCTGTCTGCGCTGCCATACGTTTATCAAAGTCAACCACGCCTTTTATCATGTCCAGATGGGTGCTGCAGTGCATATCGTCACAGCGAAACCAGGAGTTAAATAATATGTTCTTAACATAGCTGTTATGATCATCCAATGCGACGCATAAGTCCGTCAATGAACGGTATCGGGCATCTGTCAATCGGCCGTCGCGATCATGGATAATGGTGTTGATATTTGCTAATACCTTCGAGAACTGCTCTTCGGTAATCATTTGCCTGCCCTTATTCGTATACCCGTCTGGTTTACGTAATTCCACATGAGCTATTTTTTTTAAGTGCGCCAGTATGATGCCTGATTGTTTTTCAGTAATTGTATCGCCACGTATATCAAGTTCTTCAACAATCTCAATCAAGGCCTTGTAGCAAACTTCCTCGATAAGGTTGTGTACAAAAAATATGTTTTTAGCGTTCTCTATTTCCGTCTTTGAGCATTCACTACCTGAATGTTCTGCTTTGGCACGTAATTTCTCAAAAGCCTGGTTATAACAGGTGACCCTTTTTTCCTGCTCGGTAATGTCCGGGCGCATATAAAGTCCCGCGTATTCCCAGACTCCATGGCCTAATAGGACAAGAGCTCCGGCTACCGGGTTAATGGCTACGGTCGAATAGGCGGCCATTGCGCCAAATGTTGCACGTACGTAGTATAACGTTTCAGAGGAGAGGTTTTGAGGCAGATAGTCTTCAAGGTTTTCTAAAAATTTCATGACTCATGCTTGTAAACTTTTCAAAAAGTTCGAATAGTCTACCTTGTGAACATTAAGTCATTATTAAGATTTTCTTAAGTTATATATTTTAAAGTATATGGCAAATTACCAAACTAACCCAAGCGTTACTATGTACATCAACGAACAAGAACTAGCAGAAAGCGCAGTAAAATATGCGCAAAATACAATTAGAAGGTCATTTAACAAGGATATCTACGAAAAATTAAAAAAATGTCCGGACAATTTTAAACTTGAGCCTAATGATCAAGATACTAATTATAAAGATGATAACGATATTAAAACGTTTGAGGAATATATATGGCATTCTGAAGGAGGCCGCTATAAATTTACGTTCAACTACAAGATCAATGAAATAAAAAAGATGGGTTTGGGCAATTGCGAGGAATTCGCATTATTAGTTTTAGATTATCTGTCGCAACAAAGGTCACAGGGATTATTGCCTGAGAATTGGCAAGCGTATCGGGCAGAATTTTCCGACCGGTCAGGGCAAATGGATCACTGCGTGGTTGTCCTTAATAATAGCCTTGTCATCGATGCCCATCTTAATGATATTTACCCGCTATCTGAATTACCCGGGAAAAAAGTGCCCTGTACGGATTTTAAAAATTCAGTTATGGAAGTTTTTTTAATGGAATATAACGACGACGAAGATGAATTAATACCCTGTGAAAGTTTAGAGTCAATCAATAAAGAGAAAGAAATGATTGAACAATGGATAGAACAGTCAGAGTTCAGGGATAACATACGTGAAATACAAGCTGAAATGTCAGAACTGACAAAAATTAAAACAAAAGAGGCGATAGAAAAAGCGGAAAGGGTTTACCAGGCCATAGCTCGAACAGTATACGAAATAGTTGTCATCACGGAATATGAGCAAAGAGATATTGAAGCGGCCCATGACTTTAAATCTTTCCTGGAATTGAAACCTGTCAAAACGACCGTTGCCTTGGCAGAAAGTATAAACGAAGCATTAAATATACAACTTGCCACAGAAGAGGTAAAAAACGATATTATTGACGGTCTTATACAAACTGTAGAAAAATATACAAACTCGATTAAGAGTCAAGTTCGTAAATTATCATCCTTGTCAATGATGAGCTTTTTTTCTGAATCAAGAAAGGATTGCGTTGGGAGTCTGGATGTCAATGATCAAATGCCAGTCTGTACCAAATCTGCTGATAAAATCAGCATTTCCCGGGTATAAAAAAACCTGTATGCACCCTGTAATGAAATTCTGTTTTTGTAAAAACGTCTATAACCCTGGATTTAATTGGTCGGAGTGACAGGAATTGAACCTGCGACCCCTGCCTCCCGAAGGCGAATTTAAATATTTCTCCATAGATTTTCATGTATCCCCATGAATAAATCCCCCTTGTAAATAAAGGGCTAAAGTGCTTTTTAAGATGTACAGTGACATATTGTTATGTTACATTTCACAATGAATTTGCACTCTATATGCACTCTCTTTCAAATTGGTCAGACACTGCCCCACCAATTTGAATATATTACACCAATTTCATTGGGTATAGAAAAAAGTGTGCGAAAAAATTGAAATGTTGTGGTGGTATAGATTATAATATAAACAACCATACCCGCCACGCCTCTTCACAATGCGAACCACGGCGGGTTATTTTTTTATGGACAAGTCAAAATACAATAAACCAGCACTTTCCTCAGATGAAATTTTCAATCTAATCGAATCGAAAAACATCCAGATTCATGATCGTTCTCTAGCAACCCTGTATTTAAAAACAGTTAGTTACCATAGATTATCCGCCTATCTTGATTGTTTGATCAATAATCATAATGAAAATAGCCCGCCCTCATTCGAGGATGCCTGTCAAATTTATCAGTTTGACAGAAAGTTGCGTTTGCTCATTAATGATGCTCTTGAGCGTATTGAGATTGCATTCCGCACCAGCTTGTCTGATACCATGAGTTGTTTACATTCTCCCCATTGGTATTTAGACGCATCATTATTTAAAAACAAGGAAAAACATCAGTTCTTTATAACACAAGTAGATGCGGCTTGCCGAACATCACATGAGCCACAAATAAAAGAATATTATAAGCGGTACGATGAACCACCGTATCCTCCCAGCTGGTTGGTGTTTGAAAATTTATCTTTTGGCGTTTGTATTAATGTTTTTGGCAACATCAAAAAGCTTGGTGAAAAGAAATTAATTTGTCATTTATTCCAAGAGCATCCTACTACGATGGAGTCTTGGTTGAGTTCTTTGAGATATATGAGAAATTTATGCGCTCACCATTCTCGCGTTTGGAATCGTTGGTTTGTGATTTGTCCAGCATTATCATTTTTATTCAATAAAAAATTCGATAAAGAGCGTACCTGCTATGCTCAGCTTATTGTATTGGATCGGTTATTAAAAATAATTGCCCCTGAGAATGACTGGAAATCCCATTTAAAAAAATTAATGAAATCGTTTAAGCGTTTGCCATATCAAGAAATGGGATTCTCCATTGATTGGGAGTCAGATACTTTTTGGCATAAATAAAGACGGCCCTATAAAATCGTTTTTCCTGTGGGTTAAGCTAAGTCGATGAAAGGGCCCCACAGGCGAACCATAGGCCTTACCCGTGAACCTGATTATAGTGATTTTTGATCTTTTAGATCAAATTTTATCGAGGATATAAAGATAGAGGGCAAATATGCAGGCAAAGATTAGCAATTCGTTATTAAAAACTTTGCAGCCACAAGAAAAAGTTTATGATGTCAGAGATACTCATTTGAAGGGATTTTTAATCAGAGTACATCCCTCTGGCAGCATGAGTTATATCTGCCAGTATAAAAGAGGTCGTCGTATTAATTTGGGCAAAGTCGGTGTCATCACTGCAGCGCAAGCGCGTGAAAAAGCCTTGGAAGTGTTAAGCAATGTTAATAAGGGCATTGAGCCGACAGCAAGCAAAGGAATCAATAAACCGAAGACACTTAAAGAATTTATTGAAACTGAATATAAGCCTTGGGCCTTATCTCATCAGAAAAGAGGCCAAGAAACCGTTACCAGGCTTACCCGTTGTTTTGAAAAATTACTACACAAACCTCTCATAGAAATTTCCACATCCACCATAGAACAATGGCGTACAAAACGTTTAAATGAAGGAACATCGAATGCAACCGTTAACCGAGATGTTACGATTCTTAAAGCTGCAATAAGAAAAGCACACGAATGGGGTGTCATAGATCACTATAGTTTACAAAACTTAAAACCATTAAAATTAGATCATTCTGCTAAAGTACGTTATTTGTCTTTAGAGGAAGAATCACGCTTGCGACAAGCCTTGTTGGATCGAGAAGAACAATTGAAAAAGGAACGATGCAGTGCAAATGAGTGGAGGAAAAAAAGAGGTTATCCATTTTTACCAGAGTATAATGATGAAGAGTTTAGCGATCATTTAACACCAATGGTGCTATTGTCGATAAATACTGGATTACGACGAGGCGAATTGTTTCATTTAACCTGGGATATGGTGAATCTGTCTGAAGGCTCATTGATTTTGTCTGGTGAGATTACAAAAAACAAAAACTCTCGCTTTATTCCACTCAATGATGAGGCTTATAAAATTTTGGATCATCTGCATAAAAAAGCAGAGACAAAAGAAGGATTGGTTTTTCCAAGTAAAAACAATCAACCATTTTACCATGTGAAACGCTCATGGGGATCGTTATTGAAAAAAGCGAATATTACGCAGTTTAGATGGCATGATTTACGACATCATTTCGCGAGTAAGTTAGTGATGGCAGGGGTCGATCTGAATACGGTTCGTGAGTTATTAGGTCACTCTGATATTGCGATGACGCTGAGGTACGCACATTTAGCGCCGGAGCATAAGGTGAATGCAGTTAGAAAAATAGATTGGTCAACACAGGGATAGGAAAATGAATAGTCATATTCCAAAATATACGGAAAGATCAGTAACGCCCCGCACTATATTACCCAGCCATCCCAAAATAATTAAGGTGGGGTGAAGTAGGTTGGTCGATGCAAGGACCAGTATCATGAATGCTCGTAAGCCCTAATTTGATAAGGCATCAAATTTCCATCGATGCCAAATAACTGGGGCGATGGATAAAATTGAGTCTGCTGAAATAACGGGATCACTGACTGATGTTTTGTTGTTATTACAAACCAATAAATACTTATCTTCACTTTTAATCAACCGGCGAAAAAAAATACCGTCTGTGGTTTCCACAATACAATTATGCCCCACACATTCTCCCTTCTTGTCCCGATCAATAAACTTAATACCACCGATAAAATCACCAGACATATACTCTGGTTCCATTGCATCATCTGAGACCATTATCACAACAGCGTTTGGGTTATTCGTTTTAAAGAAGTCTATTTCTTTTTGTATGGCTTGTTCTGAGACGAGAAGGTTACCAACTGTATCTGTAAGAAATGGATAATTTTGAAATTCATTTTCGATTATTGATGGGCCTTTTCCTATGCCTTTTAATAACCAATCAATTGAGCAACTCACATCATATTGATTAAGTATTTCTACTAAAGAAGCAGCTTTGGCTTTATTTAAAGGGTTTCTTCCAAGTTCCCATGATTGAAGCGTATGGATACTGATTCCATGCTTTTCTTCCAAATCTTTTCGAGATAAGCCAGCAAGCATACGCGCTCTTTTGATGCGTTGCCCCATTGCAGAACTATCTTTTTTTACTTTAGTAGCATTTTTCATAAATATATCTTTACATTTATACGCAATATATGTATATAATAAATTATTATGCGTATTCTGAGTATAAATAGCATGAATTTATACGCCTTGTAAGTGTAAGGATGCCTCTGAAATTAATTATTTTCAACAACTTTATAGAGGATTAAGTTTTTGGAAGTCAGTTTCAAATAGGAATTTAAGTAACAAATGGACATGTTAATAAACCATGATGAACTGGGAGCCCTCTGCGGACTACCTCACATCCAGCAACTGGCTTATTTAAGAGGGATACGACCGTATATGGATGTTCAAACAGGAATAACAGGCATCAAGCGGCGAATCAGTTACCAGTCTATATCTGAGCAGCTTTATATCGAACCTCACCAAGGCATTAAAAGCCAGAGCTTTTCTCGTGATCAAGTCCGTCGTGCTGTTTCTGGTTTGGTTCGTGCGGGTGTGATTGAAGTTCAATCGGATGGTATGCAACTTATTTTAAAATGTCCTTTAGCCACACGGTATTTTTCTGTCCAAAATAAAGCCGCCATAAACCCGCCACAGAAAGCCACCACATGATGTGCCGGCTAATGGGCGTTACTCCATCCGAATACTATAGTTATCAAAAACGCAAACGGACAAGACCGGCAAATAAACCAGAACATCAGGGGTTATTGGATTGGGTTAAAAAAATATCAGAATCCAGCAAATTCTCGTATGGAAATCGCAGGATAAGAAAGGTGCTGAATGCTCTTGGCTACCCGGTTGGTCGAAGAAAAACCCGCAGTTTGATGCGTGAGGCTGGTGTTTTTGTTCGCTATAAAAAGAAATACAAGGTAACAACAAACAGTAATCATAATCAGCCTGTTTTTGATAATGTTTTAAACAGGCAATTTAATGTCAATGAACCCAATCGTGCTTATGTGTCTGATATTACCTATATCCCGACCCATGAGGGCTGGCTATACCTGACGGTGATGATTGACTTGTTTTCCCGAAAAGTGGTTGGCTGGAACATGAGTTCAAGAATGAAGGCCGACACGGTTTGTGATGCGTTAACCATGGCAATTTGGCAAAGAAAGCCCAAAGCAGGCCTTATCGTGCATTCCGATAGAGGCTCACAATATGCCAGCAAACAATATCGTGACTTGCTCAATCAGCATGGTCTTGTGGGCAGCATGAGTAAAAAAGGCGATTGCTGGGATAATAGTGTTGCTGAGAGCTTTTTCAGCCGCTTGAAAAATCAATTAATTCATTGGCGTAATTATCAAACCAGACGCGAGGCAAAACAGGATATTCTGGATTACATGACCATGTTTTATAATAATCAAAGGTTGCATTCGTTTTTGGGTTATCAAAGTCCGAATCAATTTGAAAACAGGTTCTGGGGGTTAATGAAAAACGTGGCTTAACTGGGGTGTACAAATTTGCTTGACCACATCACAATGGCTTTGCACGCGCTGGAACCTCATTCTTTTGCCAGCTCCAAAAAAATCGCAGGTGCGTTGTTTGCCAGTCACCGCGTTACCTTGTATTGCCAGTGTCGATTCGATCAAGACAATCGCATTGATTTAAAAAGCTGCGGGATGGATTCGGGATCCAATAAAAAACGCGCTCATCGCGTGGAGTGGGAACACATGATGCCTGCTGAAAATTTCGGTCGTCAGTTTCGCTGCTGGCGGGAGAAATTATGCAAAGACAGCAAGGGCAGGGCGTATAAGGGCCGTAAATGCTGCGCCAGAATAGACAAGGCGTTTCAAAAAGCGGAAGCGGAACTTTATAATTTATGGCCGGCCAATGGTTTGATTAATCAGATACGCAGTAATTACCGGTATTCGTCAATTCCTGGTAAAAGGCAGACCTACGGTTGTGGTTTTTATGTCGACAGGGCATTGAGAAAAGCCGAGCCCCCTGATTCTGCAAAAGGTATAGTGGCCAGGGCTAATTTATTCATGGCCGATAAATATGGGATACGATTAAGCAGGCAGCAAAAACAGTTGTTTAACGCCTGGAACAGAGATTTTCCGGTGACTGAATTTGAGCGGACATGGTCACGTCAGGTGGCCAGGGTTGAAGGGTATGCAAACTCTTATATTCGATGAATATGGATGATGACTATCGGTTTAAGCTTAAGCGTGATTACTCCCGCATAAGCTCATTTATGCAGGAGTACCCATTCAGATTATTTATACCGTTCGACGTGGTTCCCCTGGGTGCACGAAAGACAAAAGGTGTTCTGCTGTTTCTTCAGGAAGAGTCGATAAAACGGAGCCTTCATCTCTGACCCCTTTAAAAAACGTCATGCGCTGATTGAGCAGGGATTTGCCGTGGGTACTGAGCGATTGAAGTTCCTCGGTGTGGTATTTTTCATGCCGGCCACCTTGAAATATCGTCTTAGCCCGGCGGAGCAGATATTGGCTGTAGCTCTTGAGCGATTTTCCATGATCCAGGATTTTAGTCAATGGATGGTCGTGGTTGGTGATTAATTCGCTGATAAATTTGAGATTGGTACCCGGTTTGGATTGTATGTCCGTTAAGCGGGCAAGAATCTCATTTTTACAATGGGTGCCAAGCAGGGTCAGGGTATGCTCAGTAAAGGGCAGCCCGGCAAGGAGATCGTCCCAGATGACATCCAGTAATTCGAGCGCGGTTTCGGCACTGTTTGCCATTTCGAGCTTATATATATTGTTCAGGTTTAAGTTGGCTTGTCTTCTCCCCAGCCTGTTTGCCATCTCGAAAAGTCGGATGGCCTCCGGATAATTTTCAGGACCACCTTGACCCATCTTATGCATCAAGCCACGGTTGTTCATGGCGTCAGCATGATTCAATACAATGGCCATCTCATAAAGCCTGATGGCTTCCGGGTAATTTACGGGACCACCTTGACCATGTCGATGCATCACGGCACGGTTGTACATGGCGGAAGCATCACCCAATTCAATGGCCATCTCATAAAGCCTGATGGCTTCCGGGTAATTTACGGGACCACCTTGACCATTTTGATGCATAAAAGCACGGCTGTTCATGGCGGCAGGGTTATTAAGTTCGATGGCCTTGTCATAGAGGGCTATCGCCTTGTTGTAATCAATCCGCTCCCCGGCACCGAGATGGTGCATCCCGCCGCGAATGATCATGGCATGAGAGTCGTCTTCCTTGATGCGGTCTTCGCATTGTTCTCTGAGGTCATTGATTAATGCTTGAATTTGTCGGGATTCCCTGGTCTCAGGAGTGCGTTTGGAAAAATTAACTATTGATATCCAGAGTGAGGCGTAGGAGTAATCCCCTTCGAGCATTTGTTGTGAAATCAACTTAACCAACTCACTGTTAGAGTGCGATTTGATATCCAGTTTGGTTTTTTCTCGTTTTGTATCGGGCATTGATAAGTCCTTAAATGAATTGTCTGGCTGTTTATTAAAGCTGTATCAGCAACTGGTGCATATTTTATACAATCCGGCTTAAGGTTTTATTAAATTAATATTTTTCATTGAGGCAACAGGGTGATTGAATGGCTTCAGTTCATCTGTTGCCGAAGAACAGAATTTGAACGGACATGGTCACGTCAGGTGGCCAGGGTTGAAGGGTATGCAAACCCTTATATTCGATGAATCTCGTGATTACTCCCGCATAAGCTCATTTATGCAGGAGTACCCATTCAGATTATTTATACCGTTTGACGTGGTTCCCCTGGGTGCACGAAAGACAAAAGGTGTTCTGCTGTTTCTTCAGGAAGAGTCGATAAAACGGAGCCTTCATCTCTGACCCCTTTAAAAAACGTCATGCGCTGATTGAGCAGGGATTTGCCGTAGGCACTGAGCGATTGAAGTTCTTCGGTGTCACTTGTTGTTTTTCCATGATTCAGGATTTGAGTCAACGGAAGGTCGCAGTTGGTGATTAATTGGCTGATAAATTTGAGATTGGTACCCGGTTTGGATTCCTTGTCTGTTAAGCGGGCAAGAATCTCATCTTTACAATGGGTGCCAAGCAGGGTCAGGGTATGTTCAGTAAAGGGCAGCCCGGCAAGCAAGTCGTCCCAGATGACATTCAGTAATTTGAGCGCGGCATCAGCATTGTTTACCGATTCGAGTCTATATATATTGTTCAGGTTTAATTTGGCTGATGAATTCCCCAACCTGTTTGCCATTTCATAAAGCCTGATGGCCTCCGGGTAATTAACGGGACCACCTTGACCTTTTTTATGCATAAAGGCACGGTTTTTCATGGCATAAGCATTACCCAATTCAATGGCCTTGTCATAAAGCCTGATGGCTTCCGGGTAATTAACGTCGCCACCCAGACCCTTTTGATGCATCCAGGCACGGTTGTTACAGGCGGAGGCATTACCCAATTCAATGGCCTGTTCATAAAGCCTGATGGCTTCCGGATAATTAACGGGACCACCTTGACCTTGTTTATGCATCACGGCACGGTTGTACATGGCGGCAGCATGACCCCATACAATGGCCTGCTCAAAAAGTCTGATGGCTTCCGGGTTATTAACGGGACCACCCACCCCGTCTTCATGCATCAAGGCACGGTTGCACATGGCGATAGCATCACCCAATCGAATGGCCATCTCATAAAGCCTGATGGCCTCCGGATAATTTACGGGACCACCCACTCCGTCTTCATGCATCAAGGCACGGTTGCGCATGGCGGCAGCATCACCCAATCGAATGGCCATCTCATAAAGCCTGATAGCCTCCCGGTAATTAACGGGGCCACCTTGACCATGTTGATGCATCAAGGCACGGTTGTTCATGGCGGCAGGGTTCTTAAGTTCGATGGCCTTGTCAAAAAGTCTGATGGCTTCCGCGTAATCTTTGCGACCACCGTGAGCATGTTTATGCATCATGCCGCGAACAGTCATGGCATGAGAGTCGTCTTCCTTGATGCGGTCTTCGCATTGTTCTCTTAGGTCATTGATTAATGCTTGAATTTGTCGGGATTCCCTGGTGTCAGGAGTGCGTTTGGAAAAATTAACTATTGATATCCAGAGTGAGGCGTAGGAGTAATCACCTTCGAGCATTTGTTGTGAAATCAACTTAACCAACTCACTGTTAGAGTGCGATTTGATATCCAGTTTGGTTTTTTCTCGCTTTGTATCGGGCATTGATAAGTCCGTAGATGGATTGTCTGGCTGTTTAATAAAGCCACATTAGCAAATGGTGCATATTTTATACAAATTCGTAATGTCTCGCAATTGTTGCTTCATGTGCTGTTGCTGTTTTTTATTGCCAACCGGCGTCATGACTTTCTGTCAAATTTCAGGAGCAACATGAGTCTGTTTGTAATTTTTTTTGCTGCTCATCAGGTTGAGGTGGTAGAACCGTTTCTCTTAAACCCTCACCTACCATTCCAGCATATAAAATCCAGAATATTTTTGTATCTGCCCCCTTAAATGCGAGGAGAGGCAGCCCATTTAAAACCCCTATCTATTACAAGTTCATTCCTATGTCATTGGTGATAGATAACGTACCTTATCCTTCCCAAAAAGGTTAATATCGAGAGAAAGGCAAAGTCGAGACCCTTGAATTTATTAAAGCCTAAAAAGGACAAAAATTCAAAATTTGTGATAGATAAGATTTCAAGCCAGGTGAGTGTTCAATTTGATACCAATTCATTAAAAGCATGGCTTGGCTATTATTTTGAAGTTCATGTCAAAGGCGCACCTGAAAAAACGGAACAGGCAAAAATGTCTGATCTGACAAAATTTATTCGGTTCTTTGAAAGGGAAGTAGGGCATGACCAGGTGGATAGTTGGACACCAGCCGTTAGCAAGCAATTTCAAAGGACATTAACAAAAACAATATCTCCTGTTACTCAAAAACCATATAAGGCAACAACTGTTAATCGAACCATGGCTACCATTCGTCATGTTGGTAGATGGCTCCATCAACATAGACCATTGTTGGCAGGTGATCCATTAGCACAAGTTAAAGATGTTCAGGTTGATGCGCCTGATTGGAACGGTTTAACAAGCCGTCAATTAATGCGACTTAAATCTTCTTGTGAGCAACGAATTAAAAGTTGTACGCGTAAAAATCAAAATCCGTTATTGGAAGCAGCAATATTTTATACCTTACTTGGTAGCGGACTTCGGGCATCAGAACTTGTTTGTTTAGATGTTTATCAATATGAAAGAAAAGGGCTATCAAGTGTTGTTCGCCATAAAAGTAAGCGAGTAACGGGTAGGGTGCCTTTACCAATAGAGTCTAGGCAGTTTTTAGAGCAATATATAGAACAAAGAAATCCTGAGCCAGATGAGCCGCTATTTGTAAGTCGATACAATACACGCCTCAAAACACTTGATGTTTATCGAACATGTCAGAGGCTAGTTAAACAAGCTCTGGCATTTTTACCAGATGAAGAAAAATTTGATTTTACCCCGCATATGCTGCGACATACATTTCTAAAACGAGTTACTGATAAACATGGCGTTCATTTTGCTCAAGAGGTTAGTGGGAATGTATCAATAAAAGAGATATTTCGTTATGCAAAGCCAAGTGAGGATGAAATACAAGAGAATATAGAAAAAATATTTTCGTGATTTTGCACTTTTCGAATGAAGTTAAAGTATAGTTATACCGCCGGGTGAAGGCCTATCATCAGGTGGGTGAATACTAATAGCCGTTCCTGTATTTTTAAAAAAACTACCCTGCACGTGAACTCCTTTTATTTTAGAGAGAAGAGGTTCAAGTGAGGGTCTGTAAATAATTTTGTGTAATTGGTCATAGTATATAATCTGCCTATTTTCAGACAGGCATTGAAGAAGAGACAAACTATGACTCATGATATAGATGAATTGGCCAAGGAAATAGCCAAGACGTGTAAAACGCAAGAAGACTTCACTGAGTTTTTTAAACAGCTAAAGCGTCGAGGCTTAGAGGCTACGCTATCCGGAGAACTTACGCATCATTTAGGCTATGACAAGCATGCCAAGGCTGTTGAACGCAAGAGCAACAGTCGTAATGGGTACAGCAAGAAGACTATTCAGGTTAATGAAGGCGAAATGGAAATAGCGGTGCCACGTGACCGAACAGGCACATTTGAACCTCATATTATCCCTAAATACGCTACCCGCTTTGATGGTCTTGATGAAAAAATCATTTCATTTTATGCCCGAGGTTTAAGTACACGCGACATCCAAAGCGAGCTTGAAGAAATCTATGGTACAACCATATCACCCACATTGATTTCAAGCGTGACAGACGCGGTTTTATCAGATGTACGTGCCTGGCAGGCAAGGCCTCTGGATAGTTGCTTCCCCATTGTTTATTTGGATTGTATTGTCGTTAAAGTAAAGACTGACAAAGGTATTATTAACAAATCCGTCTATTTGGCATTGGGTGTTAATACAGATGGCTACAAAGAACTTCTGGGCATGTGGATTAGCCAAAATGAAGGCGCAAAATTTTGGCTAAACGTACTGACAGATATAAAAAATCGTGGCCTGGATGAAATATTTATTGCGTGTGTTGATGGACTTACTGGCTTTCCAGAAGCCATTGAAACAGTATATCCACACGCTAAAGTTCAGCTTTGCATTGTACACAAAATTCGAAATTCATTGGCTTATGTCAGCTGGAAAGACCGTAAAATCCTTGCTGCTGATTTAAAAACAATCTACAGTGCCAAAACACTCATTGAGGCTGAAATGGCGCTGGAAGCATTTTCTGAGAAATGGGACGACCAATACCCATCCATAAGCTCCTCATGGCGCAGAGACTGGATACGTATTACCCCATTTTTTGATTATCCAGCTGACATCCGTCGAGCCATATATACGACAAATGCCATCGAATCGTTGAATATGACTTTGCGAAAGGTAATTAAAAATAAAAGAATGTTCCCATCTGACGAATCAGTTTTTAAATTGCTCTATCTTGCGATTGAACGAATTGCTCGGAAATGGACAATGCCGATCCACAACTGGAAGCCAGCTATGAATCGGTTTATGATCGAATTCGGTGATAGAGTTACTGAATAATGGAATGGCTAGTTACACAGAAAATTTTACAGACTCGTATTTATTGTGGAGAAGAGAGTTTTTAAAGAAGCTGAAGCTGCTTGCTATATCTGCATGAGCCGTTCTTTTCTTTCTCAAGACAGGGTAAATGGAACTTTAGCTAATAGAACTCCAGGCCCTAAATATATTAAAATCGGACGATCAATACGCTATTTGAAGAATGACCTTGATTCATGGTTGGAACAGCACAGAAAGTGTGGTTAGCGCCGTTAAAGTATC
This sequence comes from Legionella spiritensis, assembly GCF_900186965.1. Classification (NCBI taxonomy): domain Bacteria; kingdom Pseudomonadati; phylum Pseudomonadota; class Gammaproteobacteria; order Legionellales; family Legionellaceae; genus Legionella; species Legionella spiritensis. The sequence goes on from NZ_LT906457.1 coordinate 793,024, forward strand.
TACTCATTGGGTTAGCGCAATAATGCTTTTGCGCTAACCCATGCAGTTTATTCAATTCTTATATTTTTAAATTGCTTAGTTAAAAGTTCTTTTAATAGACCATCTATCTTACGCGCATAAGGTTCATATGCGGAAGGGCGCCTGGGATAAATTCTATCATTGACCCAGTGTTGTTCAGGCCAGTTATCCGTAGTTAAAATACATTCTTTAGCAAAATCTTTTATATTGAATTTTTCTTCAATTTTAATGCAACCTCTAATAAATATATCGACATATGATTGTGTAATGGGATATTCACGGCTAGTGCCTTATCCGCATTCAACACGTGGGTAAAATAATACTATTCTAAAAGAAATATTAGCAGAAATGGATAAACATCTTGAATTGTGCAATCTGAAGAGATACTTTTCGTGCTGATGTTTTTTATCAGTACAGGAAGTTATGAAAAAATATATAGTGCGCCTGTCGCCAGAAGAAAGGGTTGAGCTTGAAGGAGTAGTGAAGAAACTGAGAGGTAGTCCGCAGAAAGTAAAGCGCGCACAGATATTGTTGAAAGCAGATGTTAATGGGGTCAACTGGCCTGACGCCAAGATAGCCGAAGCATTTGACTGTCGCATACAAACTGTTGAGGATGTACGCAAGCGTCTTGTATTGGAAGGATTTGACACTGCGCTCAATGGAAAAAAACCAAAGAATCCACCCCGGGCAAGACGGCTATCTGGAGAACAGGAAGCGCAATTAATAGCGATGCGTCTTGGAACGCCACCTGGTGGGTATGGAAGCTGGACTCTGAGTCTTCTCAGGGATGAAATGATAAGACTCGAGATAGTGGATACCATAGGCAGAGAAACGATCAGGGGCATTCTAAAAAAAACGGTCTGACCCGCAAGAAACTTGAGTACTGGGTTATTCCGCCAGAATCGGACGGTGAATTTGCGGCAGGCATGGAGGATGTTCTTGAAATTTACTCACGCTCTTTCAATCCACTGGTACCGGTAATTTGCATGGATGAACAACCTATCCAGCTTCTGAATGAAACAAGAACACCGATTTCAGCAACAAGACATCATCCAAAACGCGTTGACTATGAATATGAGCGGGCAGGAACGGCATCCATATTCATGTTTACAGAACCCCTTGCTGGAACCCGGACGGTTAGCGTGCGTTCTCGCCGCACAAAGATAGATTGGGCTATAGAAATGGAACAGTTGATACGTACCCAATATGCAAGTGCTGACAAAATTATTCTGGTTTGCGACAACTTGAATACGCATACACGCGGTGCATTCTATGAGGCATTCCCTGCGGAAAAAGCACGCGAAATTGTGCGGAAAATCGAGTTTCACCATACCCCAAAACATGGTAGCTGGTTGAATATTGCAGAATGCGAGCTCAGCGCCATGACCAGTCAGTGTATCAATAACAGACGGTTTGGCAGTATTGAGCTTTTGGCAGAAGAAACACGCGCTTGGGCACAAAAAACAAATCAGAAGCAGAAAGGGGTTAACTGGCAATTCAGCATCGATAATGCACGTCACAAACTGAAATCAATTTACCCACGCATTGAATGCGGATAAGGCACTAGGTTGATCATCTTGTATTGATTTTGGATAGTAAATCCATACCTGCATTTTTTCAGGAATATTTTTTGTATATATTTTAATTTGTTCGATGCTTAACTCTTTCCTGCAGTAAACAGTTTCTCTGGTGTCATATAGCTCTATTTCTTTGGAATCACGAACTCTATAAATTACGCCGTTAAATATCCCTTTTTCGTTTTCATTTAAAGACAAAAAAGTTGCATTGAATCCTGGCAAATTACCGTGCGCACACCAGCTCCTTTTAAAGCCTTTAATTAAAACAGGAATGTTCTCATAAGCGTTTGAGTCTGTAGTCTTTTTAGATTGCTCATCAATCAAACTTCCATAACCCGCTATATATTGAGGTAATTTGGGGTTTATTTTGGGATGGCATGTATCCGAGGCTGCTTTCATCGGAGGGATAACTATCAACAATAAGCCCATGCAGGATGATTTTAAGAGCTTACACATGATTTCAGATATATTCTTATTTTCAATAAAACACATTCAATTTGCACTCTACATGCACTCTATATTTGAATTTTGTTTTGTAATAACGTCTATAACCCTGGATTTAATTGGTCGGAGTGACAGGAATTGAACCTGCGACCCCTGCCTCCCGAAGGCAGTGCTCTACCAGTCTGAGCTACACTCCGATTAATGATTGCGGTTAAGCGCAAAGTGGGCTAGTTCCGTCAGTGCTTCCTTATACGGACTATTCGGTAAAATTGCAAGAGCACTCAAGGCGTGATCAATTTCCCGGGCCGCGAAATTTTTGGTAAATTCAATGGCCTTCGTTGATTCAAGCGCGTTGAGAATGCTGTCGAGATTGGTTAAACCTCCTTCCCTAAGGCTGTTCTCGATCAACTCTTTTTGTTCCGGCGTGCCGTATTTTAGTATATACAACAGGGGCATGGTAGCCTTTCCGTCCGCCAAATCATCGCCGATATTTTTTCCGATAGTCTCGGCGTTGGAACAATAATCCAGCGCGTCGTCAATGAGTTGAAATGCGTTACCCAGATGAAGTCCGTAGTCATACATATTTTTATTGACCGCTTCTCCCGACTCGCCCAAAAGGGCGCCTATGGACGCTGAGGCGGCGAATAACAGGGCTGTTTTTGAACGGATAACATCCAGATAGTCTTCTATCGATACGGAAGGATTATGGCGATTGACCAGTTGTTTGACTTCTCCGCAACTGATTTGATGGGAAGTATCAGCCAGCAGGCGGACAATGCCCCAGTTACTTACGCTAGCCATGAGTTGAACGGATTGCGTGAAAAGATAGTCGCCGACCAGAATACTGGCCTTGCTGCCCCATATTTCATTGGCTGTTTCCCGGCCACGGCGCAAGGTTGATTCATCTACCACGTCGTCATGCAGCAACGTTGCGGTATGAAAGAATTCGATCATGGCGGCCAAAGGGATGTGATCATTTCCCTGGTAGTCGCAGGCATGACTGGACAAGAGCACTAATAACGGGCGTAAACGCTTGCCTCCGCTTTCCACGATATGCTTCGACAGGTCATCAATCAAGCCTACCTGAGACTGGATTTTGTCAACAATCAGACTATTAACAGCATCAAAATCATCACTAACCAATGCCTTTAATCGGTCTACCGTCATTATATATCCTTTGGGATTTGATGCGAGCATGCTAAGGGTGCCACTTCATCTTGTCAAGGTCGAAGCCGGCAAATTCTGCAAACTGAAACAAGTCAAATACTTTTTACAGCCTGAAACAGATAAATGTACGGTCATTTTGTCAAAGAGCCGTAGCCCGCAAGGAGGCCTGCGGCCGTATTGCGGGGGTCATGCCGGGAGTCCCGGTGAGTATCCGTATGAATGGTACCCCGCATTTCGGCTTCGCTTTCATTAATTTGTCATACACCAGAAATCACTATAACTCCAAAACACTTGGTTGATACGTTAAAACCCGTATTGAATATTGATCACACCATCTAATTTTTTAATAATGCCTGGTATAAAATATAAATAGCGTTTTTCTAATAGTAAGTTAGTTTTTAGGTATTCCTGATATACTCCCGCTTATTTTTAGAATTTTCTACCAAGGTTCTGTGAACCAATTTTTTCGCAAAGCGAAAATGTGGATAATTGAGTGCCATTATGTCTTTGAATGAGGCGAATAGCGGGCTCTATTTAACGAATTCAAAGACATAATGGCGCCAATTAGCCGTATTTGCAGCTGTGAAAATTTTTGTTCACAGAGCCTAATATTGATTATCAAAAAAAGTGGGGTTGTTGGTGAAGTTCAGCAATATTGACGATTTAATGGCTGATGATGGTAAGTTATCGACGAAAGGGATGTATTTGCTTCACGATTATTATAAAGGTAAATCAAGTGGCTCACACCCTGTTTATGTACTTAACCACTATTCAGACCTGGCAGTGATGATTGCCATTGCTCCCAAGGATACCATTTATGGGGTTATCATTAAAAATGGTGGCTTACTTCATAAAACACCGATTATTGCTAAAAATAATCAATTTATCATACTTGATTCTTTAGGGGTTACGGGGACGATATATGCCAAACCATTGCAACAGGAATTAGGGAAATGCCTGGATGAACTTGGCATCAAGCGCGCGGCTATTACAAATGTTGACTTTCAACGACAGTCTGATTTTGTTTCTTGTGGTACGGAAGCATTTTTAGTGATGAAAGAAGCATTGAAGTTAGGTGATCTATTGTTTACTCTTTATCAAAATCAACCTGTCAATTATGTTCCACCTGAAATTGCCAAATATACCCAAGGTATTGCGCGTTTGTGGCCTGTTTGTAAAAAAGGGGTCACCACCAACTTATCTCAAACTGTGTCGGGGCTAAAGATGTTATCGATACCGGTTAATAAATCGGGTTCGCATCTTAAAAGTGAAACATTAAAGTCTTATGTAGACAGGCACGCTTTCATCAATGGAAAATTCAATCTTGCAGTTGATAGTCGGCGCAATAAGCATCGAGTAATCCTCCAATCCCTTCTCAAAGCAAAGGATAAGAACACATTGACAAAAATGGCTATGGAGGCTTCAGGTTTGAACTTTTTATTATCTCATCCTTCTTCCCTGCAAGCATTGTTTCCTTATAAAAAGATAGACGTGTTGTATGAGATTGCCGGGATTACTAAAACGTTCAATACGAAAGAGGGAAATATCGTTATTTATCGATTCAGTGTATTAGGGGACGCGAAAGAGTTACAAAGGATTGTTAAAGGGTTGGAAGAAACGTTAATTGATTTAGTTGATAGATATCTTGATGTTGATAATGATATTAAGCTTTATGATTTGGCAAAATATGTTTATGCAAAATACTATTTCCAACAGACGTTAGATAAGCTTTTGCTTAAGCAATCCTCCCAATCTGATAGCTTGGAAAGTACAGCACTATCACTTCATAGCATGTTTCCACCGGCATCAGTTGGCAAAGAGCCGAGTCGGCCAACTAGTGAGGCTATATTTCATCACTAATTTCAGGGGCTTAGGAGACAAACGCCTAACAATTGCGGAGCCTGGAAAATGGTAAATTTAAGCATAGGCGGCAATCGCTATCGATAGCGAACGGAACGTTTATTGCCGTTAGTTGTTAAACCGTGATGCAGTGGGATTGTGCAGTTAATTTCCCAATTTTTGTTTTGCTTTTTTTAATCCTGCCAAAATTGAATCAGTGTAGTGGTCGTCCTGCGGTAACCAGGCAATTATTCAACGCTTCAGGAGGAATTGGCGGTTTTATTGCATTGGCTATTGGCAATCCGGTAGGCATTACCCCCTGATTTTTTAGCGTCATACATGGCCATATCTGCTCTGGCGATTAGTTCATCGTCTGATTGCGCCTGAACAGGAAAAGTGGCCAGACCAATACTTATTTTGCAATCAATAGTGACGCTGTTGATTGCAAAGGACTTATTGAACTCCCGCAAAATCCGTCGGGCAATGGTTTCCGGTGTTTTATCGTTGGCGGAGTGTTTCAGGATAGCGGTAAATTCGTCGCCCCCAAGGCGCGCCAGAAAATCGTCTTCCCGGAAACAGGTTTGCAGGCGTTTGCCTGTTTGCATGAGCAGCCCGTCGCCGATCTCATGACCAAAGTGATCATTGACGCGTTTAAAGCCGTCCAAATCCATAAAAAAAATGGTGAGGTACTGATGGGGTTTGGCGTTACTTATCATATATTCCGCCGTAGTCAGGAAATAGGACCGATTGGGTAAATTGGTTAAATGGTCGTATCGTGCCAGATAGTGAAATTTCTCTTTGTCTGCTTTAAGCAGGTAGTTTTGTTCATACAGCAATTGTTCGTAATGGACGTTTTCTTTTAATAAACTGTATAAAAGTGTGCAGGTAATAAGCAATGAAAACAAGTAGTTCAGAAAATCCAGTTTGATAATTTCGGAGGATGGTAACCAGGAAACAGGCTCCGCACTGTGGAAAAACAGGAATACAATAATCCCTAACGTGATAGCGGAATAAGTAATCAAACCAACCCCGCTGACGACGACGGCGGCTAAAATGGGAATCACATTAAACCAGACAAAATAGGAACTGCTGACCCCGGCCATTAATAAATTGCCTGCTGCCGTGGTCATGATGAGGTTTATGGTAATCAAATGGCCACAAAGTGTTGTGTTGCGGGTGCGATGCAGTAACAGCAAAATGCAGAAACTCAATAAATTGGCAACGGCTACCAAAAAAACGATATCCCATATTCGATAGATGAAATACACATAAATTATTAAAAAGCCAAGTATAATCAATTCAATAGTGACCGTTTTTATCATACGGTATTGGCGTTGATGGTTTATCAGGCTATCGGATTCACTATACGGCTTTTTCTTGAACAAGTTTGCCAAACTCATGACGTTCCTTTTAGCAAGCATGGTACAAGCAAGGCTTGCCTGAGTTTTCTCATACACGAATTATAGATTATTAATCACACTAAATGTATAAATAGTCTACAATCTTGTTATGCGTAATATTTTTTGATGTCGAGGGTCAGGAGTGTGTTAATGAAACAACAAACATTCTGGATTGTTGGTAATAATTTACCTGATTTAGCGTCATCTGCTAACTGCAAGCATGTTGATTCAATAAAAAAACTACCCAAACAAGGTGTTTTCGCAATCATTATTTCCAGGACGAAAGAGCATGATTATCTCAAGGATCTTGCCGAACTTCGAGCCATCAAGGAATATCGTTATACGCCGGTGTTTTACGAAGGAACATTGCGGGAAGACTGGTGTGAATTGTTTGACGGCGCAGTGAATGAAGATTCTGTGGACAACGCGGAACGAATACATCAGCAACTTGGCATGGTTACCGAAGCGAATCGCTGTGGTGATAGTAAGGAAATCATTCTTCTGATTTACTTGTTCAGTCGGCCTGACTTCAAAATAAAGGGTAGAGTCAATTATCATGCCACCCATATTTTTGAATACCCTTTGTTAACGTTGTTGTTTCCCAGGGAATCCGATTTTGACGGATGGCGTTTCCTGCAGGATTTGGTCATGCCTGACTTGTTGACGCCCGGTCCGTTACTGGATGAGATCCAGACCTGCAGCGCCTGTGATTCCGGATTGCTGAATATAAAAAACAGTTGCCCCAGTTGCCATTCCATCAATATAAAGCCTCAAAAATTTGTGCATTGTTACACCTGCGGCAAAATAGGTCCGGTGCCTGAATTTTTAAGACAGGAGCGTCTGGTGTGCAGTCGATGTAACACCCGTTTAAGAACGCTCGGGGTTGATTATGACAAGCCCATGGAAGACAAGCTTTGTAATGATTGCGGACATTATTTTGCCGAGCCGGAAGTCAACCTGGTTTGCCTGGTTTGTCATCGTACCTCATCCAGCAGGGATTTGACGTCGCGGCGACTGTACGAATACACCTTGTCACGCCGTGGTGAATATTTGGTCAGAGGCATAGAAAAAGGCATTTACCGCAATTTCAGCCATTTTTTCAGAGTGATTGATTATGCGGCGTTTATGTCTATTGTAGCCTGGCAGGCAAAGCTGGCCGAACGGTATCCTTCCCTTTATTTCAGTGTGATGACCTTGCAGATAACCAATGCGGATCAACTCCTGAATGAATTGGGTCTGGTGGATACTGAAAAATTGCTTGGTAAATTATTTACCAACTTGAGGAAGGTCTTTCGGGAAAGCGATTTATCGTCCAGAAACGAGGGCACGATGCTGTTTTTCCTGCCTATGGCTGATGAGGAAGGTTGTACTATTCTAGTGGATCGCATCAAGCTTTTTGTAAATCAGCTCGCTGCCAATAACAGCAATAAAGGATTGGCTGTCGGATTGAGTTATATCACCTCGACTGAAATGATCAACGCGCAACTGGAAGGCGAACTGGTTATTTCGGAGCTGCATGCCCGTATTATTGAAAGTAATGTGTGTCTTGTTGGTTGCAAATAAATCAGGCAATTAATAATTTATTAAGGAAAATCAGTTATTATTTTGCCATATTTTTATGGCAGGTTAATGTATGGGACGTCACGAACAAAAAAATCCAACCGGTAGCTATCTTGGTTTTACCGTTCATCATCAAAAATACAACGCGTCCCTGTTTCCGGAGAAACTCCTGATACAACAGGTTGCGCAGGGTGGTCGTAGCGGTGATTGTTATCTGTTATCCGTTATCAACGCCATTCTGGCACAGCCCGAGGGCGAGGCGTTTATTCGCCGGCATATGATTGAAAAGGACGGGAAAATTCATGTGTTGCTCTTTCATCAGGATGAACCGCAATGGGTTGTTCTTGATAAAGCCTTGCCTACGTCCTGGGGCATATTAAGCAGTGGCGCGGCCTGGGTGCGTTTTCTTGAAAAAGCGTATGTGGCTTTCAAGACCGGGAATTACAACAAAACGCTGAAAAGCGGCGACAGCCGTGAGGCATTAAAAACGTTGCTGGGAGGGTCGTCTGATTATATTGCGACTTCGGCGCAGTCACGCTCACCATTGCACAGTTTGTATAAAAAAAGTATCGATGGTTGTAGCGGAACGGATATCTACGCCCTGGTTTTTTTATTGCGTCCCAATGATCGTAAAGCCAGTGTCGGCAATATGGTAGAGCATATTTTTAAAGGCGATAAACAATTGCTGCAACAGTGGTGGGCATGGGTAGCCAAGGACAGGCAAGGATGGGAAAAACTGCTCTCGGCTAATCCGGTTTTGCTTGAGGAAACGTTTGTAAACCATTTGAAAAAGAAAGAGGAAAGCGGCCAACCCAGTGATTACCCTCATGAAGCCGCCGCTGCCGTATGCGATTGGTTACGGGAACAGGCCATCCTTCCTTCTGCCAAGCGTTACAGCAATGATGAGCTGGAGTTGTTTTCCAATTTGCAAGAGGCGTTTCAAAACCAGCAGCCGATAGTAGCCAGTCCCAAAGAGACCCCGCCTTCCGGTATTACTATTCAGCATACCTATGCCATCACGGGATTCCGGGAAAGTGAAGTAACGCATAGAAAATTCGTTGTATTACGCAATCCGCACCATGAAAACCGCTCCTGGTTGTCGCATTTGTTTTTGTCCGGCGGCAGGCAGGCCAGTGAAATCGTTGATCCCTTAACCGGACAGGTAAAATTCACGATCAGTGCCACGAAAAACGCCACGTTTGAAATGGAATTACGTGATTTCTCCCATGCGTTTGCGCACATCGATGCTGGTACTGCCCTGGACAAAGTGAAGTTTGTCCAGGAAATGGACGAGGAAGAATCACCAACACCGGTTAACAAATTGTAAACAGCGCGGGGCAGCCCCCGCGTTGCATGCGGGTTACAGGATTTTTTGTTGGTCACACATTAAAACGAAAATGCATGACGTCGCCGTCGCGCACAATATAGTCTTTGCCTTCCAGACGGAGTTTGCCCGCCTCTTTGGCGCCCTGTTCGCCGCGGTAAGTGATGAAATCCTCATACGCGATGACTTCCGCACGAATGAAGCCTTTTTCAAAATCGGTATGAATGACGCCTGCGGCCTGTGGTGCGGTGGCACCTTGAGGAATGGTCCAGGCGCGGACTTCCTTAACGCCGGCGGTGAAATAGGTTTGCAGGCCGAGAAGCTCGTAACCGGTTCGGATCACCCGATTCAGGCCCGGTTCATTAAGCCCCAGACTGTCCATGAATTCCTGGCGATCCTCGTCATCCAGCTCCATCAATTCCGCCTCTGTGGCGGCGCATAAAGCCACTACCCGGGCATTTTCCCGAGCGGCCAGTTGTTTGACCTGATCAAGCAAGGGGTTGTTGTCGTAGCCGTCGTCATTCACATTGGCAATGTACAAGACCGGTTTGCCGGTGAGTAAAAACAGGCGGCGCAGCACAGGCGCTTCCTCGCCGGTTAACTCCAACGTACGGATGGGCTGGCCGGCGTCCAGATGCGCCTTGGCTTTTTCCAGCGTCTGTTTCTCAAACAAGGCGTCCTTGTTCCCGCTTTTGCTGAGCTTGACGACTTTGTTTAACGCTTTTTCAACCGTTTCCATATCCGCCAGCGCCAGTTCCGTATTAATGACTTCGATATCATCAAGCGGGTGGACGCGCCCTTCCACATGAACCACGTCGGTATTTTCAAAGCAGCGAACGACGTGGGCAATGGCGTCGGTTTCCCGGATATTGGCTAAAAATTGATTACCCAGTCCCTCGCCTTTGGCGGCGCCCTTAACCAGACCGGCAATATCGACAAACTGCATGGTGGTCGGAAGCACTTGCTGTGGTTTCACTATATCCGCCAGAGCATCCAGACGAGGATCCGGAACGGTGACAATACCGATATTGGGTTCGATGGTGCAAAACGGGTAGTTCGCCGCGTCAATGCCGGCTTTGGTTAAGGCGTTAAACAAGGTTGATTTGCCGACATTGGGTAAACCAACGATTCCACATTTAAATCCCATGATATTCCTCGTAAAATTATCAATCAGGGCATAAGCGGTGATCGTCGGGATGATCCCTAACGGTTCACAATGCTCATGGCCGCGGCAATATTGCCTTCAACTACCACAGGCATGGTTGCCAGGGTTCGTTCTATCGCGTCGAATATTAAACGCCTGTCCTCAAGACTCGGTTTACCCAATACGTAGTTGAGAACCATGTCTTTATGGCCGGGGTGCCCGATCCCAATACGCAGCCGGTGAAACTCACCGGTACCCAGTTGTGCCGTGATATCCCGCAAACCATTATGGCCGCCGTGGCCTCCGGCTGTTTTGAGTTTAATACGGCCGGCCGGCAGATCCAGTTCATCGTGCACCACCAGAATTTCATCAGGCTTGATGCGGTAGAACTGACAAACCTCTCGCGTGGGTTGTCCGCTGTGGTTCATAAACGTCAGGGGCAGCATGGCTTTGCAGGGATGCTGGTTTATTTCGACATTCGCCAGTTCGCAGTGTAGTTTTTTTTCGGCTTTGAAAACCGCGTTGCGGCGTTGGGCCAACGCTTCAACAAACCAGCCCCCGGCATTATGTCGCGTGTGTTCGTAAGCCGAACCGGGATTACGCAGCCCGATAATGAGTTTTATTGCCATGGATTGCTCAATCAGTCTGGTGATAACACGACAACAGGATTTGTCGTTGCCTGTCATTAAATAAAATAAGGCGGGTAACCCCGCCTTATGGACGTTTCAGGAGCATTACTCCGATTTGTTGTCCTGCTCGTCTGAAGAGGCTTCAGGCGCTTTTTCCTCAGCCGGGGCTGCGGTCGTTTCCTCTTCCACCGCGGCGGCTTTGGGCGCGTGGATGCTGACTACCGGCAGGTTATGGCTGCCGTCGGTTAAATCGACGGTAAGCTCAACGCCTTTTGGCAGTTTCAGATCAGACAGGTGAACCACATCGTCCATGGCAATGTCGGCCATATCCACTTCAATGAATTCCGGCAGATTTTTAGCCTGGCAGCGAATTTCAACCTGGGTCATCGTGTGGGTGACGATGCCGCCTGCCTTCGCGCCCTTGCAGACTTGTTCATTAATGAAATGAATCGGAACGTTCTTGATTAAAACGTCCTTGCCGGCGACACGTTGCAGATCCATATGTAAAATAACGGGTTTGTAGGGGTGGCGCTGCAAATCTTTTAAAATAACGTGCTCGGTTTTGCCGTCCACAACCAGATCAAACACACTGGAGAAGATGCTTTCGCTTTCCAGTGCCTTGAGTACTTTATTATGCAGTAAATGAATGGGCTTGGGTTTTTTATCGCCGCCATATAAAATGCCGGGGACTTTATTTTCGAGACGACGCAGGCGGCGGCTCGCACCTTTTCCGATATCGGCTCTTGATTCCGCTTCCAAAACAATAGTTGACATGGGTAAACTCCAAAAAATATGAAAATCCATCGCTGTCCGGCCTGTTTAACCCGCGACCAGGGTAAACGCTTCTCAACAGGATAGGGCGAGGAAGTATACAATATTTTAAATTCAACTTGAAGTCATCGTCGTAATTTCATAGAATATGCCACTTTGTTGAATTTGTGTAAGCCAGTCAGGTTAGTTGGAGAATAGCTATGCATGCGGTAATTAAAACGGGCGGTAAGCAATACCGCGTCAAAGAAGGCGATGTGTTAAAAATTGAATTGCTGCCTGATGAAGTTGGCAATGAAGTCACTTTTTCCGAAGTGTTGATGCTGACGGAAGGGGACAAGACGACCTGTGGAACGCCTTTGATCAAAAAAGCGGTGGTCAAGGCAGAGGTTCTTGAACACGCCCGTCACAAGAAAGTTAAAATCATCAAGTTTCGTCGTCGTAAGCACCATATGAAACAAATGGGCCATCGACAATATTATACGCAAGTTAAAATTACTGCGATTAGTAAGTAAGAGAGGAAAACAATGGCTCATAAGAAAGCAGGCGGTAGTACACGTAACGGCCGCGATTCGAATCCCAAGTACCTTGGCGTCAAGCGTTTTGGAGGCCAGAAGGTCAATGCCGGTGAAATTCTTGTTCGTCAACGCGGTACGCGTTTTCACGCGGGTGAAGGCGTTGGTTGCGGACGCGATCATACCTTGTACGCACTCATGACCGGTCGGGTTGAATTTATCATGCGCGGCGCTAAAAATCGTAAATTCGTCAAGATTGTCGCCGTTGAAGAGTAAGATATCTTATCTGATGATTACTGGCCCCGCTCATCGGGGCTTTTTTTTAAGTCCAAGAGAAGTTGTAATTCATGAAATTCGTTGACGAAGCCCTCATAAAAGTCGAGGCGGGCAATGGCGGCCATGGCTGCCTGAGCTTCCGGCGTGAGAAATTTGTGCCCAAAGGCGGCCCGGACGGCGGTGATGGCGGTGACGGCGGCAGCGTGTTTCTTGAAGCGACCTCCGACTTGAACACCCTCATAGATTTTCGCTACCAGCGCAAATACAAGGCACCAAATGGCCAGTGCGGAATGGGCGCCAATTGTACCGGCCGCAAGGGCGATGATTTGGTCATTATGGTTCCGGTGGGCACCATGGTCTACGATGTCGACAGCAACGAATTGCTGGGCGATATCCGTCATCATGGCGAACGGTTGTTGATAGCGCAAGGCGGCTTTCACGGGTTGGGCAACACGCGTTTTAAAAGCAGCGTGAACAGGGCGCCGCGACAAACCACCCAGGGCAGTCCGGGCGAATCCCGTCATTTGCGCCTCGAGTTACGGGTTTTAGCTGATGTCGGTCTGCTTGGCCTGCCTAACGCCGGCAAATCCACCTTGATCCGCGCCGTATCCGGCGCCAGACCCAAAGTAGCCGATTATCCCTTTACGACCTTGCATCCCGGTCTTGGTGTCGTGAGCGTGGGAACGCATAAAAGTTTTGTGATGGCCGATATTCCGGGGCTTATCGAAGGGGCGGCGGAAGGCGCCGGACTGGGTCATCGTTTCCTGAAACATTTATCGCGTACCTGTATTTTGCTTCATGTGATCGATATCGCCCCGGTTGACGGCAGTGATCCGGTGGCATCGGCCAAAGGGATTATCCAGGAACTGGCCGAATACGATCCCGAGTTGGTCAACAAGCCCCGCTGGCTGGTGTTGAATAAAATCGACATGCTGCCGGGTGAGGAAGCAAGACAGGCTGCTATACAAGGCATTATTGACGGCTTGCAATGGCAAGGGAAGGTCTTCGCGATTTCCGCGTTCACCGGTGAGGGAACCCAGCCGTTATGCTACGCCCTCATGCAATTGATCGATGAGATGAAGCAGTCTGAAGCATAGCCATTCCGCGGCCAGATGAATGACCAGCGCGCTGCGGTAAGGCAGCTCATGGGATTCCTCGCCGGTTTTATGGCCGTACCGGTAGTTTATCGTGATGGCGGTTGTCGTTTGCTCCGTATTCTGCGTCCAGTATTCAACAAGCCCGTTTAACTCAAAATGCAAACGTTCCGGGACTGGTTGGTCGGTGAAGCGCAGCAGATGGTAATTGGCCGGTTTCTGTAACAGGCATTGCAAATGACCGCCGGTGACGTTGTCCTGTACCGACAGTGTCAGGCCTAGTTCCGTTATCCTGTCCGCTAACAGATCGGAGGCCTTTTTTTCCGGGCCGGCAATGATATGAGGCGCGACAAGGGGTTCGACGATCTGCTGCACGACATCAACCAGATGATGATGGCAGCGGACCTTGCACTCGACATAAGGTGTTTCCAGACGGTAACCCGTTTCGCAGTCGACCCCGGCCAGGGCGTCATCAAGCTGTTGCGCGATCTCGCTTTCCGCCATCCCGAACACGCGCCACTTTAAAACCCGCCGATCAGTGTGGCGGGCTGTTTCCAGCAAGGGCAGCACATACTGATGCAGCATGGGAAGGCATTCCCGCGGCGGGCCGGGAAGGAGGATGTAGCGCTTGTCCTGCCGGACGTAATAACAGCCCATGGCCGTGCCATTGGGGTTGGGAAGCAGCAGGGCGTCCGGAGGAAACAAGGCTTGCTGCTGATTGCCGGGCGACATACTGAGTTTGCGGTATCGTTGCAGGCGCGTTTGAATATGCGCCAGTGCCTCGGGAAAACTCACCAGGGAAATCTTAAGAAACCGGGCCAGGGCGAAACGTGTCCTGTCATCGGACGTCGGCCCAAGTCCGCCGGTGATGACAATAATGTCATGATCCCGGGCAAGAAACTCAAGGCAGAGGCGAATGTCGTCTTCCTTGTCGCCGCAAGTGACATGCAAACCCGGGGTTAACCCTTCCGAATGTAAGGTATGAGCAATCTGGCAACTGTTGCTGTTGAGCGTATCGCCGTCCACAATTTCATCGCCGGTGGCAAGAATTCCTACGGTCATGACGGATATCCAGTGGTATGAACCCGAGGTATGAAGAATGTACCGAGTATTGAATAACGAAGCCCCGGCGTCAATAGAAAACAAACATTTGCAAAAATCACGGGTTACAGGCAGGATTTATCGGGTTACCCATGGGCAACCCGATAAAAAAAGGAATCAATGACGCGTTTACCCACAGCGGGTGCCGCTGAATTGCAGTTCTTTTTTATGGAAATGGTTGATGTTGCCTATGATGCCAAAAATTATTTTTCGATAATGACTATTTGCAAGATATTTTTTACTATGTAATAAAATTTTTTACGGTCAAATTAATGAAAAAAAATTTTGATATTATTGTTTTATTTGCTTTGCTGGCTATCTCGTGTTCTTTATATACGTCTGAACCTAAATCTTTTTCAAAATCTAAAAAGATAGCGGGGGCGTTGTTTATCAATCATCGTTTTACTCTATATTGTCAGTGTCGATACGATAAAAATAATAAAATTGATCTAAGTAGTTGTGGTATGCAATCAGCATCAAACAAAAAGCGTGCGCATCGTATTGAATGGGAGCACATGATGCCTGCTGAAAATTTCGGTCGTCAGTATCGCTGCTGGCGGGAGTCATTATGCAAAGACAGTAAAGGCAGGGCGTATAAAGGACGTAAATGTTGCTCCAAAATAGACAAGGCTTTTCGGAAAGCTGAAGCTGAACTTTATAATTTATGGCCGGCAAGTGGTTTAATCAATCAGATACGCAGCAATTACCGGTATTCGTCGATTCCTGAGAAAAGGCAGACTTACGGCTGTAATTTTTATGCTGATAAGGTATTGAGAAAAGCCGAGCCGCCTGATTCTGCAAAAGGTATAGTGGCCAGGGCTAATTTATTCATGGCCGATAAATATGGTATACGTTTAAGCAGGCAGCAAAAACAATTGTTTAACGCCTGGAACAGAGATTTTCCGGTGACTGAATTTGAGAGGACATGGTCACTTCGGGTGGCTAGGGTTGAAGGGTATGAAAACCCTTATATTCGATGAATATGGATGATGACTGACGGTTTAATCTCTTAGCTTACAGCTTGAAAAGGTTAAGAGGATTATCCGGAAACAGGTAGGCGCATAGTTTATCTGTAGTAGTTCAAATTTGGCATGATAGTCCCTTCCTTGAAATTCATCTATAAATTTCAAGATATAGTTAATTCTGCTTTTAAAATCTGGAATATTTTTGTCTTCTCTCTCCAAAGACGAAGAGAGGCGATTCATTTATAACCCCTACCTATTACAACATCATTCCCATATCATTTGTGATAGATAACTTACCATATACATCACAAACATGATGTTGTTGGGAAAAATCCAATGAAGTTGACCTTGTATTGTCTTGATTGTAAATATGAAAAAAACTCGATGTTTACGATAGATAAGATTTTGAATATTACAAAAATAAAAATAAAAATAAAAATAAAAATGAAAAGGTATATACTAAATCAGACGAGCGAATAAATTTCCCTGCGTACAATTTATTCGCTCATTTTGAACGTTAGGCATGCAACTAACTTAAGGAGTGATATCATCGAATCTATAGCAGATGGAGCACTGGCTTTACTTAAAGACACAGTAAAAATACTTTCAAGTTTTCCTAAATATGAGTATATAGTAATTGGCGGCTGGTGCGCCGTATTAAGGAATACTACAAGGATAAATCACCCAGGAACACTAGATGTTGATATATTGTTCAAGGAGTCATCCAAGTCAGGGTATTTAAAAAATGTGATTAAGTCCTTTATTGATAAAGGCTTTATGCCTTCTGCTAAACATTCCTTTCAACTTCTAAGGCCGCAAATAATAAATGGCATGCGTTATATCTATAATATAGATATTCTTCACCCTTACATGACTGAAAATCCAGACGAAATTGGGAAATTTGTGGATCATTTGGAGCTAGATGTACCTTTAAATAACTCTGAAAAAGTACTAAAAAAAATGAAGTCTATAGTCCTACCGAATTCTGAAATATTATTCAGAGAAAGTCTTTTTGATGAATGCCAGAAACTTGGGGAGGTTTTTAAATTGGTGTCTTTTTTGGGTATGTTTATTACAAAAATGGATAGTTGCCGAAATCCAAAGAGAGAAAGGGATTCTTTTGATATTTACTTGGCATTTTTAAGCGATGGAATTGATGTAAATAAAATAGAAACTATGGCAGAAGGAGATAGTCGCATCAAGGATTCATTGGAAAATTTCAAAACACATTTAAATGAGGATAGTGAGACTTTCGATAAAAATGTACGATATTTTTGCAACTCCATTGAAGACTCACCTGCCAATTTCATATTAAACAAGCTAAATGGTTAACAAACCCGCAGTCCTAATTTGTGTGATTCATAGAGATCCTTTCAATTTTTTCATGATCAAATCTGTATGATAATTGGCTATTTGGATGCGTTCATTGTCGATTTTATAGTTATTACCAACTTCTTCACTTAGAGGGGTTATTTCACTTAATTCAGCGACAATAGCCGAGGGAGGTTGTCCTTTTAGTGAGCCATGAGGTCGTTGCCAGTTATAGAAAAATTGCCATTGCGCTAGCTCCTCTCTAAGTTTTTCAAAATCAGATAAATCTGCAATAGCATAAAATTCTTCAAGATCCGTTTTTTGCGATCGCTCTACTTTGCCGTTTAAATGGGGGGAAGCTGGCTTATTGGGCCTAAATTTAATACCTAATTCCATCAATTTTAGCTGAACTTTCTCGGCAAAAAATTCTAATCCTCTATCCGTTTGAATACGCTGGATTGGAAAAGGGAATTGCTCAAGAACCAAGTCTAAAAATTGTAGTGTATTAGTTGCTGTACGCCGTTTGTAAATCTCTAATACGCGCCAGCGAGAGCAATCATCAACAGCAGTATATTGATAAATTCCTGGTGCTATTTTACAGGTATCCATTTGGATACGGTCGCCAGGAATAGGACGACTATAACGCTTAAATTTCTTTTTCCGCTTAAGTTTTTTTATTGGTTGTATCTGGTTGTTAGTTAACGCTTTATGGATGCTAGCTAAAGAAAGCGGACAATTGTGTAACCTAATCAATTCAGTTTGAATACGCCTCGCACCCAGATTACGACTGAGACGCAGCTCAAGAATTAGCTTAATCAGTTCTGAGTTTAATTTTTTATTTGGTGACAAATGAGGCTTTTTGCTTTGATCACTTAATCCATCAATACCAGCTTCTAAATAACGCCTGTACCATTTCCTCAGTGTAGGACGAGAAATACCGCATTTACGACAAACATACCCTGCATCTTTAGTTTCAAGATATAGATTTACCCAAGTTAACCTGGCTTTAATTTGCTGTTTCATAAGGCGGGTAAATCTATCAGTTAATTGAAACGATGTCTATGAATCACACACCTAATTATTCTTGCTGATTCTATTAAAAATCTTCCTTAATTTTATTTTTAGCCATTTACAAAGGTCTTAGTTTTACAGACTCAAGTGACTCATACTTGGATACTACTTCTGACCTTGGGAACTTGCCTTTTTGATCCAAAGATATTGACCCCCTGATTTATATCTTTCTTTGATATTTCCTTTTATAACCTCATAATACTCATATCCAGAATGTCGAACATCAGCCCATCTAAATGTTGCTCCATCTTGTCTTTCTTTTTGAATATCAGAATCTTCATCAGCCCATTTCAGTTGAACAGGAACTTCTTCTATAATCGAATTATTAATTGGAACAATTTTATACCCCAGCTTATTTAACAGCCAGTTAAGTAATCGTAATATCAAACCAACACTAGATGCCTCCAAGCTAATTCTCCTAATCAAAAATCTCTTTTAGATATATTATAGACGTTGGGTTTTCCTGGAGCGCAGACACCATCCATATCCGAATCCTATTGCTCCCCTTTGTTACCGCATACAGGGCTTTATTAGATATATTCAAAACATTTTGTAAAAAGGCTATGATAGCGAAGAAGTACGAGATGTTATTCGCAAGAAACTATCTATTCCTGTCATTCCAAGGAAATCTAATCCTATATCATGAATTACTCGATAAATGATAAGCAATCTAAGCAAAAATCACCCCAATCTTGGCTTGATACCACATTATTTGAACAGCTTTTGTTTTTTGTGCAAATATGATTCTCCACATAAAATTTATTTTGGCAAATTGGGCAAAACAGTATCTTATTGGATTCTTTCGGGCTATTTAAAAAATACGCTAAATCACATTTATCAATTATAGTATATGCACATTTATTGTAATGGGTACATTCTGGACAGGCAAAAAACTTATTTGTTTTAATATCTAATAATTTCTTGATATTATTAATTTTTAAATATTTCTTAAAAAGAAAGAAATACCTCCAAAGTAATATAGTGTTTGACCCTGAATGTTCTTCATAAGGTATATAAGGACGAATTTCATTTAACCACGAATTCCCCCAAAAATTGTCAAGATAAATAAATATATAATTGCAAATTTCCTCGGGATTAAGGAATTCTGTGTGCACTCCATGAACTATTGAATTTCTTAGTTTGCGCAAAGAATTCATGTTTTGTAAAACAATATGGTTGATTTTTTTGTTCTTGGTCTCACTATAAATTTTCAATAATGAGTCAAAACCGTGTAAATGAAGTGAGTTAAAATCCCTATCTTTCCATAAATCAGGATGGGTGGAAATTATTAGATAAGGCGATTCATTGCAAACCTCTTTCTTTAAAAAATTTTCTATACTTTGAAATAACAAAATTAAAATTGCATATAGCTCCTCTTGATTATTATTTATATAATCATGAATGGCAGTTTCCTCGTTTTCTATTTCCATTTCTGGAATTATGTTTAAATATTCATCGAATAAATATAATTGATTTAAGCTATATAAAAAAAGACGAATACTTACTTTTTTAAACACAGTTTCATCTGGCAATCCCTTTATCATAAAGAACCTATAAATAATTTTTAGAACATAATGAGTATTATATTAGATAAATTAGTACACTCTTGCAAAGAAATTAAATAAGCAATGATTGCAATATTTGATCAATAATGTCTGACTACTATTTCTAAACTAACTCATTATTTTAGTTACTTATAGAAAAGTAAGATAGGTGAAGAAAACCCTTCCATTTTTAACCGATTTGGAATGTAATTATACCCCCTAATTTTCCAAGGCCTTCATAACCTTGTTAACATCTTCTGCAATAATTTTATTGATTTCTGAAGCTTGATCGGAATAACCAACCGATTCAACAACCAGGGTGGCGAGTTCTTCGTAAAAAGTGTCTCGTTCGCGATGTTGTTTTTCCAGCAAGCTCTTCATATCATCCACGGGAAGTGCTGGAACTCGTCCATTTTTCATACGGCCTAGCTGGGTTGGAATAGAGACTTTCAGGTAAACCACAAATTCAGGGGATAACAATTGTCGGCATTGTTCGCTTGATACGACACATTCTTCCAATAAAATGACAATATTTTCTTTTTTAATACAATGAGAAATGATATCGGCTTGACAGCGATTAAACGCGGCTTCTCCTTGCTCGCCCAGAATGTCTCGTGTCTGTCGGCCAATGTAACGTTCGATACTTGGATTGGCATCAACGACTTGCCATCCCAGTTTTTTAGCTAATGCTTCGGTAAATACAAACTTGCCGGCACCCATATGGCCGATGATGAAAATACGCTTTGCCATCGTTGCATATCCTTTGTGAGTTTCAGCAAGGAATTATATCATGTTAGCCTGGACTCGGTGCACTTATCTTTTATTGGCGGCAAATTGCGATGACTTTGAAGGAGGTTGGTGATGACTATGCAGGGTGGATGTTTGTGTGGTGCCGTACGCTTTCAGTTGAAGGGGACAGTGAACGGCTTTTATTTTTGCCATTGTTCACGCTGTCAGAAAAGTAGCGGCAGTGCGCACGCTAGCAATTTATTTGTGAGCAATGGCACGTTGGTTTGGGAGCAGGGTGAGAATGTTTGTGCTGATTACGAACATGAGGGAACACGTTTTAGCAAGCGTTTTTGCAAGCGCTGTGCGTGTCCTTTACCGCGAATTATTGATGATAAAAATAAGTTAATCCAGGTTCCGGCCGGTAGCCTGGATGGTGATCAATATTTTAAGCCGACGGCGCATATTTTTATGGAATCAAAAAAATGCTGGGAAGATGAATTATCCCAAACCCAGCGATTTCCTGGTTTACCGGAGTAATCAGGATGGACTAGGCGCAAGTACCCCAAAAACTCATGTCTGAGAAAGGTATCCAGGCGTCTATTCCAGGCTCTGTGAACCAACGTCATCGTGAACGGATAATATGGAACATATAAAAATATAATGAATTACGTTGAGTTTGTCCTATGAATAATAATCTGGCTCCAAGTGAGCAAGACATATTATCTGCTGTGAGTTCAATGACAGGAGAGCGGGTGTTATCTTTGACACGAATGGCAACTGGCGATCAAAACTTTGTATTTGCCATACATACTGCTGGTTCAGAGTATGTACTTCGTATGACAGATATCAGCCACAAACATAAATTTTACGCTGCTATGAAATGGCAGAAAATGTTACTTCCACTGGGAGTACCACTTGCTGAATTTATTAATTCAGATTTAGAGGCCAGGTATTCCCCTTTTCCAGCGTTATTGATGTTGCGCTTACCTGGGGATGATCTTATTAATGTCTATCCACAACTTACAGATCAAGACAAGAGGAATTTAGCTGATGAAATGATTAATATTCAAGCGCTATGCAATAGCTTACCAAAAGGGCCAGGTTATGGCATTCTGGATAGTTATGATGATCCTGCAATATATGGTTCGTGGTATGAGTTTCTGGTAAAAAGGTTGGAGTTTTGCAAAAAACAGATAACAAATACAGCGATTTTTAATCCAGCATTTGCTACACAGGTTTTAAATATAGCCAGAGATTTGAAAGATAAATTTAATACCATTCAACCAAAACCTTTTTTATGGGATGCCAGTGAACGTAACGTTTTGGTACATAATGGTAAGATTTCAGGTATTGTAGATGTTGATGAACTATGCTTTGGTGATCCATTATTAGTCATTGCATTGACAAGCACCTGTCTGGAACTGGATGGCTTTGATACTAAATATACGGATTACTGGGCATCGGAATTAGCACTTGATGAGTCTGCGCAGGCGAGGCTCAATTTTTATAGATTATTTTATGCTGTTGCATTTATGCGGAAACATGCAATGCAAACGGCAAACAGGAAAAAATTGATGCTTGATAAAGAGACATTATTGCGTATTTTTAATAATTCATTGCAGCGGATGAATTATTAAGCTTGTTGTTATCATGCCGTATTATTTATATATAGGGATGCTAAAAAGGGAGGGTTACCGAGGCAATTAACTGTATTAGTGTGATTACCGAGGGAAACTGTCGGATTAATTAGCACGCGACTTTATCACTTTATATATATCTGTCTGTCAGAAAAGTAGTGGTAGTGCGCACGGTAGCAATTTATTTGTGGGCAATGGCACGTTGGATTGGGAACAGGGTGAGAATATCTGTACTGATTACGAACATGAAGGAACACGTTTTAGCAAGCGTTGCGCGTGTCCTTTACCACGAATTATTGATGATGAAAATAAGTTAATCCAGGTTCCAGCCGGTAGCCTGGATGGTGATCAATATTTTAAGCCGACGGCGCATATTTTTACGGAATCAAAAAAATGCAATGTACAGACAGAGACTGGTTTTTAGAAGAGTTACCGGAACAAGTTGATTACAGTTGGTTGTTACGATTAGTGACGGTTTGGGTAGAGACAGAATCTCTACCATTTAAGATGGGCGTTCTAGCGACAGTGGATGAACATGGGCATCCAGTAAGCCGTACAGTAGCCATCCGTGAAATAAACGAACATGGGTTGCTTTTTTTTACCCAGCTTGGCAGCGCCAAAATAGCACATATTTCAGTGAATCCCTATGTTTCCTTTACTTTTATGTTACCGAATACACAAAGACAAATTACCGTCTCCGGTAGGGCAAGGCCACTTGCCGAAAGCGAAAATTTAAAAAATTGGGAGACTTATGATCAAGAGAGAAGGTTACGATTTTTAGTCTATGGCACAAAATCTGGGCAGTTGATAAAAAAACAACAGGAGTTGGATGAAGAGTTAGTTGCGTTAAGGGATAAATATAAAGAAATACTCCCGGAAAGACCTCGAGAGTATGTTGGTTATACGGTTGTTCCCGAAGAGATAAAATTTTATCAATTAAATGAACATCGGTTGTCCGACTCAATCACTGCAATACGTACTGATAAAACCTGGACTTTACAGCGATTTGTTCCTTAACTGGACAAGCACGTGCAATAGAACACTGTGTCCCAAAATTTCAGGCGAAGTGGATAATAAGCCTTGAATATTTATACTCCGGTTGCTGGAATATACAAGACCAATGCAGAATGGCACATTGAACACTAGGCTCTGTGAAAATTTTTGTTCACAGAGCCTAGGACAGGTCTACCAGGCTTAACGCTCCGGAATTTGCAACCTGGCAAAATCTAAAAACACGGCTTCATACCAATACGAAGGACGGTAATGAAAAAATATTGGGTATATATACTGCGCTGCGAGAATGACAGTCTTTACACGGGCTATACGGATGACTTGCTAATACGATATCAAGCCCATAAAAATGGAACAGGTAGCAAATACACACGCAGCTTCAAACCAAAGTTTATAGCCCAGTGCTGGGAAATTTCCGGCGAAAAAAGATTGGCTATGCAAGTTGAGCGTCAAATTAAAAAAATGTCTCGAGAAGAAAAGGAGAGTGTAATACTTTGTCCTTCAATCTTAAGCAGCAATTCTATGGTTCAGCCAGGGATTATACCAACAGATAATTAAAGTCTGATAATCCAGCCAATTTCAAAGAGCGATTACAAGCTCTGCAGACAAGGGTAGTATCGGAAGGTATTTTTCTTACAGGCGCGCCAATAGCTGTATGGGATCTTATATGATATCGTTAATAAAACCTTAATAATTTTTATTTAAACTTCCCCTCCGATTAACATACATGATTTGATTATGACCGCAATTATTAAACTGAATAAAGTGGAACCGGAGAAGATAAAAAAACTATTCTCATTTTTCGGTGATCAGACAAAACAAGGAAAAATGGTATGGAAAGAAGGCGTCATTTATCAGTTTGAAGACCACGAGTCATTTCAGTTTGGTAATGATGTATTTCAACGTCAAAGCCAGGCAGGTAACGTGCGTTATGAGGAGATTAGCAAGAAAAAGCCGCTTGGGAAAGGAGCCTATGGTGAAGTAAAGCTCATTAAAGGCACGACCAGGCTAGATCCGGACGCTATCGAATTTAAAAAACAAAATTCAAACGGCGAAAGAATGGTGGTTAAGATACAAACGCACACTAACGCACATAACCCTCTTCCTCAACTGTACAAGGAACATGACATAACGAAACAAGCCGGGCACTTAAACATCAAAAGCCCCACGGTTGTCCAAAAAGAGGATGGTTCCCATGTCAGTTACATGGTGATGCGAAACCTGTCTGGCTGCAAATTATCTGACATCATTGATGGTCAAGTAGCGATAACGCTCCAACAACGTATTGATTTGAGCAAAGCCTTGCTCAAGGCGTTAAAGGAACAGGTGACTGATAAAAATATCGTACACCGCGACATTAAGGACGATAATATCAAGGTGGATTTGGGCCCTCCCATAGTCGTGAATATTTATGACTATGGATTAAGTATGAAACGCAATGAATCCGATGGCAGGCACGTTGGATGTCCTAATTATTTTGCACCGGAAGTCATGCATGATGCCTTGAACGTGAACGAAAAAGCGGATGTGTTTTCCATGGCACGGGTGCTTGCCCTGCTTTGGAATGTGGATTATTACAGCTACATGATGATTTCAACGTATGATTACTATACGATGGCTCTCTCTAATAATCCTGATGACCGAACTTGCTTACTGGATAATCTTTGTGGTGGGATTGTTGGTCTGAGTGACGAAAATAAGGCTATCATAAAAGCGACGTTGACAGGGATGCTGGAGCCTGATCCCAAGAGTCGTTTGTCTATCGAACAGGCAATAGAACAATTTGATCGGGTTATGCTGGCTAACAAATCGAAAAAGGTTTCTACAGTGCCCGGGAATGCAGGTGGTAACTTTTTTAATTGCCGTTTATTTAAACCATCTCCACCAATCGAATCACAAAATGACCGTTCTGGTGAAGGTCACATTTTGGACGCCAGTGTTTGCAAAAAAATATAATATTGAAAATCGGCTGCCCTGTCATTCATACTGTAGCCCCTGATCTAACTTATAAAAAACCGGCATGAGCAATCAATCAAAAATCAAGTGTCCCATCTGTGACAAACAAAATACCTGGCATCCTGACAACGCGTTCAGGCCGTTTTGCTCGGATCGTTGCAAGCTGATCGATTTAGGCGAATGGGCCAGCGAAACACGTAGAATTTCCGGCGAGACGGTGGATCCCCTGCAGGGCGACCATGCCTCTGACGAGACGTTTGCCGATAGTATGGCCTAGGTTCCGTGAACAAAAATTTTCTTCGCACCATTTTTTGCGAAAAGGCCGTAGCCCGTAAGGAGGCCTGCGGCCGTATTGCGGGTTTGATGTGCCACTTATGAACGTTTTCCCGCATTACGGCTTCGCCTTCATGACGGGCTACAAGACATTATTAGTTGTTGCGCAACAATAGTTGCCTTGTTTTCGATCGGAAAAAATTTGTTCACAGAACCTAGCGGCCTGTCAAACGGCGGCCATGGCTATCGCGTTCACCTTGTAACCGTTCGATAGCCGTAGTCGCCGTGTTGATCGACTCTATTGCAAACCCTGGCTGTTTAGCCGAAGAATTTATAATAAAGCTGAATACTTCCGTAATTGGGCACGAAGTGGAAAAAGTCGAGGTGATCGGCCGCTTCCTGTCCGGAATACTCAATACGTACGCCGGCCTTGTCGTGGAATTTAAGGTTTAAACCCACCCCGTAAAGAAACGCCAGCGTGCTGTATTGGCTGACCAGCGCGGGAAAACCGGTTGCGTTTACGGTGTAACGCTTATGGAAATAGCTGGAACCAAGGCGGGGATAAAAATCAAGGTAGCTGGTAACCGGGAAGTTATACATGGCGGACAGGGACACCTGATATTGATCGGTAACGCTTGCCGTTCCCGCCGGAGCACCGGTAACGGCATTGGCCAGGGTATAGTTGTTATCCCCGAAAAAATTCGCGCCAAGCTCAAGCATCCAGTGAGAATCAAACATATAGCCTATAAAGCCGCCGCCTCCGAGCTTGTATCCGTTGGAATCCGCGTTGGCCGGAAAAAGAATGGCCGGGATGGTTTCAAAGTGCCGATCGGAAAACGCGGCGGGGAAGGCTAATGTGCCGCCGACATAAAGCCCTCTGTTTTCTGTCGGTTCGGCATAAGCTGCGATTTTTGAGTCGCCGGCAAATGATGCCGTACAGGCAGCCAGTCCAGCTAAAAGCGCTATGCCAGTAAATACTTGCTTCATAAATCAAACTCCATTTTAGTGACGTGCCACGTTAAACGATCCCCCGATTTTTTGTCAAGGTATCGTGTAATCAGTGCGTGTCTTCACTTCATTCTTTGGCTGCAAACACGGCTAACCGGCGCCAAAACAGCGTGAAAGGTATCTGATATTTTCTTGCCTTTCAGAAGTTGACTTAATATCATGTTCCGCAGATGCTTCCCGCTTTCTATATCCGATAGCATTTCATTGGTATGTCATTTAATGGATTTCAGGCAGGCTGCCTGTAAAAATGGCGCGTTTACCCTGATTGATTACATGGAGTAGTACTATGAAAAATAAATCTGAAGAAAAAGAAACAAAGAAAATAGCCGTGGTTGGTCTTGGTACCGGATTAACGGCGGTTTGGGCTATGGAAAATCAGGGTAACTTCCAGGTCACGGGGTTTGATTCCGGTTCGTCGCCGGGCGGCCATATCAACAGTTTTTCCCTCCAGGGTCGTGGAAAAGATGGCGACCTGATGGCGCCGGTAATCGTGGAAGGTGGCGCTGAATTTATCGGCCCGCCTGAAAAATACCCTCATGTTCATGCCTTATTTGAACATCTTGGCGTTGAATTGAAACCCTATCAATTAAACATGGAGTTTCATAATCATCAGAAAAAGGACAAACTTGTACTGCCGCCCGCGTATTTTACATCCGATGGTATCGGCGCTCAACGAAGCGGTTGTTTTCCTTTCCTTACCTCATTTTTCAGAAAAGGCCAATCCCAGAAAAAACTGACCATCGATACCCATTCGTTGCTGTGCCACTTCGATGACATGTTGAAAATGAAAAGTGTGATCGACGACGCCGAAGATCTTGAACCGGGCGTGCGCAAGGCTAAAAAACAGGCCGTGAAAATACAACAGGCCAAGGATAAAACACTTCCTCCCGAAAAGATGAAAACCCTGGAGCAATTTGTTAATGCCTTTATCGATGGTGATAAAAGCAAACAAGACTTTGCCGACCAGTTTCTATACCCCTTGATCGCAGCCGGCTGGGGTGTGTCCGTAGACACCATCAAAACTTTCGGCGCCCATTACGCCATGAATTATCTCAAGGCGGGCGATACCTGGTATGACGCTCCCGAAGGATTGAGCAGCTATATTGATGCCATGCGGGAGCAATGCGGCAAAACCCGATTTGAGCTGGACTGTACCATCAAACAATTAATTCCTGTGGCGGTTGACGGGCAAACGAAATACCAGTTGCTGACACAGGACGATAGGCTGATCATGGACGACCATGGCGAGCCAATGCTCTACGATGATGTGATGCTTACCTCTCCCGCTTACATCACCAACGAATTGCTGGCAGATATCGAGGATAAAACCATTCAGGACTTGCGTGAAAAGCTCAAGGCGGTGGAGTATTACGATACCACCGTTGTCTTTCATCAGGACAAGCGTTATGAATCCGAAGTCGGGGCCGTGGTTCATACCCGCTATGATGGTGAAAGGGCGGCGAATACCATGTGCAAAAAATGGAAATTTCAGGAAGGTGACACACCGATCATGAAAACCTGGGTATTGCCCGGGCAGCCTATGCCCAAAAACGTTCTGGTGGTGAAGCAATACAGGCATCCTGTCATGAACCAGGCCTATTACGAAGCCCAGCAAGCCTTGCATCATACCCAGGGACAGGCCGGACTCTGGTTTGGCGGCATACTGGGAGGCAACAGCGACGCGCACGAAAGCGGTATTTCCGTAGCGTTGCAAGTGGCGGCGACACTTTGTCAAAGAGAACGTTGTCTGGAGGTGAACGAGCGGCTTAAGTTATTCCCGGATGTGATCAAATCGGTTCAACCTGGAGCGCCCTGTGATCTGGTGTGCGGTGTCGATCATGACGAGCAATCAGAAGGCTCATCGCTTGCCATGTCCCCGATGGGGTAATGTTTGCCGATGAGATAACCACGCGCCATTTATGAGCTAAAATGATACGTCTGATAGTTTATGGGCCCGGAGACAAGGAGCGACGGACATGCAGAAAATAACACCGCATTTATGGTTTGACAGGGAGGCCAGGGAAGCCGTCGAATTTTATACCTCGTTGTTTCCTGACTCAAAAATAACAACTATGACAACGCTGCATGGCACACCGTCCGGCGATTGTGATGTTGTTTCCTTTGAACTCTGCAATCAGTCGTTTATGGCCATCAGCGCCGGCCCTTTTTTCAAATTCAATCCCTCGATGTCATTTCTTGTACGTTTCAATCCGGTGAAGGATCAGGATGCGGCCGAAAAACTCGACACCCTGTGGAATAAGTTGATCGACAACGGCACAGCCCTCATGCCGCTGCAAGAGTATCCGTTCAGCAAACGTTATGGCTGGGTACAGGACAAATATGGTCTTTCATGGCAACTTATTCTGTCGGATCACGGGGACGAGGCGCGGCCATTCATTGTTCCGTCGCTCCTGTTTGTCGGCAAGGTGTGCGGCAAGGCGGAAGAAGCCATCCATTTCTATACGTCGGTATTCAAAAACTCAAAATGCGGCATGATGGCCCGCTATGGTGCGGGGCAGGCGCCGGACCAAGAGGGAACCATTATGTTTGCCGATGTCATGCTGTCAGGGGAATGGTTTGCGGCTATGGACAGCGCCCATGCCCATGATTTTGCATTTAATGAGGCGATATCGTTCATGGTGAACTGCGAAAGCCAGGAAGAGATTGATTATTATTGGGAGAAACTGTCTGCTGTCCCGGAGGCGGAGCAGTGCGGCTGGCTCAAGGATAAATACGGCCTCTCCTGGCAGGTTGTCCCCACCGTTCTCGGTGAGATGATGACCAACGGCGACCGTAAACAGATTGACCGTGTCACACAAGCGTTCCTGTCGATGAAGAAATTCGATATTGCAACGCTCAAGCGGGCTTATGAAGAAAACTAACAGGATGAGGTACTGTTTCCATTTCGTTTGGCATGGTTTTAATTCTTAAAAAACGTCTACGTGCCGCGAACAAGTCGCGGCACGTAGACAATTTTAGAACAATATTTTTTGTGATTTTCTGGTGTCAAGACCTGTATTTTTATTTCTTTTCTGATAATCTAATGAGGCAAACGATGTCTTTTCCCCTGATCCACAGCCTGTGGATATTTTTTTAAACAAGTCGCATTTTTTTTCATAATTTCTAAGCAATGTAAGATAACAGACCAGAGCAGGCCTGACTTCTATCGGTTATTGATGATTTGAAGCAGAAAATCTGTTATTCACAATAACTGTGGATAAGTCTGTGCATACGTTGTCAAACCCGTTGATTTTTCGATGAGTTTTAGTGCTGCTCACGGGGCGGCCAGGGCGCTCCCCTGGCTGGTAGGTATTTATTTGCCTGACGCCGGAGAGCAGTCTTGAAACTCGCTAAAATCCAGATGGCGCTTCGTTTTTCGCTCAAAAAATCCTGGATTTCGGCGTTTATTAGATGGCTTTTTATCATCCAGATGACTTGGCAAGAGGGGAGAATGAGATTTAGAAAGGTCCGGTTTTTGGGTCGATACCGTAGCGTTTTCCGCTTGATTCTCTTCAATGGGGAATTCTTCTGCCAATTTTTCTTCTAATTGGTCATAGGAAATTAGTTTGTCAATAAATATGTCTTTTTGTAAAGACGTAACCAATCCTGCTGTTTCCATTTTAGTAATGTGAGTAATTAATATCTCTATATTTTCCTTGAAAGGAACCAATATGTGCTCAATGTCTCCTATCTTCGGGTATGAGGGGCTGACAGAACTTTTTCCAATCGAATAAATGATGTAATAAGGACCATGTTGCACGGGTGATATATTGGGTAGTCCGGGTTGAAACTTTCCCCAACCTGTCTGATTAATTTTAATATCACCGGTTACGGCCATCATAAGAAGGCTATATTGCCCGCCTTTCATTTCCTCGACACCATGAGCAAGGATCTCGCTTCCATATTTGTCCATAATATTTTGCAGTGGGGGAAGTGAGGTTAGACGGGAGGTAAATGATCCCTTGTAAGACATTTTAAATATCGATTTGAACAGTTCTTTCGCTTTGTATTCTTGCTTGATGATACCGCTTAATAATTCGGGCATGTTAACGTCATGGTTTTCATCGTAATACTCAGGGTACATAGATATTAGTGTTGCTTTGACATCAACGCCGTCCAAATCCATCCAGTTCTGATTAGGCTTATAGAAATCTGAAAAACTATTAAAAGGCATATTAGTTCTTATGTGAAACAAAGTGTGCATATTCTATCATAGAATGCGTTGTTCCATATAAACATGACGTGATGATATGTCCGGATTGGAGAAGTCGATATCAAAACGGTCATAGATTTTGTGAACAAATTTTTTTTGCAAAAGAGCCGTAGCCCGTAAGGAGGCCTGCGGCCGTATTGCGGGTTTCATGGTTCAATAGGGTAGCAGGAAAACAGGTGGGCGCCTGGGAGAACGTTTTCCCGCATGACAGCGAAGCCTTCATGACGGGGTACAGGAAACTATAATCGACCCGTTTTCGTTTCGACAAACAAGATAGAAACACCGGATGTATTATAATTTAAATGTAACGTCTATGGAATGGAATGAAAAGGAATGACCAATGAAAACACCAAACCCGGATTATTATCAGGAGCGCCTTCTCAGTGATGTTCTGACCGAGCGACGCGCAACACCGGACTTCGATGGTTCATCCATACCGGATCATAGCCTCTCTGCGATTATAAACGCGGGTATCGAATCACCCAGCGGATACAATCTGCAGCCATGGCGATTCATTGTGGTTCGTGACGCCCGGCAGAAAAAACGCCTGCGCGAGGCGGCAATGGATCAGCCTAAAGTGGAAGAAGCAGGGGCGGTTATTGTTTGTTGCGGTGATTTGAATGCGCCACGAGGCAACAGTCTGGATGATGTGCTTGACGAGGCGGCACGGCATGGTTTCAGTGACGACCAAAACCAGGAGGTAAGGAAAATAATAAACAAAACCTTTGATCGTCGTGCAGGCAATGCTATGGGTCTTTCGCCGGATTATGCCGTATGGGTCAACCGTCATGTCATGATTGCTTTTACGACCATGATGTGGACAGCGGAAACGCTTGGCTTTGATACCGCGCCAATGGAAGGTTTCTTCGAGGATAAAGTCAAGTCGTTGCTCGAGATCCCTGATCATGTGCGTGTTGTCGCGTTGCTGGCCATAGGGCGGAGAAAAGGCAAGGATAAACCCTATGCCGGACGCCGCAAATTACAGGATATTTGCTTCAAGGAAACATGGGGCGAGTCTTTAAAATTATAGCGCCGGATCGTTATCTGCCGTTTCATCTGGTTTATGGAGGCTGGAGATTGTTAAAAACCGGTTCTATGGCTATCGACCGGGTACGCTGATTGGTATTGGCGAATCAGTGGCGTTTGTATCTTCCAGCTCCTCCTGAAATGTCCTGTGGAAGCGTTTTAATTTGTTTTCACTGGCTGTCCCTGATAAAAATAAAGTCTGCCCGGTGGTTTTGTAATTCATATAATGGGCGATGCCGAACGTCAGGGCGGCAATGAAATTGACAACGCCTTTCATGAGATATCGAACCGTTTTTGAAAAAGCGCTTCTATCCTCACCTAATACATGTTTGCAGAAATGATCCTGAGCGCAATTGAGGCTGGCTATCAACGTTTTTTGGGCGCTTTTATTTTTTAAAGCGGCATCATGAAATGTTTGCAAGGCATCAAGACAGGTTTTGTAATATTGTTTGGAACATGTCATGGCTTTTTCATGTTTCCCCGGGGCGTCTTGCAGGCATGATAATACGTCGCCTATCGTCTGATGGATTTTTATGACACTGCCGGAAAATGGTTTGTTATCGAGCATCATCCGGATTTGTTTTTCGTTTAACACCTCGCCGGACAAGTCCAAAATAGCTGACAAAGCGGCTGTGGATAATTCCCTGTGGTGTTTCATGAGGAAATTCCTTATGAAATTATTCTCTGCCAGTCGCTTGACCTGTTGTTCGGTTAAGGTTAGATTTTTCTCGTAAAGAATTTTGGTCATTGCAAAAAAATCCTTGGGATTGTTTATCTTATAATCGGCAATGATTTGTTGCTTTAATTCATAATAAATTTCTGCAAGGTGCGTATGACAGGTTCTTCCTTTTAATGAGTCGCATTGACCCAGCAACGTTTGTAAGGTAAATAGCCGCGGCAAGGCGTCAGGGGTACTGGAGGACAGGAGAGCGCTTGCGTTATTTGCCAGGGCTATGGTAATAATTTGTTCGGAAAGTGACAGGGAGCCGTCGTTACTGGTATGCTGAAGAAGTAATTTCAGAGCATCTTGCGGCTTAAAATGATTGGCCAGATAAATTTGTGCCGCCTGGATGAAACAATCCAGATCATCCGAAGCGCCCGGACTAAGTCGGAACTGGTAATCAACCGTTGTTCCCACGGTACCAAAATGACCGAAACTGTCTCTATTTTCAATAATATTTTTTAACGTTTCCCGGAATTTGTCATGTGTGGACGTTACAAAATACAACTCATCAGGATTGGCTAGCATGTCTTGATGCGTGATGATTTTCCTGGACGCGAGTGATACCCGGGTAAGGATATTTCTTAATAAAGCCCCGTTGGTAAAGTGTTGTTGTTTAATGGCTTCCAGCGTGTCACCGCAGGTAGAACTGATATAGGCACCTACACGTAAATCCAGGTGAGTTGAATAATCCTCCCAGGCACCGGCTTGCATGTCATGAATGACATCCTGGTCAAAATGCTCCTTTGAACATAAGGCAAACATGCGTCCATATTGTGCCTGATCACTATGAATCATGCCGAATTTCTGGTGGCTTTCGTGGATGATGATGGATAATTTTTCCTCATTGACCAGCGCTTGTACCTCCGGCGCAAGTTTCAGGTTTTTATAAAGTGCCGTAGTGGCGTCAATAACCAGTACGGCAGGTTTTTTTCTTTTTTTGGCGATAATATTGCGTTGTACAAAGCGGTTAATGTCAACGCCGGGCGTTAATCCTTCCGGATTGACAATTGGGCCGGCCGTGAGTACGAAAATATCGGCGTTGGAACGGCTTGTGGTTTTCGTAAGGTAATTAAATTCATAATAAGCCGGTTTGACCACCTTAACGGAAGGCGTTTTTCCCGATGCTGTTTGCATGTTCAAGGCAAGCTTCATGGCCAGCGCATAAGCATTGGTGCCGGACATGGCGGGGCAGGCAATAAATGCGGTTTTATCCTGTTTCCCGCTGTCAAGGCCCGTTGACCCGTAAAAAGTACGCTTTGATTCATTTAGAAATTCATGAAACCCCTTGGCCAGATCGTCCGGGTTTTGCTGTTTTAAAAGGGATAAGCTGATTTCATGAATGATTGTGTATACGGCGAAAGCGAATCGCGGGTAATCGGTTTCATAAAACGTATTTGCCATATCTACCATACAGGCAATACGCTGGATCGCGTCCGGTTTTAGATGGTCAGGCAGGTTTTTTAAAATTTCAAGCAAGCTGGTTGCAAGCTTTTGTGTTGGATAGCGATTGTTTCGGGCAAGACGGGATAGCTTATAGATGATCCGGCTTTTGAGTAACGCCTCTGACGAGTCCGGTAAATGTTTGTAAAGCTTGATGGGCCTGGGGATGTTAAAATTTCCCTTTTTGTTGATATTAATTGCAATTTCCCAGGGGGAAGCGATGACACCGAACGCTCTTAATACATTGATAATATATTTACAATTATGATGGTTTTTTGGCAAAGTAATAAAACCCACCGTATGCTGGTCATCCTTAATGATATTAGACTCAAACAACATTGTTTTTTTCGGAAAAAATTGTTTGAATAGCTCTTCAACGGGTGTATTTTTTAACAAAGTGACAGGTATAAAGAGGTACTGTTCTTTCTTGTTTAGCGGAATGTGAAACTCGGACATCAAGCCGTCAATCAGGAAACCTGAGAGGTTGTCATCTCGATGATAATAGGCGTTTTTATGGATGAACGGGTTTTTAACCCGATAGCGCGAGCCTGTCTGAAATTCAGCGACATGCCTGCCAAACATAATACTCGAAAGCAAGCGTTGTTCGTCGTTGGGGTCAATGAGGGAAAGATAGGTAAAATACGGGCTTCTCGTGAACGATTGCTTGACCGTTTTTTTGCGCCAGAAGCGCTGGATTACAGTGGCTGCCCGTTTTTCCTGAAATTGCTGTTGTTCGTTAGTCAGATTGTCCTTAAAGCCAACACCGGCGGCCTTACGTTGGTTTCTTTTTTTCGGATCGTATTCCAGCCTGGCCATATTTTTTTCAATATGGTCATTTAAATTTTTTAGTGCCGGATTAGCCTGAATTAATTTCATGGCCGGAATAGTCATTAAATGTGCTTGTATGTCAGTTTAATAAACAATTATTAAGTCAATATTAAATTTTAAAGGATTTGCCTATTAAAACTGGACAGGACAAAAAATTTCTACCCTTCCCGAATTACCGTGGCTTGACCACGGTAACCAAGAGTTCTGGCACGTAAGTCATAC
Source organism: Legionella spiritensis (assembly GCF_900186965.1). NCBI lineage: Bacteria > Pseudomonadati > Pseudomonadota > Gammaproteobacteria > Legionellales > Legionellaceae > Legionella > Legionella spiritensis. The sequence goes on from NZ_LT906457.1 coordinate 827,838, forward strand.
GCCTTAAATTTTGGCATTATGGCTACGCGATTATATTATATTTCCCATGGCAGTTTAGGTGTAATTTGCGGCAGGTTAATCGAATAGTTATTATATGCTTCATTTTCTTTATCAGCAGTCGGAACCGATTCATCATCCTGCCTCATAAGGGATAAAACTTCTTTGTATTCCTGGCTGGTTCCTATTGGAACATCTGCATTTTCTTTCTTATAACCAACAGTGGTTGGAGTAACAACCTCCCTGTTATGGATGGACTCAGGTTTTTCACTACTTGATATAGTGGGATGAAGCACTTGCTTTGAGTTAAGAGAGACCGGTTTAAACGCAGGGTATGACTCAAGTGATTTTGCTTCGGGCCAGAGCTCCTTGACTTTACCAAGCATGTCTTCAGCCATCTTTCTCAGGTGCGGTAATATAGGGGGTTGATCGGGATGCAATTTATCATGATTGGTTACTACATCAACAAAAGTTTGTAATCGGGTTAAAAATCGCGACCTGGCCGAATTAGTGTCTGGATTCCATAATGAATCTTTGGGCACAGGGCCTGAACCCCATACCGCATCTTTTTCCAGGATATGAGTGAGATTCGACATTTCGTGTAAAACATGATAGGCGCAAGCCTGTGTGTAGTTGGTGCTATAAGCCAAATCATCTGAGGCTTCGGGAATTACTTTCTTTAGTTCTTCCCGGTAAATTAGCTCAAGAGGTTTTAGTACGTCATCCGGGATGGTTTTAGCAAACCAGGCGGTGGGCATGCTCATGCGTAGATAGGTTCCATCCAGCAAGGCATTGCGCGGAGAGGACCATTCAAAATCAATCAACTGTAAATCTTCAGGTTCCTCATGATCAAAAACGTTGTCTGGAGCAATATCCCCATGAGTCAGAACGGTGAATGGGCCAGGTTTAAAAATGGATTCCAGAACCTGTTGTACCTCATCAGTGAAGCCTGTTGTCACAGGTAAACCGAGTGTTTCGACAGCTGATTGAAGTTTTGGCTGTAAATTTTCAGAAATAGATTTCAAGTCCTCTTCCGGGACAGTGGCGTTTTCATTAATTTCTTTCAATATTGTTTCATAGCTGTCCGTATGTCCAAAGCTCGCAGCATGAAAGCACCCTAATGCTTTCATATACCGCTCTAAAGCTGAAACAGCTTTAGAGCGGTTTGGAACTGCGGGTGCTAATGAATCAACCAAACTGATATGTGGATCACCCAGATCTTCAATGAGAATAAATCGAAGTTCATTATCGCTGCCATAAAATAATGGAGTATTATGTACATGTTCGTTTTGCTGGATATTACTTGCAAATTTAATACCCGCCCAATCACGAAAAAATCTTGCATCAGCATTTGTATCATTAATGTCTTCTTGTTGAGGTAAAGACTGTTTTAAAATAATACTTTTTGGGACTGATTCAGATGTGCTGGTAAGTGTAATTCTTAACAAAACATTTCTACGCTCTGGTTCACTTAAGTAAACAAAAGAATCAATGTCGACATCTGCAAATTCAAATTTTTTTCGAAGAATATCCATGGTTTTCTTTCGAATAACAGGGTCTATTTCTCTATCTTTTCCTCGCATAATTTTTTCTCCGGATTTGCAGGCATTTTTCTATCGTTTCATGAATTTTAAATGACAAAGATATCTTGTTTTTCTAAATTAAAACTTTTTTACAAAAAACTAACAATGTTAACTGTCTGTTTATTGATAAACATATTGATTATAATTTAAAAAAACCGATAAGATAGATTAATTTAGATGTGTTTTTTTTAGATTACGACGACAAAACTATGAAAAATAAGCGGAGAATTTCTAGCCAATTCAGTGAAAAAAATGTAACTCCCAAGCTACCCCGGCATGAGAACTGCTCCGGATCCGGGAAGACAGAGATTAACCATTGCCAGGGCGTGTTTTTAAAAGGCTCCCTATTTATGTACTCATTTCTGCTCATTGATTGTCATCTTTGCGCTAAATTATCCCGGTGTTCATGGCGAAGCCCAAATATGGACACGCTCTGAAATACTCGCCGGAATTTTTTTGATATAAAAAAATCAATTTGTATTTCGTTGGTTTTTGTGGTTAAATATTGTACATTTCTATTCCTTTGGTACCCACAAATATGCAAGGTAAAATTGAATCACCTGATACGTGTTCCGGTCATATTCGTTTTTTTTATAAAAATGCCATAGACAAACTTGCCGCTATCGGCAGACGAAAATTCTTGCCCGTCGTCATTAACGGTGAAACGATTTTATTAAATGAAAGCGGTTTATCAAGCGAACTGTACGCGCTTCACGAAGAAAAATCCGCGATAATGGAGAAAAGAATCGATTTGTTCGAGGACAGGGAGGCCGGAAAAATTTTTGAACATGACTATCAAAGAGAAAGCGCCGTTTTAAGGAAACAATGTGATGACATTCGCCGGCAAATTGCCGAACTTGAACAAAAAGAAATGGATACGACCGGCTTTTTATTGGGTTCAGGGGGTAGCAAAAAATTTTATGATATTGGCCATGGCAAGGCTTTGATGCTACCCAATCTGGATGCGAAATACATCGGAAAAAAAGATTGGGCACGAATCATTTATGAAGAATCCCTGATTGCCGACATGCTAGGCCAGTACGGACTGATGTCACAAACTTACCAATCCGTGACGGTTACAGTGGAGGGTGCCAGTTTTACAACCTTGCAAACGGACAGCTTTCCCGCATTGGCGAATAAAGGACTGCAGGTCCGGGATTTAAAGAACCGGTGTCATTATGGTCGTTCCATGCTATTTGGTGATTATGACCATATCAATCCGCCCTTTATCAAAAATATGCTAGAGGATATCTGTCAGGACATCACCGTACTTTTGGCCCACCAAATCAATATTAATGGTGCTTCTTTCAATTTAGTCATTTGTGATAGCGAAGATGCAGGCCAACCGGATGAAAAAAAGCCTGTATTATATTCTGAAGCCGGACAAAAAATCAGGCTTTATCTCTATGATTATTCCATTGAGCATAGAACGAAACTGGATACCCTGTATTTAAACCTGTGTGGTGACGATGGCGATCCAAATCGCGAAGAGATCGCGAAACAGGCCAATGGGTACCTGAATCTGGCTATTTATTCAATTAAGAATGCCATAACCAATGATGAGATGGAGCAATTAATTGCCCAGGTCCCGCGTTCGTCGTTGTATCATTCGGAGAGAATAAATTATTATTTTATTGACCAGCAAATTACGAAAGCTTTTGAAGCGGTCAAACAGGAAATGATTGATGATATTGTCGCAGCCGTTGTTGATAATTTTAATCCGTCCTGCGGAAGTGGTGAGGGTATGATACCTGTTGCATCAGACAGCCTTCTCCCTCCTCTTGCATTTCAATAGTCTGGCGAGGTCGTTCTCCAGGTTCTGTGAACAAAAATTTTCACAGCTGCAAATGCGGCCAATTGACACCATTTTTTTGCGAAAAGGCCGTAGCCCGTAAGGAGGCCTGCGGCCGTATTGCGGGTTTGATGTGTCAATTAGGAACGTTATCCCGCATTACGGCTTCGCCTTCATGACGGGCTACAAGACATTATTAGTTGTTGCGCAACTATAGTTGTCTTGTTTTCGAGCGGAAAAAATTGGTTCACAGAGCCTAGGGCGTGTCCTCATTCGTGGCGTGTTAACGATATTGCAACGTGTCCGTCAGAGTGAGCAAATCGGCTGCCCTGTCTTCGAAACAGGCCAGTGCCTGTCGTGCTTTCCGGTAATGGTCATGAACAAGGTTTTGCAAATCATTTCTGGAATAAAGCGTCGCGTAGGTTACTTTATCATTCATCTCGTCGGACAGGCGGCCTTTGCCGTGGGTGCCCCCGGCGTATTGATCGAGATAGTCGTCCTGCATCTGGAAAACCAGTCCCAAATGGGCGGCATAGTCGCGTAAGGCCGTCATGGCTTCGGGATCGGGTTGATCGGCGGCGGCTATGGTCATGTCGGCACAGGCAAGAATCAATCGTCCTGTTTTGAGCGTATGAATCCGTCGCAATTGCGATTCATGCACAGACGGTTGTGCCAAATCGGTCAGATCAAGGCTTTGGCCGCTTACCATACCGGCCACTCCGGAAGCGCGGCTCAGTGTTTTCGTGATCGCCACTATCTTTGAGGCAGGAAGATCACCGGCGAGTTTGTCTAACAAAATATCAATCGCCAGCATTTGCAGGCCGTCGCCCACCAGAATCGCGGTGGCTTCGTCAAAGGCCCGGTGGCAACTGGGTTTGCCGCGGCGCAGGTCGTCGTCGTCCATAGCCGGTAAATCGTCATGGACGAGTGAGTAACAATGAGTGAATTCCATGGCGGCGGCGATGATGTCCAGACAGGCGAGTTCCACGGATAGTAATTCACCAAACAGATAAATCAGTAAAGGTCTGAGCCGTTTTCCTCCGGGGAAAAGAGCGTAGGAGATGGCTTCTTTAAGACGGGGCGCTGCTATCTCGCTACTGGCAAGAAGCTGATGTAACACATCCTCGTGGCGGTTTACAAACGCCGTAAACCTGTTATTGATCATCAGAGTTATCGTCTGCGGAGTGAGTCTGGCTGGCAGTCAGCTTTTCAATTTTTTGTTCGGCCTGAGTCAAGACTTCCTGGCATTTACGGGCAAGCGTAATGCCTTTCTCGAATTGTTTGAGAGATTCTTCAAGGGATAACTCACCTTTTTCAAGCTGTAAAACAATCCCCTCCAGTTCACTCATGGATTTTTCAAAATGGATCGTTTTCGTCACCTAAGTCCCCTTTATTCCGCAAAAACGACAGTATACTGTTTCATAATAAACTTGCAATGCTGGTACCTCATCAATGGATGTACAACAGGAAAGAGCAGGGGACATAAAGGACAGCCTTTCTGGATCAAGTCGAGTATTTAAACCAGACAGGCATCACTTTGTTTAAATACGTCATGAATTTCCATAATCCGACCTGATCCTCGACACTGCCGAAAGGGTCGGTTTTTTGTTCCGGGAAACCGATGCCGACACCAAATAATCCAGGTCCTATGATACCCACGTGCGGGTTGCAGGTCAGATGCTCGTAATCATTAACGACCAGATTGTTGCGTCTGGTGAAGCCCACGGCGTAAATAACTTGATGGCATTCAGGGAGGTAGCGGGTCATGTTTTGTTCGCTGGTGTTGTAACGCACCAGATTATCCGGCAGAACACCGTCGATGTTATCATGAGCCCAGGCGGCGGTGTCACCCTTCAGGCCGGTATTGTCAAAGAGAATCCAGTCGCCCATTTCGATAGCATAGCGACAGGGTGAGCGATAGAAATTGATGATCTTTTTAACTCCGAGTTCAACCAGGTAACGCAAGATAATAATGGCCGAGTGGGACGAGCCGAACACACCGTAGGTTTGTTGCTTGTCAATGCTCCGGGCCAACCGCTGCTTGTCTATCGCCGTCTCAAACGGGATAACGTCAACCCCGGGGTAATTCAGGCTGGCGGCAACGGCGCCTGTTGCCAGTATTACGTTTTGGGTTTTGAATACGTCCTTATCCCCTGTTAATGACCATGTGCGCTCTGAAAGAGTCATGCTATGTACCAGGGTTTTTACGCTTGTTACCTGTTGGCTGAGGTGATCGGATACCCATTGCAAGGGTTCTACAACACGACTCAAGAGACAGGTGTTCTCAGGCGGCAGGTGATTAAGCGCAAAATCCGGCGATGATTTGCCATAGCGAAAAGACGCGGCGTCGTGCAGAAAATCGGTGAATCGCCATACAGTCGTGTTACTGGACACGTTAGACCATAATTGCCCGAGATCGCCGACTTTGAAGCAGGGATCAAGCCACAATATCTCGTCAGGAGGAATGCCATGATCGAGCAGTTTCCCAACGGAAGCAATACCGGCAGGCCCGGCACCGATAACGGCCCACTGGAATGATGTTTTATTCATTTTTATTGAATTGGTTTAATATGGCATGCCTGTGAGTTTAAAATCAGAAACATGATTTAACAAGCCCAATGTCTTTTTTAATGGAAGAATAAATGAAAACAAAAACTCGATTTGTCTGTAGCCAGTGCGGTGCGGTATTTTCCCAATGGGCCGGACAATGCGCACAGTGCGGTGCCTGGAATGTGGTGACGGAAGAAAGTGCCGCACCGGCCAGCCGCAATGGCAGGGTTGCCCATTACGCCAATCAACGCTCGATGGTTACGTCCGTTGACGACGTCGTATTGGATACGGAAATCCGCATGGATTGCGGCTTGTCCGAGTTAAACCGGGTATTGGGCGGCGGGTTGGTAGACGGATCGGTGGTGTTGATAGGAGGCGACCCGGGCATTGGCAAGTCCACGCTGCTTTTGCAAACACTGGCTAATTTATCCCGGACGCAACCGGTGCTTTATGTCACCGGAGAGGAATCATTGCAACAGGTGGCCATGCGTGCCAAACGGCTGCAATTGCCGCTTGCGGGGCTTCGGTTGCTGGCGGAAACCCAGGTGGAAACGATCATGGCCCATGCCCGCAAGGAAGCGCCTCGTATTATCGTGATCGATTCGGTGCAAACCATTTTTACCGAAACGCTCAGTTCCGCTCCGGGAGGGGTCGGTCAGGTACGTGAATCGGCCGCGCAACTGGTTCGTTTTGCCAAAATGACCAATACGGCCGTATTTATCGTGGGTCATGTCACCAAGGAGGGGGCGTTGGCCGGGCCGCGGGTTCTGGAGCATATGGTGGATAGCGTGCTCTATTTTGAGGGACAGAGCGACAGCCGGTTTCGGGTGATTCGCGCCATTAAAAACCGGTTTGGCGCGGTTAACGAGCTGGGTGTCTTCGCCATGACGGATCGCGGTTTGAAAGAAGTTGCCAATCCGTCCGCTATCTTCCTGTCTCGCCAGCCGGAAACGACACCGGGTAGTGCCGTGATGGTGACCTGGGAAGGATCAAGGCCTATGCTTGTTGAAGTGCAGGCTCTGGTGGATGAAGCGCATGGCCAGCAGCCCAAGCGAGTCACCGCCGGGCTTGAGCATAACCGTCTCGCTATTCTGCTCGCGGTATTACATCGTCATGGCGGGGTGGCAACGTATGATCAGGATGTGTTTATCAATGTGGTCGGCGGTGTCAAAGTGACGGAAACGGGGAGTGATCTGGCCTTGTTGGCGGCGGTGGTTTCCAGTCTACGCAACCGTGTGGTAGATCGGGAAACTATCATTTTTGGCGAGGTGGGTCTGGCCGGCGAGATAAGGCCGGTGCAAAGTGGTCAGGAACGTTTACGAGAAGCCGCAAAACATGGTTTTAAACGGGCGATCATCCCTTTTGGCAACGCGCCGAAACAATCCTTGCCCATGGAGGTTGAGGCGGTGAAACATATTCAGGAGGTTTTGCAGAAACTGTAGCCCCTGACTCGGGGATCGGCTTGTTAACGCATGCCTGCGTGTTTATTTATGTCCCTTTATTTACAGGGCGTGGGCATACGTTAGAGGGACTCGGATTTTCCTGTCTGGCATCATAATTACGGAGCATTAAACAGTACTTTCTTCCTGGACATCCAGAAAATTTTTATACACACGCTCAACCGATAAGGTTCCATCCGGATCAACCTGGGTTTTTAGTTGACAAAAATCACGCGCCCAATTTGAGGTGCGTACTCGAAGCGGCGGATTTTTACTGTTAAGCACCTCAATAACACAATTCGCGACCTCATCACTGCTTTGATACACTGGTTCACTGTCGGATTGTCCCGCTCTGTCTTGCGCACTACCAAGATAACGAGCAAGAACGGGTTTGTAGTCCTCATCCAAATCCTGCTGACTGTAGTCCGATAAAATATTATTGACAAATTGCGATTGAATACCGCCTGGTTCAATCAAGCTGAATGCAATATTAAAAAACGGCTGGACATAACAGGCCAGACTCTCAGTGTACCCTTCGACGGCAAATTTCGATGCGCAATAGACTTCATTAAACGGCTGTCCTATTAAACCACCAACAGAACTAATGTTAATGATATGCCCACTGCGTTTTTGACGCATATGAGGCAATACCGCTTTTGTGGTACGCACAACGCCCATAAAATTAGTATTCAACACGTCAGCAATATCCTGTTCGCTGGCTTGCTCGGTTGTTTTGATAAAACCTCGCCCGGCGTTATTGATCAGACAATCAATTCGGCCTTCTTGATCAATAATGGTCTTGACGGAGTTTTCGACACTTTGCGTTGATGCCACATCACATTCCAGCAAATTGGCGTGCACGCCCTGAGTGTTTAGTGCTTCTTGCAAAGCGGCTTTTTTTTGCAGATTTCTCATGGTCGCGTAAACGATATGTCCACAAGACGCCAGTTTTACAGTAAGGCTTAATCCCAGTCCAGATGATACACCAGTCACTAAAATCACTTTTTTCATTATTGTTCTTCATTGGAGAGAAAATCAGAATTATATTATAAAAATAAGGGGTTATGTCAAAAAAATATTAGGAAGTGTTTGCAATACATCCTCACAGCCTACGTGCCGAGACTTGTTCGCGGCATCCAGGAGATGGTCAAATTAAAAATGAAACTAATTAGGGAGTGTTGACCTGCTAATGCTGATCAAAATAATCGCTCGATACGCCATAAATGGAGCAGGCGAGCTTTTTCTCCGTTGTATTTTCCCACTCCGGTTTCTTCAGAACTTTCATGGCGTTTTCATAGCCTTCCCTTAAGCGAAGGTCGATGACGTAATGAGCAAAATTATAGTCCTTGTAGGAGTGCGAGTAAGGCGTGCCGCTGTATATGATGTGTACCACGCTGAAGCGCTTTTCATGCCCCAGTTTCAGTATTTTCTGAATTTCAGGATCTTTTTTGACTTCCGCAGGTAACTGGGTGCCGAGGAATTGAATCGCGGCCTGTAAATTCTGACGGCTGGTATATACGTTGGTCAGGCGACGTGAATGGCTGGCATAGCGAATGTCTTTCTGCCTTTCCTCCAGTTGATCCATGGTAATGGGTAATTGTCCTTCCAGACTGAAACAATCGATAACGAAGCAGAGGGTATCCTGTTCCGGTAAGGCGTCCAGAACCGTCACCAGGGGAGTATTGGCATAAATGCCTCCATCCCAGTAGTAATCATCATCGATTTTTATGGCGGGAAACCCTGGCGGCAAAGCGCCGCTGGCCATGACATGCTCGGGTGTTATGGTCATTTTCTGATTGTTGAAAAATTCCATCTGGCCGGTGGCGATGTTCACGGCTCCAAGGCAAAGTGTCACGTGTTTATCGTTGATGAGATCAAAGTCAATAAGCTTTTCCAGCGTATGTTTTAATGGAGAGGTATCGTAATAACTTAATTTATCAGGTGTGTCCCGGGTCAGGGGGGTGGGTGGAACAAGCCTGGGTCTGAAAAACCCCTCCAACCCCTGAAAAACAACCGCCATGGAACTAATCCGGTTATGTAAATGATGCATGAATTCAATGTTGTGAAAGGTTGCCATCGCATCGCTCCATAAATCGGGAACGATGGTGTCCCAGAATTCCATGAGCTTATCAATCTGCTTTTCCGGAGGATTGCCGGCAATGATCGAGGAATTAATGGAGCCGATGGACACCCCGGCATAGAAATTTGGCCGATAGCCTTGTTCGTGGATGGCCCGAAATGCGCCGACCTGAAAAGCGCCCAGGGCGCCGCCGCCCTGGAATACGCAGGCGATACGATCGTATTTTTGTCTGACGCCGGTTGATTTTTCAGGTTTGTTGATAAGACCTAACGCGTCCTTATGGGGTAGTTTTTTATTTTTTTTACTTGCTACCATGTGTATCCGCTCCGGGAGTCCTTGTATGATTAGTATAGTCGCTGGCTTGAGGAACGTGTCAATAGACTTCTTTCCAAACGTTGTTGTGGCGGGTAAGAAATCGGTATCCGGACAGGTGTGCGGAGTCTATAACGTAACGATGCGGTGTTCGATTAAGGCTTGAATCAACAGTTGTACCGGTAATCCCTGAATGGTACTGTCGCTGCCGGTGACTTCACTGAACAGCCATTTGGCTTTGCCTTCGTAATGATAGGCGCCACAACTTTGATAAGGTTGATCGGCAAGGAGATACGCTTCTATTGCCTGGTCGCTTAAATGCCGCATGGTGAGCGACGCCACGTCTTGCACAGACCAGATAATTTCCGATCTCCTGGCAATGCAACAGGCTGAAATTTGCTGATGGGTTTTGCCGCGTAACGTTCGTAAATGGCGGACGGCTTCCTGATGATCTCCGGGTTTGTCAAAAACAGTATCCCCAAAAACGCATAGCTGGTCGGCTGCGATAACATAATGTTTAGGATATTCCTCACTGATCAAAAGCGCCTTGGCGGCGGCCAGTTCGGCAGCCAGTTCGCTATGGGTGCTGTGTTGTGACCGGCGTTTTATTTGTTCTTCATCACAAAATGACGGCACCACCTCAAAGCGTAATCCCAATGTTTGTAACAACCGTTGGCGGCTTTGGGACGCGGAAGCCAGTATGAGAGGCTGCTGGGTGATAAATTCAGACATAGGCCGCCACGGAAGCCATTAATAAAAATCCGATGATTACGAAGCTGAAATCACGGAGGTTACAACAGCGCTCCACCATCACACAGCGCTCCAGTCCGTGCAAGGTTCCCAGGTAAAGGAATGTACCGGCGGATGCGGCAATCAATATGGGATCAATCAGCGAATCCGTTTCCACACCATGACCAAAATACCAGCCGATAAATATTCCGAGAGGTGTCATGAGGGCGAAACTGAGAAAGAAGAGCAGGCTCGAACGCAAGCGCAGCGAACTCTTGTTAAGTTGCACGGCGATGGCAAAGCTCTCCGCCCATTTGTGGGTAATGATAGCAAGAAACAGCATAATGACCAGGGAATTATGGTGGGTTAATCCCAACGCCGCTCCCAGCATCAGGGAATGGATGGATAACATGCCCCAGGCGAGAATGGCGAAAGCCGGGTGATTGCTATGCTGGTGATGATACAGTTCCGTGCCCAGATGCTCAAACCACAGGAAAAACAGAAATACGACGCCGGTAATGATATAGGCAAAAGGATAATGGTAACCCATGGCGGCAAACAGCGTGTTGGATTCAGGCAGCATGTGCATCAGGCCGGCACCAAGAAAAACACCGGTGGCCAGAGTCTCACCGATTGGAAAATCAATATGCTCGTCTTTCCGGATCCGTTTTTTAAATGGATACCAACCGGCCAGTAAAATGACGGCAAAGATAATTAAGGCAAAAATCAATTTCAGCGCGACAACGATGTCCACGGGGATATTTCCTCTACACAGCATGGAAGTGCATAATATTTTCACATCTGTGATTTAGCAAGTATTTTCTGGTCGTTGCGAGTGGATTCATATCGAGCGCACGATCAGGAACCCTGTTCCGTGGTAATCTGGCCATAGTGGGAAAGAATACGAACTTCCTGAATATAGGGATGTAAAACAAGCGTTTTTTCTATCATTTCCCGCCATTGTTTTTTGTCGTTTGGCTCACCTTCATAAACAATATCAATAATCATGCGTCCGTCCAGATAATGCACGGTCCAGGACATAATGCCCGGAAAAGCGTGTTTCCATGCCTGCACAAACTGGCTGTTGAGTTGATTACGATTGGGTAAGTGCATGGAAGGGCAGGTGATTTCATCGTCTTCCGGATCGATGTGAACGGTGACGTCTTTGACCCGATCCAGTTTTTTTACCAGAGAATGATGGACATGCTGGGCAATGTAATGACCTTCCGAGACGGAGATGAACGGATCTACCAGCACATGCACGTCAATCAGAATATCCCCGCCCATCAGGCGGCTGCGCAATTGATGAATTTTTTTGACGCCGTCAATGTCACGGATAATGGATTCAATTTTCTCAAGCATGGCCGGCTCAACGGCGGTATCAACCAGTTCCTTGACGCTGTTCCAGCCGTAATCAACACCCATTTTGACAATAAGAATACCGACAATAACCGCGGCAACGGCATCAAGATACACATAGCCAAACAGACTGCCCAGCAAGCCTATGGCCACCACGGCGGAGGATGCCGCGTCGGAGCGGTGATGCCAGGCGTTAGCCAGAATCAGGGCGGATTGTATGGTTTGTCCCACATGGCGGGTGTAGTAAAACAAGATTTCGTTGGCAACCAGAGATAACAAGGCGATTGGAAAGGCCAGCCAGCCCGGTTTTTCACTACTGCCCTGGAGTAACTCCCGAAACGCGTCCCAGGCGATACCAATTCCCGCTAAAATGAGCAGCAAGGCAAGTAACAGTGTGGCCGCCGTTTCGATGCGTTTATGGCCGTAAGGGTGGCTTACATCGGCATCCTGGCTGCCGAATTTCGAGGCAAACAGAACCATAACGTCGGTGACCAGATCAGAAAAGGAATGAACGCCATCGGCGACAAGCGCGTGCGAATGGAGTAACAGACCGCCAACCAGTTTTGTGATGCCGAGCAAGGTGTTAACCAGCGCCCCAATCAACGTGACTTTTTTGGCCTGCCAATATCGATCCGCGACAACCATTTTATTTTTCCTTTTACTCGCAACGGGTGCCCATTCTTCAATGATCTTGCCGGATTATCAAGTCTTGCTCAAGGTAAAATCCTGTTTGTTTGGATATTACTCCAATTTTCCTGGCACATTTTTTTGCAAAAGAGCGTAGCCCGCAAGGAGGCCTGTGGCCGTATTGCGGGTTTCATGGTCCAATAAAGGTACCCAGGAGAACAGGCGAGCGCCCAAGTGGACGTTATCCCGCATTACGGCTTTGCCTTCATGACGGGCTACATGTTTTTTGTAAAAAAAGCGTAGCCCGCAAGGAGGCCTGTGGCCGTATTGCGGGTTTCATGGTCCAATAAAGGTACCCAGGAGAACAGGCGAGCGCCTAAGTGGACGTTATCCCGCATTACGGCTTTGCCTTCATGACGGGCTACATGTTTTTTGTAAAAGAACCGTAGCCCGTTAGGAGGCCTGTGGCCGTATTGCGGGTTTCATAGTCCAATAGGGTACCAGGAGAACAGGCGAGCGCCCAAGTGGACATTTTCCCGCATTACGGCTTTGCCTTCATGACGGGCTACAGGATGAGGCACTAGCCTTGCAGAAATTGCTCAAAATCCCCCAGCCAGCGTCGGGCAATCGCGAGCGCGGTTTGAGGGTTGTTGTTCACCAGTTGACTGGTGAGACTGGCTACTTTCGGCAGGAGCGATTTGTCGCGCTGCAAATTGGCAATTTTAAAATCGTGGTATCCGGTCTGGCGTGACCCTAATAATTCACCGCCGCCGCGAAGTGCCAGATCTCTCTCGGCGATAACAAAGCCATCCGTGGTTGAACGCATGATCCGTAATCGCTCAGTCCCGGTATGAGTCAATGGCGGCTGATAGAGCAACAGGCAATGAGACGCCGTATTACCCCGCCCGACACGGCCCCGTAATTGATGCAGTTGCGATAAGCCCAGTCGTTCGGCGTTTTCGATAATCATCAGGCTGGCGTTCGGAACATCGACCCCAACCTCAATAACCGTGGTCGCCACCAGCAGATCCAGCTCCCGCTGCTTGAACGCCGCCATGGTCGCTTCTTTTTCAACGCCTTTCATGCGCCCATGAATCAGACCGACCCGCACATCGGGCAATTGCTCCTGCAGGTTTTTGGCGGTTGCCGTGGCGGCCATACATTGCAGTTTCTCGGACTCTTCAATTAATGTGCATACCCAATAGGCTTGTTTCCCCTGGGTAATGGCTGATCGCAGACGCTGTATAATGGTATCCCGTTTGTCCTGATGGATGACCGCAGTGGTTACAGGCGTTCGTCCCGGGGGTAATTCATCGATGACGGACAAATCGAGATGAGCGAACTGGGTCATGGCCAGTGTTCTTGGAATCGGAGTGGCCGTCATTAACAATTGATGGGGGGTGATGTGTCCGGTCTGGCCTTTTTGTTGCAATTGCAAACGCTGCTCCACGCCAAAGCGATGCTGTTCGTCAATAATAACCAGTCCAAGTCCGGCGAACTCAACCTCCTCCTGAAACAGGGCATGGGTGCCAATGACGAAAGAACAATCCCGATTGGCCAGTTGTGCCAGGGTTTGCTTGCGTTCGCTGCGTTTCATTTTTCCGGTAAGCCTGAGGCATGGTATGCCAAGTGGTTGAAACCAGCTCTGTAAATTGTTGGCGTGTTGTTCGCTCAATAAATCGGTCGGCGCCATAAAAGCGACCTGAAACCCCGCAGCGATGGCGTGCAGGGCGGCGAAGGCGGCCACCAGGGTTTTTCCTGATCCGACATCCCCTTGCACCAGCCTCAGCATGGGATGGGGTGAACTCAAATCATTGACAATTTCCGCAATGACCCGCTGCTGTGCGCCAGTCAGGTTAAAAGGGAGATTTTGTAAAAAACGTTCGGCCAGAGGGCGGTGAGGATGAATCACAGGAGCCGACAGGCCATGACGATGTTGTCTTGCGAACTGCATGCTGACCCGTTGCGCGATCAATTCATCCACGACCAGCCGTTGCCATGCCGGATGGCTGCCTTCCTCAATGGTTTTTAGTGCGGTATCCGGCGGCGGCTGATGCAACAGGGGGATGGCTTTTTCGAAAGAGAATAGTCGGTGGTTTTGCAAGTCGTTTTGCGACATCCACTCCAGATCCTGTAATGCCTGTTGCGCCGTAGTCAGAGCCAGCTTGACCAATTGCCGCAGACGCGCCTGGGTCAGACCCTGGGTCGTCGGATAAATGGGGGTTAAATACTCATCAACGGTGAATTGTTCCTCTTCTCCGATTAATTGATACTCCGGGTGAATCATTTCAAATGAGTGACCGTTCGCTCTGGCTTCTCCAAACGCGCGTATTCCGTGACTTTGATTAAGGGCGTTGACCTGTTGTTTGTTGAAATGAAAGAAACGCAGGCGAAGCAGGCCGGTTTTGTCTTCCACATGACAATACAGCATCATTTTTTTGCCGTATTTAATCTCTGTTTTACAAACGCGTCCGGCTATGACACAGTATTCCTCGGAACGCAAATCCCGAATAGGGGTAATACGGGTTCTGTCCTGATACCGGTAAGGCATGTGAAAGAGCAGATCCCCAACGGTATGGATGCCGCATTTAGCCAGTTTACGGGCAAGCACGGGTCCCACGCCGGCCAGGCTTTCACAGGATTGGGACAGTAAGGTCTGTGTTGTCATAATAAACATGGATAATAGCAGGAATAGGAAGATAGGCAATGTTTGGTTCACGAAACCCGGGGCACTTAAAACACAAGGGGAACGCTTAAAAATGAATCGTATCATCACATTCACAGCCGGTTTGGTTTTGATGTGGATAGTGGGTTATTTGCTTATCGCCGGACGAAGTCTCCTGATTCCTCTGGTCATCGCCGTATTTATCTGGCATCTGCTCAATACGATTAACAACTCCATTCAGGGTACGCCTTTTATAGGCAATCGGTGTCCGGTCTGGTTAAGCCGAATCCTGTCCGTGGCGATTGTCGCGTTGCTGGTAAAAAAACTGATTGATATTATTACCAATAACGTCAACGAAGTGATCGACGCGTCTTCCCGGTACCAGGAAAACCTGTTGCATATCTTTAGCAGGATTGATCAGTATTTTCATATCAAAATCCTCGCCAACCTGGACTCATTTATTAAAAGTATCAGCGTTCAGGGGATCCTGGTGAATATTTACGGCATGTTTACTACCATTACCGGTTCCGCGGTTCTGATTATTTTGTATGTGACTTTTCTTTTTGTGGAGCAACATTACTTCCATCAGAAGATGGCGGCCATTTTTGTAAGGACCAGGCATCGTGAACTGGTCAATAATATTATTTCCCACATCGTCAAGGACACCCAGACGTATTTGGGTTTGAAAACCCTGCTCAGCCTGATAACGGCTACGGCCAGCTGGGTCATCATGAAATGGGTGGGGCTGGATTTTGCCGAGTTCTGGGCGTTGCTGATCTTTTTTCTTAATTTCATTCCCAATATCGGCGCGATTGTCGCAACGGCGTTTCCGGCGTTACTGGCTTTGATTCAGTTCGACAGCTGGGTACCGTTTGTCATTATCACATCCGGAATTGTAACGATACAATTTGTCATCGGTAATATCGTCGAGCCGCGTTTTTTAAGTGCTTCGCTGAATTTAAGTCCCCTGGTCATTTTGTTCGCGCTGGCGTTGTGGGGATCGATTTGGGGGGTACTTGGTATGTTCCTGTCCGTACCAATCACCGTCATGATGATGATTATTTTTGCCCATTTTGACTCGACCAGACCCATCGCTATTCTGTTGTCCCAGGACGGTTATGTTCAGAAAGCGTACGCGAAGCTGGCTTGAACCGGACTCAGGGCTTGTTTTGAGAGACTTTCCAACTGGCAGGAAAAAGCGCATAATATCGCCTTTTTGACGAATGAAAAAAACGCGATGAAACAAACGGTGGAACAATTGCTTGCTTTGGCCATGGCAGCACTGAAAAAATCGGCCGACATACCTCAAGACGTCGATGTTGAAATCAGAATCGAACGTTCCAAGGAACCTGAACATGGCGATTTTTCAACGAATCTGGCCATGGTTCTCGCCAAACCATGCCGGCAATCGCCGCGTCAACTGGCGCAATTGTTAATCAGCCATTTACCGGAACATCCCTCCTTGCTGCGTACTGAGATCGCCGGCCCCGGCTTTATCAATTTTTTCATGAACAGCACCTCGCTGCTGCAAGTGATTCAACAGGTTTTGCACGAGGGGGAAGCATACGGCCGTGTGGATATCGGGCAGGGTCGAAAAGTAATTCTGGAGTTTGTTTCCGCCAATCCGACCGGGCCATTGCACGTCGGACATGGTCGGGGAGCGGCTTTTGGCGCCACACTGGCTAATGTATTACAAACCGCGGGTTATGACGTTTATCGCGAATATTATGTCAACGACGCCGGCCGTCAGATGAATATTCTGGCAGTGAGTGTGTGGTTACGCTACCTGGCATTGGTCGGGGAGGCGGTTGTTTTTCCGGTCAATGGTTATCGCGGGGATTATGTCAGTGAGATTGCCGAAAAGGCTATTGGGCAGTGCGGCTATGAGTATCGCGTTGCCTGGACGGAGATTACCCGGGATTTACCTGCTGATGAAACGGATGGTGGTGATAAGGAGCTGTACATAGACGCGCTCATCCTGCGCGCTCGTTCGTTATTGGGTGAGGAAGGGTTTAAGCGTATCCATCAACTGGCACTGGAGTCCGTACTTGCGGATATCAAGGAGGATTTGGCGGAATTTGGTGTGGATTATGACGGCTGGTTTTCCGAGCAGTCGATGATGGATAACGGCGCTATCGATAAGGCGGTGCGGGCACTGAAAGACGCCGGCCATACTTATGAGCGGGAAGGAGCCATCTGGTTTAAGGCCACGGATTTCGGGGATGAAAAGGACAGGGTGCTCATTCGTGCCAACGGCCAGCCTACCTATTTCGCTTCCGATGTGGCTTACCACTGGAATAAATACGATCGGGGATTTGATCGGGTCATTGATGTATTTGGCGCTGATCACCACGGTTATGTGACCCGAATCCGGGAAGCGGTCAAGGCATTGGGGCATGGTGATGATTTTGACATTCTGCTGGTGCAATTTGCCATCCTCTATCGTGGCGGCGAGCGTGTGCAGATGTCGACACGCAGCGGTTCTTTTGTGACGCTGCGGGAACTGCGGCAGGAAGTGGGCAATGATGCCGCGCGCTTTTTTTATGTGATGAGAAAGCCGGAGCAACATATGGATTTTGATTTGGATTTGGCCAAATCCGAATCCAGCGATAATCCGGTTTATTATATTCAATACGCCCATGCCCGTATCAGCAGTGTGCTGCGGCAATTGCAGGAGCGTGGATTGAGCTGGGATGAAGCGGTAGGCATGGCTAATCTGGATAAACTGCAGGAATCCCATGAGCAGTCATTGATAACCATGATGAGCCGTTATCCGGAGGTCATTACCTCGGCTGCGCGCAGCTGCGAACCTCATCAGGTGGCTTATTATCTGCGGGAACTTGCGAATAATCTGCACAGTTATTACAATGCCGTACAGTTATTGTGTCAAGACGAGGTGCAACGCGCCGCCCGCCTGTGCCTGTTAAAAGCGGTACGGCAAGTGTTGCGTAACGGATTGCAACTACTGGGTGTTTCCAGCCCTGAGAGTATGTGATGGCAAGGGATTATGGCAAAAACAGCAACAAAAGGCCTCCGGGAAAATCTTCGGGGCCGCTGTTATGGGTGTTTGTTTCTTTTTTGCTCGGCTATCTCGCGGCAACGCTTTTTGATATGCAAACGGTGAAGGACTGGGTTAATCATAATGTGCTGGCTGAGAAACCGCAGGCGCAACCAAGGGTTAAAAGAGTCGCGGATCGGAAACCCGAACTGCCCAAGCCCAAATTTGAATTTTATACGTTGCTATCCAGGGACAGCAGTGCCCCGACACGCAGGACACCTCCCCCTTCCCAGAATCAGTCACCCGCACCTGCCGCAGTGCCGCATGCGTCTAATCCGTCCGCGTCACAACCTTTGTCGCCAGCTGCCCCACCAACCCCTCCGGTGACACAAAGTAACCCGGTAACCGGTACGAACGATGCCTATCTGGTCCAGATTGCCGCGTTTAACAAGCGCCAGGATGCGGAGCGTCTGAAAGCTACCCTGGTTCTGAAAGGGTTTGATGTCAGTCTCATGACAGTAACGCAGCAGAACAACAGTTGGTATCGGGTTGTTGTCGGACCGTATCATTCCAGGGCGGAAGCTGAGAAAGCCCAGCTTGCAGTCGCACGCACGGAACACATCAAAGGCATTATTCGCAAGCTGGATGCCTGAATCGCGGAACCCGGGTTCTCATTCACGGTGTCGTGGAATTCGTTGGGGCTTGCTGACAGACATTTGTCCGATTGGATAATTTTCCCACAGGGACGTGCCCATGCAGGATATATCGCATTATGGCCAAACATATTGTTTTTCAGAATTCCTTCCTGGTTTCAGGTATTATGTGTCACAAGGGGTGTGGCGCGACCATCCGAGTCAGTCTTGACAACACACTGGATGAACTGAAGGAACAAGGCTTTCTGCCTCGCGACGCGCAACTTGTTGTGGACGCCGAGCCACAGGCTTTGGGTATACATCGCCTGATCCTCCTAGTGGAAAGTGAGGATGACAAATTTGATTATATTGGTATTAATAAAAAACATCTTGCTACGCGTTTTCATCAGGATCTGGATGATTTCGGATATCAGGTGGTACAAAATGACGGCCAGAACGATCAGGGGCATTCCGGCAAGATTAACTGGTTGAATATCACGGTCAATCTGCTGGCGCTCGCAGCCATTATTACATTGTCCATCGTTTTTCCGCCATCCTTGCCGCTCACGATTGGGCTTACGGCAATTGCTTTTGCCACCACCGCGTTTACCGCGCGGCATTATCTCATCAATTTCTTTAAAAATCTTCGTCATAAAACCATCGCCACCATGGACACCCCTATTACGCTGGGGTGGGCTCTTTCGTTGGCACACACGCTCTACCATGCCATTCGTATGCCGATGATGACCGGTTTTTCGATGATATTCATGAGCTTTGCCATGCCGGTTACCCTTATTACTATCGTCAATGTCATGGATGAAATCAAACGGCTGGTGTTGAGCAAATCCCGGACTATGTATTTACAGGGCGTTAAATCGCTGTTTCCGCAGATGGCGGAAAAGTATCACAGCTATTCATTACTGTATGACGTGCAGGTGACGCTTGATGGGATGATGAACAGGGAGGGCGGTGAAGAAGAGTCGGTCGAGGCATTCGAGCGACGGGTTCGAGAGTTGCTGGATGCGAGCCTTTTAGAGACGCAAGGAAAAAACACCATCAGGAAAGGAATGGTACTGACGGTCAGGCGGGGAGAATGTTTTCCGGTGGATGGCATCATTATTCAGGGCAGCACCTTTGTGGATGCGTCCTTGTTGACCGGGGAGTCCAACAAACGCAGGCAATGCCGGGATGCGGTTCCGGCCGGCGCGATTAATCTTGGTCGGGACGTCACAATATACGCCACGGCAGACAGTTACAACAGCACGGTCAACAAGCTGCTTTTCCGCTCTAACCGGGCACAGGAAATTGCCCAGAAACCCAAATCTCACAAGACCTTTGTCTATCTGTATTCCGCGTTGATTATTGCCGGTATAGCGGCTTCTATTCTGATTCCCCTGGCGCTTGGCCTGTTTTATCCTCCCTTGTTGCTGCAAAACATCACCGGAATTTTATTTACCGTTTGTCCCTGTACGATGGCCATTGCCCACCAGTTGCCGAAATTATTAAGCACTCATGGACGCCACCAGCAAGGTATTGTTCTTCGTGATGACCGGTTAACCGAACATTTTGATGCGATGCACACCATCGTTTTTGATAAAACCGGCACGTTAACGACGGGTGAGAGTGAGGTTGATTCCAGCGAAGGTATTTCGAACGCGTTGTGGCGACGTATTTACCTTCTGGAAAAGCACCACGGTGCCGAGCACCCCCTGGCCAAGGCGATTATCCGCCATTTTGAGGCGACAGGTCGAGGCCGCAGTCTGATTCAGGATATCAGCGAGGAGTCTTTTGACAGTAATAATCGCGGTTTGTCAGCCCTGGTGCAGGGGCGGCGAATCCATATCGGTAACGCCGAATTTTTACAGCGATGCGGGGTGCGCATGCCGAGTGAGTGGCCGCTAAACGTGAACCGGAAACTGAACCAGGGCTGCACACCGGTTTTTGTCGCCGAGGACGGTGTGTACCAAGGGGTTGTTCTGGTAAGGCATGAAGTGAGACGGGATGTTATGGCGTCGCTGCGCCGTTTAAAACGGCAGGGGAAAAGGCTGATCCTGCTTACCGGGGACGGCACCTTGTCCGCCCGGGGATTTAACCGTCAAAACGGGAATATTTTTGCACACGATGATGTTCATGCCGAGCAAACTCCCGAAAACAAGGAAGAATTTCTGAAACAGTTGATGAGTCAGGAAGGAATCGATCCCAAAGGAGTGTGGTTTGTCGGTGACGGATTAAACGATGCGCCTTGTGCCCGTATCGTCAGCGACAAGGGAGGCATTAGCTGCTCGATGACGGCCAATGATAAATCCGCTTTTTTCACTGATCTGACCTTGAATGGATCACTGGATTATTTGTTTCGGCATAACTCGTTAAATCGTTTTTTACGCAAGGACGTTTTACAAAATCAATGGATTCTCGCGTTTGGCGCCCTGGCTTTTCTGGCTTTCATTATTACTTTTTCCATTGTTGGGGTGGCCGTTCCTCCGTTGATTCCCATGGCTATTATGTCCGCAACGACGTTGTTTACCTTGTTTAATTCCTATCGGGTGCGGTTGTCTGTGGACTGCGCGCTTGATAACAATTCGTCGTGGTTTAAAAGGTTGCTGGCTTCCGATCTGTCGTTGGGCTTGCTGGCGGGAGGCGGCGCATTATTGATCGGAGCCGTATTGACGGCAACCGTGGCAACCGGTGGTTTGGCGTTACCGGCGATCGTATTTACCGCGGGGGCGGCGGCGGTGGCAAGCAGTGTCTGCTATCTGGCGGCGGCCGCCATGTTCGGTTTGTTTGCCTTGCTGGCCTCGGCTTATCTTGTCCATGACAAAATTATCAAAAGGGCGGTCGGGGAGGCGGTTGAACATTCATCAGGGAACGATGTTACCGTGCAACCTGGTCCCCGGGTATCCGTGTCGGAGGGGAGTTCGGGTGACTATTATTCCTCACCCATATTCAAGCCGGATAGCTCCAAATCGCAGAGGCCATTTGACAGGCAACCGGAGACGGGGGAGGGCATGGTTTTTAACGGGTGATACTGACTGTAATATCAGCGGCGTTTTTAACGGCGTGCGGTTTGTTGACTCGTACCGTTAATTCATGAATGCCAAATTCCTGTTTGATTAAAGCGGCAACCGATTCCGCCACGGTTTCTATCAGCTTGAACGAATTGGATTCCACATATTTGGTAACCAGAGCGCATAACCGGTCATAGTCGATGGTTTTGTTTATATCATCCTGGCAATCGCTGAAATCAGCCGGAATGATCAGATCGATATTCAGGCGTTGCGCGATGCGTTGTTCCCAGTCGTGTATGCCGATACGAGTCGAGGCGGCCAACCCCTTGATAGTCAGGCTATCCATTTATTCTCCATATAGTGTCAGATAGTATCGCCGTGCAAATAGCATAACAGCCCCGTATTGCACCAGCAACGAGAGCGTTGGCGCGCTGTAATAAAATCGCATCGAAATGAAAATATTATAACCTTTATGCTATAATTCTAACCACGCAATTGGCGATTCACAGAGGTTATGTCATGAGTTGGCGCGATTATCTCACAAACGATGCCCTGGCATTGGAAAAACGATTAAAACCTGAGGTTGTACAACACAATGACGGAATGAAAAGCACGGCCAATACGGATGTCAAGAGAAATATCATTCATCTTGATGTGTCGCAACAACCCTTGAAAGCAGCTTTAAGTTATTCCTATGAACTGAAAAATCTTGAAAATGCCCCTAAATACAAAGAATTGAATGAACAAGCCAGAAGGCGTCTCATTACCAAATCCGGGTATGTAAAGGGCGTGATTGCCCTGGAGGCTCAGGCGGCCTATTTTCGGGCGAAAGTATTCAGGGATTCTGCTCTTGAGGATGACGAAGTCCCGTTTCGCAAAGAGTATCTGGATATTTTTGATAAAGCCGGCAGCCAGCAGGAGGCGGAAGAAGCACTGTTGAGATACATGCTGGATTATGGTTTGGTAAGAAGATCATTTACTGTTAAAAAATTCTATGCCGATTGTTACGATTACTACGCGGGAAAAAAACCATGGCCCAATTTCTACGATGAGCAACGAGAAAATACGGTGATTACCCTGAACCATGAGAAACCGCAAAGCCCGGATGGTTCATTTAATCCCTAGGTTTTGTGAACCAATTTTTTTCTGATCGAAAACAAGGCAACTATTGCTGCACACCAAATAATAATTTCCTGTAGCCCGTCATGAAGGCGAAGCCGAAATGCGGGGTAACGTGCATAAGTGGCACGTCAAACCCGCAATACGGCCGCAGGCCTCCTTACGGGCTACTGCCTTTTCGCAAAAAATGGTGCGAAGAAAATTTGGTTCACAGAACCTGGAATCAACGCAACCCGTACAGGTTGTTTTTTGCATTCAAAATAAACAAATTTGGGTAATAAAATACAAACCATGTTAAAATGCCTCGCGTTATATTGCCGTTTGGAATGAGTACAATGCCTGCCAGAAAACTTTTTATGAACCCCCGATTCTCAGCCCGATTACGGGACAACCTGTCTTACCTGATGGATGCCGTCATTCAGGGGATTCCCACCGATCCTGTTTTCGCCTGTTATACGTCGTCTTCGTATGTCAGAGTCATGTCCGCGTCAAGCCTTGATGGTTTAAAAAAGCCCTATGATGAAGCGCGACAATGCCTGATAACCGCCGAGCACGATCACACCGGCATTGCCCTGGCGCTGACAACAGAGCAATCATCAACCCTGTTACGACAATATCAGACGATTTTACAGGCAATGGTGGATCATCAGGAGCAGGGGGGCAATGATCTGACCCTTGATACTGTATGCAGACTGTTTGATACGTTGTTATTAGTTGCTCTGGACGCAGTGCAAAGCGAGGAGAGCCGCAATGTATATATGTGTTTGTACAATAGCCTGCCGGAAGATTACCAACGTTATTTTGCTCAGTATTTCAAGGCAATCGAGGACTCCTTGCAGGGTGCTCCCGAAGTCAGACTCCCTTTTCTGTCAGCATTTTTTTCCCTGTTACAGCTAGAACAGGTGCGATTATACCAGGAGGCAAAAAAGAAATTACTGGATGACAGGAAACACACCTTAAGCCCGGATGAGATTTTATGTCCCTATACCCGCGCAAGGATAAACGTGTCCAAATCGTTGGTAACCGGGGATATAGCCGGCGATTTTGTCGATTTGATGGTCGCCATGGCGCTGCTGGCTGACGTGGGTGATGATTCGGTTGCGGAATTTCTGGCGGATCAGCCGGAAGATTATAGCAGGCGGATTCATCATAAATTGTGCGCGTATTTATGCAATCCCGCAGAGTTTTCGTTCACCTTGCAACAAACCAGTATGCTTGAAGAATCAGGAATATTGTATTTGCAAAGACAATGGCACCGTCGACACAACATGCCGCAATACTACCCGCAATACGATCATTTATGGGATAAAGAACTTGGGCTTAAGCAAAACATCTTAAGGGTGCTCAGGGATTACAGCAAACTGGATTGCCGGGTTCCGGCCTTCTCGCTGTTTGCCACCGGTCATTGGTTCCGACATCATCACGGGTTGGTCCGATCAGCCGTTACGGCATTGTGTAACGGGGATGAACCGGTTGAGGTGATTCGTGATCTGGAAGCCAAAGCCATGGATACGCCTGATTTTAATCCGGAAGGATCATTGTCCAGACGGCTGGTATTTATTAGTCGTTTTTTGCCTTCTGCCACCGAGAATGACCAGAACCCTAGTCTTCTTTCCTGCTAATTGCAAATGAAAGACCAGTGCATCGGGTCGCCGGTTTGGCTACCTGATAACACTGGAATGCAAAAAATATCATACGAACTCTGAGTAGACGGAATTATTTGTTAATAACTCATCGGTGTCAGGCAAAATAGCTTTTTGGCGAGTTGCCAATAAGCTCAGGGGCACCACGGAGACATCGGTCTTACTATGTTTTCTCCATGCACCGATTTCAGGAGATTTGCCTTCTTCTATAGTTGGAGCCGACACCCTTAAATCTCTGGAGTGAGCAGGCGTTTTTTTGCTGATTTGATCGGCGTAACGCTGCTCGTCTTGTGCAATGTTGCGTTTTTCCTCTTTGCTTAACGGATCAATTTTAGGCGACGACCACGACAATCGAAGCCGTAATACCAGCAAGAAGGCTTTCCAGTAGGTTAATTTCTCATAACCATGTCCGGTCGGATTTTTGATAGTGTCCTGGTATTCGGAAGGAGACAGAACCTTGATGTGTTTTACATCCGAGCGAAAATAAATGTGGTTGTCTTTTCCCCTGATCAACAATGGCTGGGTCTGGCGTTTGCTGTAATCAATTTCCGGTAGAAAGGTCAGGCCGCCATAAGCATCGGGCGTGCGCTTTTCACCGGTTTCCATCAGGCGGGCAATATCGCCCAGTGAATTGTCCATGCCATTGATCAGCATATTGCTGTTCTCAGCGTTTTGACGCTCGAAATAGGTGCCGTCCCCAAAGGCCTGGTTATCTTCCCGAATCATTTGAAATGGTTTATCCTTCTGAGAAAATGGCGCATCTCGCTCAGGTTGAAACGGGTTGGTTACCGTAACGCTGTCTTCATTGTCCTCGTTGTGCATATTATTGACCAGGATGCTGCCCCATACTCCGAATTTTTCAGGCAGAATTCGCCGCATTGGACCAATTCGGCTTAAATGACCGCTGGCGAAATGATCGGAATAGAAGTGCATGGCGAATAAATCACGGGCTATGGCCATGGCGTGATAACGACGGCCGAGTTCCTCAAGAGTGGTGTTGTCATCATGCCCGCGTTTAAAACCATATTGGGCCGGATCTTCTGAAATGGCTTGCAGCGCCTTGACGAGTTGTTTGGGTGTGTTGCCATCTTTTATGATAGCCGCTATCCCGATGCCTTCACCAGCCTTCTGATGGCAGTAATAAGCCAATTCTGCCATACGCAGCGCGGAATGATGCCCCACGATATAAGCGCGCAGTGACCAGGGGGCAAAATGGGCTTCGTTGTCGGATAGTTTTTCACCATAGTCTTTCACGGTAAAGGCGAATATTAATTGCTTTAGCAGGCTGGGTATGTAACGGGATTCATCAATGGCATAGATTCGTTTAATCGCTTTTTGGGTCACGGCAGGAGACGCCAAATCATCATAAGCCTGTCTGAAGGCTTGTGCTTCATTAAGTGTTACGTGGCTACGCAGGGTTTTCTTCTTGTCACGATAAGCTTGTAATCGTGATCCCCACCCGGCCTTTGTGTAATAATCTCCGGCCAGACAAACCACGTCTCCCGCGCTTAGCGTCAAATCAAGCGGTACCGGTACGCCGTTTACCTTGCGCATCATCGTGATGTTTAAGGGATCCTTGCTTTCAGGCGATAAATTGGTACCTCCTTTCAGATAGGGATTCTCATTAGGTGCGATGCGAATCAGATTACCGGCATTTTTGTGTTCAGATGTTTCCATAAAAACAACCACATGAAGACTAATTAAACAAAATGATACTTGATAAACATTAAGGAAGCCTTAGGTTACGGTAATTTTTTCTATACATTCCGGGAAAAATGCTACTATTACCATTTCTATTTGCCGAGAGATTCCTTATATGTCCAAACGTGGTGATTCCTTGTTCCTGCGCGCCCTGGCGCGAAAGCCGGTGTCGCGCACCCCGGTTTGGCTGATGCGCCAGGCCGGCCGTTATTTGCCGGAATACCGCAAGGTAAGAGAGCAGGCCGGTGATTTTTTAAGCCTTTGCAAAAATCCGGAACTGGCTTGTGAGGTGACGTTGCAACCTTTGCGCCGTTATGCCCTGGATGCCGCCATTTTATTTTCCGATATTCTGACCATTCCTGATGCCATGGGGCTGGGACTTTATTTCGCCGAAGGCGAAGGGCCCGGATTTCATCGCCCATTGAAGAGCATGCAGGCTATCGCGGATTTGCCTTCTGGCGATGTCATGGACAAATTGACTTACGTGACGGACGCCGCGCGCCTGATTCGCAGGGAAATGCCGGAAGAGTTGCCATTAATAGGCTTTTCCGGAAGCCCCTGGACACTCGCCTGCTATATGGTGGAAGGTGCGAGCAGCCGGGATTTTAAACGTATGCTGAGCCTTCTCTACAACCAACCGGAGGCGGCGCATTTATTACTTGCCAAGCTGACTGAGGCCGTGACTGTCTACCTGGCTGAACAAGTCAGGGCGGGCGTCGACGCGTTAATGATCTTTGATACCTGGGGCGGCTTGTTGTCCACGCCGAATTATCAGGCCTTTTCCCTGAATTACATGGCCGCTGTGGTACGGCAGTTGAAAAAACAATACCCGTCTATCCCTGTGATTTTGTTTACCAAAGGAGGCGGGCAATGGCTTCAGGCTATGGCTGAAACCGGGTGTGATGCCCTGGGTCTCGACTGGACCTGCGAGTTGAGCCGCGCGCGTCGGGAAGTTGGGGAGCAGGTTGCCTTGCAAGGTAATCTGGATCCGGCAGTATTGTTGGCGAACGAGGAAGTCATCCGCGCGCAGGTGCGCCAGATTCTGGCTTCTTTTGGCCATGGCAGCGGGCATGTTTTTAATCTGGGGCACGGGATTACGCCGGACGTACCTCCCGAGCATGTGTCTATAATGATAGATACGGTACGAGAATACAGTCCACAATATCATCGAGGTGAACCATGATCGTTGCCAGTGAATTCAGACCGGCCTGGTGGCTGGCGAACGCACACGGACAAACCCTGTTTCCCACGTTAACCCGGAAAATCAGGGCGCAGGTGGATTATAACGAACGCGTTGAACTGCCGGACGGCGATTTTATTGATTTGGCCTGGATGGTTAACGGCGTCGACAAGGACGCGCCCCTGGTGATTTTGCTGCATGGTTTGGGCGGCAGCATCCAATCCACCTATGCGGGAGGATTGATGTCAGCGTTTAATCGCTGCGGATGGCGGGCTATGTTGATGCACTTTCGGGGAGCCGGCGAGGAGCCTAATCGGTTGCCTCGCGCCTATCACTCCGGTGATACCGCGGATTTGGATTATTTATTACGTTTGCTGACCGAACGGGAACCGGACACACGCAAGGCGGTTGTTGGTGTGTCTCTGGGCGGTAACGTCTTGCTGAAATGGCTGGGTGAGCAGAGAAAACAAACCTTGATTGACACGGCTGTTGCCGTGTCGGTTCCGTTTGAGTTGCGCCTTGTCGCGGACAAGATGACCCAGGGGTTTGCCCGTGTTTATCAGGCTTATTTGTTGCGTAGTCTGAAAAAAGTGTTTAGCCGTAAAACCAAAATGCTGAACGGAGAATTACCACCTGCCCTGACTCAAATGGATCAATGCCGCTGTTTCTGGACCTTTGATGAGAAAGTGACGGCACCCCTGCATGGTTTCCCGCATGTTCACGCTTATTATCGCCGTGCCAGCTCACGTCCGTTCCTGCGTTATATTGAAACACCAACCTTGATTATCCATGCCTGCGATGATCCGTTTATGACACCGGATGTATTACCTTCGGCTTATGAACTGTCCAAGGATGTCACCCTGGAATTGAGTGAGAAAGGCGGGCATGTCGGGTTTATTACCGGGAATATGCCCGGATTTCCGGTATACTGGCTGGAAGAGCGGATCCCGGCGCATTTGCGAGCTTATCTAACACAGGTTTTCAATTAGGCTCTTGCCTTTTATCGGCTGCAAAAGTTTTTTATAAAAGAGCGGTAGTCCGTAAGGAGGCCTGCGGCCGTATTGCGGGTTTTATGTTCCAATATGGCACCAGGAGATCAGCGGGTGCTTGGGTGAACGTTGTCCCGCATTTCGGCTTCGCCTTCATGACGGGCTACATGTTTTTTGTAAAAGAACCGTAGCCCGTAAGGAGGCCTGCGGCCGTATTGCGGGTTTTATGTTCCAATATGGCACCAGGAGATCAGGTGGTGCTCGGGTGAACGTTGTCCCGCATTTCGGCTTCGCCTTCATGACGGGCTACATGTTTTTTGTAAAAGAGCGGTAGTCCGTAAGGAGGCCTGTGGCCGTATTGCGGGTTTGATGTGCCACTGATGAACGTTTTCCCCCATTACGGCTTCGCCTTCATGACGGGCTACAAGGGCTGCTACCGCAAAATAATTTAAGAATAAAACTGCCTGCTTAGCTGTAAAGCCATTTCCAGGGATTGTTCGTAATTAAGTCGCGGGTCAACCAGACTGCGATAGGCGTGCTTTAAATCCTCTTCATTCAGTCCTCGTGCACCACCGGTGCATTCGGTGACATTCTCGCCGGTCAGTTCAAAATGAACACCACCCAAATAGCTGCCCATTTTTTGATGGATAGTAACGGCTTGCCGCAATTCGGACAATATGTTGTCAAAGCGGCGGGTTTTAATGCCTTTTGCGGTGGTTTCCGTGTTGCCGTGCATGGGATCGCAAGACCAGGTCACCGGATAATCCGTAGATTTGACCGCTTCAATGAGGGGCGGAAGCAACTGTTCGATCTGGTCGGCGCCAAGCCGGGTAATCAGTAATACGCGACCTTCTTCCCGTTCGGGATTGGCGATTTTCAGAACATCCTGCAGCCATTCCCTGGTTGCTGACGGGCCTATTTTAATGCCGATGGGATTTTGGACGCCGCGTAAAAACTCCAGATGGGCGCTTTCCAGTTGGGCGGTGCGCATACCAATCCACGGTAGATGGGTCGATAAATCATACCAGTGCCTGTCATGGGATTTTCGCGTCAATGCCTGTTCGTAATGAAGGTGTAACGCTTCGTGAGACGTATAAAAATCGACTTTATTCAGGTTGCTGCTGCTCAGGCCGTCGATGCAATCGAGGAAATCGAGAGAGTCGGCAATGGAGCGGACAATAGCGTGATATTCTTCCGCCTGGCCCGAATGTTCCACGAAACCGAGATCCCAGCGCTGCGGGTGATGCAAATCGGCAAAGCCCCCATCCAGCAATGCTCTGATATAGTTAAGGGTCATTGCGGCACAACTGTAACCTTGCAGCATCAGTTTGGGATTAGGGGTTCGTGACCGCGCGTTAAATTCCGGGGAGTTGACCAGATCACCGCGGTAACTGGGCAATGTTACCCCGTCAATGGTTTCAAAATCGGATGAGCGCGGTTTGGCGTATTGGCCGGCTATGCGGCCAATCCGAATAATGGGTTTACGCATCCCGTGCAAAAGAACCAGACTCATTTGTAAAAGAATTTTGAGTTTATTGCTGATAATATCCGTGCGGCAATCCTCGAACGATTCCGCACAATCCCCGCCCTGCAGGATAAACGCCTGTCCACGTCCGGCGAGAGCTATGGCTTTTTTTAGTCGGAGAATCTCTCCGCTGGTAACCAGGGGAGGAAGTTGACACAGTTGATCAACAACCTTTTTCAGCTGGACTTCATCCGGGTAAACGGCTGCCTGCTGGTACGAAAATTTCTGCCAGGAAACAGGAGACCAAGAACGCATACAAAACCTTTCATGATAAAAATACTGGAATGCGGCTTCAATGAATGACATGAGGCCACAAAGCCTAGTATGCGCTGAATGTACAAATGGTGCAAGCGGAATGCGTTTGCAGGTAGCCTATCGAATTTCACATATTCTTGTTTTAAAGCCTTGAATTTTAAAATTCTGACCCCAGTTTACGAAAATCGGTTGAATTGAGGATGTTCGCATGAGTGATGATAAAACAAAAAAATGGCAGAAAATTAAAGAAGATCATGAGCCAGGTATTGAAAATGAAGAATCAGCACATGACTTTGATGAGGATGAAGAGGAAGAGGTTTCCGGATTCGGGAGCGCGCTGGATCATCCCAGTTATACCGCATTGGAGGAAAAATTAACCCTTGCCGAACAGAAAGCCCATGAAAATTGGGAAAAATCGGTGCGGGCTCTGGCGGAACTTGAAAACGTCCGCCGTCGGGCAGAACGTGATGTGGCTAACGCCCACCGTTACGGTCAAGAAAAAATCATCGCATCCCTGCTTCCCGTGATTGATAGCCTGGAGCAGGCCATACAACTTGCGGATAAGGACAAGCATGGCGCGATGTATGAAGGGTTACAATTGACTATGAAACTGTTTCTGGACGTTCTTGAAAAACAGGATGTTTATCAAATAGACCCGTCAGGAGAGCCGTTCAATCCTCAGGAGCACGAGGCCATGACCATGCAGGAAACGGCCGAAGCGAAACCTAATTCCGTATTGACGGTTTTTCAGAAAGGATACCGCCTGAATGATCGAATCATTCGTCCGGCACGGGTTATCGTCGCCAAATCGAAATCCACGGATGAAAATACTTGAATGGATGCTTGAAATTTATATTTTTTCCCCCATATGACAAACAATACAAATTAATATAATGAGCGGAGCAATACTACAATGGCAAAGATTATCGGAATTGACCTTGGCACAACGAATTCATGCGTGGCTGTCATGGAAGGTGATAAACCTCGTGTTATTGAAAACAGCGAAGGGCATCGAACCACACCATCCATCGTTGCGTTTACCGACGATGATGAAATACTGGTTGGACAGGCCGCCAAACGGCAGGCCGTCACCAATCCGGATAAAACGCTGTTTGCCGTAAAACGCTTGATTGGCCGTAGATTTGACGACTCGGTTGTACAAAAAGATATTAAAATGGTTCCGTACAAAATTGTTAAGGCCGATAATGGTGACGCCTGGGTTAAAGTCAAAGGCCAGGATAAGGCGCCGCCGCAGATTTCCGCGGAAGTACTGCGCAAAATGAAAAAAACGGCGGAAGATTATCTCGGTGAGGAAGTCAAGGAAGCTGTGATCACCGTACCTGCTTATTTTAATGATTCCCAACGTCAGGCGACCAAAGACGCCGGACGTATCGCCGGTCTTGAAGTGAAACGTATCATTAACGAACCGACGGCAGCGGCTCTGGCTTATGGTATGGACAAAAAACGCGGCGATTCCGTTATCGCCGTGTATGACCTTGGCGGCGGTACCTTTGATATATCCATTATTGAAATCGCGGAAGTCGATGGCGAGCATCAATTTGAAGTACTTGCTACCAACGGGGATACCTTCCTGGGCGGTGAGGATTTTGATTTGGCCTTGATTGAATATCTGGCTGCGGAATTCAAGAAAGACACCGGCATTGATCTGCATAGCGATCCGTTGGCATTGCAACGGCTCAAGGAAGCGGCTGAAAAAGCCAAAATCGAGCTGTCCTCCGCGCAACAAACCGATGTGAATTTACCTTACATCACTGCGGACGCTTCCGGCCCGAAACACATGAATATTAAATTGACCCGAGCCAAACTGGAGTCGCTGGTTGAAAAGCTGGTTGAGCGCACGGTCGAGCCTTGTAAAACAGCGCTGAAAGACGCTGGCCTGAAGGTGTCTCAGATTAATGAAGTTATTCTGGTCGGCGGACAGACAAGAATGCCTCTGGTGCAAAAAACGGTTCAGGACTTCTTTGGCAAGGAACCGCGTAAAGATGTAAACCCTGATGAAGCCGTAGCCGTTGGTGCCGCCATTCAGGCTGCCGTTTTATCAGGCGATGTGAAAGATATTCTGTTGCTGGACGTGACCCCGTTGTCTTTGGGTATCGAAACGTTGGGTGGTGTCATGACCAAGCTTATTGAAAAAAATACCACCATTCCCACCAAGGCCAACCAGGTATTTTCGACAGCCGATGACAATCAGACGGCCGTGACGGTGCATGTGCTGCAAGGTGAGCGGGAACAGGCGTCCGCCAATAAGTCATTGGGACGATTTGATTTAAGTGATATTCCGTCGGCTCCCCGTGGTGTGCCGCAAATTGAAGTGACGTTTGATATCGATGCGAATGGTATACTTAACGTATCTGCCAAAGACAAGGCGACGGGTAAGGCCCAATCCATTGTGATTAAGGCGTCCAGTGGTTTGAGTGACGAGGAAGTCGAAGCCATGGTCAAGGATGCCCAGTCTCATGCCGAGGAAGACAAGAAATTCAAGGAAATGACCGAGATTCGTAATCAGGCGGACAGCTTGATTCATACCAGTGAAAAATCATTGAAAGATTTGGCCAATGAATTGTCTGAAGATGAGAAAAACGGCATTGAGTCCGCCATTTCAGAATTGAAAGAAGCGGTAAAAGGCAATGACAAAGCCCATATCGAAGAGAAAATAAAAGTGCTGACCGACGCGTCTTCTAAAATGGCGGAACGAATTTACGCCAAAAAAGCGTCAGAAGGCGAGGCAGGCGCCAGTGCGGCAGGCGGCCATGAGCAACCTCAGGAATCAACCGGCAAAACGGATGAAGGCGTCGTTGATGCCGAATTTGAGGAAGTTCATGATGAGGACAAGAATAAATAGAAAGGACGTCAGGTGCCACGTACTTGTCTGGTGCATTTTTTGTAAGCCGGGTTGTCAAATTGACAGCCCGGCCTGAAATTTTTGGATGAGACAAGTACACGGAACCCGAGCTGCGGGAATACATGCTCTTAATCATCATGAGCATAGCGTTACCGCTGGTTCGTGCCGGACTTGTTCCGGTTGTCGGGAGGGTGTTTTATCGCTCTTTTGTCGTTTAGTGGCTATGTGTTTTGTATAAAGCGGATAGCAAATTATTGATATTGATGTGAGTAGTCATGGAACAACAGGATTATTATGAACTTCTTGGCGTGAGCCAAAATGCCAGTGAGAGTGAAATCAAGAAGGCTTATCGCAAACTGGCGATGAAATACCACCCTGATCGTAATTCCAATGACAAAGCGTCCGAAGAGAAATTCAAGGAAATACAAAAAGCATACGCCGTTCTGTCCGATCCTGAAAAACGATCCGCCTACGATCAGTTCGGCCATGCCGGTGTGGATGCCTCCATGCGCGGCGGAGCCGGTTTTAGCGGTTTCGGTGGTTTTGGCGATGTTTTTGAAGATATTTTTGAAAACATATTTTCAGGAGGCCGGGGGCATAGCCGGCAGTCGCGAGGGCAACGGGGTGCTGATCTGCAATATAATATGCAGTTGACACTCGAGGAGGCCGCGGCGGGAAAACAGATTGAAATTACCGTGCCCAAGCATGTGACCTGCGGCAATTGTAATGGTTCCGGTGCGAAAAAGGGATCCAGGCCCAAGGAATGCGAAACCTGTAATGGTATTGGTCAGGTACGTATTCAGCAGGGATTTTTTTCCATCCAGCAAACCTGTCCAAGCTGCCATGGCGAAGGCAAGGTTATTCTTGATCCTTGCGAACAATGTCATGGTCAGGGCCGAGTTCGGGAAAGCAAGAAATTGACTGTGAAAATCCCGGCCGGTGTTGATAACGGCGATCGAATTCGGTTAAGCGGTGAGGGCGAAGCCGGAATGCACGGCGGTTCGAGTGGTGATTTGTATGTCCAGGTCAGTGTGAAAAAACATGCGATTTTTGAAAGGCAGGACAGCGATTTATATTGCGAAGCGCCTATCAGTTTCATTGCTGCCGCTTTGGGAGGCTCCATCGAGGTTCCAACTCTTGAAGGCCGGGTCACTCTTAAAATTCCCTCTGAAACACAAACCGGTAAAGTTTTCCGCTTGCGTGGCAAGGGTATCAAATCGGTGCGCGGACAGGGCGTGGGTGATTTGTTGTGCCGGGTTGTGGTTGAGACGCCTGTCAACTTATCGCGCGAGCAAAAGGAATTATTGGGGAAATTGCAGGATTCGCTGGAGAGTAGTAAAAAAAATCACTCGCCGCGTTCCGCATCCTGGTTTGATGGCGTAAAAAAATTTTTTGAAGACATGAAATTTTAATGTCTGTGCGTTACAATTGCGTATTTTTACCTCATCGTGTTTTTTTTGTTTCGGTGTCAGCGTTATCTCAATGGACATTGGCAGCCGAAACAGGAAAACTTTGATTAAAGAGCACTAGATGTTTACAAAACCTGCAATATTAGCACTGGCCGACGGTACAGTTTTCCAAGGACTTTCGGTGGGTGCCGAAGGTGATTGTACAGGCGAACTGGTTTTTAATACCTCCATGACCGGTTACCAGGAAATGCTGACCGATCCTTCCTACGCCAGACAAATTATTACTTTAACCTCTCCCCATATAGGAAATACCGGATGTAACGAGGAGGATATGGAGTCTTCACGCGTATGGGCGTCCGGCCTGGTGATGCGTAATTGTACGTTATCGCCCAGTAATTATCGTTCCCGTCATTCCTTGCCGGAATGGCTCAAAAAACATGGTGTGGTTGCCATAGCCGGTATCGATACCCGGCAATTGACCATACATTTACGCGATAAGGGAGCGATAGGTGCCTGCATCAGCACGCAGACGGAAAAGCCTGACGACGTCGTCGAGAAAGCCAGACATTTCCAGGGATTGGGAGGCATGGATCTGGCTTCTGAAGTATCCCGCCAGACGATTGAGCGATGGCACCAGGGGCAGGGTGAATGGGCTCTTGTAAAATCAAAACCACATCGTTTTCAGGTGGTCGCCTACGATTTCGGGGTGAAACATACCATTTTAAGGATTTTATATGACCGGGGATGCCACATTACCCTGGTTCCGGCAACCACAACCGCCGAAGAAGCGCTCGCTCTGAATCCCGACGGAATTTTTCTGTCCAATGGCCCGGGCGATCCCTTTGCCTGTGATTATGCCATTGCTGCGACAAAAGCGTTTCTTGATGCTAAAATCCCCGTTTTTGGCATTTGTCTGGGCTTTCAAATCCTTGCCCTGGCCGCCGGTGCCAAAACAATCAAAATGAAATTTGGCCATCATGGCGCCAATCACCCGGTGATGGAAACCGGTGAACCGGGACGTGTTTTTATTACCAGCCAGAATCACGGGTTTGCCGTGGAGGAATCCACGTTACCCGATACCTTGCAGGTCACGCATCGTTCCCTGTTTGATCAGAGTCTGCAGGGCATTAAACATAAAGAGAAACCGGCGTTCGGTTTTCAGGGGCATCCTGAAGCGGGACCGGGACCTCATGATATTGAAATCATTTTTGACGAATTCATCGCCATGATGGATTCCAGCAATTAACAATCAAGGGAGAACAGGCAGTGACCGATTTCCATGTGTTTACTTCAGAATCCGTTTCAGAGGGGCATCCGGATAAAATTGCGGATCAGATTTCCGACACCATACTGGATGCTATTTTAACGAAAGATCCTCATGCTCGCGTAGCTTGTGAAACGCTGGTAAAAACAGGCATGGTTCTGGTTGGAGGAGAAATAACAACCAGGGCATGGGTTGATGTGGAGGACATTGTCCGCGAGGTCATAAAAGACATTGGTTACAACAGTTCCGATATGGGATTTGACTGGGCTTCCTGCGCCGTTTTATCGGCCATTGGCAAGCAGTCGCCGGATATAGCCCGTGGTGTGGATAATCAAGACACTAAAATTCTCGGCGCCGGTGATCAGGGGCTGATGTTTGGCTATGCGAGCAGGGAAACCGACGTGTATATGCCTGCCCCTATTGCCTATTCTCATCGTTTGATGATGAAACAGGCTCAATTGCGTAAAGAAAAGAAATTGCCCTGGCTAAGGCCGGACGCCAAATGTCAATTGACCCTTCGCTACGAGCAGGGTGAGCCTGTTGCCGTCGATACGGTTGTATTTTCAACCCAGCATTCCCCGGACGTCAGCCAGAACGATTTAATAGAAGCGGTACGCGAGGAGATCATCAAACCGGTGCTGCCAGCCCATTGGCTCACCGACGTTACCCGATATTTTATCAACCCGACGGGACGTTTTGTCATTGGAGGCCCGCTGGGGGATTGTGGATTGACCGGCCGAAAAATTATTGTCGATACGTATGGCGGTATGGCCCGTCATGGCGGCGGCTGTTTTTCAGGCAAGGATCCGTCCAAGGTGGATCGCTCTGCCGCTTATGCCGCCCGACATGTCGCCAAGAACATCGTTGCCGCCGGTATTGCGGACAAATGCGAACTGCAGGTGTCGTACGCGATAGGAGTCGCTGAGCCTACTTCCATCAGTGTCGAGACGTTTGGTACCGGTCGATTACCTTCCCGAACCATCATTGATTTAATTAATACCCATTTTGACCTGACGCCTCAAGGCATTATTGAGCATCACGATTTATTGCGGCCTATCTACCGTCAAACGGCGGCTTATGGTCATTATGGGCGAGAAAATTTCCCCTGGGAACGCCTCGATAAAGTGGACGTGCTGAAAAGAGCGTTATAATCGTATAACGCCGTATTATAAGGATAAAGTAAATGACCGTTATGAATACTACTATCAAGACACAACAAAACACACAGGATTTTAAAGTAGCCGATATGTCCCTGGCCGACTGGGGGCGTAAGGAAATAGCCATTGCTGAAACTGAAATGCCCGGTTTGATGGCGTTGCGAGAGGAATTTGGCCATCAACAACCCCTGAAAGGGGCTCGAATTGCCGGTTGTCTGCACATGACCATTCAGACCGCGGTATTAATTGAGACATTGACTGCGCTGGGAGCCGAGGTCAGGTGGTCGTCCTGTAACATTTTTTCAACCCAGGATCAGGCTGCGGCCGCCATTGCAGCCACAGGTGTCCCTGTGTTTGCCTGGAAAGGAGAGAGCGAAGAGGAATACTGGTGGTGCGTGGAACAAACCCTGCGCGGTCCGAATGGCTGGGCGCCGAATCTTCTGCTGGACGACGGCGGTGATTTGACCCAGATGCTCCATGAGAAATACCCGGAGTTATTAAAAAATATCAGGGGTGTTTCCGAGGAAACCACAACCGGAGTAGCCCGATTGTATGAAATGGCAAAGCGTGATGAACTCATGGTTCCGGCCATTAATGTCAACAACGCGGTGACCAAATCAAAATTTGACAATCTGTATGGCTGCCGTGAATCGTTGCTGGATGGTTTGAAGCGTGCCACGGACGTTATGATTGCCGGTAAGGTCGTGATTATCCTGGGATATGGCGACGTCGGTAAAGGTTGCGCCCAGGCTTTGAGAGGACAGGGCGCAACCGTCTGGATCAGTGAAATCGATCCTATCTGTGCCTTGCAGGCCGCAATGGAAGGGTATCGTGTGGTGACGCTGGATGATGTGGCGGATCAGATAGACATCGTGGTGTCTGCAACCGGCAATTTCCACGTGGTTACGCACGAGCATATGTTACGCATGCGTAATCAGGCTATTGTTTGCAATATCGGACACTTTGATTCGGAGATTGATATTCAGAGTTTGCGTCAGTATCGTTGGGAAAATATCAAGCCGCAAGTGGATCACGTTGTATTCCCGGATGGAAAACGCCTGATTGTTCTGGCCGAAGGACGTCTTGTTAATCTGGGTTGTGCGACGGGACATCCAAGCTTTGTTATGTCCGCTTCTTTTACCAATCAGGTTCTGGCTCAACTGGAGTTGTTCCATCATGGTGATCAATACGAACGGCAAGTCTATGTATTACCCAAGCATCTGGATGAAAAAGTGGCTCGTTTACACCTTGGACGAATTGGTGCAAAATTAACTGAGTTAACTCAGGAACAGGCGGATTACATCGGTGTACCTGTTGATGGGCCTTTTAAACCGGATCATTATCGCTATTAATGGGCGTTACTTCCCTAATAGATGAAAAAGATTGCGCCGTACCGATTTGCTGCAAATTGGTACGGGATATCGGTGTCAAGTCCGGATAATGTTTCGTGGAAGGAACGGATGAAACAAGCAATCGCCGCCAATTACCTGTCTAGCCTGGAAAAATGCCTCGAATCCTTTGGTGTCCGGCATTTCTTAAAAAGTCTTGGATTTGATGACAAGCGTGTTCATGATCCGCAGGCTTTTTTAACTCTGGAAGAATTTACCCGCATTGTCCACGCTGCTTACGAACAAAGCCAATGCGCTTATCTGGGATTGTTTTTTGGTCAAAATATAACCATAGTGAATCATGGATTTTTGGGTTACGCGGCGATGACCAGCCCGACTATGGGAGCCGCCATCCAGATTATGCTGCGATATCTCAATACCCGTACCAGTCTGTTACAAATAGATTTGCATGATGCCGGCCCTGATAAATTTTTTATGGAACTGGTGCTTGTCCCTCTTGAACCGCTTATAACACGTTTTATTGTTGAAATGGTCATGATGCACATAGTCAAGATGAGAACTTTTCTAATCAACAAAACGGTTCCCTGTTTACGTATTGATGTGGATTATCAACAACCTTCCCATGCGGATTACTATTACAGAATGCTGCAAACGGATGTGCATTTTAATTCCGATAGTAACCGGCTCTGGTTGGCGGCTGACGAATTGAACTATCCGGTAAATTTTGCCGATGATGTCAGCTATCAGCAGGCGAGACAGCAACTACAAGCCGTATCCGATCAACTAGCAGCCCAGGAAGATTTACCCAGCCGTATACAAATGATTTTATTGCGTGACAATTTACTGGACAGCAGCATGGAAAAAGTAGCGGCGCAATTGTGTATGTCGTCACGGACCTTGAGAAGGCATTTGCAGCGTTGTGGTATTTCCTATCAGGAACTGGTTGATAGTGTCCGGCAGCAAAAAGCGGAAACGTTTTTAAGAAACAATACGATGTCTGTGACGGAAATCAGTTTTCTACTGGGGTTTAATGACACATCCAGTTTTTCCAAGGCATTCAAGCGCTGGACTTCCTATACCCCATCCGACTATCGTCAGCGTTTCATGGTTCCGTGAACGAAAATTTCACACTATTTTTTATAAAAGAAAGGCGGCCCGCGGCCGTTTTGCGGGCTTTTATCTGCCTGGTGCTTGTTGCTAAAAATTTTCTCCTGCATACTGAATAGCCATATTCAGGAAAGGAGAAGGTTCCATGCGAGGTAAGTCAGGATTAATAGGGCTCGCTATTTTATCATTGGCACAAGGCGTGATGGCTGCCGAGTTTAATAAGGATATTCACGTCATTGTCAAATTTAAAAAAACTACCGCATTACTCAACGCCAAGCAGCAACTGGCTCATACGATCGCTGTGGCTCCGAAAACCATGCAACCGATGGCCGGTGGATTTTATACCATGACTTTTTCCAGTCAAGGCGTATCAAAATCTCTCATGAAAGGCCAGGACGCGACCGACTGGGTCGTGAAACAACTGCGTCAAAACCCGGCGGTACAATACGCCGTCAAGGATCGTGTGGGGCACTTTAAACCGCTGCCCAACCCAAGCCAGGACGATCTGCTACCACCTTTGTCCCATGAGCTGCAGTGGGATGAATTTTCTGCGCCGGCCGGGGTCATGCTGGAGTCGGCACCAGGGTTACGCGATGGGGCATGGGCGTATACGAGCGGTCAGGCGTCCAAACCGATTGTCGTGGCAGTGCTGGATACGGGGGTCGCCTTCCATCCCGCCCTGGCTGATAATTTACTGAAAGATGAATCAGGAGCTGTATGGGGATGGAATTTTGCGGGCAATAATCGTGATTTGCGCGATGAAACCTTATCCTATCACGGTACTCATGTCGCTGGTACGATTGCAGCGTATAGCGATGTCATGAGTGGCGTGGGCGAGCATTTGAAAATTTTACCGATTAAGGTACCTGACGGCAGCGGCATGTTTTATGAGAGTCAGGTGATTAACGCCATCTATTGGGCAGTTGGTGGCCATGTGCCTGGCGTGCCCGAAAATCCCTATCCGGCGAAGGTCTTGAATATGAGTTTTGGTGTCGACGAACGTCCGGGCAAGGAAATTGATCACTGCGATGAAGCGTTGCAGGACGCCCTCTGGTTTGCCAGAAAAAAAGGAGCGGTCATTGCCGCCGCCGCCGGCAATGACAACCGTTGGGAACATTATAACGCGCCTGCGGTCTGTAACGGTACCATGAAAGTAGCTTCAACCGGCCCTGAGGGGTTGCGCGCCTATTACTCCAATTATGGTCCGGGCGTTGCTTACGCCGCCCCAGGTGGTGATGCGCGTTACGGCAAGCAAGGCGCTATTTTATCGACGGTTAATCCGGGCGGCGGTTATCAAGGCTCGGGTTATGATTTTTACCAGGGCACCAGCATGGCTTCTCCGCATGCCGCAGGTATTGCAGGACTCATTTATGCCGTTCGCGATGGGGATGTTTCTCCGGAGAAAGTCGAACAGATTATGTATGCCACGACGCATGGCTTTGGGATCAGCACCGATCCGAATAAATCGTGCGTGGGCAACAAACCTTGTGG
Organism: Legionella spiritensis; assembly: GCF_900186965.1. Classification (NCBI taxonomy): domain Bacteria; kingdom Pseudomonadati; phylum Pseudomonadota; class Gammaproteobacteria; order Legionellales; family Legionellaceae; genus Legionella; species Legionella spiritensis. The sequence continues at coordinate 868,658 of NZ_LT906457.1, forward strand.
GCATGGTATTCTTGACGCGAATAATGCCGTAAAGGCTGCCGTGGCGAATTACGACGTGTTTTTCTCGGCTCCGACAATTGATGTCCTGAAATTAACATCCTGTGTCAGCCATGCTTTTCTTGCGCAGGAAAGCATGACAAGCAGTCAAGGAGCAACCTGGAAAAGAACCGGTGACGCAACTTGCCAGCAAGAGACTTCCTATCAGCAAGGATACCTCACTCAAGAGAAAGACGGGAACATTCTCGCGCACTACGGAGAGGCAACCTATCAACTGGATACGTCGTTGTTCAGACATTGTCAGGTGGTCGGTTTTGATGGGGTGGGTTGTTATCGGTAATTATTATCAGTACAACGGTCTTGAATTAATGTAATTCAAGACCGTTGTTATTTTGATGTTTCTTCTTCAATACAAAAAAATTATTCCGCCGACCCGACGTTAGGAGCATTTTCTTGCATGACTAAAGGAAATACCCGTTTGACCGCGTCAATATTAAAAATACCGTCGCTGACAGTCCGTCCGTTAATGTCTTTCACCGGTTGTCCGGTATTCGCGGCGGCAAGCAGATCTTTGGCATCAATGACAAAATACCCTTTGCGCTCGGAATAACGCCCCACCGTATTTTGAAAACAGTATTTCAATTGGGCGAAGCTGTTGAGGGTTCGCAATGTTTCCCAGGCTGCGTCAAGCGATGTTACCTCAAAGGCTTGCTGGGGTGAGATTAATAACTCGCCATTTTGCATCAGCCTGTCGTATTCCATCGTCAGTTCCGATAACAACGTGTTTAACGCCGATTGTTGAGCCTGCCAGTAGACCATAAATCGGTGATCTTGCGGGGCTTCTTGAACTCTTTGAAATAAAAAAGATCCTGCTTTTTCCCAAAAAACGGCGGTTGGTGTTAATTGATTGGCTAATTCAGTCAATTGCTCCTTAGTGACGGTGGAGACAAGCCCGGTAAAAGTGACATAGGCAAAACGACCCGGCGCCTCCTGAATCATGGTTTTTTTGTTGATAATCTGCAATGGGTAAGTGTGGTGATCAATGATCAGCACAAAGTGTTTCCCGTTTTTTTTTATCCGAACGAGACCAAACGTTTCCTCGTTCATTTCCTCTTGAAGTTGTTGCAAAAAAGGTGCGGAAGTATCTTCAATCTTGCCGCCATTTAATGTCAGTAAACGTTGTGACCGCGGCCCGGCCAAAAGATAATAATGTTCATCGGCAAAAAATAAAATTTGCACACCAGTGCCATCCGGGATCACACTGATTGTATCTTTATGGTTATTAAAATAAGTCTCGGGGGATACAAGCGGATTGATGTTGGTGATCGTTAGTTTGTTATCTTCCAGACGCGCTGCCAGGGTTACGCCGGTCTGCGACAAACAAAAAACCAGTAAAAAAACGATATTCTTTTTTAGCCGGACTTTCATAAATAACGCTCCCTGATATGGGTCAGATAATGCTCGGGATTCAGTTCTTCACCGGTTGCCTGGCGCAACAGCTCCTGATAGGGAAGCAATCGGGCTTTTTGGTGAATATGCTCTCTTAACCAGGCCAGCAAAGGTTTGAATTCACCGTGTGTGATGTGTTCCCTGATCTCGGGAATTGATTTTTTGACGGCTGAAAATAGTTGGGCTGCGATTAAGGCTCCGAAGGTGTAGGCCGGAAAATAACCGAAAGCCCCTGAAGGCCAGTGAACATCCTGCATCACGCCATTTTTATCATTACCTTTGGTCGATAGTCCCAGGTAATTCTGCATGCCGGCATCCCAGACATCCGGTAAATCGTCAATGCTTATTTCGCCAGCAAACAGTTGTTGTTCAATGTCATAGCGCAGAATGACGTGCAGGGGATAAGTTACTTCATCGGCATCGACTCGAATCAAACCGGGTTCGACGTTGGTATAATGATAAAAGAGATTGTCTGCGGTAATGTTTTGGGCATCGTTAAAATATTTTTGGGCGATGGGGGCCAGGAAATCCATAAATTCCCGGCTGCGGCAAATTTGCATTTCCATAAACAGGGATTGGCTTTCGTGTACCGCCATGCCCAGTGAGTGGCCAACAGGCTGCATAAGCCATTCTTTTAACAAGCCTTGCTCATACAGGGCATGTCCGGTTTCGTGATTGATGGCCATTAAAGACGATAAAAATTCCTGTTCGTTATAACGTGTGGTGAGTCTGACATCACTTGCAATACCGCCACAGAAGGGGTGATGGCTGACATCCAGACGGCCTCGGTCAAAATCAAAACCCAGATGAGACATAATGTCCATTCCCAGTTGTTTTTGTCTGTCGATAGAAAAATGACCGGAAATGGTTTTGCTGTCACGGTTTTTCTGGTTTTCAATGACGTTGGGGAGTATGGCCGGTATTTCTTTTTTCAGGGCATTAAAAACAGGCGTTATCGTTTTGCAGTCCAAATCCGGGGAATACTCATCAATTAAAACATCCAGGGACGATTTCTGAAATAACTGTGATTTAATCTCCGCGATTACTTTTACTTTTTCAAATAATTTTTTTAAATAGGGTTTGAAGGTTTGCCAATCGTTTTTTGCCCGTAATTCCCGCCATGCCTGCACGCAGGTAAGTGATGTGCCGGTCAGTTCTTCAACGAGTTGTGCCGGAATGCACGTTGCCTGGCGGTACTGCTTTTCAATCCAGTAAAGGTTTCTTTGCTGCCATAAGGTTAGTTCTTCCATATCTTGGGCTCGCCGGATTAAATCCTCTACTTTCTTATGCGTGAGCCATTCGTGTTGGACGGCGCTTAAGGTGCTCAGCGCTTGCGCCCGTGCCTGACCACCGCCGACGGGCATCATGGTTTCTTCGTCCCAGGATACGATAGCAGCCAGATTTGCGAAGTCATAATATTTTTTAAAATGTTGTTCCAGTTGCTGGTACGCGTTCATAAGAGGCTCTTTTGATTATGGCGAATCATTGCAGCATACCGCTATGGCAAACATAAATAAACAGGATCGGGCTGGTCGTCAGGAAGCGATGATGAATCCTGACACAGGCCGCGTTAGGGGAACTATATCCTGATGTCAAAAATAATATACGGAGCGGCTTGTGATTCCCGCATTGCGGCTTTGCCTCCATGACGGGCTACATTAATTTCCGGAGGCATATGGATTTGGCGAAAGAAATAAATGTAGCCCGTAAGGAGGCCGCAGGCCGTATTGCGGGAACCACATCCGGATCTCAAACATGTTATACGGAGTGGTTTGTTAATCCCGCGTTATGAGCGTCCGGTGATGGTTCTATCAGCCGCGTGGTGAGTATGATGTCCTGCTTTCACGACAGTAACGAGTGCTGTCCCGGTTTTACGGCGAGACAAAAGCAGGTAGGCGAAAGGAACGACAAACAGGGAGAAAATAGTGCCGACGATCATCCCTCCGATAATGACAATACCTAATTGCTGACGGCTTTCCGCCCCGGCGCCAAAAGCCATAGCCAAAGGAAGGGCGCCCAGTATCATAGCCAGAGTGGTCATTAATATAGGTCGAAGACGTACCTTGGCACTGTGAAGAATGGCATTACGTTTCGATTGCCCCTGCTGTAATTGCTGGTTGGCAAATTCTGTGATTAGTATCCCGTGTTTGGTTACCAGACCAATGAGAGTCACCATCCCGATATTACTGTAAATGGACAGGCTGCCCCCAAAACAATAAAGGGCGACTACGGCCCCCACCAGGCATAGCGGCACACTTAACAATACAATTAACGGGTCAATAAAACTCTCAAATTGCGCGGCCAGCACCAGGTAGATAAAAAGCAGGGCCAGTAAAAAGGCAATCAGGCTGCTCCCTGACGATTCCAGATAATCCTTTACCGCACCGGTAAAGCGATACTGGATATCCTCAGGCAAGTTGTCATTGAGAATACGCTCTACAACAGGGACAACCTGGCTGGTGCGGGTATTCGGTGTTAATTCCGCAGTGATGCTGGCTGATCGCATGCGGTTAAGGTGAGGCAAGGTATCGGGACCTATGCTGTTGTTGATTTTTATCAGGGAGGATAACGGGATCATGCGGCCGCGATTACTTTGCACATACAGCTTGTTCAGTACGGAGGTATCTGCTCGTTGCGACTGCTGTAATTGCAAAATGACTTTGTAAGCCTGTCCGTCGTAATTAAAATTCACCGGATTGCTTCCGCCAAGCATGGTGGATAGCAGTTCGGCAACGTCGGCAAGATTGACGCCTAAATCGGCGGCCAGTTGCCTGTTTATTTCGATATCTATTTGTTCGCTGTCCAGCGCCAGGTGATTTTTCACATGTTTCAACAAAGGTTCCCTGTCCAGAATTTTGACCAGATTATTGCTGATTTCATTTAAACGTTTGTAAGACGTATTGCCCATCACTGCAAAACTGAGCTGACTGCTGCTGGCGCTGCTGTGCCCGAGCGGATTGGGATTAACGGGAAAAACACTGATTCCCGGAATGTTTTGCATTTTATCCATCAAGGAATCACCGATCGCTTTTTGAGTTCGGGAACGCTGTTTCCAGGGAACCAGTTTTAATAGTGTAAAAGCCGATGTTGGGTGCACCGATACAAGATACGCCATTTTTTCAGGCACTGCTTCATAAAGTGCTTCCAGTTGTCTGGTATAGTGATCGGTGTAGGCAGTACTGGCGTTAGTCGGGGAGTTGACAGGCCCGATGATGTAGGATTGATCTTCAATGGGCGCAATCTCCGCACCCAGATGCGCATAGCAAAACAAACCGACTGTCGTGCTTGCGAGAAGGATGGCGATAAGCCGGATCGGCTTTCGCAGACTCGCTTTCAGACAGTTATGATAAGTTGCACTGAGCTTGTCAAGATTCCTGTCAAGCCAGAGCGCGTAAGCACTGCTGTCTTTTTTCAAGAGTCTGGAGCACATCATGGGGGATAGGCTCAACGCGACCAGGCCGGACAGGATAACAGTGAGGGCGAGTGTTATCCCGAATTGCAGAAACAGTTTGCCGGTAAATCCTTCAACAAATCCCATGGGTGCATAGACCGCGCCCAGAGTAAGGGTCATGGCGATGAGGGCGAATGTGATCTCGTTACTGCCCCTGATAGCCGCCTGTATGGCCGGTAGCCCGGATTGCATGTGGCGATGGCAGTTTTCCAGGATAACAATGGCGTCATCCACAACCAGACCGATGGCAAGTACCATGGCCAGAAGCGTCAAGGTGTTTAATTCAAAGCCAAACCAGTACATGGGGCCAAACACACCAATCAGGCAGATTGGGATGGTAATTATAGGAATAATGGCGGCACGCAGGCTTCCCAGGAATAAGAAAACAACCAGCCCGACAAAGAGCGTGGCCTCCAGGAACGTTTTATAAACTTCGTGAATGGATTCCTGAATGAACTGGGTGGAGTCAAACATCACGTTGGCTTGAAAACCGACTGGAAACGTTGGGCGCATGGCCGAGAGTTCTTCATTGACCGCGTGGGCAACGTCTACCGGATTGGCGGTGGATTGTGCAAGAATTGCCAATCCTACGGCAGGTTTGCCGTTAATACGCAGCCGATTATCTTCATTTTCACTGCCCACCTTGATGATGGCTACTTCGCCAAGCCTTATCAGATGATGTTTGCGTTTCGCAATAACCAAATCGGCAAAGTGCTTGACTTCCTTGAGCCTTGCGTGAGTCACCACGGTATAGAAACGATTTTTACTTTTAATCTGGCCGCTGGGCACATCAATGTTTTGCTGGGCGAGCGTTTTTTTTATGGCTGCGACCGTGATATTTCGCGCGGCCATTTTTACGGGATCAAGGGATATTTTGACGGCGTATTCCCGGGCGCCATGAAAAACGACTTCACCCACACCCTGGATTTCCTGCAATCGTGGTTTGACATGCCGTGAAATATAATCAGTAATCTCCAGGGCGTTTTTGTTGGGATCGTGAAAGCCGATGACGGCAACCGGGTTGGCTTCGTCGTCGTTTTTACTGACGGTGGGAGGCTGGCTGCCTTCCGGTAATTTAGGTTGCAAGGCGGACATCTTGTTGCGGATTTCACTCACCACTTCATTTATGTCCACGCCCAATTGAAATTCGACCTTAACCCGGCTTTTGCTGAGCAGGCTGGTTGAGCGAATGGTATCCACCCCGGCGATGCTGCCCAGTACATTTTCTACAGGGATGGTGATTTCCTTCTCAACCAGATCCGGACTTGCGCCGTCAAAAATGGTGATAATGGTGATAATGGGGCGATCAATGTTCGGTAAATGACGAACCGGTAGTTTTTTAAAATACAGCAAACCGCTGATGACCAGCAATAACGTCAGAACAATAGTAAAAACCGGACGACGAATGCAATGTTCCGGAAAAGTCACGACACCTCCTTCCCGGCCGTAATGACGTGACTGCCTTCTTTGAGTTTATGCTGGCCGCGGATAATGATCACGTCATCAGGTTTGAGGCCGCGGTTTATTTCCGTCATGGCTTGATAATGCGCGCCTGTTTCAACCCGTAACGCGACCGCCCTACCATCGCGAATGACAAAAACCCGTTGTCCGGAGATGGTCGGGATCAGGCTTTCTTCCGGTACGAAAAGACGTTTTTTTTGTTTGCCTATCTGATGGCTGACCTTCACAAACAAACCCGGGGACAGGTGTTGCTCCTTATTTTCTATCAACGCTTCCACGGCAATGGTTCTGGTGTCCTTGTCAATGGACGGCGCGATGTAATTGACTATGCCATCGTAGGTATGTCCGGGGAAGGCGTCGGAAGAAATTTGAACATGCTGGCCGACTTTTAAACGAGATAAAAACCGTTCCGGCAGGCTGTATTCTACGCGAAGGCGTTGGTTGGCTACCAGGGTAATCAAGGGTTGCCCAATGTCGACGTATTGACCGATACTGACTTTTCTTGAGCCAAGCGTACCTGAAAACGGTGCCCTTAAACTGAGTTTTTTCAGTTGTGCCTCATTCACTTTGACGCGGTTTTGTTTGTCTCGCAAATCAGCGACAGCCTGATCCTTGGATTGCGCCGAGGCCAGGCCTCGCTTGGCCAGTTCATTGGTGCGCTTGAAATTGGTTTCGCTTAAAGCCAGATTGGCTTTGGCGGTGGCCAGTTCGCTTTTCAGAACCGTATCGTCCAGTTGGATCAGCAACTTCCCTTTTTTGACCGGTTCACCCGGTTTAAAATGAATAGCGACAATTTGTCCGGCCAGCTCGGAACTGATGTCAATATTATCAATACTGGCCAGACTACCCAGGGTTTCAAACTGTTCCGCAAACACTTTTTCACTGACTACGGATGTTTCCACATGGACAGGGTTGGAGGTGGTTGCCGGTTTGGGGGTGCTTTTATGGGAAAAATGCGAATAGCTGAAAAAGGCTATGATCATGAGTGGCAAAAGCAAGATAATAGTGCGATATTTCATGCCATAGGCACCCTGTTATTGAAGAAGGGTAAAGATTATAGAACAATTTGAGCAAGTATTCAAAAATTGAACCAATTCCTGCCAGGCAAGACCCTGTTATTTTGCATTCACCCAGAGCTCTGTTTTCACGATTTTTCTACAAAAATTGGTAGCCCGTAAGGAGGCCTGTGGCTGTATTGCCGGTTTCTTGTTCCAATATAGTACCATTTCCATTTTGTTTTGGCAGGTTAGCTTGCACAGAATGTTTGTCTTTTTGTCATCCCCGCGAAGGCGGGGATCCATACTGAATCAAGCACTGAGCCACATCAGGAATGGTTTCCCGCCTTCGCGGGAATGACAGTTAACCTGTCAAAATTAAATGGAAACAGAATGAGGACACGCCCTGGTACCAGAAGAACAGATGAACGCCCAAGTGAGCGATTTCCCGCATTTCGGCTTTGCCCTTATGACAGGCTACAAAAAATAAACCAATTAAATATCTTTTGCAGTCTAAAATAGAATTAAGTGCAAAGAACCTGTTCTGTGTGTTCATGTATCGTGAATCCTGTCTTATGATCGCGGGAGAGTAAAGTGAAAAACCTACGCCATTTCGACGAGGAAGGGCGGCTAGCCGCCGTTTATGAGTTGAAAATTCTGGATACCCCAAGAGATGAGCGATATGAACGTATTGTCCGTCTTGCCACGGATTTGTTTGAAGTTCCCATCGCGTTTGTTTCTATTGTGGAAAAAGATCGGCAGTGGTTTAAAGCCAGACAGGGAATCGAACTTGAAAATATCCCGCGCACACAGTCCCTGTGCAACATCACCATTCAGCAGGATCATCCTCTTATTGTGCTTGACACCCATCTGGATACACGGTTTGCCAACAACCCTTATGTTGTTGGGGCACCTTATATGCGTTTTTATGCCGGTGTGCCACTGGCGACGCTGGAAGGTTATAACGTTGGAACATTATGTATTTCCGATAAAATACCCAGATCATTTGATGAAAAGAAGCGTCGGATTTTAATGGATTTGGCTTCCATGACCGAAGATCAATTGAACCTGATGGAGGTTACCAGACTTGAAAAAAAATATCGTCTGACCAGCGCTGCTTTGCAAAAAGCCCGAAAATCATTGCAATTACGCAAGGATTTTATTCAAAAAGCGTTTAGTTGTTATATGTCTGATGATGTAGTGAAAAGTCTTCTTAAATCACCCTCCCAATTAGCTGTGAAGGGTGACAAGCGCAAAATTACCATTGTATTCAGCGACTTGAGAAACTTTACCGGATTGTCGGAAACGCTGCCCCCCGAGGCGGTATTTGCGGCACTCAATAATCTTTATGAGCATATGGTTAATGTGATTGAAAAATATGGGGGTACTATCGATTCGTTCATCGGTGATGCCATTATGGTGATTTTTGGAGCGCCCCATTCCACGGAATCGGATGCCTTGAAGGCCGTAGCCTGTGCTCTGGACATGCAGCTGACATTAAAAAAAGTCAACACGTTAAATCAAGGGCAAGGTCTCCCGGAATTTGACATGGGTATTGGCATTAATACCGGTTATGCCATGGTAGGAAACATGGGTTCGCAAAAGAGAATGCAATACACCGCGATTGGTTCGCCGGTTAATCTGGCGTCACGTATTCAGGATTTAACCATTGCCGGCCAGGTTTTAATATCGGAAGCCACGTTTCAGGAAGTTGGTAAACCGTTGCACATCAAAGGACATCTTCGGGTCAAGGTCAAAGGCGTCAGCCGACCTATCACCATTTATGACGTGGATGGGGTTAGCGGCGTGTACAGTGTTTTTTTAAAATAGGCGACATCCCTGTCGCCCTGGCTATGAAGGATTGCCGGAAAGAACTAAGGCGTGTCTTTGGTGAGCCACTTGTTGAGGATCTCAATAATTTTTTGCGCCTGATCCTCGCTGGAAATATTAAATTTCGATTTCATCCAGTATTGATTGTTACGTTTCTGGTAACGTCTGATGGAATATTTAACCGGGCCATAAGCCTGTTTGCCATTATCCCAGTCCTGATAGCGAAACATAATGGTAGTCCACGCACCTTTGGACAGGATTTCCTTGTCCAGTTCCTTGATCGTTTCCAACCCGTTTTCCGAGTAGGCGATCGTTAAGTCGTCAATTGTTTCGCTCATGGGAATATTTCCTGATAATAATTAAATAGCGTTTGCCCCGGATCATGTCACTTTTTCCCTCCCTGCCACGGGTTTGGAAAGAAGTCTATTGTTTCACCGGGGCGGCTCCGGGTATTTTTACCGTTAATCGATGGATTGTAATTTGCCGTTAACAAATGTCAAGCTGACCGGAGATTGATATTGGCCGGGCTGATAAACCCAGACTTCGGGTTTTTGGGTGCTGGGTATGGGCTTGTTAATAAACGTCTTGTTGGTGAGAGACGGATCGCCACAGGCGCCATAAACCTTGCTGGCCGGATCACCTATTTGAATACTGGTGCCGCCGCATATGGAGAAAGCATTGGCGTCGGAGCCATTGATTTTGACGCCGCTGACCTTGTTGTCGGTAATGTCAACCTGTAATTGCGCACCGCCCGTATTACTGCCGAAAGGCTGGGCAAAGCCGGTGTTGCTGTTACCGACTGGAATGGCCCAGACGCCATAAAACGCCTTGGGTGCTCCCTGGTTGTTATACATTAACTGTTGCACCGGAACTTTTTCTGTCACCGGCGTATTGGATTCCTGTTTGCTGAGCGGCTGCCCGCAAGCGTTGAGAACCTGTTCCTGCGTCATGCCGACGTTGATGTAACCGGAACGTTGCGGACAGTACACCGACTGTGCCGCAAAGACACTCAATGAAACGGTTGCAAGACCCAGCGTGGTCAAGGTTTGTTTTATCATGAGAGAGACTCCCCTGAATCTGCTCAATCTGATTTTAGTATAGCTCCTTCTGCTGATAGTGGAGATTTTCCGCTCTTTTTTACAGAAGCGGTAATGGCATGGATGCGCTTAAAAACAGGGTAATGACTTTCAGAATAATCATAATAATGAAAGGAGAAAAATCAAAACCGGAGATATCGGGAATAATTTTCCGTCCTAATATCAGCAAAGGTCTGGTGACAATAGCCAAAACCTCGGCAACCGGATGTTGCCAGGCCGGATTGATCCAGCTCATAATAACCCGGATTAAAATCATGTAAAACATCAGGTTGCAGGGTTGAACAACCAGGTCGGCCGCTACAAAGAGAGCCAGAAGCGAAGCGGGCATGACCGCACCGTAAACCACCAGACTCAGGCAGGCAAATTTGAGAAACTCAATGATAATGATCAATACCAGACTTACCCAGTCGTAACGTCGAGGGGCGGCGTTTTTACCATAAATTAACTGTTCCAGTGGACGGATGACTGGATTGGTGAACGTATTGATAGCCTGACTGACGGGATGCAGTGAACTGATACGAAAATAACGGAGAAAAATTCTTATCCAGAATAAAAACAGAACCACTGAAAAAAACAGATTGGTAAGAAAATAACCCACAGATATAAAGCCTGCCATAACACCCCCTCATAAAATAAACTGTAAAATGGCTGCCAGTAGACCTAAAGACGGCGGAAGCGGCCACTTGAGAAACCCTCAATTTTTTTGCTATTCCTTGTTCATGTCAATAGATCCCAATTGTTTGGCGCGTTCACACGCGGCGTGCATGGCTTTTAAAAGGATGGTGTCAAACTCCCGCTGCTGGAGGACGGCGATGGCCGCCGCTGTTGTCCCGGCCGGCGAAGTGACCTGTTGTCTCAGTTCAAAAGCCGATAAACCGGTTTGTTCCATGAGAGCCAACGCGCCATGAATGGTTTGCGTGGTAAATGATAGAGCCGCTTCCTTGTCCAAACCCAGTTTTTCAGCAGCCCTGGTCATGGCTTCAACAAATAAAAAAACGTAGGCGGGACCACTGCCGGAAACGGCTGTGTAGGCGTTTAATAATGATTCATCGTCCAGCCACCGGATAATACCTGCTCCGTTGAAAATGGTTTCCGCCCGTTTTTTTTGCAGTATATCCAGGTGTTCATTGGCAACCAGCGGCGTGGCTCCTTTTCCTGCGGATAAGGCGATGTTCGGCATGGCGCGTACGATGGCTTGTTTTTCGTTACAGAAAGACGCGATCCAGGCCAGGTCGATACCGGCCGCTACCGAGACCAATACGGCTTGTTCAGGAATGTCATGGCCAATTTGAGTTAAAACGTCACCCATTTTTGCCGGTTTGACAGCCAGAACGATGACATCCGCATCTTTTATAACCGCAAGATTGTCGCAATCCGTGGTGAAATGTTCGTCACGACCCGGTTGCAGGGAAGGGGATGCGACGGACAAGTTGTGAGTATGGTTTGTTTGTAATCCGTCTATAATGGCACGTGCCATATTGCCGTAGCCGATAAATGAAATATTCATCGTTTAACCTCGTTCTCCAAAAATGGCTCTGCCGACCCGAACCATGGTGCTGCCGGCCCGGATTGCCGCCTGTAAATCATCGCTCATGCCCATGGACAAGGTATCCAGCCGCTCAGGATATTGTTGATTGATTTGTTCCAGTAAACGCGCCAGCCTTAACAGGCTTTGGTATTGCCGTTTTTCATCGCAATGCGGTTTGGGAATGGCCATCAATCCTCGCAGCCTCAATGTCGGGCATTGTAAAATAAAAGTGGCCAGCGCTTGCGCCTCAGCCGGCGCTATGCCCGATTTGCCGGGCTCATCATCCAGGTTGATCTGAATACATACATTAAGAGGCGGTTTGTCTGCTGGTCGGTATCGGGCTAAATACGCCGCCGTTTTCTCACGGTCAACAGTATGCACCCAATCAAAATGGGTCGCAATGTCAGCCGCTTTGTTACTTTGCACAAGACCGATGAAATGCCATATTATCGGTAGTTTCTTTAATATATCGATCTTGCTTTTCGCCTCCTGCCAGTAATTTTCTCCGAACTCGTTTAATCCGCATGCGAAGGCTTGTTGAATAGCGGTAGCCGGCTGGCCTTTGCTGACGGCAATCAGGCGAATATCGCCCGGGTTTCTACCCTGGCGTTTCGCACTTTGTATGATCGATTGCTGAACAAGAAGTATTCGGTCGGCGATAGTCATGATGTCATGGTAAGGTCAAGGCAGTAAAAACGCCAACGATATCAGAGTATTGGCCATTATAACAATTTTCGGCGCGGATATTCATTTCATTCGGAATACAACTTTAAAAACAGGGTCTGGTAAGCTAATCTTTAGGAATAAACCTGATTGATCCAGGAAACTGAATATGGATATTGCCGAGTTGCTAGCGTTTTCCGTTAAAAACAATTCATCGGATTTGCATCTGTCCGCAGGATTGCCGCCCATGATTCGAGTCGATGGCGACTTGCGTAAAATCAATGTCCCTGCCCTGGAGCACAAGGATGTCATTAAAATTATCTATGACATTATGAACGATAAGCAACGCAAGGAATACGAGGAACACCTGGAAACGGATTTCTCGTTTGAAATTATCAATCTGGCCCGTTTCAGGGTGAACGCGTTTACCCAGGCGCGTGGGGCAGGCGCGGTATTCCGAACCATTCCATCCAAAATTCTCAGTATGGAGGAATTGAATTTACCGTCGATATTTACCGAAATTGCCACGTATCCCAAAGGCCTGGTTCTGGTGACAGGACCGACAGGTTCGGGAAAAAGTACCACGTTGGCGGCAATCATTGACTATATCAACTCATCACGATATGAACATATCCTGACGGTGGAAGATCCCATCGAGTTCGTCCACGAGAGCAAGAAATGCCTGGTAAACCAGAGGGAAGTACATCGGGATACGCATAGCTTTAACGCGGCACTGCGTTCCGCGCTGAGGGAAGACCCGGATATTATTCTGGTGGGGGAGTTGCGGGATCTGGAAACCATACGTCTTGCGATGACCGCGGCAGAAACGGGGCATCTGGTCTTTGGAACCCTGCATACCAATTCCGCCACGAAAACCATTAACCGGATCATTGATGTGTTTCCCGGCGAGGAAAAATCGATGGTGCGATCCATGTTATCGGAATCGTTAATGGCTGTTATCGCGCAAAGTTTGTTGAAGAAAACAGGAGGCGGGCGGGTGGCCGCTCTTGAAATCATGATTTGTAATTCCGCTATTCGAAACCTGATTCGTGAGGATAAGGTCGCGCAAATGTATTCTTCCATACAGACGGGACAGGCCAAGGGCATGCAGACTCTGGATCAACATTTGACGCAACTGGTGCATGATAACCTGATTGCCAAGCACACGGCGAGGGATGTGGCTATGAACAAGGCGTTGTTTTAATAATCCCGCAATCCGCTGCGCTTCTTGAAGGGCTACGATATCCGTAACCCTTGTGAAACGCGGGATCTGATCAGGCATTTTTCTGAATATCTATCAATTCCCTGATGCCGTTTTCAGCCAGATCAAGCATGTCATTGAGTTGTTTTCTATCAAAGTATTTCTCTTCGGCCGTACCCTGCACTTCAATGAAATGGCTCGCTTCATTCATGACGATGTTCATATCCGTTTCAGCCAGAACGTCTTCCGCGTAGTCCAAATCAAGAACGGGTTGTCCACGGTATATCCCTACGGAAACGGCAGCCACGTATTGGAAAGCCGGTGTTTTGCGCAGCTTGTCACGGGCAACCATCCAGGATAGCGCGTCTCTCATCGCGACACAGGCGCCGGTAATGGCGGCCGTGCGAGTGCCTCCGTCTGCTTGCAGGACGTCGCAATCCAGTGTCAGGGTATGCTCGCCCAATACTTTCAAATCGATGCAGGCCCGCAGGGATCGGCCAATCAGACGCTGGATTTCAAGGGTTCTGCCGCCTTGTTTTCCCCTGCTGGCTTCGCGTTCCGTACGGCTATGAGTGGCACGCGGTAACATGCCGTACTCCGCCGTGACCCATCCCTGACCTTTTCCCTTGAGAAAGCGAGGCACACCGTCAATAACGGATGCCGTGCACAGTACGCGGGTATGGCCAAATTCAACCAGGACGGCGCCCTCGGCATGTTGGGTATACTGGCGGGTGATTTTTATCGGGCGTAATTGATTGGCTTCGCGATTACTGGGTCGCATGGTGAATCCTCGCTAAAAATGATGGAGTATAACTCATTTTGATGTCGCGATGCACCCGCTTGATGTGGTGACGCACCCGCACTTGCATTTGTACAAAATTAGGTTATAGTCGCCGCACCTGCAATTTATGGTTAGTCAGTATTATTATGATATATAGTATGACCGCCTTTGCGCGATCACAAACGCAATTTAACGAAACGACCATTTGCTGGGAGCTTCGTTCCGTGAACCATCGGTATCTGGATATTTCCTTTCGATTACCGGAGGCGTGGCGATTTCTTGAAACGGAATTGCGCAATCAACTGCGCGGACAATGCCACCGCGGTAAAATTGAATGTCAGCTGAAAATCACGGACGGCTCGTCTGATTCCCAATCCCTTGCCATTAATTACGGGATGGTTCATTCTCTTTTGCACGTTGGTGAGGAACTGGCGGTTAATAAACATCTGGCTAATGACCTGACTTTGTCAGGCGTTTTGTCCTGGCCGGGTGTGGTGCAATGCAGTCCGGTTGATATGGATGGGATCCGCGAGCAGGTTAAAATGGTCTTTCAACAGGCGTTACAGCAATTGATTGTGTCGCGTGCCGAGGAAGGCAAGTCATTGGAAAGTCATTTGCAAGGCCGCTTGCAACTGATGCACGAAGAGGTAGACAAAGCGAAATCACAAGCCAGCTTTTCAATAGCGGAACTACGGGACAAAATGCTGACTCGTTTGCATGCGCTGCAGCTGGATACGGAGCGTCCGCGAGTGGAGCAGGAAATCGCCTTGATGTTAACGCGTCTGGACGTCAGTGAGGAACTGGACCGCTTGAACACCCATTTACTGGAAGTCGCTCGAGTATTGAGCGATACTGAAGTAATGGGGCGTCGTCTTGATTTTCTTATGCAGGAATTAAATCGTGAAGCGAATACGTTGGGCTCGAAATCCGAGTCGACGGCGCTGACGTCCTGTGTGATTGAAATGAAAGTGTTGATTGAACAAATGCGAGAACAAATTCAAAATATAGAGTGAGTATATGACCGATTCATCCCAGGGAAATTTGTTTATTGTGGCAGCGCCTTCCGGAGGAGGAAAAACCAGTCTGGTTAAAAAACTGATTCAATCTCTCGACGATATCGCTGTCTCTATTTCTCATACTACCCGACCTCAACGTCCTGGTGAACAGGATGGGGTTGACTATTTTTTTGTAAGCCGGGATCAATTCCTTGACATGATCAATGAAAATGATTTTCTGGAGCATGCGGTGGTGTTTAACCATTATTACGGTACTTCTGTGGCACAGATTAACCGACTGCTGGACGAGGGGAAGGACGTGGTTTTGGATATAGACTGGCAGGGCGCACAGCAAATCAGGCATATTTATCCCCGGTCCGTCAGCATTTTTGTAGTACCTCCCTCCCTGACCGTTTTGAAAAAAAGGCTTGAGGAGAGACGGCAGGATGATCACAAGGTGATAGCCGCACGAATGCAGCGTGCCCAGGATGAATTAAGCCATTTTTCCGAATTTGATTACCTCATCATTAATGACGAGTTTAACCAGGCGGCGATGGATTTGCAGGCCATTGTTCGTGCGAACCGCCTGACGCTCAAGCGTCAATCGGAAAAGGCTGGAAAATTACTTTCTTTCCTGCTTTCTTCGCAGTAAAATAGAGTATTTTGACCAATTTATTGCGTAGCCGGGTTGCGATATACTCCGGCTGCAAGTCGGCATGATTCGATGTGGAATTATGCTTTATTCGCTTCCGGAGGTTTATATTATGGCACGTGTAACGGTAGAAGATTGTTTGGAGCATGTGGCAAACCGTTTTGAACTGGTCATGGTGGCTACAAAACGTGCCAGGGACATTGCGGTTCGTGGTGAGCAGCCATTGGTAGAGTGGGAGAATGACAAGCCCACCGTTGTCGCGTTGCGGGAAATCGCCGAAGGTTTGATTACACCCGAGATGCTGGAGAAAAGCTGAGACGGGATTTTGTAACAGGACAGGCGGTATATTGAAACCTTTGGCAACCGGCCGTATCTGAGTTCAGGTTGAACGACAATAATTATTTAGAAAAGGCGCAGGTCGGGCGAGGCGCCTGATGGCACTTACTTAAGTCTTTAAAGCGGCTCACTACGTCCCTCGGCTTGACCGAGGGATCCAGGAATCTCAGGATGAGGGTTGTGAAGAATTTAATGTTTAAAATGAACCGGATATGGTCGTTCCTGACAGGGGTATTAATGGATATTTGCGGTTTCTGAAGAACAGTGACCATTGATACTTTCCGGATGAGTGGCAACATCGCTTAATGTTCAACCAGAGAGCTGTGGCCCGCATGAAATTGGCAGTCTATTGAAGCGAGGGGAGTGCTGCGTGAGCTACTTTAAGGAGTTGGATGAAGAGCTTAAATGCTATCTTGAGCAACCCTATATTGAAAAGTGCTATCAAGCTTACCTGGTGGCGGAAAAAGCCCACCATGGCCAAATGCGGCGTTCCGGCGAACCCTATATTACCCACCCTGTCGCTGCCGCCCTGATTCTGGCGCGTATGCGTCTCGATTACCAGACCATCATGGCTACCTTGCTCCATGATGTGGTGGAAGACACCTCTATCAGCAAAGACGAACTCATCCAGCAATTTGGCGAGGAAGTGTCCGCCCTGGTGGACGGCGTGACCAAATTAACCAAAATCAAATTTGAATCGCGTGCCGAGGCTCAGGCGGAAAATTTCCGTAAAATGGTTTTGGCGATGGTCAAGGATATTCGAGTGATCATCGTGAAACTGGCCGACCGGTTTCACAATATGAAAACGCTAGGCGCGATGCCTTCCGTCAAGCGGCGGCGCATCGCCATTGAAACACTGGAAATTTACGCACCAATCGCCAATCGCCTGGGTATGCACGCCATTTATACCGGTCTTGAGGATTTGGGGTTTCAGGCGCTTTATCCCCTGCGCTATCGCGCCATTAAATCGGCCGTGGAAAAATCACGGGGAAACCGCCGGGAATTAACCGGGAAAATTGAGCAGGATCTGCAAAAGGCCATGCAGCAACTTAACATTCCTTACGAGCACGTGTTTGGCCGGCAAAAGCATTTGTACAGTATTTACCGCAAGATGCGCCAGAAAAAAGCATCGTTTACGGAAATTACCGACGTGTTCGCGTTTCGGGTTATTACCGAGGACATTGACTCCTGCTATCGGGTGCTTGGTGCGTTGCATCGAACGTACAAACCGGTTCCGCAGCGTTTCAAGGACTACATAGGAATACCCAAGGCAAACGGCTACCAATCCTTGCATACGACGTTGTTTGGACCTTATGGCGTGCCGTTGGAAGTGCAGATCCGGACACGTGATATGGACAGCGTGGCGGAAAATGGTGTGGCCGCGCACTGGATTTACAAATCCTCCGGTCTGGAAGTGAACGAGGCGCAGCTACGCGCCCGCGAGTGGGTGCAGCGTCTGCTGGAAATGCAACGCAGTACGGGAAATTCGCTCGAATTTATCGAAAATGTGAAAATTGATTTGTTTCCGGACGAAATTTATGTGTTTACCCCCAAAGGCCACATTATGGAGCTGCCAAAAGGTGCGACACCGGTCGATTTTGCCTATACGGTCCATTCGGGGGTAGGTAACAGTTGTGTGGCGGCCAAGGTTAACCGGCGCCTGGTGCCTTTAAGTATGCCCCTGACCAATGGTCAGACCGTCGAAATCATCACAGCGCCAAGTGCGCATCCCAACCCGACCTGGCTTAACTTCGTGGTGACCGGAAAAGCCCGCAGTAATATCCGCCATTTTTTAAAGAGCCAGCAGCATGCGGAATCCATCGTTCTGGGAAAACGCCTGCTTGAGCAGTCTTTGATGGAACTTGGCAGCGACTATGCTAAAGTTCCTCCCGAATCTTTACAGGCGCTGCTGCATGATCTTCATTACAAATCAGCCGATGAATTACTATATGCCATTGGTATCGGCAATCAGATGCCCATGGTGATTGCGAAACGTCTGGTTATCAATCAGGAAAGCCCCGAGCTTGAAAAAACGGGTAAAACCAGCAAGCCTCTTGCCATTAAGGGAACGGAAGGGATGGTTGTGAATTTCGCCGAATGTTGTCAACCTATTCCGGGTGATAATATTGTCGGACGTTTTCAACAAGGTCGTGGTATTATTGTCCATGCCAGTGATTGCCGACAAGTCAATCAGATTCGCAGCCATCCGGAGCAGTTTATTTCACTGCGCTGGGATGAGCAGGTTGAAGGGGAATACTGGGTTGATATTACAGTGGATGTGGCCAATCAACGTGGCGTTCTCGCAGCCCTGGCTACGGCGATTGCCGAGGCGGAGTCCAATATTGGCAATATTAATGTGGATCCGCGTGATGGACGCCATAACGCGGTGACTTTTTCCATCAGCGTGCGTGACCGTACCCACCTGGCAAGGGTAATGAGGCGTTTACGGGCCAACAAGGTGGTCATGCGCCTTTATCGAAAAAAACAAGGGGAGTAGATTTATGCAAGCTATCCATACCGACCTGGCGCCGGCCGCTATAGGTACTTACAGTCAAGCTATTCGTTGTGGTAATACCGTATACCTGTCAGGACAAATTCCGCTTGATCCTGAAACCATGCAATTATGCAGCGAGGAGATTCGCTTGCAGATTAACCAGGTTCTGGAGAATTTAACCGCCGTGTGTGAAGCGGCCGGCGGCAGTCTTGCGAATATTGTTAAATTAAATGTGTATCTGACCGATCTGAATCATTTTCCTCTGGTCAATGAAGCGATGACCCGCTATTTTACGGAACCTTTTCCTGCACGAGCGGCTATCGGGGTGTCTGCCTTGCCAAGAGGATCCCAGGTTGAAATGGATGGGGTACTTGTTTTACCCGAAACATCACCGAAATAAGTGGACAATGAGGGTTACGCCCGTACCGGGCGAAACATGTTTGTTATCGCCTGGCTGATATTATTCGGGCTGCTGTTCGCTTTTTTTTATTTTTTCAGTGGGGATGAGAAGGGCGGTTATCAGGTTCAACATGGCCAGGTCATGATTGACGCGGACTCTCAGGGTCATTATCGCATTAAGGGCTATATTAATGATAAGCCGGTTGAATTTATGGTGGATACCGGAGCCAGTCTGGTCGCGATTCCTCAATCTATTGCTGACAGGTTGCACCTTACGGGCAGATACCCTGTCCGGCTGGAAACGGCTAATGGCTCGATGACCGGATTACTGACCCGAATGGATACCCTGGTGTTCGGAGATTTTCACTTGACCAACATCAAGGGGGTTATTTTGCCGGATAACAAGAGTGATACGATTTTGTTGGGAATGAATGTGTTGTCTTTGTTTAATCTGACCCAAAAGGAAAGGCAGCTGGTGATAAAAAAATAGATGTGTCGGGTTGATTGCCTGATTGGCATGGAAACAAAGCTTGACGCTGATTGATGTAAACAGGTTTTTTCTATGAGTATACTTTCACTCCATGGTGTGACTCTGCAAGTAGGCGGCCATCTTTTACTGGATAAGGTCGATTGGCAGATCCAGCCGCAGGATCGCATTGCCTTAGTCGGGCGTAACGGAGCGGGTAAATCGTCCCTGCTGCGTTTATTGCAAGGGACGTTGTTGCCTGATGGCGGTCAAATGAATCGTCTGGGAGGGATTCGGGTAGCCGGTCTTACTCAGGAGGTACCGATCTCGGGTGAGGAATCGGTTTATCATTTTCTGGTGAAAAGTCTTGGTCAGGCAGGCGAGGTTCTCGCCGAGTTTCATCGTTTATCCCTTGCTAACGATTCAGCCGCTCTGGCCAAATGCCAGATCAGGATGGATGAGCTGCAAGCCTGGGATATTCTGCCGCGTGTTGAGATGATGGCCAGTCGTCTCGATATTGATCCCCAGGCGGTGATGAGCCGGTTATCGGGCGGCATGAAACGCTGCGCGTTATTGGCGGCGGCCCTGATTGCGGCGCCCGATCTGTTGTTGCTCGACGAACCTACCAACCATCTGGATATCAATGCCATCGAATGGCTGGAATCCTATCTGAAATCCTATCGTGGCAGTTTGCTGGTGGTGACCCATGACCGCGAGTTTTTAGGTCAGGTCGCCAATCGTATTGTGGAGCTGGATAGGGGCAAGATATATACCTTTGATTGCAATTACGATACCTATCTTGATCGCCGGGAAGCCATGCGTATGGCGGAGCAGAAGCACAACGATCTGTTTGATAAACGCTTGAGTGATGAGGAAGCCTGGATCCGCACCGGTATCAAGGCCAGACGCACGCGCAATGAAGGACGGGTACGGGCCTTGAAAGCCATGCGTGAACAATTCAGGGCACGACGGGCGGAAGTCGGCAAAGCGAAATCCATGCAACTGGACGTATCCCGTTCCGGCGCGCTGGTTATTGAGGCCAGCCATGTGACCAAACAATTAGGGGAAAAAACATTGTTGCGTGATTTTTCCCTGTTACTGACCCGGGGTGACAAGGTAGGTATTATCGGCCCGAACGGATGTGGCAAAACCACGTTGGTACGGGTTTTATTAGGGGAACTTGAACCGGATAGCGGTACGGTCCGTCGGGGAACGTCTCTGGATATCGCCTATTTTGATCAATTGCGGCGGCAACTGAACGAGCAGGAAACGGTCATGGCCAATGTCGCCGATGGGGCGGATTACGTGACGGTCAATGGCAAACAAAAGCACGTCGCCTCCTATTTAAAGGAATTTTTATTTTCACCGGAACGTTTTAATCAGCAAGTGTCTACGTTATCCGGTGGAGAACGCAATCGCCTGCTGCTTGCCAGACTGTTTGCAAAACCGGTTAATTTTCTGGTGCTCGATGAGCCGACCAATGATTTGGATATTGAGACTCTGGAGCTTCTCGAAACCATGCTGGCAGATTTTTCCGGAACCCTGTTATTGATCAGTCACGACAGGGTATTCATCAATCAGGTGGTGACCAGTATTTTAGTTCATGAGGGTGAAGGGGAATTTCGGGAATACGTCGGCGGGTATGACGATTACCGTCAGCAAAAAAGGCAACAACGTGAGACAACGGCTGATAAATCTGTAAAACGCAGGGATAATTCGGTAAAACTGAGTTTCAATGAGCAGCGGGAGCTTGCGAATTTACCGCTTGAGATTGAAGCGCTGGAAGATAAAATTTCCAAACGGCAACTGGATATGGCTAATCCTGAGTTCTATCAGCAGGATCCCCTGACCATCAGCCGAATAAATCAGGAGCTGGCTGATGATGAGGCCAAACTAACCAGGCTTTATCAGCGTTGGGAATCGCTGGAGGAAAAAGGGTAGCTAATTTTGACCGGGCGGCGTCATTGGTTTATTTTTGTAACCGGTGTTTGAACAAGGAATGAGCGGTTATTTCCTTCTAAATAATTACAAGTCAGGTGTCGCATGGCAGATAATATGTTATTGACCATAACTCTGGTGTTACTGGGGACGTCCATTCTGGTTTTTTTCTCCCAGGAGTTCGGGAAAGCCGCGAAAAAATTGTTTTCCTATCCCGGCGTGACCTGGTGTCTACCGGTTTTTCTGGCTTCTTTCCTGGTGGTTTCCTATGAACACTGGGTATTATGGGGGCTATTAAAAATCAAGGCTCTTTTACATCTTTTTGTTGAATGGATCGTCGATATCCTTCCTTTTACAACAGGCGAATTCCTTGTCGCCAAACTCCTCGTGTTAATGGTGCTGACTATTCTTCCGGTTTGGGCGTTGAATATCCGGAGTATCCGAAAAACGTTCAAACCCTATAAACATCCTTATTTATTGAGCGCCCTGATATGGATTACGGTTGCCATGCTGTTGTCCGTCCCTGTCCAGTGAACCACCATTATGTTTCCGCTCGAAATCCAGCAATCCGCTGCGCTCCTTGGCGGGCTACAATGAAAAAATAGAGTAGCCCGCCAAGGAGCGCAGCGGATTGCGGGGATTCATTAATCATCAAATGACATTGGTATAATGGTTACAGTCTTACCCCAATCCTGCTCCAGTTTTCCCTTTCTCACATACCAATGAAATGAGGAGTATGGCCACTGATATACTGATGCGACCAAACCATGTTTTACCGGATTGTAATGAATATAATTAATATGTGCTTCCAAATCCTGGTCGTTTCTTATCGTATGCTCCCAAAATCTATCTTGCCAAATTTTGTATCTGCCATGTTTTTTTTGTAATGAATAACCTTGTTTTAATAAACCTTGGGTGAAAGAACTTTTAATTGTACGCCAGCGGCTGGCATAATTAGCGTCTCCATCCGGCAGTTTCCAGATAGTGTGGAGATGATCGGGTAAGATAACCGTTGCCAGAACGTTATAAGTTTGTTTTTCTCGTGTTTTCTTCATTGAATTGTAAAGCAAATCAATATGCCTGGTTAATAAACCAGTTTGCCGATCCGCTAATGCGAGGGTGAAAAAATAAACGCCTCCCTCCAATTTGTTCCTGCGATAATTGACCATTTTTGATTGATTCCCTTCATTCCTCAACAGGGTTTGATAATAGGAAACATGACGGCTTAAACACGTCCGAAATAACAGGGGTTTCCATTTTCCCGCAATACGCTGCGCTCCTTGGCGGGCTACAATGAAAAAATAGGGTAGCGGGACGGCCCGGCAAAATGGATTGTCAAAAATAGTAGCGGGGAGGCGCCGAAAATGGATTGTCAAAAATAGTAGCCCGCCAAGGAGCGCAGCGGATTGCGGGAAAGGACACTTTTCATTTAATGTGTTTGCATTTCTCCCAGACGATACGGATAATTTTCCCGACACCGGTTGTAGGCGTAGATGAGCTTTTTGTTGGTCGGGTAGTAGCCATAAATATGGGCGTCGTATTCTTCACAGGGCTTGCGGCTCAGGAAACAACCGCGGCGGGCATGCCAGATAAATCCCGTGGGCGAGCATTCGAGCCTGCGGCCGTCAAAACAGACGTAATGCGGTGTATCGGGTGCGCTGAATTCGTAAAAACCACCGGCGAAGGCCAGTGCCGGAAGCATCAACATCAGATAAGCAGGCAGTTTTAGCATGATCGTGTCCATGAGCTTGCTATACTAATAAAGATAGAATAGATTGTGGACAATGCCAATGTTGTGAACACTGTGATGAAGCAAGGATGATTTTGATTGGCCAGGGGCGTTTTATTTTTACAGGGCAATACGGGAGGCGCCATTGTGAAGGAGGCGGCATGACCGATGCGGGAGTCCATACAATCGGGCTATCCCAAGTGGAATTCGTAACGAATTTATGATGAAAATTTGCCCATAATGAGATTGTTTTAAATAGATCGTAGCGGTTAATGTAGACTTAATAAATTAGGTTTAAAATAACAGTATTACAAAATTCCGGAGTAGCTCCATGGCTTATCAAAACAGAAACTTAAAAAGCGCGCTTGAAAATCCAGATCTTGAAAAAGAAGTGGGTTTTATAAAAGCTCTGGATGATATTCTCAGCGTCGATACTTCCGACCTCGCACCCAATTCAGCCGGTTCGAAAGCATTTAGAGCCGCTGTCATAGCCAATGAAGCACTCTGGACAAACCTGGGTGTTGGTGAAATTAACGGCAAAACGGACGATAATGATCGTTTTCTGGTCTCTAGAGGAGATAATAATGGCTATGTTTGGGGAGCGGATCCTACGAACGACTTTCAGGCCTTGCGCAAACTCGCCGCTGAAAAACGGGTTGTTTTGGGTCTGCAAAGCGCCGGTACGGATTATCTTGCAGAAATCATCAAAGCGGCCACTCCCAATGATGTACGAACCAAACTGATTAAGGATCCCGAAGGGGTCAGTGTCTTTGGCAAACTGGCGGATCGTCCGGGCTGGAATGTCGCCAATGAAGATGTGATAACCAATAGGGCGGCTCAGGCCATTCAACTGGAAGCCCAGCGTCAGCTGGTGCTTAAAAAAATCGCCGCCTGCAACGACATAGCCGTATTGGAAGGCTTGCTGGCGGCACCAGCGCCCAACTTTGCAACCTGGGCGGAACAGCAACTTGGGTTACCCCATGACGTAGCGAGCCTTATGGTTGATCGGTCACTGCCGGGTGATGCGATCGAGGAGGCCGCTGCGCACAAGGGCGCGTTGTTGAAAGTGAATGATCCGACATTTATCATCGATCCTTCTATTGGCGGACTCGGCCCTAATACCTATACAGCCCTTAACGGTGATGAAGATGCGATTAGAGATCATCTTGGTGATCCCTATACTGATTATCTACGCGATGAAGATGTCAATGACGTCCGAGGCGCTTTGGGCAAACGTTTTCTCGTGGAACGATTTGCCACGTTAGGCATAGGTCGGGAAGCAGATCTGGCGACGATTGCGGCCGCCACCAATGCGGCAGCCATTCGCAATGCCCTGGCTGGCAAGGCGGAAGACGGCGCTTACCTCCAGCAGGCGGTTACTGACAGTAGCGTGGCCGAATTACGCCTTGCTGCGGCGACTCAGGCACTGAAATTGAAAGTCCTGCAAAGCGAAAACACCAACGCGTTGGACGCGTTGATTCAGGCAGGCAGCCATCAGGATATTAAACGAGCACTCGGCCGCCATGAATCCCTTGGCTTTTCCGCTAACAACGAATTTCAAAACGCGTTCAGCGACAAGACGAAAGTACAAGAGATTGCCGCGATCGCCCATATTCGCAAGAGTCTGTTCACCGCCGCCAACCCGGCACATCTTCGGGAATTAATTACCGGTCCGGTACAGACCAAATATACGACGCATTTTAACCCGGGGCCAGGATTAACGCCGGCCGTTAATCAGTTTTTTACCGTGCCCGAACAAGAGACGCTCGTCAAGGAGCAGGCTTTGATTGCGTTAATCCGAGCCAAGGCTCGGGCCGGTGATGATTTAAGTGCCATCGTGGCTGCAGGTGATCAGAATGGTCTGCAAGTGGCGGTGGGCGCAACGTTGATGGGGGGAGCCCGCGATGCCGACGGTTTGATCGGCAATAATATCAATCAGGGCCTGAACAAGATTATCCGGGCTTATGCCATGTCGGAACACGTCCAAAGACTGGCAACCGCTTTTGATTTAAATAATGGGCCAGAATTTGCCGAATTACTGGCGGAAGTTAATAATTTGAATTTCGCCAATCCTGCCGGGGCAACGGCGTTGACGCAATCATTGCCTGTGTCGGAGCAAAACAAGCTGCGCGGTGATTTGGCACGCATTCTGATTGACAGGTATCCGGCAACGAATCCGGGTCACGCCCCGTTGGCGAAATTGACTGATTTGGCCAAAGCGAAAGACGTTGCGGAATTTAAACAAAAATTAAATGACATCGGTATCACCAACCACGATTGGGTCAATGAAGAGTCCCGCAAAGCGATTCAAAAGCTGGCCGGTGCGAAATTATTTCGTATCAAGGTGGCTGAACAGGACGTTTATGGGGCTGAAATCCGCACGGAAATATTAAACGTCCTAGACAGTCTGCCGTTGGACAAACAACAGGCCGTTTTAGCTAAGCCGGAAGTATTGACGGCCTTGATGAAAGCGACGGAAGTGGATCACGTTCGTAAAATACTTGGCATAACCAATCCTCACGCCGGGGCATTGGTCAATGAAAACAGGCGGTTGGCGCTGATTGCCCAAATTGCCAATGCGAAGGTCGCTGAAACACTGGCTAACATGACGCCTCCTGTTACTTTAGACAAAAATAAAGTCAAGGCGATTAATGATCTTATACTGGATCCCAACAATGGTCTTGATGTCTTGGCCGTCGCACCCGCCGATGCCACGAAATACAAGGAATTTCTTGACAATCTCAGTCCGATTCTTGCGCCCGCTGTAGGGCAACCGGCGCTTTACACCGCGTTTCATCTGCAAACGGTTCCTGCTGCTGTATACCACCCTGATGCTACACTGAGAGATGCGATCAATACCCAGCATGCTCATAACCTGCAGTTAATTAACGCATACAGAGGATTGGGTCCTGATCCTGATAAACATGCCAAAATGTCGGCGTTGACTGCGGTTATGCGTCTGGAGAAAGGCCAGGTCTTCCCTAATGCGCAGGTCAATGCCTTGCTAATAGCATTTAGTACAGCGAATAATCTTCAGGAATTACATCAAAATCTGCATGGTCTTCCCGCTGCTGTCGGAGCGGTTTTTCCTGCCGATTGGGAAAAACAAATCACCAATGATGATTTCAAACGCTATCAGGCGGCCAAAAACAACGATGCCTGGCTTGGTGCCGCATATAACCAGCCCAATGGTGTGATGGCCCGGCAGAAAACCGAACTCAATAATCTGGTTGAAAAGGTATATGCGTTACAAGATATTGAAGACGGGATGAAGAAGGAATTGAGGCGGCTTGGCAACCTCACCGGACTGGATATTTTAAACCCGGCCTTTATGGCGGCGGCGAAGCAGAAAGCGCAGCAATTAGGTGGTAAATTTCAGAATATGGCGGATGTTTGCGATACGATCGTGGATAATCTTCGCCATCAGAAAGCCCTGTACGAACAACATTTACAGGCCATGCCTTCCAATGATGAGGTGGGAGCTCTTGCGAATAACAGTCAGAAAAACGCGATTCGCAAGCATCGATCCATGATTGAGAATAACCTGAAATTACTTGAGTCCGATTTGCAGACTTATGAACGGGTCAGTTGCGTTTTACATGGTGATCCAAATGAACCGGATCAAAATTCGTTCAAGCATAAAGGTCTGTTACGACTGGTAGACGAAGTAAAAGGCAAAGCCAAAGAAACGGATCTGGTGTTTACCGCCTTCTCCAATACGACCTATGTCGATTACAACATGGAAGACAAAAAACACCATATGGGTCAGGAATGGAAGCCCAAAAATACCGAGGATGACAGTACGGTAGGTATGGTCGGTGTCGACGCCAATACGTCCTATTATGAGGTTGATCCGATCCCGGCCGGCAAGTTTCGGGAGTACACGACTTATTCCAATTTGCTTGGAACAGAGCGACGAACAGGAAAAGAGGTTTATGATCGCGGCGTGTTTCTGGTCGAACACGGTAAGGATCACATGAACGCCAAAACCATCGATAAAAAACAGGTTTTTACCCCGGCTACCAAAGTGACGATAACCCATTTTCCAAAAGAGGATAATGTAAACGAACGTATCAAGCTGTCCATGCAAATGGCGACGCAACTGCTTGCCGGCCTGGCGAAACCGCCGAGCAAGGAAAATCCCATTGTGCTGCGGGGTTCCAACACCGAAGAACTACGACACTTATGGACGGCGCTGGTGGTGTTGGGCGAGAACAATCCGGGTCTCAAGTTTGATCACAGTGCGATTAAAGTGGTTTCCGCATCCTTTAATCCGGAAAATGAACTGGGAAAAGCGTGGGGCTTTTCGGGTGATTCTTTATACAATCAGCATTATAAAAATAACCCCATCGTTGAAACCCTGAGCCAAAGTCTCAAGGATTTTTCCAAAGAGAAGGCAATCGCTGGGAAAGCGGCTGACAAAGTCAGTAAACAAGCCGACAAATTCAAGATTTTCAAGGAAAAAGCCAAGGCGACGAACTTATTGGATGAGATGAAACAGGAAAACACAAACTCGGATACCACGCCTCAAACAGGACTTGGCCGTTAAACAATAAAATAATATCAGGGACAATATGGATAATAATTTGCCTGTTGGGGTGTTTGATTCCGGGATGGGAGGCTTGACGGTGTTGCGTGCCTTGAAAAGCACGCTGCCGCAGGAGTCGTTTATCTATCTGGGCGATACGGCGCGCTTGCCGTATGGCACCAAAAGTGCCCGGACGGTGCAGCAATACGCCATGCAGATGGCGAGAATTCTGGTGGAGAGGCGCATCAAGGCGCTGGTTGTTGCCTGTAATACCGCGACTACGGCGGCGTTGGGCCACCTGCAAGCCATGCTGCCGGATATGCCGGTGGTCGGTGTGGTACAGCCCGGTGCCGAGGCCGTCATTGCCGCAACTAAAAATCATCAGGTGGCTGTTTTGGCCACCGAAACGACGATTTCATCCAACGCGTATCAACGCCTGATCCAGGAACAATTACCCCAAGCCGCCATTACGGCTCGCGCCTGCAGCGTACTAGTCGCCCTGGCGGAAGAGGGCATGGTGGATAACGCGGTGGCAAAAGAAGCACTAACGCATTATCTGGCCGATATCAGCGAGCAGGATACCTTGTTGTTAGGCTGTACCCACTTTCCCGTGTTTAAAGCCCTGCTGTTAAGACTGCTTCCTGAACGCATCACCATTGTGGATTCCGCCGAGGCGACCGCCGGGGCATTACAGGGCGCGTTGCAGGATTTGACCATGTTAAACGGCAATAATCAGGAACGGTTCGTGCAGTATCTGGTGACGGATTCCGTGTCCCGTTTTCAAAAGGTTGGCGAGATTTTTCTGGGGGAACCCTTGCCGTCTAACCAGATTGAATTGGTGGATGCCTGCTCCTGAAGAAGGTTAAAAAACAAATCCCGCTATTTCGTGGACAGGGTTTCGTGGTAGCCCGTCATGGAGGCTTCGCTGCAATGCGGGATTTCTGTCGCACTCATTCCCGCAATCCGCGTTGCTCCTTGCGGGCTACTATCCGAATATGCCGTCTATTTCGTTGTTTCGATTTGTTTGTTGCGCGCGGAGCGATGGCGGGCCTGTTTTTCCACATCGATATAACGATCGGTGGTGGCGCTCGAACTGTGGCCGGCATCGTCGCGAACGTGTTCTCTGGGGCGCTGTTTGACGTCTTCGGAAATACCCGTATGCCTGAGCCAGTGCACGGTAGCGCCGGCTAAATGCTCCGCTTCTTCCGGCTGGTTATTCAGGCGTAACAATTCGGCACCCCGATCAAAACAAAGCTGCACCAGGCGCCTGATTGGTGCTGTGTCGCTCATGGGGCCATGGCCGCGGATTTTGGGAATCAGCGGCGAATTGTCTGCCGCAGACGGCAAGGCGGATAGCCCGAGAAATTGCCGCCAGCGCCTTAAACTGACCAGCATGGCGTCGCTCACGGCAACCTGACGTTCCTTATTGCCCTTGCCTATGGTGGTAAACCACCAGTTGCCATGGCTGTCTTTGGCAAAATCGTTCATGGTGGGAACCCAGCGCTCACTGGCTACCAGTTCGGAAATGCGCAAATACATACCAAACAGCATGCTGAGAATAAAACGGGTGCGCTCGTGTTTTTCCGGGTTTTCATCGGCCAGGTGTTCGGCGGCTTGCAAGACCGCTTCCCACTGGATCAGGCTTAGACGTCGAATGGGGGCGTTTTGCTGGCGTTTACGGATGTATTTGCTTTTTTGCCGAATCAGGGCGACCGGATTGGCAATCAGGTATTCCTCGGCAATTAAAAAGTTAAACAGCGTGCTTAAAATGGCGAATATTTCCTGAATGGCTCCCTGTGACAGGGAAAATTGTTCAATTGCAGGGCGATGGCCTTGCTGGTATGCCGCCTTGCTGATCGTGACTACAAACGGCCGCCATTCCGGATTGGGGCATCTCAAACCGTCTTTATTGCTAAAGCGCGGAACTTTTTTAACGCTTATCCAGTTCGCAGGCGGATTCTGGCAAAACCGTATGAACTGCTCAATATCGTCCCGTTTTAATTCCCTGAGTGATTTTTTTTTGATGAGCCAGGACCATTGCAACAAACGTTCGGCCTCGCGGCGGTAGCTGTTAAATGTCCCGACACTGCCGGTATAGCTCTTCAGAAATTGCAGGGTATGGTAAAAATCAGCCTGGAAAGCGGGATCAGGCAGGATCGCGTTGTCATGATTTTTATGTAAATTATCAAGATTATCGAATAAGGGAAGCAGGGTTGTTTTCATGCCGGAATCATAAGACATGGAATGATTATACTGTACTCCGGACAGCGGTAAATGGCAAATACCAGGTTTCAAATGTGCAGCGATGGAAAGACCGGGATCATTATTCCCCGCAATCCGCCATCACGGGCTACAAACCTGTCTACAGGTGGCGGGTTGTTGTTTTACAGGATTGGATTATAAAATAATGAGTTCAGGTTCTTGACCTTAAAACGGCCTGCGAGTATCATTTGCGCTCTGTCCTTGGACGGGTGATCGGGGTGTAGCGCAGTCTGGTAGCGCGCCTGCTTTGGGAGCAGGATGTCGGGGGTTCGAATCCCTCCACCCCGACCATTATATAATGCGCCCGTAGCTCATCTGGATAGAGCATCGGCCTTCTAAGCCGAGGGTAGCAGGTTCGAATCCTGCCGGGCGTGCCAGCCTGTGTGCGGATTCAGCAACAGTGGTTGTCGTTATTATGGTGAGCGTAGCTCAGTTGGTAGAGCCCCGGGTTGTGATCCCGGTTGTCGTGGGTTCGAGTCCCATCGTTCACCCCATGCCTTTTTAAGAGAAAATCAGTTTGTTCTTACATCAGATTCAATTGGAGTCTTTACAAGAAAGGCTTACTGTCCGATAATTCCAGCCTGTTTGCGAAAGTGGCGGAACTGGTAGACGCGCTGGATTTAGGTTCCAGTGGGGCAACCCGTGAGAGTTCGAGTCTCTCCTTTCGCACCATATTCATGACAATATCCAAGAGGTGACTAGATGCAAGTTTCTGTTGAGACCTTGAAAGGTTTGGAACGCAAAGTAACAGTTTCGGTGCCAACCGAGAAAGTCGAGGAAGAGGTAAGTCTGCGTCTGCGCAATCTTGCTCGTAAAGCCAAAATCGCCGGTTTCAGACCCGGAAAGGTTCCAATGAATGTGGTGAAAAATCGCTTTTCCGACAGTGTTCGTGAGGAAGTGGCCAGAGATATGGTGCAATCGACTTTGTACGACGCCTTGAAAGAAAGTGAACTGGTACCGGCCGGCTCACCCTATGTTGAACCGGAACAGCTTGAGCAGGGTAAGGATTTTACCTACACCGCCGTGTTTGAGGTATTCCCTGAATTCAACATTAATGAATTGAATCAGGATGAAATTGAAACGATTTCAGCCGAAGTGAACGATTCGGATGTGGATGATATGCTGGAAAAACTGCGTGAGCAGAACAAGGAATGGCAGGACGTGTCGCGCGCGGTCGCAAAAGGCGATAAGGTGGTGTTCGATTTTGAAGGATTTATTGATGACAATCCTTTTGAAGGAGGCAGTGCCGAAGGATATGAGCTTGTCATTGGTTCCAACGCCATGATTCCAGGATTTGAAGAGGGTTTAATCGGCGGCAAGAAAGAAGAACCATTCGAGATTAAAGTAACATTCCCCGAAGATTACGGGCATAAGGAACTGGCCGGTAAGGACGCCGTGTTCAAAATCACGATAAAACAGGTCATGGAAGGAAAACTACCGGCATTAGACGATGAGTTCGCCGGGAAATTCAATATCAAGGAAGGCGGCATGGAAGCGCTGAAAAAGGATATTAAGGAAAATATGGTACGTGAACTGGAGCGGCGGGTTGCAGCCATGAACCGTGAAAAAATATTTGATAAACTGCTGTCGGTTAATACGATTGATTTACCCATGGCTTTAGTGGATAAGGAAATTGAACATCTGAAACATGATATGTATCATCGTTTATTCGGGCATGAGCACACTGAAAACGAAAAAATACCTGATTTCCCGCGGGAATTGTTTGAGGAACAAGCCAAACGCCGTGTACAGCTTGGTTTGTTATTCTCGGAATACGTGAAAAAACATGAACTGGTTGCTGAAAAATCACGTGTAGACGCGATGATTGACAAATTTGCCAGTGCCTATGAAAGCCCTGATGAGCTTCGCAACTGGTACCAGGGCAATAAGGAGCGTATGGCTGAGGTGGAAGCGCTGGTGATGGAGGAACTGGTTGCCGAAAAAATCAGTGAACATGCCAAAATCATTACTAAAGTAATGGATTATGATGCGGTAATGAATCCTAAAAAGGAAACCGGAAGCAAAGGAGAGTAAGCATGGCGGATTATTCGGAAAATATGATCAGAAATGCCAGTGGGTTGGTGCCTATGGTCATTGAGCAAACGTCACGAGGTGAGCGGTCTTATGATATCTATTCCAGATTATTAAAGGAGCGTATTATCTTTTTGCTGGGTGAAGTGGAAGACCATATGGCTAACCTGGTGGTCGCCCAGATGCTGTTTCTTGAGTCGGAAAATCCTGACAAGGATATTTCGTTATATATCAATTCGCCGGGCGGGGTTGTGACCGCCGGCCTTGCCATTTATGATACCATGCAGTTTATTAAACCGGATGTCAGTACACTTTGCATCGGTCAGGCGGCCAGTGCCGCGGCACTCTTGCTGTGTGCCGGAGCAGACGGCAAACGATTCTGCCTGCCTAACTCAAGGGTCATGATTCATCAGCCATTAGGCGGTTATCGAGGCCAGGCGACGGATATCGAGATTCATGCTCGTGAAACATTAGCGGTTCGAGAACGCCTTAACAGTATTATGGGGAAACATACCAAGAAAACCCCGGATCAGATTATGCGTGATACGGAAAGGGACAACTTTATGAGTGCGTCTCAAGCTAAGGAATACGGCTTGATTGATAAAGTCTTGTACGATCGTCATACCACCAACTCTGATGGTGAATAATTCGGATCTGCGAAAAATGCGTTGCATGTATTTTTCGCAATCACATTGCCTTTATTTTTTCAATTGTCTAAAATTTTACTAGACCTTCCAATAAGTGTGGTTCTAGTAAGAAAGGGGTTTGTCGATGAGTAAAACCGGTAACAGCGATGACGATAAGGTTCTTTATTGTTCGTTCTGCGGAAAAAGTCAGCATGAAGTTAAAAAACTAATTGCCGGACCTTCCGTATTTGTTTGTGATGAATGCGTCGAGCTTTGCAACGATATCATCCGGGAAGAAACACAGGAAGTAGCGGAAGAAACGGAATCTCATTTACCGACGCCTAAAGAAATTTCCGAGTTTCTTGATCAATATGTGATCGGGCAGCCGCATGCCAAAAAGGTACTTTCCGTAGCCGTGTACAATCATTACAAACGGTTACAGCATAAAACGGAAGACGGCATTGAACTGGGGAAAAGTAATATTCTGCTGATTGGCCCGACAGGCAGCGGTAAAACCCTGCTTGCCCAAACGCTGGCGCGACTGCTTAACGTTCCGTTCACTATGGCTGATGCAACTACCTTGACGGAAGCAGGCTATGTGGGAGAGGACGTCGAGAATATCATTCAGAAATTACTGCAGAAATGCGATTATGATGTAGAGAAAGCCCAACAAGGCATTGTTTACATTGATGAAATTGATAAAATTTCCCGTAAATCCGACAACCCTTCCATTACCCGGGATGTGTCCGGTGAAGGCGTTCAGCAGGCTTTGCTGAAACTTGTCGAGGGAACTATCGCTTCGGTGCCCCCGCAAGGCGGCCGCAAACATCCGCAACAGGAATTCCTGCAGGTTGATACCTCCAATATTCTGTTTATCTGCGGCGGTGCTTTTGCCGGACTGGAAAAAGTCATTCGTGAACGTAGCGACAAATCCGGGATTGGCTTTTCCGCCCAATTGAAAAATGAAAAAGACAACAAGGCAAACGAGCAGATTCTTGATTCCCTCGAGTCGGAAGATTTGGTTAAATATGGTCTTATTCCGGAGTTTGTCGGTCGTTTGCCGGTGGTAACGACTTTGCACGAACTGGATGAAGACGCGTTGATTGATATTCTGACCCGTCCAAAAAATGCCTTGACCAAGCAATTTCATTCGCTGTTTAAAATGGAAGATGTGGAGCTGGAGTTTCGGGATGAAGCGCTGCGCCAGATTGCCAAAAAGGCCTTGGAAAGAAAAATAGGTGCTCGTGGCTTGCGTGCCATCATTGAAAATATTCTTTTAGACACCATGTATGACTTACCGTCTCTTGAAGGAATAAAGAAAGTGGTTATTGACGAGAATGTAGTCAATAATGCCGGAAAACCTATTCTTATCTATGAAGGCGATGAAGGCAAACAATCTGCAGCCGGTGGCGGTAGAGATTAATAGATAATAAACCAGTCGTTGTATGGCTGCCATTGAATTGTAGCAATGGCGGCTTTTCCAATCTTACGCACGTGTAAGAAAATTTTGATCAGGACTTGATGATCTTTGGTTTGGCGAAGCAAAAAATTGCACAAATCAGACGCTTTTACTGCCATGAAACCAATGGTCAACAAGCCCGGAATAAAGAGTAGTAAAATTTCTCATTGGCTTGTCGTCTGAATAAGGGCTTAATATGTCTAGTGAAAATGAATTCATTTCAAGTGAAAGCGAATCAAGTGAAAACGAACCAGGTGGCAGCAACCCGACCGGGAGTGAACTGATGTCGCCGTTGCCTGTTCTTCCACTGAGGGATGTGGTGGTATACCCCCATATGGTTATTCCCTTGTTTGTCGGACGTGATAAATCAATCAAAGCGCTGGAAGCGGCCATGGTTGATAACAAACAAATTTTTTTAGTGGCGCAACGCAAATCTTCCAATGATGATCCCATGCCTGACGATGTGTTTAAAGTAGGTACGGTATCAAGCGTATTACAACTTTTAAAGCTTCCTGACGGAACGGTCAAGGTACTTGTGGAGGGAGAAGCTCGTGCGAAAGTTACTTCCTACAATCAGGAAAAAGGCTATATGGAAGCCGAACTGGAGGCAATGAGTGAAGTCAGTGACTCTCATAAAGAGCAGGAAATTGAGATTATTATGCGCTCGCTCATGTCCCAGTTCGAGCAATATATTAAATTAAACAAGAAAATTCCGCCGG
Organism: Legionella spiritensis; assembly: GCF_900186965.1. Taxonomy (NCBI): domain Bacteria; kingdom Pseudomonadati; phylum Pseudomonadota; class Gammaproteobacteria; order Legionellales; family Legionellaceae; genus Legionella; species Legionella spiritensis. Next base: position 903,745 of record NZ_LT906457.1, read on the forward strand.
AGGTATTAAGTTCACTGGCCGGTATTGAAGAGCCGGGAAGGCTTGCGGATACCATCGCGGCTCACTTGAGTATTAAAGTCGAGGATAAACAGGAATTACTGGAAATTGAAGATGTTGGCACTCGTCTTGAGCGATTAATGGCGGCGATTGAGGGTGAAATTGATCTGTTGCACGTTGAAAAGCGTGTTCGCGGCCGCGTGAAACGACAAATGGAAAAAAGTCAGCGCGAGTATTACCTCAACGAACAAATCAAGGCCATTCAGAAAGAATTGGGTGAGATGGGTGAGGAAGGCAATGAAATCGAACAGCTCGAGAAATCGATTAACAAAGCAGGAATGCCCAAAGATGCCAAGGAAAAATCATTATCCGAGTTGCAAAAACTGAAGATGATGTCTCCTATGTCTGCCGAGGCAACAGTCATTCGCAATTATCTGGACTGGATGCTCAGCGTACCCTGGAAAAAAAGAACCAAAATTCAGTTTGATTTGAAAAAAGCGGAAAAATTACTGGATAAGGAACATTACGGTCTTGAAAAAGTCAAGGAACGTATTATTGAATACCTTGCCGTACAGCAACGCGTCAAACGACTGAAAGGCCCAATATTATGTCTGGTCGGACCACCGGGTGTCGGTAAAACATCGTTGGGTCAGTCCATAGCGAACGCGACGGGCCGGACATTTATACGCATCGCCCTTGGTGGTGTGCGGGATGAAGCGGAAATTCGTGGACATCGCCGGACCTATATCGGATCCATGCCGGGGAAAATTATTCAGCGTTTATGCAAGGCGGGAGTAAAAAATCCTCTGATTATGCTGGATGAAGTAGACAAAATGGCTATGGATTTTCGCGGTGATCCGGCTTCCGCGTTACTGGAAGTCCTGGATCCGGAGCAAAATCATACCTTCAGTGATCATTATCTTGAAGTTGATTATGATTTAAGCGATGTCATGTTTATTGCAACCGCAAATTCGCTTGAAATACCAGCGCCCCTGCTGGATAGAATGGAAGTGATTCGTCTTCCCGGCTATACCGAGGATGAAAAAATAAATATCGCAACGACTTATCTGATAACCAAACAGATTCAACTTAACGGATTGAAAGGTGATGAAATAAATATCAGTGAGGGAGCTGTTCGGGAAATCATACGTCATTACACTCGGGAAGCGGGTGTTAGAAATCTTGAGCGGGATATTGCCAGTATTTGCCGAAAAGTGGTCAAGGATATATTGACCAGCAAGAAAACCAGAAGAGTTACTATTTCACGCACCAACATAGAAAAATATCTGGGCGTTAAAAAGTTTCGTTATGGTCTTGCTGAACAATACGATCAGATTGGCCAGGTTACCGGTTTGGCCTGGACCAGCGTGGGGGGGGAATTATTAACCATAGAAGCATCCATGATGCCTGGAAAGGGCAAGACCATTCATACCGGACAGTTGGGTGAAGTGATGCAGGAATCCATTCATGCGGCTATGACGGTAGTTCGAAGCCATGCCAAGAGTTTCGACGTGAGCGATGATTTTTATGAGAAAAACGATTTTCACATTCATGTTCCGGAAGGAGCGACACCAAAAGACGGGCCCAGTGCCGGTATCGGTATGTGTACGGCGCTTGTTTCCGTGGTAACCCAGATCCCTGTCCGTGCCGATGTGGCCATGACCGGTGAAATTACCTTGCGTGGACAGGTTCTTCCCATTGGAGGGTTAAAGGAAAAACTGCTGGCTGCCCATCGTGGCGGCATCAAACACGTGATTATTCCGGAAGAAAATGCCAAGGATCTGGAGGAAATTCCGGATAACATTCTGCGTAAATTGACCATACACCCCGTTAAAACGGTGGAGCAGGTCTGGGAGATAGCCTTGCAGCGAAGTCCGATCGTTAACCCTGCCGCGAAGGATGAAAACGTACTGGAGCATGCCAAAAGCTCCAAAAAAAGCAAGAGCAAGGATTTGCATGCCCATTGATCCGCTTGTAGCGAGTACCACACAGGCAGGTTGTCATTTCTAATATTTTGTTGGCCTGCCTGTAGACAGGCCAACTTACATCCAGGTATAAATTAACGTTATCACAGGTTCTGTGGACTTACCTGTTTCAAGCTGTAGAAGGTAGTACCATTTCCATTTCATTATGACAGGTTTGGTTGTACGGAATATTTGACATGTTGTCATCCCTGCGAAGGCGGGGAACCATAGTGAATCAAGCATAGAGCCAAATCAAGGATGGTTTCCCGCTTTTGCGGAAAGGACAGCCAGAGTGTCAAAACGAAATGAAAACAGTAATAGTTGATTGATTCCTTTTTCACAGGCTATTTTTATCCGTTTGATGATCCATGGCCAGCAACGGTTCGCCCGTTTTGGACCCACAGGGAACTAATCAGGATAAAAACGGGCTAATGCACGTAAAAAGTTCAAAAAAAATGGGAATAAGGATTTACACGCACATTAATACGGGGTATATTTCATTCCGTTGCCCGCTAATGGCGGGTAGTTCAAGGATGTGGATTCTATACCGAGGACGATGATGCAGTTAACAATCGACTCAACTAACGGATGAATAACTGGATAGGGGATAAGATGAATAAGAGTGAATTGGTAGAAGCAATTGCTAATGGTTCTGGTGTAACTAAAGCGGATGCCAACCGTGTTTTAGATACGTTCATGAAAACCATTACTCAAGCCTTGAAAGAAGGTGAAACTGTTGTATTACCAGGATTCGGTTCATTTAGTGTCGGGAACCGTGCAGAACGTGACGGAAGAAATCCACAGACTGGCAAGACCATTCGTATTCCTGCTTCACGTGTTGCCAAGTTCAAAGTTGGTAAGTCTCTGAAAGAAGCGGTACAGGAAGCGTAAGTTTTTTGGGTGCTTAGCTCAGCTGGGAGAGCATCGCCCTTACAAGGCGAGGGTCGCAGGTTCGATCCCTGCAGCACCCACCAAGAATTGGAGTGGTAGTTCAGTTGGTCAGAATACCGGCCTGTCACGCCGGGGGTCGCGGGTTCGAGCCCCGTCCACTCCGCCAGATAAACGCGCCGCATGGCGCGTTTTTTTTATTAGCCGAAAATCTGGGTTTCTTGCGAATTTACAATAAAAATATGGAACTTCGAATATGTTGCAAAAGCTAAATGAACGCATACAAGGGGTAGTAGCCTGGATAGTAATTATTCTGATTGCGGTGACCTTTACTTTATTCGGAGTTGATTATTATATGCAGTCTCATCAGGCCACTGAAACAGAAGTGACGGTCAATGGGGAGGCTATCAGCAAACAGGCGTTTGAAATCAGCTATCGTCGTGCCAGACAGCAACGTGATTCGTCACAAATGACTGCTGCGGGCGAAGCGGCTTTGAAAAAGCAGGTTCTGAATAATATGATTACCACCTCGATCACCGTGCAGGCTGCGAAGTCAGCCGGATTTGAGGTCAGTCCCGAACAGGCAAACGCCGCTATCTTAAGTATCCCGCAATTTCAGCAAGATGGACATTTTTCGGCGGAACGCTATCAGTTAGCGCTTAGCGGCGCCATGTTTACTCCTGAAACGTTTCAAAAAGAAGTTCGCCAGGGGATGTTGCTCAATCAGCAGCGTTTTGCGTTTATGGGTAACGCGTTTGCCTTGCCAGAAGAAATCAAGCGTTTTGTAAAGCTTTATATGCAGACCAGAGATTACAATTATCTCCGGATTCCAATTGGTTTGTTTACGTCAGATATCAAGATTTCCGAACAGGATATCGCTGACTATTACAAAAAACACACCAGGGAATTTACAGAACCTGAAAAAGTGAGTATTGATTTTGTTAAGCTGTCCATGCAGCAGGTCAGAAAAAATATCAAGGTCAGCGATAATGATATCCAGCGATACTACGAGGATAACCAAAGCAATTTCCTGACACCGGCGCGTTGGCAGGTTTCTCATATTTTGTTCGCTGTTCCGGAAAATGCCGGTGTCGAACAAACGAAACAAATTCGGGAAAAAGCAGATGAGGCGTATCAGGCATTACAAAATAATCCGGCGCAATTTTCCCGGTGGGTGAAAACCATGTCGTCCGATAAATTGTCGGCTGCCAACGACGGTGTGTTACCGTGGATTGTCGCAGGTAGCACCGAATTTGATAAAGCACTGTCCGAATTGTCCCAGCCTGGACAAATTTCCGAGCCATTAAAAACCTCAAAGGGCTATGAGATTTTCAAATTACTGGCTTATCAACCGGCCAGCCTCAAACCGCTCAATCAGGTCAGAAAGGACATTTCAGAACAGCTTGCCACCGAGCTGGCTCAGGCCAGTTACGCGCAATTACTGGAGCAATTGACGGATCTGAGTTTTCAGACTCCGGATACCTTGACTCCCGTGGCGGAAGAATTAAAGCTTGACATCGAACAAACGCAACCGTTTAGTCGACAAGGCGGTCAAACGGAGTTGACTAAAAACAAGCAGATTATCAATACGGCATTCAGCCATGATGTATTGGGACTGGGTAACAACAGCGAACCTGTACAGCTTGATAACGACAGTGTCATTGTCCTGCGTGTTAATAAACATATTGCGGCGAAAGCAAAGTCCCTGGACGAGGTTAGAACCGCTATAGTTAACAAATTAACCCAACAGAAAGCCAAAAAGGAAGCCAGGCAATTCGGAATGAATTTATTGTCAGGAAAATCCTCCCCACAAGAACAGGAAAGATTTATCCAGGATAAAAAATTACAATGGCGCGAAGTGGATAGCGCGAGCCGGGATACGGACAAGGCAGACACCATGATTAATGATCTGGCCTTTAGTCTTCCTCGTGTAAACAGTCGTGAAGGACGTAGTCTTATCAATGGCGATTACGTTATTGTGCAGTTGAAAAAGATCAATGAAGGACGTTATAAAGCCCTGGATAAGGAGCAGCAAACCAGTTTGGTACAGCAGATCGAATCCAGCAATGGCATCATGGATTATGATTTGTATGTGAAGAGCCTGGTTGCCAGGGCTAAAATAGAACGCAGCAATTAAACGTACGCTTAAGGCTCCAGGACTTATCTGTTTCAGAATGCAAAAATCACATGACTTTTTTGCCAGTTGTTTGTTGGGTATTTGACTCAACAAACAACGTTACTGCCAGTTAGATGGTGTCACAACCTTCACTACTACGGAGTGTGATTCTTTTGTTGTGCGGGGATAAAGCAACGAGCAATGATTCCCTGCAATGTCTTTTTTGTTTCAGGGAGTTATGTCATGGCTAAATTGACGGATAATCTGCTTACTCAGGTTTATTTAGGATTGGTGCGGGATTATAAGGAATTAAGCCAACAAAGCCCAAGGTTAGATTTTGAGCAAATCTATCATCAGCTTTATAATCGCCTTTACTGGTCTATGCAATCGTCCATGAATCCATTATCTGGCCTGAGCCCTGAAGAGAAAGACAAGGTATGGGGTGTGTTTTATTGTTTTATCAACGCTTGCCCCCAATATGTTTCTCTCCCCAGGGAAAGACAAGGCGTTTTTTTTAATAATCCCGTAAGGGTTGTAGTCATTGAAGAACGTTATCATTACTGTTCATCGAATGATTCCGTGTTTACCTGGCTGATGCTTGGGTCACTGATGAGCCATTCCCATCATCATGGTTATCATCACTACCACTCTTCTTCCCACCATCATGGCCATGGCGTTGAAAATACGGATGGAAACGGATTGCTTCTCCTGCTTTTGGTAGCCCTGGCGCTTTTAGCGGCAATATTGGCTTTTGTTTCCCTGTACTATCTGATTAGCCAGTCTTTAAACGCTGTGGAACGATTTGTTTATAACGAGGGATGGTTGCAAGCGAGTTTTTCCATGGCCGGTATGCTCGGAGGTGCTGCGGCGGGTGGTTTGTTAGGAGCTTTCGTAGCGTCGGCCCCCTTGGCTGCACTAGCCATTGGCGCCGGCATCAGTAATCCCGTCGGTATTACCATTGTCGGAATTATTTGCCTCACCTTGATTGGTGCTGCAGCGGGTTGCTTCCTTACCAATCAAATCGTCAATTACGCACTGAAAAAAAAGAATCAGCAAGCGCTCGATCCCGCTGATCCGCGTCGTTTTGAATTAACCGGATCTGAAGAAACCAATCTGCTGGACAAAGGGCTAAATCCCATAGCCGTGAGATGCGCCATAGTCGCTTTAAGAGAGCAGATGGGAGAAAAAGGCGTTCCTTCGTTGTTAAACCGGGTATTTACCTCAAGAGGTCAGGAGACGCAGGAAATTTTATCTCAAATCAGGGAATTACGACGAGGAAGCCTGAGATCGATTAACGTAGGAGACATGACATTTCATCTGGAATCGCCTCACTATGTTCCGCCTGTCTGGTATTCTACAGAGCCGACACCGCAAGAATATGGGACTGGTTATTCCCCTTCTCAAGTGGAGGAAGATGGTTACCATACACACCGCTACGTGCCATGTCACAGTGGATATTCCGGACAACCATTCCCGACGCCTTCCGCGCCACCTTATTACCAATGAAAAAAACAGTTTGAGCAGGTTGTGTCCCTGATCCGGAAAAAATAGTTTGTCAGTTGATACACAGTAATTTGTATCCCGGGTGTTGCCAGGCTCCGTGAACAAAAATTTTCCTCGCACCATTTTTTGCGAAAAAACAGTAGCCCGTAAGGAGGCCTGCGGCCGTATTGCGGGTTTGATGTGCCGCTTATGAACGTTTTCCCGCATTACGGCTTCGCCTTCATGACGGGCTACAAGACATTATTATTTGTTGCGCAACAATAGTTGCCTTGTTTTCGATCGGAAAAAAATTTGTTCACGGAACCTAGTACAACGTTTCACTGATTCTGTCCTGTTGCCAACGGTACAGAATAGGTAGGTCGGGCGAGGCGCCCGACCTACGACTTGACCCGCTGTCGCGGCAATAACAAACAAGCAAGACAACTTCAGTGAAACGTTGTACTAGGGCTTCTCTTAATCTGATCGATTTTTCTTGCATTTTCCGGGGAATATATTTTAATAGAAAATCAAGTCTTAATGTTTTTTTATTACGTAGGATACATGGATATGCCTCAAAAAACGTTACCTTCCAAAGTCATCATAGTCGGAGCCGGCGCCAGCGGTTTGTTCGCCGCTCGCCAGCTTGAGATTCTTGCCAAACAAATGGATCAGGAAATAGAGATTGTAATTCTGGAGCGTGAGAATCATGTTGGCGGGAAATGTTACACATACGCCGATGTCAATATCCCTGATCTCAAAACCGAGTGGGGCGCCGCATTAGTGGCGCCAAATTATGGGCCGGTTCTGGATGGTATGAAAGAACATAATCTGAAATTTGAAAAAGTTGTTCCGACTAATCGAAAAACTCTTGAAATAAGTGAGATATTACATCATTTGCCTTATCGGGAAAAAATTGCGGCCGAAATGGCCCTGGGCTCGGAAGTAAAAAGTTTTGTCAGGGATTATGAGACGTATAAAGACGCCGTACAAAATGAAAAAAATGTACCGCAGGAATTGAAGCGTCCATTTTATGAATACGCACAACAACGAGGTATGAAGTATTTGCCCAAATTGTTAAAACCCTTCGTTCCGGGCTTTGGTTATGGCGCTTTATCCCGTTGCCCTGCCTATAGTGTGCTGGAATACATGGGCAAAACAACGTTAATCGACATTATGCTGGCTGAATCGGTGCTTGGGCAACCCAGCCTGTTATCCATTCAGGGCGGATTTCAGTTATTGATGGAAAAAATTGCCGCATCACTTGACGTTCGTCTGCAAGCGGAGATTACTCAAATCAAACGGGAAGATAATAAAGTAACTGTGACCTATGAAAATAATGGTTCTACGTTTATGGAAGAAGGTGATGCCTTGATTCTGGCAACGTCACCTCTTCATTGGCCAAAATTGGGTATGGATTTAACGGAGCTGGAACAGGAATGTGTTAATTCACTGGAATATTACCAATATCCGGTTGCTGTTTGTAAAATTAAAGGATTACCGCCTCAGCAACACTTTTTTCCCAATGCGCTTGAAGAGGATCAGTTCGGCAAAATAGCGCTTATTACAACCCGGGATAATCGTGATGAGCCGGAAGGCGGCCGTTTATGCACCCTCTATGTCAATCTTCCTCCCGGCAACCAGGAATTTAAATTTGATTATGAGCAGATTAAAAAAGATATCCTGACTATTGAGGGGGTGACAGATATTGAATTTCTGGAGGAAAAAATCTGGCCGGATTATATGTCCACATTGCCCTGGGAATTGCGTCTGCAGTTAAATGCAGCCCAGCAGGACAAGGATAACATAACTTATTTCGCTGGGTCCTATGTTCTGGGAGGTTTTGAAGACGTGGCATCGGTGGCTGGCAGAGCAGTGAATCTTGTCAATAAAACATGGGGCCAAAAGACGTATGAAGAAGATTTTTCCATGAAAAATGTCAAGCGAGCCTGGGGGTTTTTCACTCAACCGGTCTATCCGGCAGTGGATTCCGAGGGATCACAACATACTCCGGAACCCCGCAGTTGCTGTGTTATTGTTTAAAACCAATGGTAATTAACGCCCATCAAAAAGCGGGTTATTGTTAATAACCCGCTTTTTGATTAAGAATTTTCTGAAAAGAATGGGTCTTATTCCTTTCAGGGTACACGGCATATAATACGCAACGAGCTCATTATTCCGCTAAATCGGTCATGGCCACGGCATGATAGCCGGCATCGACATGAACCACTTCCGCAGTAATGCCGGAAGCCAGATCCGAGCATAGAAACGCGGCGGTGTTGCCTACTTCTTCTGCGGAAACATTGCGTTTTAGCGGGGTGGTGTTGGCGTAGGACGTTTGCATTTTGCGGAAATCCTTAATACCCGCTGCGGCCAGTGTTTTAATGGGGCCTGCTGAAATGGCATTGACACGAATACCTTTCGAACCAAGACTGGCTGCCAGATAGCGAACCGATGCCTCAAGGCTTGCCTTGGCAATACCCATTACATTGTAATTAGGTACCGCTTTCTCCGCACCATAATAACTGAGTGTTAAAATAGCGCCGTTGCTGTCAATCATCATGGGCAGTGCGGCTTTTGACAGGGCAATCAGACTGTAGGCACTGATATCATGGGCAATTTGAAATCCCTGGCGATTAACGGCTTCAACAAAATCGCCGCTGATCTGGTCGGCAGGTGCAAAAGCCACGGAGTGGATCAGAATATCAAGTTTGTCCCAATGTTTGCCAAGCTGATCGAACACGGCCCGGACGTCGTTGTCACTGGCAACGTCACAGGGGAATGTGAGGCTGGAATTAAATTCGGCGGCCATGGATTCCACCCGACTTTGTAATTTCTCATTCTGATAAGTGAATGCCAGTTCGGCTCCCTGCTCGTGGAACGCTTTGGCGATGCCGTAAGCAATGGAACGATTACTGGCCAGACCCACGATCAACGCTTTTTTACCCTTTAAAAATCCCATTATGTAACTCCTCTAATCTTTTTGATGAAGCGCAAGTAATTCACGCATTTTGGCTTGAATCATATCAATGGCAATACGATTTTCCCCGCCTCTCGGCACGATAATGTCGGCATAGCGGCTCGATGGTTCAATGAATTGCAAATACATGGGGCGGACCGTAGTTTCGTATTGATGCACAACAGACTCAAAAGATCTTTGTCGTTCCACCACATCGCGTTTCAAACGGCGAGTCAGGCAGACGTCCAGCGGCGTGGACATGAAAATACGAATATCCATAATTTCCCGCAACGCCTTGTCGCTGAACAATAAAATACCTTCCAGTACGATGATGGCGTGTCTTCCTATCTTGCGGGTTTCCGACAGCCGTATATGTTTGGCATGGGAATAAACGGGAATGTCTACCGATTCGCTTTGCTGCAAGCGCTTCAAATGCTCACACAACAAGGCATGATCAAACGCATCGGGGTGATCATAATTGATTTTTTCCCGTTCAACGAAGGGCAAGTGACTGTTGTCCTTGTAATATGCGTCTTCGGATATGACGACAACCTGATCCGAACCGAGTTCGGTGACAATGGTGTTGGCCAGGAGACTTTTTCCGGAAGCTGATGGGCCGGAAATTCCAATGATAATTGCTTGTTTACTCATGATGGTATCAATCTTGATGATGTGCAAATGGTAAGCGTTTACGAGAATAAATTCAATCTATAAAACGGCTATTGTCCCGCCTGCGTTTTAATAAGACGTAAAGAGCGCCGGTGCCTCCGTCGCGTGGTTGCGCACTGTGAAAGGCCAGGACAACCGGAATTTGCCGCAACCAGTGATTGACCAGGTTTTTTAGAATGGGGGGTTCGCCATGATGGCTGCCTTTGCCATGGATAATCAGTACGCAGCGATGGGCTTTCTCATATTGCTGCACAATAAATCCGGGTAATGTTTCTCTGGCTGTCTCTATTGTTAATCCGTGTAAATCCAGACGGGCTTGCCAACGTATCTGGCCGGCTTTTAATTCCCGGAATCGTTTGGCCGGGATGCCGTGGCTTGCATACGACAGAATGGTTTGCGGCTGGACTTCTTCATGGTAATAACTCGATAAACTGATGGCAGGTCGGGCAACAGGCTCTTGTTGTGGTAAAACCGGCGTTGTTTCACGAGCAGGAGACGCTGTTTTAGTGGCGGATTGGGCTATTTCCCCTTTGCTGTGCAGCGGGGTGACCATTTTCATAGCCTGCCGAAACAAGGCTTTGTCTTCTTTGGATATGCCGTCATCGGTCATAACGTTTTCACTCGAACTCATCTTAACACTAATTATAACGTACTATACTCTATAAATAGTTTCCCAGCCCGTCATGAAGGCTTCGCTGTAATGCGGGATAACGTTCACTTGGGCGCCCACCCGCTTTCCATATCCAATATTTGGACATAAAACCCGCAATACGGCCGCAGGCCTCCTTACGGGCTACCAGTCTTTTACAAAAGATGGGTAAAAAAACATTTTGTTCACGGAACTTAATACTGTTCGGATTTGAATGGATAAGAATTACGGCAGGAACGCTATTCCCTTGTTTTCCATGTCAGTTAATTCATCGGCGACGGCCTCAAGGATTGCTACCTGTGAGGCCCTATTGTTTTTCATGAGTTCATTTAATTGTCTGGATGGCCTGTGGTGTTTTAGATTGTGGTGGAACAAGAGCCATTGTGCTTCATCGTTGACGGGTTTAAAAAAAACGTTATTGTCCTTGCCGTTATCGGTACTGCCCCCGTAACCAATGGGATTCAAATGATCATAATTTCTCACGGCCGGGAAAAAGTAGGTAGTACCCAGAGCATCGCCCTGGATGCCAATGGTGTGATGCGCCATTTTGCCAGATGGTTTAAAAAGTGTTATTTTGTGCATAAAAGGTATTGAGTGATTTAATTTTGCTTATTATAGGGCAGCGCGTCTGATTATAAAAGGATTGGTTTCGATTCGCGACAAATCCTGCCGATTCACGTACAATTTATGGCAATCCTGTTTAATAAACCAATGGTGATGAAAATAATATGAACGATTTGATGGCCGGCACAAGTGAGTTTGCCACGATTATCGATTTTATCCGTTACGGGTTAACCCAGGCTCATGGTCATGGTCTTTTTTTTGGTCACGGTACGGATAACGTACGGGATGACATCTATTCCCTGATTCTCGGCAGTTTAAATCTGCCGCCGATGTGTGATCCGGTTCTTTTGCACGCCCGATTGACCCAGGGCGAACGGGAAAAGTTGTATGCTCAACTTGTAAAGCGCATTGTTGAGAAAATTCCGGTTCCCTATTTAATCCGGCAGGCTTATTTTTGCGGTTTGCCGTTTTATGTCGATGAACGGGTTTTAATTCCGCGCTCGCCGATTGCCGAGTTAATCGAGCAGCAATTTTCGCCCTGGATAGAGGCGGATCAGGTGGCAAGCGTTCTGGATTTGTGTACTGGGAGCGGCTGCATTGCGATTGCCTGCTGTTACGCGTTTCCGGAGTCCTCGGTGGATGCGGTGGATTTGTCACAGGACGCTCTTGATGTAGCCACTATCAATCGTGATCGTCATAATCTACAGGGTACACTGCAATTGATTCAATCCGATTGCTGGCAGAATGTTCCCAAGGTACGATACGATATTATCGTATCCAATCCGCCTTACGTCGGCGATGAGGAAATGCGGAGTTTACCCTCCGAATACCTCCATGAACCGTCAATGGCTTTGCGAGCGGACAACAACGGCCTGGCTATTGTTGAAAAAATTCTTGCCCATGCCCATCATTATTTGACGGATCATGGTATTTTGGTTGTTGAAGTCGGTAACAGTGAGGACGCGTTGGTAGAAGCTTACCCGGATTTGGCGTTTACCTGGCTGGAATTTGAGAACGGCGGGCAGGGTGTTTTCCTGTTAACACGTCAGCAACTCCAGGAATATTTTGATGATAAAAGGTAACGAAGACGATGAGCGGTAATACGTTTGGTACATTATTTACAGTCACGACGTTTGGGGAAAGCCATGGCAAAGCGTTAGGCTGTGTGGTTGACGGATGCCCGCCGGGACTACCCTTGGATGAGCAGGCGATCCAGCCTTATCTCGACAAACGAAAAACCGGGCAGTCCAAATACACCAGTCAACGGCGGGAATCGGATCAGGTCGAGATTTTGTCCGGTGTGTTTGAAGGGTTAACGACCGGAACGCCCATTGCCCTTTTGATTCAAAACCAGGATCAACGCAGTTCGGATTATGAGGCCATCAAGGATTTGTTTCGTCCCGGCCACGCCGATTTTACCTATCATCACAAATACGGCCACCGCGATTACCGTGGCGGCGGACGTTCGTCGGCGCGGGAAACGGCGGCGCGCGTGGCGGCCGGAGCCATTGCCCGTTTGTATCTGCATCATACCTTGAATATTGAAATTATCGGTTATTTGCAACAAATCGGCACCTTAACGGTTGATTTTGTTGATGAAAAACATATTAATAACAATCCGTTTTTCTGTCCCAATGATACCCAGATTGAAGCACTGGGTGATTACATTGATCAATTAAGACGGCAGGGTGATTCCGCCGGAGCCAGGGTGGGCGTTATTGCCCGTAATGTACCGGTTGGCCTCGGCGATCCGGTTTTTGACCGCCTGGATGCGACGCTGGCTCACGCCATGATGTCAATTAACGCGGTGAAAGGAGTGGAAATTGGAGCGGGATTCGCCTCCGTCAGTCAAAAAGGAAGCGAGCATCGTGATGAAATCAGCCGTGCAGGTTTTTTAAGCAATCACGCCGGCGGCGTTTTGGGCGGTATATCCACCGGCCAGAGTATTGTGGTAAGCATGGCCTTAAAGCCGACGTCCAGTATCACGAAGCCCGGACAAACGATAAACAGCAGTGGTGAGGAAGTGACGGTGGTGACCAAAGGCCGTCATGATCCCTGTGTAGGCATTCGCGCGGTTCCTATTGCCGAAGCCATGATGGCACTGGTTATTATGGACCATTATTTGCGCCACAAGGCGCAGAATCAATGAGAGGTTCAGATGAGTAGACGATTAAATGTGGCGATTGCCGGCGTTACCGGCGCGGTCGGTGAAACGTTTGTGAAGGTGCTTGAGGAAAGACAGTTTCCTGTCGAGACCCTTTATCCTCTGGCCAGTGAACGGTCGCTGGATAAAACCATCCTGTTTCGTAACAAAAAACTCGCAGTGACGAATCTGGCCGACTTTGATTTTGCAAAGGCTGATATCGCCCTGTTTTCAGCCGGCGGCGACATGTCGAGACAATACGCGCCCATAGCGGCACAAGCGGGTTGTGTGGTGGTGGATAACTCGTCTTGTTTTCGTTATGAATCCGATATTCCGCTGGTGGTTCCCGAAGTCAACGCACACCGTATCGCTGAGTACACCAATCGCGGCATTATTGCCAATCCCAATTGCTCAACCATTCAAATGGTTGTGGCTTTAAAACCCTTGCATGACGCGGTGGGCATCAAACGAATCAATGTCGTCACCTATCAGGCGGTATCCGGAACGGGTAAAAAAGCGATTAGCGAACTGGTCAATCAGATCGGCGAACTTTTAAACGGACGGCCGGTCAAAACGGCGGTGTATCCCCAGCAAATCGCGTTTAATGTCTTGCCTCATATTGATGAATTTCAGGATAACGGCTATACGCGCGAAGAAATGAAAATGGTGTGGGAAACCCACAAGATTATGGAAGACGACTCTATCTTTATCAATCCGACCACGGTCAGAGTACCGGTGTTGTATGGCCATTCGGAAGCGATTCATCTGGAGTTTAAATCACCCTTGTCAGCCGAAGAGGCTCGCAAACTGTTGGGCAAGGCTCCCGGAGTGAAAGTGGTGGACAATCCGGCCAAATTGCAATACCCCACGCCCATTACTCACGCCGTAGGCCGGGATGAAGTATTTGTGGGGCGGATCCGTCAGGATATCAATGATCCCTGTGGTTTGAATCTTTGGGTGGTGGCGGACAACATCCGCAAGGGTGCGGCAACCAACGCGGTGCAGATTGCTGAAATTCTGCAGCAGGAGTATTTATAATTTATAATAATTATTATGAGTACAAAAAACGATATACCCGATACAGATTTACCGACCCGCTTGCCTTCAGGCAAGCGCAAGGGATCTTATCTGGCGAAAGATACCGAAGGCCTGGAACGTAAACGCCGACAAATAGAGCAGGACGGCGAGCGGAAGCTTGCGCGGGTAAATGCCAAAGAGCATTCTGAAAAACGTTCCAACGCTACGCTTGATAATGAAAATACCATGGATGAACATCCCTTGCTGGCCGTAATGCAGCGCTTTGATGGTGTTGAAGTCGATCCTCCCGATCATCCGCTGGCGAAAATTGATTTTGAAAATGCCAGGCGGGAGCAGGAAATGGAAAAGCAGTTACGGCTGGGTAATATGCCCAAATTTTCAACGGCGCCAAAACCACAAGGGTCGTAATCCATGACCATTGCCAAAGATATTATCAACGGAAATATGCCTGATTTTGATCATTATTTACGATTAGGGCAATCTCTGGATGATATCGATGAATATGGTTTTACACCGTTAATTGAATGTGCCATTACCCAGGAATTAGCGATTGCGGAACAGTTACTGGCACGCGGGGTTGAGATCAATAAACCCGATGTCACAGGGCGAACACCCCTGCACTGGGCGGTTGATAATGCCAATCTGGATTTGACCAGGCTGTTATTACACAACGGTGCGAATCCCAACGCCTATACTCGAACCGGCCTTTCCGTACTGGTGTATCCTGTATTGCGTGGGCATGACGCGTTAAAACATCTGCTTTATCAATACGGCGCCAAACTGGATTTTGCACTGGATTTTATTCATGGCAAGCAAATCGGCCACCGCTATGAACTGGTCGGAGATGTCGACATTGTGAATGCCGAGGGTGAATTTATTGAACTGGATTACGAAGGGTTTATCCTGGAATTTACCGTAGCCATGCTCAAGGATTCCCTGCGGCGCTTCACCAGCAGTTTTTCAACCCGAAACATGCGAGAGTATTTTCCCTGTCTGCATCAGATTATGGATGCCTTTGATGTCGCCGCTGAATTATTGAAATTGCAGCATCCGCCGCAATTAAATCAACAACACCATCGACAGATAAGCACGTTGTTAAAATCACCCATGCTCATTTTGCCTGCTGCCAGCCGAGGCCATGCTTTGTGCTTTGTGCGCTACCATCAGTGGTGGGTCAAGATAGATCGCGGAGAAAACAGTTTGAAGGAAGGCAGTGTTAATATTTATCACATGACCCATCCGGAACGTTTTGACCTGGAATTTATCCTTGAGTTTCTCTATAAAAAGCAGAGCAGGCGATATTTTCATCATGTGATTAACCAGCAGTTGGGTTTGATGCCTGTTGCCCAGATCCCCATTTCCTCCCAGATAAGCGGTAATTGCTCGTGGGCGAATGTGCAGGCGACTGTAGCCGCCGCCTATGCGGTACAGCAATTAACTAATATAGAAGCATTCTCTTACCAGGAAGCGATAACTGTCTATGATCACTGGGTAGAGTGGGACAAGGACAGGGCGCTCGATGAGTGCCTGCATCGTTTTTATCTGGCTGATCGGGTCCGCAAGGCGAGCTTTGCCTCCATGCTGGGGGCGGTACTTTTTCAAGCCTGTGATCATGGTAATACCCATCATATTGAACGGGCTGAAAAAATTTTAACAATCCTGACCTTGCCTGATTATTATTACATTTTGCAAAGTTACCTGGATATTTATTGCGTCAGGCGATTAACCCGCAAGGGAAATAATCTGCTTAAGCTGCTGGATGATTGCGGAGTGAATCCTAATATTGGCGTTACACCGATTGCTACCGGTTTACACGATGGCGATACGGTCTGAATTTTTTACTTCCGTGAACAAAAATTTCCCACACCATTTTTTACAAAAGAACCGTAACCCGCAAGGAAAGTCTGCGGCCGTATTGCGGGTTTGATGCTCCAAAATTGTCCCGGGGGAACAGGTGATTCCCCCGGGTGAGCGTTATCCCGCACTACGGTTTTGCCTTCATGACGGGCTACAGAAAACACGACAAAACGGAATCACCGGATTAATCAGTTGTCACTGGATTCTCT
The DNA here is from genome assembly GCF_900186965.1 of Legionella spiritensis. Taxonomy (NCBI): domain Bacteria; kingdom Pseudomonadati; phylum Pseudomonadota; class Gammaproteobacteria; order Legionellales; family Legionellaceae; genus Legionella; species Legionella spiritensis. The sequence continues at coordinate 920,277 of NZ_LT906457.1, forward strand.
GTTAGCTGGCTCTTTTTTTTTTGTATTATCTGACTTCATGGGCAGGACTTTTCCTGCGCCTTGCTGGCTGCCATGCGTTTTCTTGCGCTGGCCATGGCTGCCACTTCCCGAGGATTGATGGCTCCGTTGTGACGATTGACCGGATGAGGGTCGTCGTCGGCGCTGGCCTGATGAGGCATGCGAACGTTTTTCTCCGCTACCATGCTGATGTTTGGTATGAGGCGTGTGGCTGCGCATTGGCTTTTCCTGCCGGCTGCTGCTACTCCCGGAAGCGGAAGACATGGTTGAATCCCCGAAAAGACTGCTCCATAGTCGCTTGATAAAACTGGGGGTTTGCGTTTTGGGCGCGGATGGGGCGGAGAACAGTTTGACCGCCGGTTCATCAACGTTAACAGTATCCTGTGGTGAGCGTGTGACGGCCACTTCCGGTTGCTGAATCAGGGTGTAACTCGCCTTTTTGTTTTTACCGACATTTTCCTCTTTCAAACGGGTGATGTGGTATTGCGGGGATTGGAGGTGCGGGTTTGCAATAATCAGGATATGAACGCTATGGCGCTTTTCAATGTTTAAAATGAAATCGCGTTTTTCATTCATGATGAACGTCGCCATTTCGACGGGTAATTGGACGTGTACCTCGGCGGTTTTTTCCTTAAGAGCCTCTTCTTCAATCAGGCGAACAATAGATAGTCCGTGTGATTGAATATTGCGTACCGTTCCCCGGCCTTCACAGCGTGGACAAACTTCCTGAGACGTTTCCCCAAGAGACAGTCTCAGACGCTGACGGGACATTTCCAGCAAACCAAAACGGGAAATCCGTCCTACCTGAATACGCGCACGATCAGCTTTTAAGGCTTCTTTCAGGCGGTTTTCAACGTCACGTTGATTTTTACTGGAGCTCATATCAATGAAATCAATCACGACAAGGCCGCCCAAATCGCGTAATCGTAACTGCCGGGCAATTTCATCGGCCGCTTCAAGATTTGTGTTTAACGCGGTGGTTTCGATGTCTGAGCCGCCGGTCGATTTCGCGGAGTTAATATCAATGGAAACGAGAGCCTCGGTCCGGTCAATGACCAGAGCGCCACCCGACGGTAAAAGCACTTCACGTTGATAAGCCAGTTCAATCTGACTTTCTATCTGGTAAAAATTAAATAACGGAATCGTGCTGTTGTAGAGTTTGAGGTTAGACAGAAAATCCGGTTTAACCTGTTCTATGTATTGTTTGGCTTTGACGTAAGAGACTTGATCATCGATGATGATTTCACTAACCGATTTACGCAGATTGTCACGAATGGAACGGATAATGACATCACCTTCCTGATGAATCAGACAGGGTGCCAATTGCGTCGCGTAAGCTTGTCGAATGGCGTGCCAGAGATTACAGAGCATGTCCAGATCGTTTTGCAGTTCATCCGGATTTTTCCCGACGCCGGCCGTGCGAATGATGAGGCCCATGTCCTCGGGTACTTGCAAGGTATTCAGGGCTTCTTTCAATTCGTCGCGGTCATCACCCTCGATACGGCGCGAGATCCCTCCCGAATTCGGGTTGTTAGGCATTAATACCAGATAGCATCCTGCCAGGGTAATGAAGGTGGTTAGTGCCGCACCTTTATTGCCGCGCTCTTCTTTATCAACCTGAATAAGCAATTCCTGACCTTCACGAATCAGGGCGGTGATGGGCGGTTTATTATCGCCGAACTCATTCGGATTTTTATTGAAATATTCGGGCGCGATTTCCTTTAATGGTAAAAATCCTTGCCGTTTGGCGCCGTACTCAACGAACACCGCGTCCAGACTGGGTTCCCGTCTTGTGACAACCCCTTTGTAGATACTGCCCTTCTTCTTGACCTCGGACGGATAATCAATATCCAGATCATAGAGACGGCCGTTTTCAACCAGCGCAACCCGTATTTCTTCGGTTTGCGTTGCGTTTATTAACATTTTTTCTTTCATCACTTACCCCATTAAGGGCGCGTCACTTGTAGATCAAGACAGTGTAAGGCTCTTTATTTTCCGTATTCCGTAACGGCAATGCCAATCATTTTATGATCATCTCGTTTATAAAATGAATTGGCATTTTATGTCGGCCAGGTCCACCAGACAATCAGCTGGATAAACGTTTATGCCGGCATAATAAAAAGTTTTTTTAAGTATTTCCTGGTACCGCAGGAATAGACCACGCGTATGCTTTCCTAACGAAAGGAGTGCATGCCGTTTTGCAGACGTCAGTAAAGGCTGGCTATGCAAAAAAACGGTGTTATCAGCTTCTGGTCTAATCATGGGAAATGATCCGTTTTTTGCCATTTGCAAAATGACCGGTTACTGATATAAGGCATGCCTGACATGCGCGGGTATCTAATGTGTTCGTTTTCAATTTGGCTCTGGTACCAGGTTACTTCCTTATGTCTTTATAATCCAAGGGAAGCGCGTTTTAATTGCAGAGTTAGCTAGCAATCAAATCCGGTTTAAGCAGAACCAGTGTTCTCTGTGGTTTCTCGACTCACATGCCAGGATGCACCGGGCATCTTCAAGCTTAAGAAAACTGTGAACGGCTACAAACCGAAAAAATTACTACAAACTCCAAAACAGCCGAGTTTTAACCGGCTGATCAATATTTTTATTCGTTTATGCGTTATAATTCGGTCACGGAAAAAAAATCTCCGCGAGATGTCATGATAGCAAAAAAATTGCTAACCGCAAATAGGTCAGGACGCTAATGAATGAAGTAACATATGCCGAGATACGGGACGATGACGCCGGTCAGCGCCTGGATAATTTTCTCATGCGCAAATTGAAGGGGGTTCCCCGAAGCCATATTTACCGAATTATCCGGGGTGGTGAAGTTCGGGTCAATAAAAAGAGAGCCGCGGCGTCCACGCGATTGCTCGCCGGTGATCGGGTGCGTATTCCGCCGATTCGTACGGCTGCAATGAAAACGGTGCATGTGGGTGAAAAGCTTGAAGGGCGGCTAAAGGAAAGCATTTTGTTTGAGGATAGCAGTTTACTGGTTATCAACAAGCCGGCGGGCATTGCCGTGCATGGCGGCAGCGGTTTGAGTCTTGGTGTTATTGAGGCCTTGCGCAAAACGAGAACGGATTTGACTTATCTGGAATTAATTCATCGTCTGGACAGGGATACGTCCGGATGTTTACTGCTGGCCAAGAAAAGAAGCGTGTTGCGTGCTGTCCAGGCCTTGCTGGAAGCCCGCGAGGTGAAAAAAATCTATTGGGCGCTGCTCCTAAATCCATGGTCGGGGAAAAAAACACGGCTGGTTGATGTGCCCCTTGAAAAAAACACCCTGAAATCCGGTGAACGGATCGTTGAAGTCGGTGAAGGGGGCAAGGCGTCCCAGACACATTTTAAATTGCTGGAAAACTATCGCGATGCCTGTTGGGTTGAAGCGTTTCCGAAAACAGGTCGTACCCATCAGATCCGGGTACATAGCGCCTATCTGCGACATCCTATTCTCGGAGATAAAAAATATGGAGCAACAGACCGGTCGGGCGAACTGGAATTAAATAAAACAAGACTTTATTTGCATGCGCGTTCAATTCAATTTACCCTGAACGGCAAAACACACCTTTATGAAGCGGAGCCGGATCGCCGGTTTTCGGATGCTATTGAACAGTTACGCGCGAGGAGTTTTTTATCTCATGAGTAAGCGATATCGCCTGGTGATATTCGATTGGGAAGGCACGTTGGGGGATACCCTGGGGCAGATTTTAAATAATGTCGCAGCCGAGGCGCGGCGCCTTGACTTTGGTGATATGGATGAACAACTGGCCAGACAATACGTTGATCTTGGGTTGGTTAAGGCCGTTCAGAAGGTTTTTCCCCATTTATCGCCCAAGCAGCATCAGGAATTGTTATTTGCCGTGCAGCAATCCGTTGTTGCCCGACAGGCCGAGGTGATTCTTCTTCCGGGTGCCAGACGAATTATTGAGTATTTGCATAATCATCATGTGGATATGGCTATTGCCACCAACAAGGGACAGCAGTCGTTGCTACGGGCATTACAGCATTCCGGTCTGGATCGTTTTTTTAAAGTAACGCGTTCCGCCGGGCAGACCGCGCCCAAACCATCTCCGCAAATGCTGGAAGAAATTCTCGTGGAGTTGGCAATCCCGGTTGAGGATGCCCTGATGGTCGGCGATTCCGTGACGGATATTGAAATGGCGAACAGCATTGGTATGGATGCCGTAGGCGTAGATTTTTACCGCCAGCAACGTCATGCGTTAAAAAACGCCGGGGCGCTGGACGTGTTTGACGATTATGAGGCGTTTGCCAAATTTATGTGCCTGCCTGAAGGCAAAGAGGATTAATTCGTTATGACCACCTTAACCAGCTTGCCTAATGTATTGACTTTCACCCGAATTCTGTTGATACCCATATTCATCATTGTTTTTTACCTTCCTTTTCCGGTGGCGCGCGGTGTAGCGGCCGTTATTTTCGCTCTGGCGAGTTTTACCGACTGGCTGGATGGTTATCTGGCGCGCAAACTGAAACAAATGTCGCCTTTTGGTGCTTTCCTCGATCCGGTTGCCGACAAATTGCTGGTGGCTTGCACGCTCTTGTTACTGGTAGGGGCCAAGGATATCAATTACATTACCTTGCCCGCTATCGTTATCGTGGGACGGGAAATTGTTATTTCAGCATTACGGGAATGGATGGCGGAAGTGGGTCGCCGTGCCAGTGTGACGGTCAGTTATATAGGAAAAGTGAAAACGTCTGTGCAAATGGTGGCTCTCGTCTTGTTGATTGCGTTTGATCCCGCCGTATCCCTTTGGGGATTAAGCGGATTTATTTTGCTTTATGTGTCGGCAATTTTAACGATTTGGTCAATGGTGATTTACCTTATGATTGCCTGGCCGGAATTGACGAAAAAAGTTCATTGATGTAGTTGACAGTGGGGGAATTTTCGGTAGAATTGCCCCCGTAGTGACGCGGGAATAGCTCAGTTGGTAGAGCACAACCTTGCCAAGGTTGGGGTCGCGAGTTCGAGTCTCGTTTCCCGCTCCAGTTTAAAGCGACCCATGTCGCTTTTTTTTTACCACGATATGATTGGCTGTGTGGCAGAGTGGTTATGCAGCGGCCTGCAAAGCCGTGTACGCCGGTTCGATTCCGGCCTCAGCCTCCAAACATGCCCAGGTGGCGAAACAGGTAGACGCAAGGGACTTAAAATCCCTCGGACCAAAAGTCCGTGCCGGTTCGACTCCGGCCCTGGGCACCATAGCACCATTGCTTGTTCTCAGACTTATTTATTGTTTTGTTTACTGAGCGAAAATAAAGCGGCTATCATTTTACAACACATAATAATAGCTCCCTGTGGCCTGTCATGAAGGCGAAGCCGTAGTGCGGGATTACGTGGGTTTTCACCAAATCCGGGGGGCGATTTACTTATTCTTCTTTGGCGTCACGGCTCATTAGATTGGAGGCGGCTTGTTCGGGCGTTATGTGATTTTGAATAAGAGCGCTGATTTGGAAACATATGGGCATTTCAACCCGATGTTCTTTCGCCAGTTTACAAACCTGAGCGGCATTTTGTTTGCCTTCCACGACCTGGCCGATGTTTTTTTCCGCCGTGTTCAGATCAATGCCTTGCCCCAATTGCAGGCCAAAACGACGGTTGCGTGATTGATCGTCGGTGCATGTTAAAACCAGATCGCCGACACCTGCAAGCCCCATAAATGTGTCTTCACGGGCACCCAATGCCAGACCAAGGCGGCGCATTTCCGCAAGGCCTCTGGTTATCAGAGCCGCTTTGGAATTGGCGCCATATCCCAGTCCGTCGCTAATTCCGCAGGCGATGGCCAGAACGTTTTTTACCGTACCACAGATTTGTACACCGATGAGATCCTGACTCAGATAGACACGCAGATTTTGCTGATGCAACAGCTTTTGCATGGTTTTCTGATACCTGTTGTTGTTTCCGGCGAGAGTTATGGCGGTAGGCAAGCCCAAGGCGACTTCCCGGGCAAAGGAAGGGCCTGAAATAACAGCGAAGGGGAAGGTGTCTCCCCATCGTTGTTGCACCAGTTCGCTGAGCAATTCGTTGCTGACCGGATCGAGACCTTTGGTGAGCCAGGACAGGCCATGTTCAGGCTTGCGCATTTTAGTCAGCAAGTCGGCAAAGGCATGCGAGGGAACGGCTACAATTGTGGCCGCGGCATTTTCCTGGCAGGTTGCCAGATCAGCAACAGGTTCCAGAGTGTCAGGGAAGGTGATCCCTGGAAGGTATCGCGTGTTACAACGATGCGCCCTCATCTCGGCGACATGCTCGCGATTTCTGGCCCAAAGCAAAACACGATTGCCCTGGTTTGCAAGGTGAATGGCAACGGCAGTGCCCCACGAACCTGCTCCCAGAATAGCAATCGTTTTTTCAGCCATGATTAATGATTTGTCTCGGACTCGGCATTCGCGGCGGCTTTTTGTTTTTCCTCCATTTGCTGCATATAAAGCGCATCAAAATTAATCGGAGCGAGTACCAGTTGCGGGAAGCTGCCACGAATCGCCTGGGTGGTTACTATTTCACGCGCATAGGGAAACAGGATGCTTGGGCAGAAACTTCCCAGTAAGTGATCAAGCTGCTCTTTGGGGGCGCCCTGAATGGTAAAAATGCCAGCTTGCTTGACTTCGACAAGAAAGGCAACCGCATTCTGATTTTTAACCGTTGCGGTTACGGTTAAAACGACTTCGTAAATATCTTTTTCCAACTGGTTACTGGACGTGTTCAAATCCAGAGACAGTTCAGGTTCCCATTTTTGCTGGAATACGGCCGGTGTGTCCGGGGTTTCAAAAGAGGAATCTTTCATGTAAATGCGCTGAATCATGAATTGCGCTTCGGTGTTTGGTTGTTGTGCTTGTTCTGTCATAATGTTTCCTAAGCTTGTAAAAGTTTATCCAGTTGCCCTTGTTGCTCAAGGGCATACAAATCATCACAGCCCCCAATATGCTGGTCATTGATAAATATCTGGGGAACGGTACGTCGACCACTTCGCGCGATCATTTCCTCGCGTCGGGCAGGAAAGTCATCCACACGAATTTCTTCATATTGCACGCCCTTGCTGTCCAGCAGATGTTTCGCACTGATACAGAAAGGACAATAGCTCGTACTATAAATAATAACATTGGCCATGAGCAATTATTTTCCTTTGATAATCGGTAGATCCGCAGTTTGCCAGGCTTGTATGCCACCTGACAAGGCCATTGGGCGGGTAAAGCCCATGGCTCGCAATTTACCAGCGAGAGGGGCCGATTGCAAACCGCGGGCACATACTAAAATGACAGGCTTGTTTTTGTATTTATTCATGCGGTTTTGTTCAAAATCTTCGCTGCTTGCCCGTATGGAATCAATAATATGACCTTTACGGTAACTTTCAGCATCACGAAGGTCAATGACTATGGCATTGTCATGATTAATCAGTGATACAGCCTCGTGCGGGGACAATTCCTTGCCGTGTTTTTTCTGTTCTTGCCGCTCATGAAAAAATATCAGAGCGAGGATGATGATCAGCAGGGAGCAAAGCATCCAGTGATTGATAATAAATTGACTCAGATGTTCCATGATTTATCGTTTCTCAAAACAAAAGTTAGTGAATTATCCTTGGATTGACCTTTTCGTGCAAGAACTCTGGCACCATTTCCATTTGGTTTTGACCAATGTTTCTCTCTCCCGGTACACCGGTGAGGGTGGTTCATTAAGCCTATCTATACGGACACCTTCTCCCGCTTGCGGGAGAAGGGCATTTTAACCGGTCTTCATCTCTGTGAGATCAATCATTCAAAATGATTGGTGACTTCGGGCAGGGGCTGGCCGACATTAGCGGATGGCGCCTTGATTTTAAGGATGGTCGCCAGAGTCGAGGCAATATCCGTGGTATAGGCCGGTTTTGCAATGCGGCGGGGCTTGATGCCGGGATGAACAAACAATAACGGAACGTAGCTGTCGTAATTCCAGGGTGTTCCATGCGAGGTACGTTGTTCGGATTTATCGGCAAGCGCCTGATAAGGCGGAGCAACGATGTATAAATCACCGGAGCGTCCAGGGAATGCCATTTTGTCGACTTTGGCGCTCAACCAGTCGTGTTCGGTGGCGGCCAGTGGCATCGGATAGGCTTGAAAGACCCCGGGTAACTGCCGTAATATCTCGACAAGATAGGTTGTGACGGTCCCTACGGATAATTGATGTTCCTTGATGATCTGATGATTCAGGTAAACGTAAGGTAGTTCAATGTGTCGTACCGCATCAGCCGGTAATTGGAAGTGTTGTCCCAGAGCGGCATCCAGCACATGCCGGAGTTTTTGTTCTTTCAGCGAGTGATTTTCATACAGATGATGCGCTGCCAGATACACGGTGGAATCGCTGACTCCATGATCGGCGGTTAGTATAACCAGCGTATTTGCGAGTCCGACTTGCTGATCAATCACGGCCAGAAGCCGGGCTATGGTCTCATCCAGCCGTAACAGGTTATCTTCCGATTCGAGGCTGTTGGGGCCGAATTGATGGCCGATGGCGTCGGTTGCTGAAAAACTGATGGACAGATAATCGGTTTTCCCTGGAACGGCTCCCAATTGTTCGGCACGCAGCAGCTCTATGGCAAAATCGGTCGTCAGTTCATCGGCAAAGGGGGTCATGGACAAATATTTCAAATACTTCGGAGTGGAAGGTTCTCCCAAATGATGAGGAAATTTTTGACCAAACCCGGGGAAACGATGTTCGAACCTCGGAGCATCGGCGTAATTATAGTCACGCGCGGGGTTTTTCAACGCCCATGTTCGATTAGCGGGCTGGTAGCCTTGATTCCATTTTTGCACCCATTGCGGATAATGCTGATAATAGTAATTGCTGGTAATGAACCCCCCGTTGTGTTTGTCAAACCAGAATGCCTTGCCGGCATGCCCCGCCATGGTGATGGCGGCACGATCTTTAAATGATACGCCAAACGCGCGGCCTCTTTTCGCCAGAATGAGTTCATCACTCAACGTGGATGCCAGAAGGTGCGCGGGCGAGCGGCCTTCGGAGTCCTTGTCGGAAGGATGTATGGGCAGGATTTTGCTGTTTCGATCCGCCATGCAATAAGTGCTTTTACCCTGCATGGGATCAAACCAGTCATTGGCTACCACGCCATGCAGCATAGGATAGGAGCCGGTCGCGATGGTCGCATGGCCGACGCAGGTGACGGTGTGGGCATGGGGGTGGTGAGCGTTTTGGTAATTAATACTGTGGTTTAACAGGTAGTTGAAACCATTGGCGCCGAATTTATCCTGATATTGATAGAGCAAATCCCCGCGTAACTGATCAACTACCAGTTGGACAATCAGTCTGGGTGGTGGATTGGCGGCATGCAAGGGAATGGTGGTGAGGTACAAGATCGTGCACAGCAGTTTTTTCATGGGTGGGCTTCCTGACAAAACAAATGAATGAACGGCATCCTAATGAACTTTTTGGCCAGGGTAAAGAGACGAGTATGTCATTTTGTTCACGGAACCTGTAGCCCGCCATGAAGGCGAAGCCGACATGCGGGGATAACGTTCATCTGCGTACTCGCCAGTTCTCCTGCTGCAATATTGCAACAGGAACCCGCAATACGGCCGATGGCCTCCTTACGGGCTACGGTTCTTAAACCAACAGGATAGAATCAGTGAAATAACGTACTGGGAGGGTGTTTGAATTTGGTATGGTTACCTGTTTTTTTTAATTGAAATCAGTCGGTTGCAATTTGATTAATTCGGTTAAAGAAAAACCATGACGTAAGGGTTTAATTCGTATACACTAGATTTTCGGTGCTGTGTCACCGTTTTGTTAATGGAGTAAAAGGAGATTAAAATGGGTTTTCAATTACCAGCATATGATGAAGCTAAAGCGAAGTTTGCTGAACATGTTGTGGCATTAAGAGGAAAGCACAGTGCGGCAAAAATAGATGAGTTACCGGATCATCGCCGTATTCAGGTACAGTTTCTTAACGCTGTAATCGATGAGTTGGACAATGGTATAAAGCCAAGTCAAGAGAAGGCTCGTATTTTAACAGGGTTTATGCATATTATTCACGCCGAGATTTGTGATAATTCCGGGAGTGGCAGTTTATTGCGTAAAGCCTTGCATGACGCAATGAGTGTGGATGAAAAAAATGTCATTGATCCAAATAGTGAAGTTGCCATAATTAAAGCTGCCATGAAGTTTTACGTGTCAATAGTATTTGAAAGCGGGTTCACTACGGAAAAATTGCTTGAAGATCATGCGTTTTCAAAGATTAAGGGACTTGATCTGCCAGCGTTTGAAGTACGGGCTATTGATATGCAAAATACTGCCAGTAAGGTAGTTTTTTCCGAAGCTCATCAAAATCAGAAAAAAATGTTGCAGGAAAGAGAAGAAGCAGCCCGCAAAAAAGAAGGTGGTGGCCACGGCTGGTTACCTTCCATCAGTATGTTTGGGGGGAGCAACAAGAAAGATGAAGATTCACACAAGAAAGGTCCTGATGCTCACCAGGTAAAATCGGTAGCACCGAATCATATGTAACGTCGCATTGAGCACCCCTTCTGTCAGGGGTGCCGTATTCTTTATTCTTCCACTGGATATCCGCACATGGCCCATTCCATGATCCCGCCGTTCACTGAATAGACTTTTGTGTAGCCCATGTTCGTCAGGACTTCTGCGGCATGCAGGGAACGAACGCCACCCTTGCAATGCAGATAAACGGGTTGGTTTTTGTCTGTGGCCGTGTCATGGATTCTTCCGGCGATGTCATCTTTAGGGATGTGCACGGCCCCGGGTATGCGAAGAGCCTGCCATTCGTGGATTTCCCGAACGTCAATCAGGCAAATATCCGGCTCGGTATCCATTCGTTTTTTTAATTCGTGCACATCAATGGTTGCTACAGTTTGTTCGGTCATGATGTTTCTCTCTTATAGTCTTTGGAGGCCAGGGGTCTGGTCAGGGTTGAGTGATGGATAAACCAGTAAATGGCCGCGGTTATCACACCACCGATTAAGGTGGCAAAGGCCCAGGTTGCGGCGGATACCATGGCCGGGCGCTGACCCAGTTGATAAAGATTACCGGCGTCACGCGCGACGGCTCCGGCAAACAACAGATGCAGCACGGCGTTAATCAGTATCAGTAAATATTGCAGGGTTTGAATCTGGCCGCCGTATTGCTGGATGAATTCATTAATCATGTGATATCCGTTCCTGTGACTGGTGTGATTGCCGCCATGATAATAGAAAAATGGCGCTGAGTACGCAAGCGATGGCGAGACTTTGCAAGGTGTCGGGCTTTTCTGAAAATACAATATAAGCCCAGAACAAACCGGTTAACGCCACCACGCCACCGGTTAAGCTGTAAAACACAGGCCCTGCCAGGCGAATGAGTTTAAAAAACAGCAGATATCCCAGACTTGACAGAATGATTTCCAGTAAAATCACCTGTTTGGTGGCGGTGAAGGGAGGGGTTAGCGGAAAAAAGGCGTGCTGTTGAATCACCACTGGAATGAGCAGTAGCGAGGCGGCGAACAACATACCGCTTGCCGCTTCAAGGGCGGTCAGGCGCATCGGTTGACGAACGCCGATATAAATGGAGCACAGCGCGAAAGCCAGCGGACTTACCATGGTGAGCAGAGTCCATCCGGACAACAGTCCTTCACCGGTCGGCGCTATGATGATTAAAATGCCGCTCATTCCCAAAAGGATGGCAAGAATTCGCCAGATATCAAAACGCTCCTGTCGCGTAAACAAAGCAAGCGGATAAACGAGCAAGGGTACGGTGTTAACCAGAACGGCCAGAAGTCCGGCCGGCATATGGCTGGCAATAAAATACATATTGGTATTGGGTATGGCGATGCCAACCAGCCCGCAAATCAGGAAATAAGGCCAGTTGGTTTTGGTCAGCCAGCGGTTTGAACTGGTCAGGACGGCGCTTAAGGTCAGTAAAACCGCCGGCCCAAGAGCCTGCCAGAAGGCGTAGCCTAAGGGTGGTACGCCATGAGTCATGGCAAACCGCGCCAGACTGTATCCGGAACCCCAGATAATGCCAAGCAGGATAAGTAATAAGAGTGCCAGTAATGTATTGTATTTATTCATCAAGCTCTATTGTTTTTGTTCCATATTGCGAAGTTCAAATCCGGTTTGAGTTGTGGTGAACAAGCCTCTATAGTTATGCACATTGCGATTCAGGTAGCATGAGGTACCAGGCTCTGTGAACAAAAATTTTCACAGCTGCAAATGAGGCTAATTGGCGCCATTATGTCTTTGAATTCGTTAAATAGAGCCAGCTATTCGCCTCATTCAAAGACATAATGGCACTCAATTATCCACATTTTCGCTTTGTGAAAAAATTGGTTCACAGAACCTGGGCTCTGTGCACCAATTTTTTTCCGATTAAAAACAAGGCAACTATTGTTGCACACCAAATAATAATGTCTTGTAGCCCGTCATGAAGGCGAAGCCGTAATGCGGGATAACGTTCCTGATTGGCACATCAAACCCGCAATACGGCCGTAGGCCTCCTTACGGGCTACTGTTTTTTCGCAAAAAATGGTGCGAAGAAAATTTTTGTTCAAAGAACTTCTAGGCTCTGTGAACAAAAATTTTCACAGCTGCAAATACGGCTAATTGGCGCCATTATATCTTTGAATTCGTTAAATAGAGCCAGCTATTCGCCTCATTCAAAGACATAATGGCACTCAATTATCCACATTTTCGCTTTGCGAAAAAATTTGTTCACAGAGCCTAGGTTCCGTGAACAAAATTTCTAACGCATCCATATCAGCGCTCCGGCAAAGTGAATAAACCCTAAGAATGCTGAAATGGTTTTATCGAAACGTGAAAAAACCCTGCGGAAATGCTTTATTTTTGAGAAAAAAGTTTCGATTAAGAACCGCTCTTTATAGACCTCGTTATCAATTTTTCTTGGACATTTTACATGCTTTCTCGATGGGATCACCGGACAACAATTATGACTCTTCAGGGAGCTAATGAATGGCTGTGAATCATATCCTTTATCAGCAAGTACTAATGTATTGCGCTGTTCTTTTAGCAATTCAGCCGCTTGAGTAATGTCGTTTCTGTGTCCGCCTGTTAGAGTAAATCGAATAGGGTTACCTAACCCATCAACCACAGCATGTATTTTGGTAGTAAAGCCCCCTTTACTACGGCCCAGTGCCTGAGCTTCGTTTCCTTGTTTGCTATAGCCTGATGCGCAAGCATGAGCACGCACAATCGTTGCATCGATCATAACGGCCTGATCATCAATATCACTGACTGAACACATTAATTCAGACCAAATGCCTCGATCAGACCAAGCTTTATATCGTCTGTGAACCTGGCGCCAATGCCCATAATAATCAGGAAGAAGACGCCATTGACATCCCGTCCGCAATATATACCAAATCCCTTCTATAAATCGGCGCAATCTCTTTTCTTCTTGTGTATGAAGACCTTTTATTCCTCGCAAAAAAGAATAGAGTCGGTTCCATACTTGCTCTGATATGTTATTATTCATTTTGGCAGTTTTTTAGTGATTTTTCGACGGCAAATCGTATTTCACTATAGAAACTGCCTTTTTTTCAACTAATTAGAAATTTTGTTCACGGAACCTAGGGCGCTAACAGGAAATTATGCCATGTTCTGTAAACGCTGACTATCTTTCATTCTGCCCGACTCCGGTTTACTATCAGGGGTTCTATTTATCCAGGGAGAAAACATGCACACTCAAGACGTTCCGGTGCCTCATTTGACCACAGCGCACTGTGGCCCTCTTCATCATGTTGAACAAGTTATTTTAAACAATGTGGCCAGTATTGAAAGCTGGTTTCGTCAGCAATGGCAGCAAACCCCCCCCTCGTTGACCTCATCGGTTGATCTTCGTCACGCGGGATTTAAACTGGCTCCGGTGGATACCAATTTGTTTCCGGCGGGCTTTAACAATCTTAATCCTGATTTCCTGCCCTTGTGTATTCAGGCGGCTCAGGCGGCCCTTGTTGAATATTCTCCGGAATGCAAACGTATTTTGCTGTTGCCGGAAAGCCATACCCGTAATCGTTTTTATCTGGAAAGTTTAAGTGTCTTGCGTACTATTCTGGTCAAGTCCGGGTTTGTGGTGCGTATAGGCAGTCTCGATCCGGAGTTGACCGAGGCTCGCGAATTCGTGACTGAAGCGGGGGAACATCTATTGATTGAACCTGTCGTTCGCAATGGTGATCGGCTGGGGCTTGAAGATTTCGAGCCTTGTCTTCTGGTGTTGAACAATGATTTATCCGCCGGGATCCCCGAGCAGTTGCTGGGCTTGAAACAACGCATCAGTCCCACGGCAAAACTGGGCTGGTCGTCAAGGTTGAAATCCGATCATTTCAAGTTTTTTGAGGAAGTTGCCCATGAGTTCGCACGCCTGGTCGATGTGGATCCCTGGTTTATCAATCCGTATTTCAAGGCGGTGCATGGTATTGATTTTATGGCACAGGAAGGGCTTTCCCTTCTTGCGGATGAAGTGGAAAAATTGCTGGAGGCCATCAGGGACAAATACGCGACTTTTGATATCCGGGAAAAACCTTTTGTCGTGGTGAAGGCGGATAACGGTACGTACGGGATGAGTGTGATGATGGTGAATGACCCTGAGCAGTTGCGCGGCATGAACCGTAAACAACGAACCCGTATGGCTGCCAGCAAAGGCAGCCGGAAGGTGGAACGGGTTATTATACAGGAAGGCGTGTATACCTTTGAAACCATGCCGGATGGTGCGGTCGCCGAGCCGGTCGTTTACATGATTGGCCCTTTCGTGGTCGGCGGTTTTTACCGTGTTCACAAGGGGCGGGGTAAAGATGAAAATCTCAATGCGCCGGGCATGCATTTTGAACCGCTGGCTTTTGCCCAGGCCTGTAATATGCCTCAGGATGATCTGGATCCGGTGGAATGTCCCAACCGTTTTTACGTTTACGGCGTCATTGCCCGTCTGGCGGCGCTGGCCGCGGCACGTGAAATCGCCGAAGTCGAGGGTAAGTCATGAAACTCGCCGTGTTAATGGATCCCGTTGAGCACCTCAAACCTTATAAGGATACCACGGTCAGTATGATAAAAAGCGCACAGGAGATGGGCTGGTCTTGTGTTTTTTTTACTCAAAACGATTTGGTTTGCCGAAAAGGGCACGCTTATGCCCAGGTTTCATCGATTGTGATTGGGGATGAGCATAGTCCGGATTGGGCCCGGATATCCCCGCTTGGTGAAAAATCGCTGACCGATTTTGATATTATCCTGATGCGCAAAGACCCTCCTTTTGATATGGAATACATTTATGCCACTTACGCTCTGGAGCTGGCCGAAAATAAAGGGGTGCTGGTGGCCAATAAGCCGCAAAGCCTGCGCGACGCGAATGAGAAATTTTTCACTCTGAATTTCCCGCAATGCTGTCCGTTGACACTGGTCAGCCGCAACATCAGGGAATTACGGCGTTTTTGGGAAGAGCACCGCAATGTGATTTTCAAACCTCTGGAAGGCATGGGAGGCAAAGCCGTATTTCATGTGGATGAGGACGGTAAAAATCTGTCGGTGATTCTTGAGGTGCTCACCGCGTCTCAGCAAGTGATGATCATGGCGCAGCAATATATTCCCGAGATATCGACAAAAGGGGATAAACGGATTTTGCTCATTGACGGCGAACCTGTTCCTTACGCGTTGGCACGTATTCCTCCACAAGGCGAATTACGGGGAAATCTCGCCGCTGGCGCCACCGGAAAGGTCGTACCTGTCACGGAACGTGACAAATGGCTGTGTCAGCAAATAGCCCCGACGCTGAAAGCCAGGGGGTTGTATTTTGTCGGGATTGATGTCATCGGTGATTATTTAACGGAAATTAATGTTACCAGCCCAACCTGTGCTCGTGAGATCAGTGCGGAGTCCGGTATTGATATCGCCGGGGATTTTTTACGGCGCCTTGCTGTTATCCGTCAGGGGCAAAAATAACGGGTTAAAACTCCAGGTTCCGTGAACAAAAATTTTCACAGTTGCAAATGCGGCCAATTGGCACCATTTTTTTGCGAAAAGGCAGTAGCCCGTAAGGAGGCCTGAGGCCGTATTGCGGGTTTGATGTGCCAATCAGGAACGTT
Source organism: Legionella spiritensis (assembly GCF_900186965.1). NCBI lineage: Bacteria > Pseudomonadati > Pseudomonadota > Gammaproteobacteria > Legionellales > Legionellaceae > Legionella > Legionella spiritensis. The sequence goes on from NZ_LT906457.1 coordinate 936,365, forward strand.
ATCCCGCATTTCGGCTTCGCCTTCATGACGGGCTACAGGATGTGGTACTAGGAAAACCCAAGCTGGCGCCAGGCTTCAAAGAGTATGATTGCTACGGAATTGGATAAGTTCAGGCTGCGGCTGTGGGGGAGCATGGGAATACGAATCATCTGAAAACAGGCTCTTAACGATTCGGGCAGGCCGCGGGTTTCCGGTCCGAAAAGCAGTAGGTCATCCTGTTGGTATTTGATATCGTGATAACCGATTTGTCCTTTAGTGGAGCAAGCTAGAATTCGTTTATCCCTGTTTTGGGCGATAAATTCCTGCTCATTCGGATAATGAATGACATGGGCCCATTCATGGTAATCAAGGCCGGCGCGTCGCAAGCGTTTGTCTTCCAGGTCAAAACCCAATGGGTGAATCAGATGCAATTGTGCGCCGCTATTGGCGCACAGGCGGATAATATTGCCCGTATTGGGCGGAATTTCCGGTTGATAAAGGGCAACGTGCAGGGTCATTGCCGGCCCGGTTTTGTTTCGGAGCTTAACAAGGCATTCGCGGAGTCGTCTTCCTCAACGTAATCGCTGGCGGACGAGGCATCTTCCTCGACGTACAGCGATCCCAAATCATTTTCCCCATTGATACGGTAGTTGCGGTTTTGCAAATAAGCGTCACGGATAAAGGCATAAGGATCCAGCGCTTCATTCATCAAACGTTCGGTATCAAAGAACTGGGCGCGTAAATCGACATAACGCAATCCGATCAATCCGTAGATCACCGCGTCGTTTCGCAGGTAAGGGTAGGGCGTCATAATGGTGTATTCAAACAGCATGCCCATGCCGTCCCGAAACGTACTGGGGCCTAAAAGGGGTATGACCAGATAGGGGGATTTTTTATCGCCCCATTTGGCAAAAGTCAGTCCCAGATCATTGCTGTGCGGCGGCAGGCCAAAGCGCTTGTCGGCCACGTCGACGAAACCGGCCAGGCCAAACGTGGAATTGATGATGAATCGCCAGGTGTCTTTCACCGCATAGCGCCATTGCGCCTGCAACAAGTCATTGCCTACGGTAGGGATCATATTGATGTTATTGTACGCGTTGTTAATGCCTGCCCTGACCGGATCCGGCAATACGGCTTTATAAAGCCGTGCCGGAGGTTTCAGCATGGTGGCGTCAAACGCGGTATTGAATTTGTATATATTACGGTTCAGGGATTCGTATGGATCATCGGGATTACTACCTTTGCTGACGCAGGCAGTAAGCAATAACACCGGTAGCAGGATGGCGGCATTTACAATTAAGCGCATGATTATTCAAATGTTCACGGTTGAATTTTGATGTTACACCAGAATAATACCTTTGCAAACACAATTCCCCCACGGCACGAGTCTGGAAACAAGTCTATTGAAAGGACAGGACGAAAGTCACCGGCCCGTCGTTGCAAAGATAAACCTGCATGTCCGCGCCAAATTGTCCGGAGGCGACCTTGCAATAACGTTGCCGGGCAAGGGTCGTTAACTCGGTAAATAATGCCTTGCCCTGTGCCGGCGGCGCCGCTTTTGAAAAGCCGGGTCTTAGACCTTTTCTGGTATCGGCCACGAGGGTGAATTGCGGAACCAGCAACAATTCGCCTTCAGTCTGCTTGATATTCCTGTTCATTTTCCCGGCTTCGTCGCTGAAGATACGATAGTTAAGGCAACGATCGAGCATGGTGTTTAGAGTACTTGACGTATCGGTTGCTTCAAATCCGCACAGAATCAGCATACCCGAAGCGATTTCGCCGACTGTATGGCCCGAGACTTCAACCCGGGCTTCCAGGACTCGTTGAATCACCGTCAGCATGCGTCGAGCCCCTGACGCGACATATCCCTGGTCGCGGCTATCAGGGCATCTATGATACCCGGCTCGCGATCGGAGTGGCCTGCGTCTCTGATAATGCTTAAACTGGAGGCCGGCATCACCTGATGCAAATCCCAGGCCGATGCCAGGGGACACACCATGTCGTAGCGTCCATGCACCAGATGGGTTGGGATATGGCGTATTTTCGAGACGTTTTTCAAAACCTGGTTTTCTTCAATAAAATAGTTGTTGATGATGTAGTAAGACTCCAGAGTGGCCAGCGCGAGGGCAAAATGCGGATCGCTGTATTGATCGATCACATTCAGATGAGGTTGCAGACTGCTGCAGCGCGCCTGCCATAAGGCCCAGTTTTTCGCGCTTGACATTCTGGCCAGTTCATTGCCGCCTTGCAGACAATCGGCGTAATGCCGCGGGATTTCATCGCGTTTGTCATCGGGAACGATACTGATGAATTCCTGCCAGTAATCCGGGTATACCAGACTGGCCCCGTGTTGATAAAACCAGGCTATGTCATGGGTGCGTCCCAGAAAAATCCGGTGCAGGAGCAACCCGCAAACCTGTTGTGGGTAGAGTTGGGCATAGAGAAGGGCGAGAAGGGCACCCCAACCGCCGCCAAAGAGAATAAAACGATTGATGCCGAGATGGTTACGAATGGTGTCAATATCGTCCAGCAAATCTCCGGTGGTATTGTTTTCAACCGACGCGTAAGGCCTTGAGCGACCACAGCCGCGCTGATCAAAAATGACGATGCGATAAACCTGGGGGTCAAAAAAACGGCGAAGATAGATCCCCCCCGCGGCTCCTGGCCCCGGATGTAATACCATGACCGGGATCCCCCGGGGATTGCCGGTTTCCTCCACATACAGCGTGTGAATGTCGCCGACCGATAACTCATGGTTTTTGAAGGGCTGAATGGGGGGGTAGAGTGTATTCATGGGAGGTCTCGCTGTTTTTAGCACTATCTTATACGTTGCAGGGTGTGCTTGGCAAAGATTCTTCTTGTACCGCCCTAATGCCAGAGATATTTTGTATTTGACTGCTAAATTTAACATAATAGGCCAATCATTTTTTACCGGGATAAACACATGAGTGTAACTGCCTTGCTGGAAGGGCTTAATGAACGACAACGTGAAGCAGTGGTTGCCCCGCCGGGTAACCTGCTCGTACTCGCCGGAGCCGGCAGTGGTAAAACCCGTGTACTGGTCAGTCGTATCGCCTGGTTGATTGAACAGCAGCATATGCTCCCGCAATCCATTCTGGCGGTGACGTTTACGAACAAAGCGGCCGGAGAGATGAAGGCGCGTCTTAACAGTCTGTTGACCACGCCTTTGCCGGGTTTATGGGTGGGCACCTTTCACGGTCTTTGCCATCGCCTGTTACGACGCCATTATCAGGATGCGGGATTACCGGAACAATTTCATATTCTGGACAGTGACGATCAGGCGCGGATGATCAAACGGATGATCGCGGCGTTAAATCTGGATGAGGATCAATGGCCGGTGAAACAGGCACAGGCTTTTATTAACGGTAAAAAGGATGAGGGCTTAAGGCCTCGGCACATTAATCCCGTGCAGTATGGACCAACACGTACACTGATTAACATATATCAGGCTTACGAGCAGGCTTGTCAGACTGCCGGAGTTATTGACTTTGCGGAGTTGCTGCTTCGTACGCATGAACTTTTTCGTAACAATCCGGAAATTCTTGCGCATTATCAACAGCGATTTCAAGCCATCCTCGTTGATGAGTTTCAGGATACCAATACCATTCAGTATGCCTGGATCCGTCTGTTGGCCGGCCAGGATACTGCGGTTATGGCCGTGGGCGATGATGATCAATCCATTTACGGATGGCGAGGTGCGAAGGTGGAAAACATTCATCAGTTTACCAGGGATTTCAGCTCGGCCAAGGTAATCCGCCTCGAACAAAATTACCGTTCAACAGCGACGATCCTCGCGGCGGCGAACGCTTTGATTACCAATAATCAATCAAGAATGGGAAAGGAATTATGGACTGCCGGCGCGGACGGGGGGAAAATTATCGTCTATGGCGCATTCAATGAAATTGACGAGGCGAGGTTTATTAGTGAGCGTATCCATATGGCTGTTAAAGAAGGGCGAAATCCTGATGAGATAGCGGTTTTGTATCGCTCCAACGCCCAGTCCCGGGTGTTGGAGGAAGCGTTGCTACGAGCAGGCATCGCTTACCGGATCCATGGGGGCGTGCGCTTTTTTGAACGTTCGGAAATCAAGGATACGATGGCTTATCTGCGTTTGGTGGTCAATCCCGATGATGATACCGCCTTTGAGCGGATTGTTAATTTTCCGACACGTGGCATCGGAGAAAAAACACTGGAGGAAATACGGCACCTGGCGCGACGGGAAACGTATTCCATGTGGCAGGCTGCCCATACGTTGCTTAAAGAGGGTGGTTTGCCGCAACGTGCGGCATCCAGCCTGGAGAAATTCACCCGTTTGATCGATGACTTGCGTTCTGCATCCGAACATCTTGAGCTGGATGAGCAAATTTCGGAAGTCCTTAATGCCAGTGGCTTGTATGCGCACTTTGCCAAGGTCAAGGGTGACAAGGCCGAATCACGTCTGGATAACCTGCAGGAACTGGTCAACGCGGCCAGGCAATTTCGCTATGACCAGGATGCCGATGAGGAATTGCCGTTACTGGTGGCGTTTCTGGCACACGCGGCACTGGAGGCGGGCGATATGCAGGCGCAGGAGCACGAACGTTATGTTCATTTGATGACGCTGCATGCGGCAAAAGGACTTGAATTTCCCCTGGTATTCCTGGCCGGTATGGAAGAAGGCGTTTTTCCAGGCCGGCAATCGTTCGAGGAACCCGGGCGTCTGGAGGAAGAGCGTCGTCTCTGTTATGTGGGGATGACACGCGCCATGGAACGTCTGATCATTTCCCATGCCGAGGTACGGCGCCAGTATGGTCGGGAGGAATACCATAAACCTTCCCGTTTCCTGCGGGAAATACCCCAGGAATTACTTGATGAAATACGGGTAAAGACTCATTTTCGCATGCCGGACAAACCGAAACAATGGACAACCGCGTCCATGACTGCCCATGAAAGCGGTTTGAAGCTGGGGCAAAACGTGACCCATACCAAATTTGGTCAGGGTGTCGTGGTTAATGTGGAGGGTAGTGGCGCTCATACCCGGGTGCAGGTCAAATTTGCCGAGCATGGTACAAAGTGGCTGGTGCTTGCCTATGCGAATCTGACCGTTCATGAGGATATTATGTAAGAACGTGACTTCAACTTGAATTTCAGGCAAGCTGATGCTAGGTTTCGTGAACAGAATTTTTTACGGCTGCAAAAGCGGTTAATTGGTGCCATTGAGACCTTGAATTCGTTAAATAGGACTCGCTATTCGCCTCATTCAAGGTCTCAATGGCTCTAAATTAGCCATTTTTTCGCGCAGTAAATAATTCTGTTCGCGAAACCCGGGTTTCGTTTGGCGAAGATAAAATATTGGCGAGTAACTTATTATAATAAAGGGGAATCACGTGAAGCTTAAAAGTCTTGTAATTGCAGGTGCGTTAATGACTGCCATGACCTCACCGGCTGTTATGGCTGCGGATGCCATGTCTGATGTGCAAAAGAAAGCTATTGAACAGGTTGTTCATGATTATCTTGTCAATAATCCGGAAGTCCTGCTCGAAGCCTCCCAGGCATTACAAAAAAAACAACAACAGAACATACAGGAGCAGGCTCTTTCTGCTATTCAGGAAAATGCCAAGCAATTGTTCAGCGATAAAATGACTACGATTGGAAATCCCAAGGGCAACGTCACACTGGTTGAATTTTTTGACTACCAATGTATTCATTGCAAGAAAATGGCGCCTGTTCTCAGTGGGTTAGTAAAAAAAGACGGCAATCTGCGCGTTATCTACAAAGAATTTCCAATTTTCGGCAAGAGCTCCGAGACGGCGTCAAGAGCCGCTCTGGCAGCCGCCATGCAAGGTAAATATCAAGCCATGCATGAAGCGCTGATCAAGCAGAAAAATCGCTTGAATGATAAAATTATTGATGATGCGGCCAAGGAAGTTGGTCTTAATATGACCAAATTCAAGTCGGATATGAACAGCAAAGCCGTAACAGACATGCTCAACGCCAATCGTGATCTGGCTGAAAAATTGCATTTGATGGGTACTCCCGCGTTTATTATCGCGTCCACGCCATCTGGACAATTTAACGCGTCTACCAAGCCAACGTTTATCCCTGGTGCCGCCAGCGAGCAATCGTTGCAGGAAATCATCAAAAAAACGGCGAGCTAAATAGTTGTTTTGGTCGAGGTTGGGCCTCTTCTGGCCCAACAAATGTTGTCAGCCAAACCGGCATGCTATAATGCCTTGGGTATTGGGTTCTGTGCACTTATCTTTTATCGGCTGCAAATTAATCTCAATTTTCGCTTCGATAAAAGATAAGTGCACAGAACCTAGTACTGTTTCCATTTAGTTTTGACAGGTTAACTGTCATTCCCGCGAAGGCGGGAAACCATTCCTGATGTGGCTCAGTGCTTGATTCAGTATGGATCCCCGCCTTCGCGGGGATGACAAAAAGACAAACATTCTGTGCAAGCCAACCTGTCAAAACTAAATGGAAAGGGTACTAGTACAACGTTTCACTGAAGTTGTCTTGCTTGTTTGTTATTGCTGCGACAGCGGGTCAAGTCGTAGGTCGGGCCAGGCGCCCGACCTACCTCTCCTGTCTCCTTGGCAACAGGACAGAATCAGTGAAACGTTGTACTAGGTTCCACGGACAAAATACCTTAAAATCAAATATTGACGAAGCACCAGTTTTTTTTGAGACAGTTATATGACAAAACCCAGTACTTTCCAGGATATCATCCTGACCCTGCAGCAATTTTGGGCTGAAAAAGGATGCGTCGTTTTGCAACCCCTGGACATGGAAGTGGGTGCGGGAACGTTTCATCCCGCCACGTTTTTAAGAGCCATTGGCCCGGAACCGTGGGCGGCCGCCTATGTGCAGCCTTCCCGCAGGCCAACCGACGGACGCTATGGTGAAAATCCCAATCGCGTGCAGCACTATTACCAGTTTCAGGTAGTGTTGAAGCCGTCCCCTCTGGATATTCAGGAAAAATATCTGGATTCCCTGCGCGCCCTTGGCATTGATCCGCTGACGGATGACATCCGTTTTGTCGAGGATAATTGGGAATCACCCACGCTTGGGGCCTGGGGCCTGGGATGGGAAGTCTGGCAGAATGGTATGGAAGTGTCGCAGTTTACCTATTTCCAACAAGTCGGCGGGCTGGTATGCAAACCGGTGACCGGGGAGTTGACTTATGGTCTGGAGCGTCTCGCCATGTACGTTCTGGGCGTAGATAACCTGTTCGATTTGCCCTGGAGCAGGACGGAGCATGGCACTGTTACTTATGGGGACGTGTTTCATCAGAATGAAGTGGAAATGTCTACCTACAATTTTGAACACGCCAACGTCGACGCCTTATTTCAGCAGTTTGATTATTATGAGAAAGAAGCCGAAAAACTGACGGCTTTGAATTTGCCGTTGCCCGCTTATGAAATGGTTATGAAAGCGTCGCATTGCTTTAATTTGCTGGATGCCCGACACGCGGTTTCCGTAACGGAAAGACAGCGTTTCATTTTAAGGGTCAGGCAATTATCCCGCGCGGTCGCACAAGCGTACTTCGATGCGCGTGAAGCGTTGGGTTTTCCTATGCTGAAGGTAGATCAAGATGTATAAAGATTTTTTATTTGAGATAGGGTGTGAGGAACTGCCTTTTGCCGCCGTTGGAACGTTGGTTCAGGAGTTGGTGTCCAATGTGGTCAAAGCCTTGCAAAAGTCAGAAATTGGTTTTGAGTCCATAACCCCTTTTGCAACCCCGAGGCGTCTGGCGTTACGGATCACGAAACTGAATACCCAACAACCGGATCGGCTGGTTACGCGGCGTGGACCGGCTCTTGCAGCCGCCTATGACAGCGACGGCCAACCCACCAAAGCCCTGCAAGGCTTTGCAAAATCCTGCGCTGTCCCTGTGGAGGCGTTGTCGGTTGAAGAGACGGAGAAGGGGGAGTGGCTGGTTTATAAATCCAGGGTATGTGGTGCGAAAACCAGAGACATTTTGCCTGATTTAATGCGCCAGGCCATAGCGGATCTACCTATTAAAAAACCCATGCGCTGGGGAAGCGGTGATATTGAATTTGCCCGTCCGGTGCACTGGATTGTGATGTTGCTTGGTGAGGAAGTGATACCTTGCGATATTTTAGGCGTGCATGCGGGACAAACGACCCATGGCCATCGTTTTCTTCATCCGCAGGGGATAGTTATTGAAAAACCGGCCGATTATGAAGCGCAACTGGAACAAGCGTTTGTGATCGCCGGTTATGACAAGCGGCGCAATACCATTATCAAACAGGTGCGGGATGTTGCCACTCAGGCAGGGGCAGAGGCCATTATGCCGGACTCGCTGATCGATGAAGTGACCGCTATTGTGGAATGGCCGCAGGCGTTGCTGGCTGAATTCCCGCCCGAATTTCTGAATGTGCCGTCGCAAGCCTTGATTGCTTCCATGCAATCACACCAGAAATGTTTTGCCTTGCAGGATTCATCCGGGCAATTACTGCCGCGCTTTGTGGCGGTGGCTAACATTAAAAGCGGCAAACCCGGACAAGTGATTGCCGGTAACGAAAAAGTCATGCGGGCCCGCTTGAGTGATGCCGCTTTCTTTTTTGAGCAGGATAAAAAACAACCGCTTGCCCGGCATATCGCGGCAACTGAAAAAGTGGTTTTCCAGGCTCGTCTGGGCACCTTGTACGACAAGGCCAGACGTTTGCAGATATTAATGGCCATACTGGCTCATCCGCTCGATCTGGATGAAGTCAAGGCCAAGCGCGCCGCAGAACTTAGTAAATGTGATTTGATGACCGGTATGGTCGGCGAATTCCCGGAATTACAGGGATTGATGGGCTATTATTATGCCCGCCATGACGGGGAGGATCTGGATGTTGCGAAGGCGCTGAATGAGCAATATTTGCCCCGATTCTCCGGTGATGAACTGCCGGAAACGACATTGGGACTGGCGCTATCACTGGCGGATCGTCTCGATACGCTGGCGGGTATTTTTGCTATTGGCGGCAAGCCGTCCGGTATGAAGGATCCGTTCAAGCTGCGGCGTCATGCCCTTGCGGTGGTGCGTTTGTTAATGGCAACGCCCGCCAGATTGAGCTTGTCGGGATTAATCAGTGAAGCCGCCCTTGTCTATGGCAAGCAACTTGATACAAAGGACGCGTCTATTGCGGAATTACAACCGTTCATTCTGGAGAGGCTGCAGTCTTTTTATCAGGGCAGGGGTATTTCGGTTGATCTCGTGCATGCCGTTCGTGCCAGACAGGATGACTGGTTGTATGATTTTGACAGGCGGATTCATGCGTTGGCTGATTTTGTAACCAGGCCGGAAGCGTCCGTTCTCAGTGCCGCCTGCAAACGGGTACATAATCTGCTGCAACAGGCCCATAGCCAGGAGATACCATGGACGACTGTGAATGATGATCGGTTGGAAAACGGTGCGGAACGTGAGCTGTTTACACGATTGCTGAGTACGGAACAACAGGTGGCGTTGCTATACGAACAGAGTGATTATAAATCCATTCTGACGCAACTGGCCGGATTGCGGGAGCCGGTTGACGCGTTCTTTGATCATGTGATGGTTATGGTTGATAACCCGGAAGTGAAGAAAAACCGCCTGGCGTTACTTGCCAGATTACAAGCCCTGTTACAAGGGGTTGCCGATATCTCGATGTTGCAATTACATTCATGAACAAGTTTATTGTCCTGGACAGGGATGGGGTTATCAATTTCGATTCGCCCCACTATATCAAAACAGTCGGTGAATTTATCCCGATCCCAGGCAGTATAAAAGCCATTGCCAGACTGACCGAAGCCGGTTACACCATTGGTATCGCGACCAATCAATCCGGGATTGCGCGTGGTTATTATTCGGAACACGTCCTGGCCGATATTCACGACAGCATGTTATCCGAGATCGGTAAAGCGGGAGGAGAGATTGCCGCGGTGGCTTATTGTCCGCACCTTCCCGATACAGGTTGCAGTTGCCGCAAGCCGGCTCCCGGTATGTTGCTGAAACTGGCGGATAGCTTTCATTGTTCACCTGCCGCACTGATCTTCGCAGGTGATCGTATTTCCGATATCCAGGCTGCTGAGGCGGTTGGAGCCACACCGATTATGATATTGTCGTCCATGACCGACAGGGAGTTATTAAAATCCTATCCTCACGTGCCGGTTTATTCGAGCTTGTCCGCTTATGTGGATGATTTGTTACGACGAGAGAATGAGGGCGTTAGGCCGTAAAAATATATGTCTACCGATCTTAGTGAGTTTGCCATAGGGTATGAGGGAAATGCGCAGCGAGAGCAGGCTTATGAACTGGCTGAACGTTTGCAGTTGCCTGTTGACAATCAGGCAGCCAGGCAATTGCTGGTTACAGAGGAGAGGCTGGTTTTAAAAGTGCCCCCGTTTTTACCCATGTACGCCGATTTTAGCGTCAAGACATGGCAGAAGCGGCGAGATGCCGGGAAACAACAAGGTTTGATTCGTGCTTGCAAACCGGTGCCCGGATTAAAGATTGTGGATGCGACATCCGGCTGGGGTCGGGATGCCGCTATACTGGCCAGCTATGGTGCTGAATTGGTTATGCTGGAGCGTGATCCGATTATGGCGACCCTCCTGATGGACGCGTTACAGCATCGTGACGAGCGATCCCGGCATGTCATGAAATTAATGGTCAGACAATCCGATGCGCTGGACTATTTGAATCGGTTATCCGATAAGGATTATCCGGATGTGATTTATATGGATCCCATGCATCCGGTTCGTCAGAAATCGGCACTGGTCAAAAAAGATTTACAGATATTGCAGCAATTCATCGGCTGTGACGAGGACGCTTTGGATTTGCTGAAACTGGCACAAAAAAAAGCGTTAAAAAAAGTGGTGGTGAAGTGGCCGCAGCAATCCCCGCCTCTGCTTCCACCTGCCAGTAGCATTACAGGCAAAACCGTACGTTTTGATATTTATCAGCGTGTCACGGATTCTGACCAGAAGGCGTAGGTCGGGCGCCTCGCCCAACGTTTTCCCGCAAACCAGCAGAGATAATTTCAGGCAAAACCAAACTCGTCGAGTTCTTCGCGCAAGCGTTTTTCTTCCGCGAGTTCTTCAATCCGCCGCCGACGTTCCAGTTTGGTGGTCGGGTTGAATTCCGCTAACGCTTCAGTATCCATGCCAAATTCTTCAGCGGCTGTCTCAAAATCTTCAAAACGACGAGTACTCATTACACTTCTCCATTAGCAAGACCTGATAATTTCCATAATAACGAGTAAGACGATAAACCTGGTGAGAGAAAAACACACTGATTGTTCCGGTAGTGATTTTTCCCGGTTCCCAGAGCCCAGTGCTTCGTCAAGATTGAATTTACGGGTGTGATCACCTGCCTTGCATTCATCTTTGTACGTTTTTTTGATGCAAAAATGCTCAAATTAGCTCTGCTAGTCCTGCGCTTTTTACATCAAAAAAACGTACAAATCTGAACGAAATTCAGGCGCCAACCCGTAAATTCAATCTTGACGAGGCACTAGTACTGTTTCCATTTCATTTTGCAAGGTTCTGTCATTCCCGCGAAGGCGGGAATCTATCTATCTGGTGGTGCCGTGCCATTATGAACATGGATCCCCGCCTTCGCGGGGATGACACAAAACTAGAGCACAATGTTCAACGCCACCTTGCAAAGCTAAATGAAAACAGTACTAGAAATAAATTAACAGAATTCCACTGTCAAAGACAGTGGAAATTTTGAGAAAAATGAATGAGCCATGCCAATCTTGTCGAGATTAAGCGCCCAGTGCCGGTGGATTGGCATCAGGTTCAGGCGCCGGCGTATTCGCAGCATTGCGTAATGCTGTGATTTGTTCTTTGAGTGAACGGGTGGTGTTTTCAGATACTTTTTCTGTTCTTTTTATTAAAGCATCGTATTTGGCACGACCCCTTTCTGCTCTTTCTGTTATGACCTGAAGCCTATCTGGTTTCTCCGCAAACAATTCCTCTTTTTTCACGACTCTGCCATTGACTTCAATAGAAATTTTATCCGGTGGGAAGCCGGCTTTAAGCGCGCCTTCATAAGCGTTTCTGCCCATCTCCATGACGTATTTTTCATCCATTTTACCATCCGCGCCTTTTTGTCCCTTGTGGTTTACGCTCATGGTGATGGAGTCATGACCGCTGGCCCGGACTGCTGCGGCCATATTGGTCATATCGTAGACCATATTATGATTACGGTAGTAGAGTAGGTTCCATTTGGGGAATTGTATGGCGAAACTACCGTCATTTTGAGGCTTGATAGTTCGTCCTGTGAAACTGTAAATGACAGGCAGATCGGTGACTTTTATTCCTTTTAACGTAGCTGATCCGTTCGAATCAATACCGATTTGGGCGGTCGTTGGCTCCTGGCTCTGGTTCTTTTTCGCCAGCTCATCAATGGCCGCCCTGTTTTTTTCATTTTCATAAATACCGGCCAGATAGGTAATACGTTCGATTTCCTTTCGACTTTCCTCGTGCAAGGCCGTGATGTCTTTGTTGACTTCCTTGTTAAACGCGGCCAGCGTTTCCTGTTGTTTTTTTTCCAGAGCCTTTTTCATCTCCTCGTGCAAATCACTAACCTGCTCATCGTCTAAACCTGTGCCGGCTTTGAGATGATTGATAAAGGTCGGGTCGTTGAATTTGTTTTCCAGGTTTTCCAGTTCCTGTTTATGTTGTGCCTTGATAGCGGCATCGGCTTCTCCCTTGACGCCTTGCAGGTAGGAAGCGATGGCCTGGGCGTTAAATTCCCTGGGCTCCTGGGTGAGCAAGCGACTGACCGCTTCCATTTCCTGCTTGAATTTGTCGTTAGCCTGCGTGGTGGCCTCGCTGGTCTGCAAGACCTCGGCAATTGCCTCTTTAACGGCATCCACGTCCGGAGAACTGTCCTTTAATTTATCACCCAGGGTCGTGTCGTCCGGTAATTTAATTCCTGCAAAGGTGGTGGCATTTTTCGCACGTTTTTTCTGATAATTTTCAAACGCACCGGTACCGGAGAGGGACGCGTCATTTTCGATACTTGGCCCGTACTCGTCCAGATACTTTTTCTTTTGCTCCGCAGTAAACATCTTAAATTTATCGTGGGATTTAAAAAGTTTCTTTAAATTAGCTGTATTCAAACCCGGCATATGTCACCTGCTGTATCAATATCATTGCTTATATTCTAGAGTATAACAGTAAAAACTTAACCGTTGATTAAGTCAAGAAATATGGCATTTTGTTTGTGCACAGGGCAATTATTTTTACAAAAGGGCGGTAGCCCGCAAGGAGGCCTGCGGCCGTCTTGCGGGTTTCGTGGTTCAATATTGTTCCGGGAAAACAGGTAAGTACCCACGTGGACGATTTCCCGCATTACAGCGAAGCCTTCATGGCGGGCTACATGTTTTTTGTAAATAGGTTGGGGCGCTATGCTGACCAACCTACCCAATAAGTGTGCATTTAATACCATTACCAGGCCGGTATGGCCGCGTTATGAAATAATGCCTTGGCCTTGTCGCGAACGGCTTCAGAGTGCATCGCTTTGACGAATTGCTCCAGTTGCACCCTTTTTTTGGTGTCGCGACGGATGACAATTAAATTGGCATAGGGGGAATCCTTGCTTTCGATAAACAGTGCGTCTTTGGACGGATTCAGCCCGGCCGGAATGGCAAAATTGGTATTGATAACCGCGGCGTCGACGTCATTCAGGATCCTGGGGAGTTGCGCGGCATCCAGTTCCTTGATTTGCAGTTGCCTGGGGTTGCTCGCAATATCGGCAACGGAGGCGTTTTTGGTTATTTTCAGGGTGATCAATCCCGCTTTTTCCAGCAGCAGCAAGGCGCGAGCTTCATTACTGGGATCGTTGGGTATCGCAATGACCGCTTTATCAGGAAGCTGGCCTAAGGATTTTATTTTTTGCGAATAAATGCCTGTAGGGTATACGAACGTTTTACCAATAGCTTCCAGGTCATAGCCGTGGGCTTTGACGGCGGATTGCAGGTAGGGCAGATGCTGATAGATATTGGCATCCAGGCTGCCGTCCTGCAAGGCTTCGTTGGGAAGGTTGTAATCGCTGAATTGAACGATTTTGACAGTCAGTCCATAGTCTTTCGCAGCGACGTCCTTGGCCACGTCGACCAAATCAGTTTCCGGCCCGGCGATAGTACCGATAACCAGCGTGTTCGGAGAAGGCTTGTTACAGCCGAGTAAACTGGCTGCCAGTAAAACAATACTTATAATGCGCATGAATAGGTCTCCTAACTTAGCGTCGGTCAAAATGTCGGGCCAGCTTGTCTCCGCCCATTTGCAGCAATTGTACCATGACAATCAAAATCACCACCGTGGCTATCATAATACTGATATTAAATCGTTGATAACCATAACGAATGGCCAGATCGCCTAACCCTCCGCCGCCAACCGTACCGGCCATGGCCGAATAATTCACCAGGGTTATCGCGGTGACCGTGACCGCCTGAATTAAGGCGGGTAAGGCTTCCGGTAACAGGATGTGACGAATCATCTGCCAGGAATTCGCGCCTATGGAAAAACCGGTTTCAATCAGGCCGGCCGGAAGGCCTTGATAAATATTATCAACCAGACGGGCGAAAAATGGCGTGGCGCCTAATGTGAGCGGCACTATGGCGGCGTTGATCCCTATGGATGTACCCACGACGAGACGGGTGAAAGGAATGAGCGCGACCAGCAGAATAATAAAGGGAATAGAGCGCGCCATGTTGATAAGCCCTGCTATGCTGCGGTTTAAAGACGGGTGTGGTTTTATTTTGGAACTGGTGAATAACAACGTGCCCAGCGGCAAGCCTAAAAGACAGGCCAGAATGGTGCTTAGAATAACCATATAGAGGGTTTCAGCACTGGCAACCAGTAAATCATATAACAGAGTCAGTGACATAACCTAAAATCTCCACAGTTAATTGGGCTTCTTCACAACGTTGTATAAACTGATTCATCAGAAGCGGTGTGGCGTTCAGCTCAACCACCAGAACGCCGCAGGTAACCGTATCAAAGCGATCGATATTGGCAAGAAGAATATTAATATCCACATCAAGTTCGCGGCTTGTCCGGCTGATGAAGGGTACGGTCGCGTTTTCACCTTGAAAGAACAGCTTTACGACCGGTTTGTTGGTGACTATCCCGGATAAATGGCTGGTCAGACAGGCGGGTAGTTGAGGACTTAACTGGGTGTATAGCATTTTGCGGGCCTGGCTGTCCGGGTTGCTAAAAACGCTGGCCAGCGCCGTTGTTTCAATGATGGCGCCTTCCTCCATAACCGCCAGGCGATGACAAATTCGTTTAACCACATCCATTTCATGGGTAATTAATACGATGGTGATGCCGTAGAGCCGGTTGATTTTTTTTAACAGTTCCAGAATTGAATCGGTGGTTTCCGGATCAAGGGCCGACGTCGCTTCGTCACAGAGCAGAATTTTAGGGGAGCAACTGAGCGCGCGGGCTATGGCGACCCTTTGTTTCTGGCCGCCGCTGAGCTGGGCAGGATAAGAGGCGCTTTTATCCTGTAATTCAACCAGCGGTAACAATTCGTCAATCTTGTTTTTAATAGCGGTTTCATCCATGCCCTGGATCCGCATGGGCAAAGCAATATTGTCGTACACGGTTTTAGACGACAGCAAATTGAAATGCTGAAAAATCATTGCTATTTTGTGGCGCACCTGACGCAATCTTTTTCTGTCCAGAAGCGTAATATCCTGGTTGTCTATAACCACTTCACCGCTATCAGGACATTCCAGAAGATTGATGGTGCGCAGCAGCGTGGATTTTCCCGCTCCGCTTTTGCCGATAACGCCAAAAATTTCCCCTTCCTGAACAAAGAGGTTAATGTCACGAAGGGCTGGGATGTCACCGTAGGATTTATACAATCCAGTTAATTCAATCATTCGTTTGTCTACCAGAAATAACGCTGCGGGAGAGGTGGCCGGGAGGGGATAATTATGCCCGCTTTAGCCGTGTTTACATGACAGGATAAAATCATGAGCGCCCGCAAGCTGAGTGTTTCAAATCGGCGCAGCAAAGGATTATACACAATCCGATTGATGTTTCAAAGGGAATGAGGGCTATCTGCTGTCAGAATACTCTGTGCAGGGCAAAACATCATGAGTTTGGTGCGTTTTTTAAAATTGATAAGCGGTGTATTTATACTCCATGTCAGTGCAAGTGCTCCCTTTGCTGGTAAATAAACCCACCCCGGCTAAAATACCCGCAGCACCTGCGCCGGTTAAAGCGGCACCCACGGGAACCACGCCAACGGCCATCAGGATTATACCTGCTATTACAGCCAGAGATCCGCCTGCTATGAGAGCAATGCCGAAGCTCGGCAGAGTAAATAAAGAATGACAACATGACCGGTTTTGGGTTGGAGTTGCTTTGGGAGACGTCGTGGTAAACAGCGCCGTGGTTTCTCGTAACTCATCAGCCTTTTTATTCAGGGCTGCGGGATTTTCACCTTCTAAAAGCCTTTCCTGCAATTGATGCTGCAATTGTTTGTTTGCTGCGACAATGGCTTTCGTTGCGTGTTGTTTCGTATTATCGATTAACCGTTGCGTTGTTGCGGTAATTTCGGGAGATTGATCAAATTGTCTTAATTGTGGCACTTGCTCTTTTAGCTGCTCCAGAGCGGCTATCATTTCTGAGTTTTTGGTTTTCTTACTCTGCACTATCTTAAGCTGGATGGCTATGTCTTCCAGCAACTTTTGGGCTTTTGCATCCTGGCTCATGCTTGGGTTCTCCCGAAATGTTTAAAAGTCCCCCATCATGTCGCCATAAGAAGCCTCGATAAGGAGAGTGGCATAATATCATTGACTGTTTGTGATATACAAATGGTTCTAAAATCATCTGCGTGCTGCGACTTGTTCGCGGCATCCAGGAATGCGTAGTTCTGAACTTTGAACCACTGGTTCCCGCGAATCAATCGCGGGACGTAGACGTTTTTCAAGAATTAAATCCATGCAAAACGAAATGGAAACAGTACTACCCATCTTTTGCAACGCTATTGACAAATAGCATGCTCCTTGGCAGGCTGGCTTCCTTTTTAATGACAAAGGAGTGAGCAGTAATGAAAAAAACAACCCTGATGGTCGCGGCAGCCCTGTTTTCATTGTCGGCGCGAGCTGTTGAATTACCGACTTTTTCTGATGTGGCCGCTGCCGTGAAAGAGGGAAAGCAATTGACGTTTGTGGTGACATTGAATGCTTGTGAAACGGATTTTCCTGTACCCGGTGAAAACGTTTCTTCCGTGACACCCAATGCGGCGATGGTTGTCAATAATGAGCGGGTGACCGCGTCTGATCGTCATTTCACTATGAACGATCCCTCCATGCCGGGAACGCCCGTATATGGTTACAGCAAATTCAATGTGAACGTGGATGGCAGCGCCACCATGAATGCGACCATTATGAAAGCGGTTGATTACAGCAGAGTGGGCGCTTTTGAAGTTCGCTGCACGCTTGGCAAGGGCATGAAAGTGTTTGCCTGATTCAATGTAACGACTCAGGCGGGTCATTTCGACACCTGGCAAACGGCCTGATAAGGTTTCCCTTACACCTGTAATTCCGGACGGTTTTTAAAATGCTCCAACGCGTCCGGATTAGCCAGCGTTTGCAGGTTATTGATGGGCTCGTCATGAACGGCCTTGCGAACGGCTACCTCGACGGTTTTGCCGCTGATGGTTTTGGGTATATCGGGAACCTGTATGATAACGGCGGGTACATGGCGTGGTGAGGCGTGACTGCGGATGGTCTGGCGAATGAGATTTTGCAGTTCCTCATTCAGGGTTTTGCCGTCCCGCAATTTGACAAACAGAACGACACGGACGTCATCCTGCCAGTTCTGACCAATCACTACACTATCAAGAATGTCTGAAATGGTTTCAATCTGGCGATAAATTTCTGCCGTACCGATACGTACACCACCGGGATTTAAAACCGAATCGGAGCGCCCGTGAATAATCAAACCATGATCAGGCGTGATTTCGGCAAAATCACCGTGTGCCCAAACGTTGTTGAAATGATCAAAGTAAGCGTGTCGATAGGCGTTCCTGTCCGGATCATTCAAGAAACCGACCGGCATGGAAGGAAACGGTTTGGTGCAAACCAGTTCACCGCGTTCGCCAACAATGGATTTTCCCTGTTCATCGAATACGTCAACCGCCATGCCCAGTCCGAAACATTGTAATTCGCCGCGGCGAACCGGAAGAACGGGATTACCCAGAGCGAAGCAGGAAATGATATCCGTACCTCCTGAAATGGAGCTTAACTGCAGATCAGATTTGATATGTTGATATACAAAATCATAGTTTTTGGGCAGCAAGGGGGAGCCGGTGGATAAAATGGTTTTCAAATGCGGAAAAGTCATGCGGCTATTGGGATAGGCATTGGCTTTTTCGATGGCTGAAATGAATTTGGCGCTGGTGCCGAATACGGTGATTTTTTCATCGGCCAGTATTTTGAAAAGACGGTAAACATCGGGATGGGTCGGCGCCCCTTCATAAAGTGTCAACGTGGCGCCCAGTGCCAGAACGGAAACCATCCAGTTCCACATCATCCAGCCACAGGTTGTGTAAAAACACAAATTATCCTGTTTATCGATATTGCTGTGCAGGCCAAGTTCCTTCATATGTTGTAACAAAGTGCCTCCGGCGCCGTGAACGATACATTTGGGTTTGCCTGTTGTGCCTGATGAAAAAAGAATATAAAGGGGGTGATTAAAAGGCATGGGCAGAAACTCACAATCCTCGGCAGGTTGTAAAAAATTATCCCATGTCGTTGCCTTTTCAACCGGTTTGATGTCCGAAGACTCATGAATAAACGGACAAATGACCAGTTGTTTCAGAGAGGGGATGGCGTTGCTTATCGCCAGAATTTTACCGGCCGCATCGTGAATTTTCCCCATATATTGATGGCCATCGCAAATAAACAGTATTTTCGGTTCAATCTGGCCCAATCGGTCAATAATGGCCTGTTCCCCGAAATCCGGCGAACAGGAAGACCATGTCGCGCCAAGGGATGCCGTAGCCAGCATGGCGATGATCGTCTGAGTGATATTAGGCATGACGGCGGCGACCCGATCACCCTGGCCGACCCCCGCTTTTTTCAGTCCCGCCGTGCAACGCGCCACCTGTTTACGTAATTCCCGATAACTCAGCTTTTGACGGTGGCCTGCTTCGTCGATGCTGACTATAGCCGGGTGATTATCCCGGCGGTTCAGTAATTTTTCTGCGAAATTAAAGGTGGCGCCCTCAAACCAGCGCGCGTCCATCATATGTTGATAAGGACTGAGTGTTTGTTTGGGCGGTGTGGTAAAAGTAAGCCCGAAATAGTTGACCAGCGTCTCCCAGAAAAGAGCCGGTTGTTGTATGGACCAGCGATGCAGTTGCTGATAATCCGTGAAGTGTTCCTTGTGCTGTTGCTCCGCATAGCGCATGAAGTGCCACATTCGGCTTTTTTCAGGTTGTTGTGGTTGCCAGATAATCGTGCTCATAAGCGACTTCCTTTCGGTCTGCAAGCTAAAGGGAGTTATTTTACGACACCGTGGCGTGATCTCCCAGCGTTCAGGGTGAATTAACTTGAAAATAGCCGGAAACACTGGCCGGTTGTTGCTGGGTAATACAATGAATACCACCGCCGCCGGCAAATACGTCGAGTGCGTCAATTTGGGTAATGTGGTGCCGGGGAAAGAGCCGGCTAAACAGGGTGAAAGCCGCTTTATCACAGGTATCGTGGCCAAACGCGGGCATGACAATGCCCTGATTGGCAAGATAAAAATTGATATAGGACAGGGTTAACCGTTCCCCGTCACGCCAGGTGGCGGGTGGTTGCTCTACCGTGAATACCTGCAACCGACGACCTTTGGCGTCGGTTGCGTTTCGCAGCGTTTCCAGATTGTCTCGCAGGATCTTGTAGTTGGCGTCTTTTTGATCGTCGGTGACAAGGCAAAGAACCTGTCCGGGACCGATAAACGTGGCAATTTCATCGATATGACCGTCCGTTTCATCGCCCACCAGACCTTTATCCAGCCAAATGACCTTTTCGGTACCGAGATAATCGTGCAGGTGCTGTTCTATAGCCTGCTGATTTAATTGCGGATTACGATTGGGATTTAACAAACATTCTCGCGTGGTCAGCACCGTACCTTCGCCATCGACATGAAAGGAACCGCCTTCCATCACCAGAGGGGCTTTGTAATGGGTTGCCCTGGTTTCATTAACGATAGCCGCGGCAATTTGATTATCAAGAGCACAATCGTCATAATTGCCGCCCCAGGCGTTGTGAATCCAGTCCACGCCAGCCAGCTGATTATCCTTGTTCAATAAAAAGGTCGGACCGGTATCCCTTGTCCAGGAATCGTTTATGGGCAAGGTGAGCAGGCGGATCCGATCACGGCATAGTAAGGCCGCGCTGTTCTCGTCCCCGGGATTGACCAGCATGGTGACCGGTTCGTATTGGGCGATGGCGCGGGCTACGCGGGCGTAAGCGTTTCTTGCCCTGTCCAGACCGATACTCTGCCAGGTTTGCAGATGACACGGCCAGGCCATCCAGCATCCGGCGTGAGGATGCCATTCCGGAGGCATCATGAAACCATCATTTTTGGGTGTTGACATGATTATCCTTTGGTTTTACTGCTGTCCAGGTAAGTAAGCTGCGAGAAAATACTGCGCAGTTCATTTAAATACGAGTGAATGGCCTCATCCGGCAATTCGGTATTCAGTAATTGTTTTTCATAAGATTGCAACAGCTTTTTAGTATCGAAATGAGCGAGGTTAAGTACGTTGGTGACGGTATCCCCGCTGACCAGATCATTAATCTCAAAATCGCCGTTACCAAGCAGCTTGACATCCAGAGAATTGGTGTCGCCAAACAAATTATGCAGATTGCCCAGAATTTCCTGATAGGCACCTACCAGAAAAAACGCGATGGCATAAGGGTTGGCGGGATCGAAGGTTGGCAGCATCAGAGTCGTGTCGAGACTGGCGCGCCCGGTGTATTGTTTCAGGGTGCCGTCCGAGTCGCAGGTCAGATCCTGCAGAATACTGTGCATGGACGGTTCTTCCGTCAGGTGGGAAATGGGAGCGACCGGGAAAATCTGATCAATCGCCCAGGCGTCAGGCATCGACTGAAAAAATGAAATGTTACAAAATATCTTGGCTGCCATGCGTTCGTTGATTAAGCCAAGCAATTCGCTATCGCCGGGATTTGTCTCATCCAGCCGATTCTGGATCTCAAAACAGATGGCTGTAAAAAATTGCTCGACCTTGGCTTTGTCTTTTAACGTGATCACCCCGTGTTTGAACATGGAGTGGGCTTCGTCGAGAGAGTGGGCCGCGTAGTTAAAAATTTCGCTCGGCGAACTTTCCGAAATCCATTGATAGGTATCCCAGATGTCGCGCAGAACATGGGAGTCGTCGGGTTCAATCCGGGGCAGTTCACGGCTTTTTTTAATGAGCTCCACGTCGGTAATATTGGTTACAATAAGCGCATGATGTGCGGTTAATGCACGACCAGACTCGGAAATGACGTCAGGCTCCGGCAAGCCGCTTTCCTCACAAAGATGGCGTAAGGCAAGAAGAATATTGGTCGCGTACTCATTGAGGCTGTAATTCATCGAGCAACCCGTGCTGGCGCGGGTACCTTCGTAATCTACGCTTAAGCCGCCGCCGACATCAATGGTGGCAATGGGCGCCTGCAAGCGCCTTAGTTCGACATAGTAGCGCGCCACTTCCTGCATACATTGGCGTATGTCAAGAATATTGGCTATCTGGGAGCCAAGATGGCAATGCATCAATTGCAGGCAATCCAGATAACCTGCGGCGTTTAAGCGGTTGACCACTTCCAGAACCTGTTCGGCGTTCAAGCCGAATTTGGATTTGGCGCCGCCCGTATTTTCCCATTTACCGGCGCCCTTGGTTACCAGACGAATTCGTATGCCGATGTTAGGGCGTACAGCCATTCTGGCCGATTCTTTAAGAATGATATCGAGTTCTGATCGTTTTTCAATGACGATATATACCTGATGCCCCATTTGCTGGGCAATCAGCGCCGTGCGAATGTAGCAGGCGTCCTTATAGCCGTTGCAGATGATGGTGGACGGGGTTTGGCCAAGCAAACCGATGACGGCCATTAATTCGGGTTTGCTGCCAGCTTCCAGACCGATCTGGTGGCTGGGCGCTTTTAATAATTCTTTAACGACACAATGTTCCTGATTTACCTTAATCGGGTAGACTAGTTTGTAACGGCCGCGATAATTCGTTTCTTCAATAGCCTGGGCGAAAGCCCCGTAAATTTTGTTGACCCGATCATGCAGAATATCGGTAAACCGGATCAACAGGGGAAGCTGTAATCCGGCACGGCTGGCCGCGCTGACGATGGCTTTCAGTTCAACGCCGGATTCCTGCAGGTTTTTGGTAATTTCTATATTGCCCCGGTTATTGATGTGAAAATAACCGTCACCCCAGTTGGCGATGTTGTAATAATTGTTATCTGTTATGGTCTGGTGTGGCATCAGGATATTGCTCCGGCTCGATGGCTGTGTGGCTGGGTAAGCGTATGATAGGTTTGCGGTTCGCGCTGCATGGGGAACGGAAACAGCCGTCCCCATAGTTCGCGATCGTTGAAATCAATTTCTGCGACCAGAACGGCCGGCTCATGACGGGGAGCCTGAACCAGAATATGGCCCAACGGGCTGCTGATGAAACTGCTGCCGTAGAATTCCAGCCCGTTTTCACAGCCGATTCGATTCACCGCGACCATAAAGGTGTTCGCCATAATGCCCTGTGCGATCATCACCTTTTGCCACATCGGTTGGCTGTCAAAGCCGGGTGCCGTTGGTTCCGCGCCGATCGCTGTGGGGTAAACGAGTATTTCGGCGCCTTTCAAACCATAGATTCGGGATAATTCCGGAAACCATTGATCATAGCAGGTAGGCAATCCCAGTTTGTGTCCGGCAATAGAATGAATGGGGTAGTCGGAATCACCCGGTTTGAAATAAAAATCCTCGTGGTATTTTTCACCGCTCGGGATATGCTGTTTCCGGGTAACGGCAATCAATTCGCCGGCTTCATTGAAGGCTACTGCGGTATTGTATCCGGCTTTTTCAAACAGGGAGGCTGTGATGCAGACATTGGCTTTGCGAGCCATGTGGCTGACAAATTGCGCAGTGGGACCATCCTGAATATCTTCCATATAGGGCGTGGGGTCGACATCGGATCGGGTACAAAAATACGGAGACAAGGTCAATTCCTGCAGGCAGACCAGTCTTGCCCCTTTTCCGGCCGCTTCCATGATGCCTGAGGCCAGATGCTCCTGGTGTTTCTCAGGATGGTCATGCCATTTTTCCTGCACTAATCCAATGGTTAATTTGCTGCTGTTCATCATGGTTCTCACGGTTAAGGTTGTAGACGTGTCGTGAAGGAGGGTTGTTGGCTGCCTTGACGGGTTGCGAAATACGATAGTGTAGAACAAAAAAAGAGGTTATTGAATAACCATTCGGTATTTTTTATTTGCAAGATAGGTTTGGTGGCGTCCGGGACTTTCCGGAAGCAATACCGTGTCCGCTAAAGGCGCGGATCCGGACACGAATCCCGCAACACCACCTGCTCCGAAAACTTAAACGAGGATCGGGCCGGAATATCCTGTTATCCCTGATTGGCCAGTAACGCGTTGGCCACTTTGGATTGATTTTTTCTCTTCAACAGTTTACACATCATATCCCCGGCATGTACGATTTTGTAGATATCTATGCCTGTATGAATGCCCAGTCCGTGCATGAGATAAAGCACGTCTTCAGTGGCTACATTGCCGCTCGCGCCTCGCGCGTAGGGACAACCGCCCAATCCCGCTACCGAACTGTCAAAGCAGCTCACGCCGCATTGCAGGGAGGCGTGGATATTGGCAATGGCCTGGCCGTAGGTATCATGAAAGTGCATGGCCAGTTTCGGCAGGGGAACGTCGTTTAGGATTTCCTTAATGAGCGTCTCCGCCTGTTTCGGGGTCCCCACCCCAATGGTATCGCCCAGTGAAATTTCCTCTACTCCGAGCGCCATCAGTTTTTTGGTGACCCTGGCAACCTGCTTCGGTGTGATGTTCCCTTCGTAAGGACAACCCAGAACGCAGGATACATAGCCGCGGATTGACAATTGATGTTGTTTGGCGAGATCGATGACTTCGGCAATACGATCCAGGCTTTCGGCAATCGAACAATGAATATTATGTTGATTGAACGCCTCGCTGGCTGCGGTAAAAACCGCTATTTCACGAACACCCGCCGCTATGGCCCTGGTTAATCCTTTCGTATTTGGTATCAGGGCGGAATAGCGCACGGAAGGATATTTTTCTATGGCTTCATAAACCTGTTCATTATCGGAAAGCTGCGGGATAGCCCGCGGGGAAACAAAACTGGTCACTTCAATACGTTGCAACCCGGTTTGACTCAATTCATTGATCCAGTTGATTTTATTTTCCGTCGCGACAAAGGATGGCTCGTTTTGCAGGCCATCACGGGGTCCTACTTCCACTATCGTGACTTGATCCGGACAGTTCATATTTGATTCCTGGTTAGGGTAGGTGTCATCAGTCTTGCAAGGCCAGTAATTCAGCGCCTTCCTGCACTTGCGAACCTACCTCGTAATACAGTTCCGTCAGCACGCCGTTTTTGGGTGCGTGAATCGTGTGTTCCATTTTCATCGCTTCCAGGACAATAAGACGTTCTCCCTCCTTGACCTTGTCACCCTTGTTTTTCAGGATAGCGACGACTGTTGCCGGCATGGGGGCGGTCAATTGCGCTTTTCCGGTAACGGCATGCTGACCGACGTCTTCCCAGTTGTAACGGGTCATCGTAACGGGTCCGTTTTCAATATAGCAGTTTATACAGGATGGTAGAACCTCTATCCAGGCCGATAACCGTTGCTGGCCATTGTCTATGCTCATTAATCCCCTGTCGAATCCGGCGCGGATGGTTTGTGCCGGTTCGCCGTTGATGGCCAGGGTGAACTGCTGTTCGTTGATCGGAGTCATTGCAAGATCATGCCGTTGCCCCTGGATTACAAAATTCCAGTGCCAGGACGTGTCGAGATGCATTTGCCAGGCGAACGTACGGCGGGCTAACGGATCCGCTTGTTCCTGACGTGTCAGATATTCGTAACCGGCTGCCATGGTTAAAGCCAGAGAGGTGTTGGTCTCAGGCATGATAATGGATTCTTTTTGTAAAAAATCAGTGCCCAGTTGCGCATCGGCAAAACGCTGACTGGCGCAGACCGCCTGTAAAAAGGGAAGGTTAGTCCTGACGCCGCCAATAAAATAGTGCTTCAAGGCGTGTTGCAGACGTTGCAGTGCTTCGGTTCTTGTCTCGCCCCAGGCGATTAATTTGGCAATCATGGGATCGTAGTACATGGTGATGGTGGAACCGCAGGTAACGCCACTGTCGATACGCAGTCCTTCACCGGCAGGCTCCCTGAGAAAATGCAGCGTGCCTGTGGAAGGCATAAATCCCTGATGGGGGTCTTCGGCATAAACGCGGCACTCTATGGCATGGCCATGTTGCGTGATCTCTTCTTGCCGGCAGGGCAGGGCTTCATTGGCCGCAATTCTTATTTGCCACTCCACCAGATCGAGTCCTGTTATCATTTCGGTGACCGGATGTTCGACCTGGAGTCTTGTATTCATTTCCATGAAATAGAAGGACTGGTCATCGGCCACCAGAAATTCTACGGTCCCCGCACCACGGTACTCAATGGATCGGGCAACTTCGCAGGCGGCCTCGGCGAGATTGTGGCGTAACTTCCGATCGAGATTGGGCGCAGGCGCTTCCTCTATTATTTTCTGGTGCCGTCTCTGAATGGAACAATCGCGTTCAAACAGATGCACCACCTCCCCGAAATTATCCGCCATGATTTGCACTTCAACATGGCGGGGATTGGAAACCAGTTTTTCAATAATCATGGTCTCGTCGGCAAAGCTGGCCAGCGCTTCACGACGGGCACCGGCCAATGCCGGGAGAAAATCCTCCTCGCTATGTACGGCACGCATGCCTTTACCGCCGCCGCCGGCCGCGGCCTTTAATAAAACCGGAAAGCCGATACGACCGGCTTGGGTCAGTAAATGGTCGTCGGATTGCTCCTGACCATGATAACCCGGGGTGAGGGGAACTTTGGTTTTCTCCAGCAATTGTTTGGCTAATTGCTTGGAGGCCATCGCTTCCATTGCTTCGATAGACGGGCCAATGAAAGTGATACCGGCTTTGGCGCAGGCTTTGGCAAATTGCGGGTTTTCCGCCAGAAAACCATAACCGGGATGGATGGCCTGGACACCATTGTCCCGAGCGATGCGAATAATGGCATCAATATTAAGGTAACTGGATTTCGCCGTGGCTTCGCCGACCTGAAAGGCGTGATCCGCCAGCTTGACGTGTTGACTGTCTTCATCTGCCGTGGAGTAGATGGCAACGGTTTCAATGCCCATTTTTCCGGCGGTTTTAATGACGCGACAGGCTATTTCCCCGCGGTTTGCTATAAGAATTTTGTTAAACATGAAAATCCTTAATTCCAGTTAGGGGTTTCTTTGTTGAGAAAAGCGCGAAGACCACGCTGCCCCTCAGCAGAGGTTCGTTTTCTGGCAATGATGGCGGCGGTTTCCCGAATTAACGCCTCATTGATCGGTTTACCCTGCACCGTCTCGACAAGAGTCTTGCACTCGGCGACAGCGACAGGTGCCAGGCGGCTGATTTGCCGGGCGTAATCCTGGGTATAAGTCCATAATTCCTCATCGCTGACACAATGATGAACCAGGTTTAACTCCCGGGCGCGTTGGGCGTCAAAGGTTTCCGCGCTCGTGAATAACCATCGGGCGGCACGCTCTCCTATCGCCCTGACGACGTAGGGACTAATGACGGCAGGAACCAGACCCAGTTTGACCTCGGAAAAACAAAATTTCGCGGAAGTGGCGGCGATGGCGATGTCGCAGGCGGCAACCAGACCGGCTCCGCCGCCGAAGGCCGCGCCATGAACCATGGCAATAGTGGGTTTCGTGCTGCGGTAAAGCGTATACATGACATTGGCCAATACCATGGCGTCGCCAAGATTTTCCTCTTCGCTGTATTGCGCCATTTTCTGCATCCAGTTCGCATCGGCGCCGGCGGAAAAATGCTTGCCGTTCGCTTTCAGGATGATGGCACGTATTTGCGGATTTTGTATGGCTTCATCAAGGGTGCGCTTAAGGTCGTGCAACAACTGGTCGTCAAAGGCATTGTGTTTGGCCACCCTGTTGAGTGTGATAATAAAAATATTTTCCTGCTGTTCGCTTAATAAATCAGTCATGCTCAATCCGTCCTTATTACATACGAAACACGCCAAAACGTGTGGGAGATATCGGCGCGTTCAATGCGGCCGATAAACTTAAGCCAAGAACCGTGCGGGTGTCTTCCGGGGCAATCACACCGTCGTCCCATAAACGGGCGCTGGCATAGTAGGGATTACCCTGTGCTTCATATTGTTCGCGCATTTTGGCCTTGAATGCTTCCTCATCGTCTTCGGGCCAGGGCGTACCCTGTTTGTTATGTTTTTCACGGTTGACCTGCGCCAGAACATTGGCAGCCTGCTCGCCGCCCATGACTGAAATACGGGAGTTGGGCCAGGTCCATAAAAAGCGGGGACTGTAGGCCCGGCCGCACATGGCGTAATTTCCCGCGCCGAAACTGCCGCCGACAATGACGGTGAACTTGGGTACGTTCGCGTTGGCGACAGCGGTCACCATTTTGGCGCCATGTTTGGCAATGCCGCCGGCTTCGTATTTGCTGCCGACCATAAAGCCGGTGATGTTCTGTAAAAAGAGTAAGGGGATGCCGCGCTGTGTGCAAAGCTCAATAAAATGAGTGCCTTTCAGGGCGCTTTCCGCAAATAAAATGCCGTTGTTTGCCACGATACCTATGGGATATCCGAACAGGTGGGCAAATCCGCACACCAGCGTCGTGCCATACAGGGCCTTGAATTCATCAAATTCCGACGCATCCACAATGCGGCCTATGATTTCGCGAATGTCGAATGATTTGCGCGGATCACTTGGGACAATGCCATTGAGTTCGCGCGGATTGTACAACGGTTCCCGACTGTCGATCCGAACCGGACCACCTGGTTTCTGCCTGTTCAGATGCCGGATAGTCCGGCGTGCCAGAAAAAGGGCGTGCGCATCGTTTTCCGCATAATGATCGGCAACTCCGGACTGGCGGCAATGGATATCGGCGCCCCCCAGTTCTTCCGCGCTGATGACTTCTCCGGTAGCCGCTTTGACCAAAGGCGGACCGCCTAGAAAAATGGTGGCCTGGTTGCGTACCATAATGGATTCGTCTGCCATGGCCGGTACATAAGCGCCTCCGGCTGTGCAGGATCCCATAACGACCGCGATCTGGGGAATATTGTTCGCGGACATGGTTGCCTGATTGTAAAAAATACGCCCGAAATGGTCACGATCCGGGAATACGTCATCCTGCTTCGGGAGAAACGCGCCGCCGGAATCCACCAGATACACACAGGGCAGGTGATTCGTTGCGGCAATTTCCTGGGCGCGTAAATGCTTTTTTACCGTCAGGGGGTAATAGGTTCCTCCTTTCACCGTCGCATCGTTGACTACGATGACGCATTCCTGTTCGTGAATGCGACCGATACCGGTGATGATGCCGGCGGCAGGCAAATGGGCGTCATAAACCTGATAAGCAGCCAGTTGCGAGAACTCCAGAAACGGGCTGCCCGGATCCAGCAATTGTTGCAAACGTTCTCTGGGCAATAATTTACCATGTTTTAAATGTCTGGTGCGCGCCGCCTCGCCGCCACCCTGGGCTATTTCCTTAACTGCGTGGCGCAGTTGCTCAACGAGTTGCAGCATCACGGCTTCATTTTGCTTGTAGTCACTGCTTGCCGTATTGATCTGACTGACGAATTTGGCCATGAATGATCCTTAATAGATTAATACGTTGCTAAGTACAATAACTAACCACAAACACCAGGTTAGCTGAATCAGATAAGGCATCTGTTTTCGTTTGATAAGTTGGTAGATCAGGGCGGGAACAGCGGCAATGACTATGGGAAGCACGGTAATGAGTATGATTTTGCGTATGGCGATTCCGATACCGGTATGGCTGAAAACGGAATTTAACCTGACGTTAACGTAGGCGTATAGCATATCAATATAGAGAATCAGTAAATGCGCGTATTTGGCAAAAACAACAACCAAAACGCTGATAACCAGATAAAGAATACTTTGGCGAAGCATGTACATCCTTTTTTAAGTGGCATTTGATTTTATTATTAGTCCGGGCAGTTGTTGAACACACAACAACTGCCGGAATGAAACACGCTTTATTATATAGGATTATTACGGCGGTTAAACCATTTCTATCGCGACAGCGGTTGCCTCACCTCCGCCAATGCACAAGGATGCGACGCCGCGCGTTTTTTGTTTTTGCTGCAAGGCATTCATCAACGTGACGATAATGCGCGCACCGGAAGCCCCGATGGGATGGCCCAGAGCACAGGCACCGCCATGGATATTGACTTTTTCATCATCCAGTTCCAGCTGAGTGATGGCGGCCATGGCGACGACGGCGAACGCTTCGTTGATTTCAAACAAATCCACGTCTTCTTTCGTCCATCCTGCTTTATCCAGTACTTTGCGTATGGCGTCAACGGGAGCGGTGGTAAACCATTCCGGCGCCTGGGAATGGCTGGCGTGCGCAACAATCCGCGCCAGGGGTTTTAATCCCCGTTTCTCTGCCTGCTCCGCAGTCATTAATATCAGGCTGGCCGCGCCGTCGGAAATGGAACTGGAATTGGCCGCGGTTACCGTACCGTCTGATTTGAACGCGGGGCGCAGCTGATCCATCTTCGCGAGCTTGCCGTGATCGGGGCCTTCATCCTGGCTGACCGTCACATCGCCCTTGCGAGTGGATATCGTGATGGGCGTCATTTCATTGGCAAACGCATTGTCCTGCTGAGCCTGAAGCGCGCGGGTCATGGAGCGTTTGGCGTAATTATCCTGTTGCTCACGGGTGAAATTGAAATGGCTGGCTGTCTGTTCGGCAAAACAACCCATCAACTGGCCGCGTTCATAGGCGTCTTCCAACCCGTCTAAAAACATATGATCTTTAATTTCACCATGTCCCAGACGATATCCGGCCCGGGCTTTGCTCAAAAGATAAGGCGCGTTGGTCATGCTTTCCATTCCGCTGGCCAGAACAATATTGGCACTGCCGGTTTTGATCAGGTCATGGGCCAGCATCACCGCTTTCATCCCGGAGCCACACATTTTATTAATGGTTGTGGCACCTGCTGAATCCGGGATACCGGCTTTGATGGCGGCCTGTCTGCCCGGTGCCTGCCCGATGCCTGCCTGCAGAACGCAGCCGGTGATGACTTCCTCGATATCGGAAGGAGAAAGTCCGGCCTGTTCTATGGCGGCGCGGTGAGCCGCAGCGCCCAGTTCCGGCGCAGTCAGTCCGGACAACGATCCAAGCATGCTACCCATCGGGGTGCGTTTGGCCGCAACAATTACCACATCATTTTTATCCATAGTCATATCCTTTTCCTCATGAAGTTTCTTTAAAAAGTTCCCGGCCCACCAACATACGCCGGATCTCGGAGGTGCCTGCCCCAATTTCATACAGCTTGGCATCCCGCAACAAACGTCCGGTAGGGTATTCGTTAATGTATCCGTTACCCCCGAGCGTCTGTATGGCCTGTAACGCCATTTGTGTTGCCCGTTCGGCCGTATACAAAATGACCCCTGCCGCGTCCTTACGGCTGACCAAACCCTGATCACACGCTTTGGCAACCGTATAAAGATAAGAGCGTGACGCGCTTAATTCCGTATACATATCAGCGAGTTTTCCCTGAATAAACTGGAATTCTCCGATGGCCTGATCAAACTGCTTGCGTTCATGGACATAAGGAATAACCGTGTCCAGACAGGCTTGCATGATACCGACAGGCCCTGCGGCGAGAATGGTGCGCTCATAATCAAGCCCGCTCATTAACACGCGAACACCCTGGTTGATTTCTCCCAGCACATTGTCTGCCGGCACTTCACACTGCTCAAAAACCAACTCGCAGGTATTGGAGCCGCGCATTCCCAACTTATCAAGTTTCTGGGCGGTATGGAAACCCGGCATGCCTTTTTCGATAATAAACGCCGTTATCCCTTTGCTGCCGGCCTGTTTGTCCGTTTTTGCATAGACAACCAGAACATCGGCATCAGGGCCGTTGGTAATCCACATTTTGGTGCCGTTCAGAATATAGCCGCCCTCGGTGGCGCGGGCTTGCAACTGCATGCTGACCACATCGGAGCCGGAGTTGGATTCGCTCATGGCCAAAGCGCCAATATGTTCGCCGCTTATAAGTTTAGGCAAATATTTCTGTTTTTGCCTGGAATTTCCGTTTAGATAAATTTGATTGACGCATAAATTGGAATGGGCGCCATAACTCAAGCCAACGGAAGCCGAGGCGCGGGAAATTTCTTCCATAGCGATAACATGAGCCAGATAGCCCATATTGGCGCCGCCGTATTCCTCGCTGACCGTAATGCCTAACAGGCCCATATCACCCAGTTTGCGCCACAAGGGATTGGGGAAGGCGTTATTGTGATCTATTTGAGCGGCCAGCGGCGCAATCTCACGCTGCGCGAACTGGTAAACGCTGTCCCGCAGCAGATCGTAGGTTTCCCCAAGTTGATATTGTAAACCTGTATACATGATTGACTTCCTGTTGCTTAAACAAATAGGCTAGACTATACCCAATCAAATTCAAGTTGCAAACTCATTTTATTGTGAATGGATTAAAGAGGTAACGGTTATGAACAAGCTGGTCGTCTGGGGACATCATGTTGATGAATACATGGAAATGTTTGATTTAAGCGCCACGGATCTCCAGGGAAAAATACTGGAATACGGTTGCGGACCAAGTGCGGTGAACGCGGAGCTGGACGGACAGGCGGCTTTGCGTATCAGTTGTGATCCGCTGTTTAATCTGGATATGGCCACGTTAAACTCCAAAGCGGCGCTGATTTTTGCGGATATGATTGATAAGGTAACCCGGGAACAGGACAAATTTGATTTCAGCGGTTATGGCAGTCTGGAGCGTTTTATAGAAAAACGGCGAGATGGTGTCAACACGTTTTTTGCGGATTATCTGTCTGGGAAAAAAGCGAAACGTTATCAGGGTATTCATGAAATTGCGCTTCCTTTCGCGGATTTTACGTTTGATTTGGCGTTAAGCTCGCATTATCTGTTTGCCGAGCTTTACGATCAGGATATTCAGTTCCATATTCGCGCGATTAAGGAGCTGGCCAGAGTCGCCAGGGAAGTGCGGATTTTCCCGCTCATTGATCGCTATGGCCAGCCGTCCTCTTTTTTGGGGCCGGTCCTGCTTGATTTGCAGCAGAGTAATTATGGCGCCGAGGTGCGAAGCGTCGCCTATCATTTGCAGCCTGAAGGCAACGCGATGTTGCGCGTGTGGGCGCAGGAGTGTCCGGTTGGCACGGGAGCCTGATATTCGACACGTTATTTTTTGTTTTGTTCCGGGTGCTTGTCTCATCTCCAAATCCGGAGCAAATCAAATACCCTCTAAGACTTTAGGCTCTGTGCACCAATTTTTCTTCGCACCATTTTTTTGCGAAAAGACAGTAGCCCGTAAGGAGGCCTATGGCCGTATTGCGGGTTTGATGTGCCAATCAGGAACATTATCCCGCATTACGGCTTCGCCTTCATGACGGGCTACAGGCAATTATTATTTGTTGTGCGACAATAGTTGCTTTGTTTTCGATCGGAAAAAAATCGGTTCACAGAGCCTGGGCAGGAGCAAATGAAAAAAGTATCGGCACAGGGCGCAGCAACGAATAAAAAACTGGGAATTCTGATTTATGAAAATGTTCAACCTATGGATGTCATTGGACCATGGGAAGTCTTTGCAACATGGAAAGCTATCCTGAATGCCCCTGTTGATATGTTTTTAGTGGCAGAGACAAGAGACGAGGTTTGTTGCGCAAATCAAATCAGTTTGAAGCCGCATTGCAGCTTCAATGATTCTCTTCAATTCGACTATTTATTGATCCCGGGTGGGGCTGGCAGAAGAGAACAGGTATATAATTCAAACGTACTTCTTTTTTTGAAAAATCAGGCTCAACATTGTGAATATTTGCTTTCTGTTTGTACAGGAGCTTTTTTATTGCATGCAGCTGGTTTATTGACTAATCATAAAGCAACAACGTATTGGCGAGCTATCCCCGAATTAAAATCCTTTGATGATGTTCAATTGATTGAAAAACGTATTGTTAAGTCGGATAAAATATGGACTACAGGTGGGATATCGAGTGGTATTGATATGGCATTTGAATTTATTTCGGCCATTGCTGGCAAAGAGGTTGCTGGGAAAGTACAGTTACTCTTTGAATACTTTCCTGATAACAAGCTGTATTGTCAGCAGGGCATGGTGAGTGAATTGCCTTCTTACTATGCAACACCAAAAGAGGGGATGGCGTTGGAGGCCGGGTTACCTGCTTATATCGAAGAATTTATCAAGAAAAGCCAGGTTCCGTGAACCAATTTTTTCCGATCGAAAACAAAGCAACTATAGTTGCGCAATAAATAATAATGTCTTGTAGCCCGTCATGAAGGCGAAGCCGTAATGCGGGAAAACGTTCATAAGTGGCACATCAAACCCGCAATACGGCCGTAGGCCTCCTTACGGGCTACTGTTTTTTCGCAAAAAATGGTGCGAAGAAAATTTTTGTTCACGGAGCCTGGGGCGTGTCCTCATCACGATAAACCTGCAAATTCTTCGATCAAAATTAATTGGATGACGATTATTACACAAGCCGGGAACAGGGTGACTTGTCAACATCTGAACTGGCAAAGTGTTCCAACGCTACCAATGCGTCGGTTTTTTTGATTGCCTCATCAAGGCTGAGGCGGTCTTCAGGGTTGAAGCGGGTCAGATTCCACAATAGTTCACTCACGTCTTCCAAAATAACTTCCGGAGCCTCAATTTCGGTAAACTGCATAACGGGATCATCGTTATTAAAGTAGTGGTTACAAAGTGCCCACCTATAAAACGCGTGGTTGCTGGCACCCGGTAATGGAAGACGGTTATTCCAGAATTCGGCCAGGGTCTGGCCCAGGGAAAAGACATCGCTGGTGGGACTAATGTCCCCTTTTTCCATAAGTTCGGGCGCTATGTAGTTATAACTTCCCCGAGTTGTATTGAGAGATGTTTTTGTGATATCAGTGGCTAAACCGAAATCAATGATAGTGACGTTCAGGGTATCCGGATCCACCATAATATTCCTGGGTTTGATGTCCAGATGCAAAATGCTTTTATCGTGAATATCCTTGACGGCGGCAATGATGGCTCGGGTGATTTGAAGTCTTTGCAACGTATTGAGTGTTCGTTCACCTTTCTTTATTTTTTTCATGAGTTCATGTAATTCCATGCCCGGGGCGCGGCGCATGATGATGTAGCCGCGTGTTTTTCCGAACAAGGCGGCTTTGCAATGCAGGACGCTGCTTCCCTGCCTGGTTCGCTCCGCTTCTTTTTTAATCCGTTTTTTTGTCGACTTCCCATCAAGTGGTATGCGTTTGACCACCCGTTCCTTTTCACCCTCCCGGACTTTGTAGATCATCTTCTTATCCATCTTGATGACACCTTTACTGGACTGCACGGTGCCGAATCCGCCGTTACGTTGTTTGTTTGTCTCCACAACTTCAAGAGAGCGGTTATCAGGTTTTAAATCATTTTTTAGTAAGGGGGCAGTTAAGCGAATTTTTGTGGTAGTCGAATGGCCATCCGGACTGGCAACTGTATAGGAATGGTTGCCGGCTGAAATAAAGCGTAATGATTTGTTTTCAACATACTCCCGAAGAATGGCTCTTTGCCTGTCATCCATGCTGGCAGGATTTATTGTTATCGGATTGCCGGCTCCTGTTTCTTTTTTCGATTTCATTAATCATTCCCGTTATTAAAGTATGTGGATTGTTATTACATCAAATTGCAATAATGCTGGTTATCGGTATCCTGGCAGGATTCAGAATTTGTCAGAAAATCTATCATTTTCCCTGTTTTTAATGCGGCCTCGTCAAGCCCGATGCGATCTTCGCAGTGAAAGCGGCACAGCCTCCACAACAGATCGCTTAATTCACCTTTAATAGGGTCAGGTGCCTTGATGCCGGTAAACTGCCAGATTGATTCATCCTGTAAGTACTGGAAGAACAGTTCACTCATATAAGCATCACTATCCTCAGTATCAGGCAACGATGGCCTGTTGTTCCAGAATTCAGCCAGGGTCTGGCCTAGGGAAAAAACATCACAGGCCGGACTGACTGCGTTCGCAAAAGCCAGTTCAGGAGATATGAATTCAGGCGTTCCCCTGGGATTTTTCACCCGTTTTTTTGAGATAGGGACTGATAAACCAAAATCGATGATAGTGACTTTCAGTGTCGTCGGATCGACCATAATGTTCTCGGGTTTAATGTCAAGATGCAGGATGCCTCGCTGATGAATATTGTTAACCGCCTCAATAATGGCCAGACTGATTTTAAGCATTTGCAGGGTATTGAGTGTTATTTTTCCCTCATCCATTTTTTCCATGAGTTCGTATAACTCCATGCCGGGTGCGTTGCGCATGATTAAATAGGCGTTTTTTGGGCTGAACAAGGCGGCCTTGCAGTGTAAAACACTGCTTCCTTTTCCGGCGCGTTCAGCTTCCTTGCGAACTCTTTTTTTCGTAGATTTCCCGTTGAGGGGTATACGTTTGACAACCCGTTTTTTTTCTTCCCCGCTCCGAACTTTGTATCGCATGTTCTCATCAACCTTGATGACGCCTTTGCTGATTATGGTACTGCCAAACGCGCCGCTGCCTATTTTTTTGTCGAGGATTTCGATGGAACGTCTGGATTCTTTCAGGTCATTCATTAACAGGGAATATTTTAACCGGACGCCTTTTTTTATCGAACGGCCATCCGGCATGTTGATCTCGTAGGAATGTTTGCCCGCCCCGGAAAAACGCAGGGATCGGTTGATAAAATATTCTTCAAGAATAGCTTTTTGTGCTTCACTCATCTTTTTTTCGGGGTTTATCCTTATATATTTCATCAACCACTCCTGTTGTTAATGTTTGTGTAATGAGTTAAAGACGAATCCATACGAATTTTAAAGCGTTAAGCCAGGTTGGTCGTTACCTGTTGTTCCTGTGAAAGCGAGGCGATAGCAAACAGGGAATGGGCAACCTAATGCCCATCCTAACAAGATTGTTAAAATAAAAACAACACAACCTGGTACCCCGTCCTGTTTTGCAGAACACTGAAAAATTCCAGGCAGGCAATGTATGCGGTATGCTATGCGTTTTGTCTGGTATTATCATCCCATGTCAGGAGTTGAGAATGTATCACCTGCTTCGTCCCTTGCTGTTTAAACTGGATCCCGAGCGAGCGCATGATTGGGTATTAAAGACCCTTGACTGGCTGCCTGCTTCGTTATTTGCCACGCCGTCGGGAAAGCCGGTTGAGGCATTAGGCTTGCGTTTCCCGCATCCGGTCGGACTGGCCGCCGGCCTTGATAAAAACGGTGCGCATCTGGATGGTCTTGCCAAACTGGGTTTTTCATTTATTGAGTTAGGTACGGTGACGCCCAAACCGCAACCGGGCAACCCCAAACCACGGCTTTTTCGTTTGCCGGAAGCACAAGCCATTATTAATCGTATGGGTTTTAACAATCATGGCGTGGATGCACTGGTAGCCAATGTCAGCCGGGCAGCCTATCGGGGAATATTGGGCATTAACATCGGTAAAAACAAGGACACGCCGCTTGATCACGCGGTTGAGGATTACCGGT
Source organism: Legionella spiritensis (assembly GCF_900186965.1). Classification (NCBI taxonomy): domain Bacteria; kingdom Pseudomonadati; phylum Pseudomonadota; class Gammaproteobacteria; order Legionellales; family Legionellaceae; genus Legionella; species Legionella spiritensis. The sequence goes on from NZ_LT906457.1 coordinate 973,215, forward strand.
ATTGCCTGCAAAAAGTCTATGCCCACGCCTCTTATGTCACCATTAATATTTCCTCGCCGAATACACCGGATTTACGGCGGTTGCAGGAGGGTGATTTTCTGGCGGCCTTGCTGACCGGGCTTACAGAAGAGCAACAACGACTGGCTGATCAGTATCAACGTCTGGTACCCCTGGTCGTGAAAGTATCCCCTGATGAGTCCGATGAGGCTTTAAAACGGATGGCGGACGTGATTGTGGCGAAGGGAATTGCCGGCATTATCGCGACCAATACAACCTGTGCGCGGGACGCGGTGGCGCAATTGCCTTATGGCGGGGAAATCGGAGGGTTGAGCGGACGTCCTTTGGTTCAGCGATCCACGGCCTGTTTGAAACTGCTTAAACAGATTGCGGGTGACGCGGTGACCCTAATCGGTGCCGGGGGCATTGATAACGGCGAAACGGCACGGGAAAAGCTTGAGAGTGGTGCGGCATTGGTACAGGTTTACACCGGCCTGATTTATCAGGGGCCTTCCCTGGTCGGCAGGCTGGTACAGGAGTTGTCAAAAAACCGTAGATGATGACCGCACGCGGTATACGTTTCTCAGACGAATTTACTTTTAACCGGTTTGCACTTGGCGATTGTTAAGGTTTAGGAGTACAATTTGTCTCTTTTACTGCCAAAAATACCATTTATTTATGACCAATCAAGCCCATGTCAGTACGAGGGTGTTGTATAAACGCTTGTTATCCTATGTCAAACCCTACTGGTTTGTGTTATCGCTGGGTGTACTGGCCAATATTTTATATTCGCTGATTGACGCCGGTTTTACCTACATGATGAGGCCTTTTCTCGATAAGGGGTTTATCGATATTGATATGTCCTTTGTCCGGCAAATTCCCTTGATTGTTTTAGTGGGCATCACTATCCGGGGACTGGTTAGTTCCCTTGGCAGCTACTGTATGACCTGGGTGGCTCGATCGGTGGTTAAGGTGATGCGCCAGCTTGTTTTTGCCCACATCATCCGGTTGCCGGCGGATTATTATGATGAAGCGACATCCGGACAGTTGCTGTCCAAAATTCTTTACGATGTGGAGCAGGTCGCGCAAGTCAGTGCTGATGCGCTGACGGATTTTGTCCAGAATACCTGTCTGGTTATCGGCTTGCTGACTGTGATGCTGGTCATTTGCTGGCAATTGTCCCTGATGTTTCTGTTAACCATCCCGTTTGTCGGTTTGATTGTGAACTATACCAACAAACGGGTACGGCGTATCAGCCATAAAGTCCAGAAATCCATGGGGGAGGTGACGGAAATAGCCGGCGAAGCCATAGATGGTTACCGGGTCATTCGGATCTTTGGTGGTGAACGATATGAAGTCAGCAAATTCAACCATGCGACAGAGACGTCACGAAAAAATGATATGAAAGTCGCAATCAGTAAGGTAATTAACGTTTCAGGGGTACAATTTGTGATTGCGGTGGGCATTGCCGCCATTATCTATGCGGCTATACAACTGGCTACGGTGATTACTATTTCAGCCGGTTCTTTTCTGGCTATTATTGCCGCCATGCTGCAATTGATTAAACCCATGAAAACACTGACTACGTTAAATGCGACCATCCAGAGAGGATTGGCCGGCGCCGAAAGCGTGTTTGCCTTGCTGGATAAGCCTGTGGAACAAAAAAGCGGGAAAGTGCTTGCGCAGAAGGTACAAGGCCATATCGTTTTTGACCAGGTGCATTTTGCTTACCGTCAGGGTCAGGAAGTTTTGCATAACGTCAATTTTTCCATTGCGGCCGGTGAGACGGTCGCCCTGGTCGGACATTCCGGGAGCGGTAAAACCACTCTGGCCAGCCTGTTACCGCGATTTTATGAACTGACCGCTGGACGTATCACTCTGGACGGGTGCGATATCAGTCAATTGTCCTTGCCCAGCTTGCGTGAACAAATTGCTCTGGTCAGCCAGCAGGTGACCTTGTTTAATGATACGCTGGCTAATAATATTGCTTATGGACGGTTGGATGTGAGCCGGGAAGATATCATCGTCGCTGCCAGGTTGGCCTTTGCCGATGAATTTATTGCCCGATTGCCGCAAGGTTATGATACCCGGGTAGGCGAAAATGGTGTTTTGCTTTCAGGCGGTCAGCGTCAGAGACTCGCCATAGCGCGCGCTATTTTGAAAGACGCGCCGATTTTAATTCTTGATGAGGCGACTTCCGCCCTCGATAGCGAATCGGAGCGTTATATTCAAGCGGCTCTGGAAGAGGTGATGAAAAACCGGACTACGGTGGTCATTGCGCATCGCCTGTCGACTATTAAGAGCGCGCATAAAATTGTGGTTCTGGATAAGGGACGGGTAGTTGAGCAGGGTACGCATCAGGCGCTTCTCGCCCTTAATGGCCATTATGCGCAATTGTATCGCATACAAAAACTTGGTGTGGACAGCCACAAGACCGAGGTGATGGCCTGATGCTTCTTAATCTGGAAAAATTATGGTATGGACGTCATCCCGGACGCTGGCTTCTAGTGCCGGCAGCCATGATTTACCGGATAGTCATAACCCTTAGACGCTTTTTTTTGCGGACGTTTCGTCAACAACAATTTTCCGTACCGGTCATTGTCGTCGGGAATTTATCCGTTGGTGGAGCAGGTAAAACGCCGCTGGTTATAGCCCTGGCGAAGCAATTGTCGCAAAAAGGGCTTCGGGTAGGAATTGTCAGTCGGGGATATGGTGCGCAAATCCGCTCGTTTCCCCATGAGGTGATGCCGGATGACCTGGCGGAAACAGTCGGTGACGAGCCGCTGCTGCTTGCTAATAAAACCGGTTGCCCAGTAGTAATCGCTCCTATGCGGGTGGATGCGGTACACTTTCTTCTGGACAACTATGATAGTCAGATCATCATCAGTGACGATGGTTTGCAGCATTATAAAATGGGCAGAGCCATTGAAATTGTAGTGATTGACGGTGTGCGCGGCATGGGTAACGGCTGGTGTTTGCCCGCAGGCCCCTTGCGGGAGCCCGTATCCCGGCTTAAGGAAGCCGATTTTCTGGTGGTCAATGGCGGAGAGTGGCCGGGCGCCTATCCCATGACGCTACGATCCGGCCGGTTGACCCATCTTGTACATGGCCGGGAAATTGGGATAGAAGAGTTGCGAACGCCGGTTGCAGCCGTTGCCGGGATAGGGAATCCGCAGCGCTTTTTTACCAGTCTGAAACAGCTTGGCATGTCGTTTCAGCCGGTTATTTTTCCGGATCATCATTTGTATAAAGCGTCGGATCTGACGTTTTCGACGGCTTCCGTCGTCATGACCGAAAAGGATGCTGTAAAATGCCGGTCGTTTGCCGGGGATGCCTGGTATTTTCTACCGGTGGAAGCGGTTGTCAGTGAATTATTCTGGCAAGCGCTCTGGGCTCACAAGCAATTAAAAAGGTTGGCTTTCACATGATACGCACACGATTTTATGGTTTGTTACTGGGTCTGCTTCTGGTAACTCCCCTGGTGTTTGCCAAAGCGGAGGAACCCCGTAATTCTTCAGGTACCAATGAGGCTTCCGGTTTGGAAAATAAACTGGAATCCTCCGATGCCAGACAAGTGGATTGGACATTTTCAGGAGCCGTGACCAATGAGAGCGGTGAACGGTATCATTTTTATTTTCAGCTTCAGCGCCGTGATTCACAGTATCAGGCTCTGGCCGTTTTAATTGATGACAAAAGCAAGGAGCTGGTGTTTTATGAAAAAAGCGAGGAGCAACTGCAAGTATCGGATAATAAGCAGTGGCAAATTGGGCGAGCTTTTCTTCGATTCAACCCTATTAATAACAGCTGGGTGTTCGGGATTCGGAGCAAGGAACAAAAAGGCTTTAATTTCAAGGTGGATACTCTGGAACTGGCGGACAGCACCTCGGTTAAGAAACAGGAAATTCGGGATGGCATTGAACTTCTGATTAGCCGCACCGGTCGTTTAAACGGCCATTTGCAAACGGGAGCCGACAGTAAGGAACAGTTTGTGACTGCTCCAAAGATCTGGTTTCGGCAAATATGGACAAGCAAGCCCCAGACGTCCGAACATCTTGTGACCGCGGTCTTGTGTGATTTTAATGAAAAAGGTGGCTTATACGCCGTCAACATCAAAGAGGAGGATGCGGCACGCGCCTCCGTGGCCGGATGGTATGACGCCAACAGCAAGGCAGTGCGCATGTCGCAGTTTGTTTCCGTTAAGGAAGAAAAGGACAAGACCTGGAAAATTCATGTGGCTTTGCCAAAAACAACGCTCCTGGTGATGAACCTTCTGCCTGCGCTTGAAAACCGCTATGGTTTGGTGGCTGGCTTCATAAACAAGGGAATACCCGGGTTTTGCGCTATTAGCCGCCATAATATTCACCAGGATGTGACGACGAAAGAAAAAGAGGTCCTTTCAGAAACACGTATTGGTGAGGGATTATGAACTTACGCGATCTGCAATATTTTGTAACGTTAGCTAAAACGGAACATTTTGGAGAAGCCGCACGGGCATGTTTCGTAAGCCAGCCTACACTTAGTATGCAAATAAAAAAACTCGAGGGAGAGTTGGGTGTTGTTTTATTCGAGCGAGATAACAAACGGGTGATGTTGACAGGATCTGGAAAACAGCTTCTTGGACGTGCCAAAGAGATTCTGGCTCAGGTCGTTGAAATGAAAGAAATTGCTCACGCCGCCAATGATCCGTTATCAGGCGAGTTGCGTCTCGGTGTTATCCCAACGGTGGCTCCTTATTTGCTGCCTTTGATCATGACGCGGATTCAGACGTCGTTTCCAAAATTAAAAATCTGGTTGATCGAGGATAAAACTCATCACCTGACGGACAAATTACAGGGAGGGGAACTGGATGCGGCAATTATGGCCGCACCGGTTCCAGCGGATTTCGGAAGCCGGATGCTTTATGAGGAACCTTTTTATTTTGCCTGTGCCGCTAACTATCCGTTGCCTGAAAACAAACCTGTTATACTGGATCAATTGGTGGGACAGCCGGTTTTGTTGCTGGATGAAGGCCATTGTTTACGGGAACAGGCCATGTCCATTTGCCAATCGGTACAGGCTGAAACAATGGCCGATTTCACCGCGACTAGTCTGGAAACGCTGCGATTTATGGTACAGGCCGGACTTGGTGTGACACTGATGCCGGCTCTGGCGACACGTGATGTGTCAGGCAGCGAATTAAAAATACGGCCTTTCGCAGATTCCGCACCGTCAAGGAGCATCACGCTTTACTGGCGGGCCAATAGCCCAAGACAGCTTTGCCTGCAGGCACTGGCCGATGTAATCAGTCCACGCGTCAACATGGCGTTACAAAAGTTAAAGCCATAGGTTGCCGGGCATTGTTACTCTTGCTACAGTGAGTATTCATTATCCGGTTATTTTTTTATGGCTCAACCTGCTGAAATTAAACATCTTCGTGTTGCGTTTGAAACGGATAAACAACCTGTTGCCGCCGTTGATGACATTTCGTTTCATCTCAATTCGGGCGAAACTCTGGCGTTGCTGGGGGAATCCGGATGTGGAAAATCTCTGACGTCATTGGCTTTGATGCGTTTATTGCCTGTCAATGCCGGTTATGATTCTGCCAGTGAAGTGCTGCTGCAAGGGCAGGACGTATTAAATGTGCCGGAATCCGTGATGCGCGAATTACGCGGGAAACGGATAGCCATTATTTTTCAGGAGCCAATGACGGCGTTAAATCCGGTTTTGAGAATAGAGGAACAACTGGCGGAAGCATTAAAACAAGGCAACAGGCATTTAAGCCGTGAAGCGCTTGGGAAACGTATGTTGTCGTTATTGAAAGAAGTGGAAATTCCCGAGCCGCAAGTGCGGTTGCGGCAATATCCTCATCAACTTTCCGGCGGCCAGAAACAGCGGATAGTCATTGCCATGGCTCTGGCCAATAATCCGGAAATTTTAATTGCAGACGAGCCGACTACCGCACTGGATGTGACGATTCAGGCTCAAATCCTGGCCTTATTAAAAAAATTGCAGGCCCAGCATCGGATGAGTATGCTCCTTATTACCCATGATCTTGCCGTGGTCAAAGCCGTTGCTGATCGGGTTTGCGTGATGTATGCGGGACAATTGGTCGAACAGGCTGGTGTAGAGGAGTTTTTCTCGCAGGTAAAACATCCTTATTCGCAACAATTGCTGGCCTCACTGCCGTGTTTTGAAAAGCGTAAGAACCGATTGCAGACGATTGCTGGAACAGTACCCGGACTGGGTGCGTTGCCGGGCGGTTGTCGTTTTCATCCCAGATGCGCCCATCGTTTTGCGCCATGTTCCGAGGTGACGCCGCTTTTGCAGTGTATTGAGGATCGTGCGGTCCGTTGCCATCTTTACCCTGAGCATCGTTATCCTCCGGCTCTTAACCACAAGACTGACAAATGGGTACCCAACGAAGATGATCATGAAGAGGTGTTATGCGCACAGGATTTGAATGTCTATTTCACGGTTGGTAAAACGCTGTTTGGGAAAGGTCATATTATCAAGGCGGTAGATGGCTTGTCCCTGACACTTCATCGCGGAAAAACTCTGGCTTTGGTCGGCGAGTCCGGATGCGGCAAGACAACGGCCAGCCGCGCGTTGTTGCGTTTACTGCCTGTTTCGTCGGGAAACATTGTTTATCAGGGCCGGGATATAGCCGGATTCAAGGGTTCGGCATTGCGCAACTATCGTAAAAAAGTACAGATTGTTTTTCAGGATCCATTTTCATCCATGAACCCGCGTATGACCGTTGGGGAGATTATTGCCGAGGGTATGATGGCGCATGGCATGTCATCCAGAGTCATCAGACAGAAGCAGTTGCGTTTGCTGGATCAGGTGAATTTGCCCGAAACGTCTCTGGCACGATATCCCCATCAATTTTCCGGTGGCCAACGTCAGCGGATCTGCATTGCCAGGGCGTTGGCGACCGATCCGGAAGTATTGATCTGCGATGAACCCACCAGCGCGCTGGATGTGTCCGTGCAGGCACAGATTTTAAATTTGCTTAAGGAACTGCAGCAGGATATGGGGATGGCTTATCTGTTTATTACCCATAATATGGCGGTTGTTTCCTATATTGCCGATGACGTACTGGTAATGAGAAACGGTCGTGTGATCGAAAGCGGATCTTGTAAAAAAATTTTTAAACATCCCGAGGATCCGTATACACACACTCTTCTCTCCAGTGTTTTACAAATTTAACCTTTTAAGGATTGCCTCCTCTGCGAGGATGATGGCGCATCGAACAGAAACCACACATCGTCACATGCCATGTGACGATCCGGAACGTTATCCGTTGTCTATACTTACAATATCAATAAAATGCAGTAATTATTAAAGAGCATATATCGATGCCTGAATTCAAGTCATTACTTCTACAATCATATTTTTTACAAAACCCTGATGATCTGGCCATTTTTTTACCTAATGCCAAAGACGAATTGCCACCATTGAAGGGAGTTGACCTCTCACAGTTTAAAAGTACTATCTGGACAGGAGCCGGTGCTGCTGCGGGAGCGGCAATTGGTGTAGCTGTCTCAACGGGTATTGGTGCTTTGGTAACGCCCCCCGTTGGGGCGGCCAGCGCGTTGGTTACTATACCCGGATTCGCTGCAGCCGGTGGCTTCGCCTCCAGCAGATACGGAGGGTGGCGCGCCGGAAAGGCGGTTGAAGCTAGAGCCCGATTAAGGGCTCAGACGGAGGTTAAGGAAGCTGGGGAACGAGCCAATCTTCGCCTCACCATCATGGACATGGATAATCTGATGCGTCAGGTTGAACAACTGATGGATTATTACGCGTTACTGAAAAGAAAACCACCGGTTGATGCTTCGATGTTACGTAAGGGATTGCCTGCGGAGTACAGCGATGAAGCAATTCGTTTAATGTGGAACATGATGCAATACTACCAGAGCCATATTGATGGTGATAAACCAAAAGCGGATGCGCTGCAAAAACAGGTTTTGTATGCTGTTGAAGCATACAGGAATCAGCGCTTGTCCTATCATCGCAAGACTCATTTCACAGGTGCTGAAATCAACACTTATGATGCCTCTGTCATAGCCAGACAAAAAAATAACAACCCTCCCAAAGCACAAGAATTAGTTTATCTTTCCAGTGTTGAGATTGCCAGGACATTACTAACCATAAGTCCGGATAAATTACAAAGCGACACATACAAATCTGACGTCATGGAAAATGTCGGTAAAATGGATGTGGAGGATAATATACGCATATTAATTATTGAAAATCGCAGTTTATTGAGTGCGTTGGAAGAAAAAAATAAACAACGTTCTGATCTGGAGAATGCCATTCATACTGCGCAGCGTGCGGCATCGGATGAACGAAAGCTTGCAGAATTACCAAAAGCGTTAGCTGAGATAATAATGGACATGGATTTTATTGAAAAAGAAATCGAGCGTAATGAGGCGGAGCAATTCAGACTTGGCCATTCAAATGATGACCTGAAAACGTTGACGAAAAACGTCGGTGAGTTAAAAAGGACGAAAGAGGTATATAGCAAACTTGTCGAGGATTTAACAACATTAAAAAGCAATTTAAAGAAAAAGATAACCGGACTGGAAAAAGATCATGCTTCCTATGACCATCTGGATAAGGTATTTCATGAGCAAAAAGAGACTTTAAAAATAACGGAGGAAGAATTACAAGGTATCGACGGAAAAATAGCGATACTAGAGAAACTTTATCAGTTTAAACGCCAGGATTTTGTTGCAGCTACTATTGAAAGCTATACAGCAAAAGAATTAGAGGAAAGCGGGGCGATACTTGCGAAGAAGAAACGAGAGGTAAAGCAGGAACTCATCAGTATAGAAGAAGGAGAAAGGGGAACCAGATTTTTTACAAGAAAAAATCAGGCACAACGAAGGCTGATTGATATTGAAAATCAACTTGCCAAAATTAACCATCAGCTTCATAAAAATAGTAAGCTGAAAAAGCCCGCTCATAAAAATCGCAAAAAAGTAGAACTAAGCGTTGTCAAGCGCGCCTCCGTACGTGAAGAAAATTTTTCAAGGTTTAAAAACTATATTAATTCCACAAGTTTTTCTGAACATATCTATATTAAAAAACTCAAGGAGCTTTTTGCGGATAAAGAACCGAAATCAACCCAGAATTATACAGATTTGTTACTGGATATGCTGGATTTGACTGTAGAGAATTGTCAGGATTTAATAGAAAATACTCCTGTTGGTGAATTAATGCGAGTCATAGTAGAGTTGGATAGTTTCCAGCTTACCTTTACTGATCTCATGAAAAAAATTCAAGATAATCCTGAGCTTAACGCTTTAAAAGACGAGGACGCTCATTTATCTGCGCGAACCGGAAGTACAAAATAAAAGCAATTGTGAATAAAGAGTATTATACTTATAAAAAAGGATTAAATGGATCCTGAGTTGGGAATCTATGAAAGGGATGGCTCACAAGGATTATGCCGTAGAACAGAAAAAAAACATAATCATATTGTTCGGGTTACACTTCAATGTTTTGAAGCTCTTTTGGCATACTTTCTTTATATTCCATGAAATAGTATTGATGTCATTCTGCAATATATAGTTTTCTTTTTGAAAATATGAAATGTGGAAGGAGAAAGATTATGGAGCTCCAGGAATGCAATCGGGATATTTTGTATATAGAAGATGATGTGATTGATATCCAGGGTACGCAAAGGGAATTAAAAAAGGTGAATGATATTTTCAGCATTGAAGTGGCGTTAGATGGTGAGGATGCGTTAAATAAATTGTATGGCCGTAATGGTGAGCAGAAAATCTATCCTAAAGTGATTCTTTTGGATATTAACCTGCCCAAAATGAATGGGATTGATTTACTAAAAACCATTCGTTCGGATCCTGCGCTTGCCGAAACGGAAGTGTTTGTGCTGACCGGCACCTGTATAAAGGCTGATAAACTCAAGATGAAAGGTTTAAACATCAAGGGACATATTGTCAAGCCGCTCGGATATGGTGATGCGTTAAACGTTTTCTGGGCGACACAGCATATGTGAACCCGGGTTCTGTGAACAAAATTAATTACAACTGCAAAAAGGCGTAGGATTTGTCCCTTATTTGTAGCCTGCCATGAAGGCGAAGCCGAAATGCGGGATAACGTTCATAATTGGCAAATGAAACCCGCAATACGGCCGCAGGCCTCCTTACGGGCTACGTAAAAAACGGTGCCAGGATATTTTTGTTCACAGAGCCTATTCAGTGGAGGATTGCGGTTTTATTTTTTCGATCAGTGGCTCCAGTTCTTCCAGCTTGATGTGCAAGTCCCGTTGCGGGAATGCAATGGAAATATTGTGTTGGCGAAATACCTCATCAATAGCAAAATTCAACTCACTTTTAGCGCTCCATTTTTTATTGACGTCCTTAATCAAACACCAGAGTTGAAACATTAGCGCGTTATCACCAAAGGCATTGAAGATAACCATAGGTTTCTGACGGCCGGTTTTAACTACGTCTTCATGTTTGTTGGCTATGTCTAGAAGAAGTTCCTGTACCAGCTTGATGTCGCTGCCATAAGCAACGCCTACCTCGCAACCGACACGCCAGTAATTATCACTGAACATATAGTTTACAACGCGGTGGGTAATCAAGTCGGAATTGGGAATAATGATATCTTCATGGTAGGGTGTGAGAATTTGTGTCGATCGTACCCTGATTTTTTTTACGAAACCCTCAACTCCGTCGATGTTGATTCGATCACCTGGTCTGATGGGTTTTTCGATAAGCAGAATCAAGCCGGAAACAAAATTATTAACGATACTTTGCAACCCCAAGCCGATACCTACTGAAAGCGCACCGGCGATGATGGCGAGTCCCGTAAAATTGAAACCGGCTATAAGCAGGCCTGACAGGATTGCGAGGCCAAAACCGATGTAGTTCAGGATGGATGCAATGGCAACCTGTGTTTCCTCTTCGTCTTCAAATTGCTGGTGCCGGCTTATCGTGGTCGATATGGCACGGAAAGCCAGATAAAGAATACAGAAAATAACGACGCCGGAAATAATCCGGGTAGGGTAAATGGTAATATTGGCCAGATGAAAGCCGTACAATAATTTGTCGTAGGTGTTTTCAAGAAAATCGAGGGCGAATCCCCAGCTTATTCCAATCAGATAAATACTGACAAGTACGGTGATGAGCTGCAGAACTATTTTAAGAATATAAAATTCGATAAATATCTGATCTTTCCGATAACCAAACAATTTCATGATTTTTCGTTTGCTGTGCTGGTAGCTTAATGACACATAGAGTTTGTTGATACCATGCTTTATCAGGATCGTGACAAAAAGAATGGCGAACGTGATAAATCCGGAGAGGGTCAATTGCATGGCGAGGGCATGGTAACCCGTTATCCCGATAACGGCAAAAGTGAGAAGCAGTAGAAAAATAACGATTTGAATAACATAGTAATGTTTTTTAATAAAAGATAAATGATGATGAGTCCGACAAAAAGAACGGATAAAATAACCGCCCATACCAAGAATAAGCAGAAGATAGGCTGATTGGCATAATTGTGACACCGGCTTTTCGAGATGGAACAGTTCGGCAATTAAGGGTCCTGCTATGGCAATGAAATAAAAACCGAGTAAAACGACAAGAATTTTTTGGAAAAACGCGGTATCCAGTGCATACCAATAAAAAAACGCCCTGATGCTTTTTATTTTCGATAAAAAGATGATCAACATCCAGGCCATGAGGTAAAAGAAGGTTAGTTTCGTCAGAAGCAAAAGTGGATCCAACGAATCAGGATCATCCGTAAACAGCAGTAAATATCCAAGTAGTGCGCCGGTAATAAAGAAAAATCCCAGAAGAACAATATGGCTGAAGCGCAGTATTTTGAAATGCAGATACCGTCGCACAAACTGGCTTTTACGTAACCTGGCCAACAAAATAGTGGATCCGAGAAAAACAGCGCCTGTGCCAAGAATAACAAACAACAGGGATGGGGTTGGCTTAGGGAGATTCAGTGTTGGTGATTGGTACCAGGAATCGGGACTGGTACGATGTAATTGTTTTATCGTTTGCCATAACGGTGTGCCGCGGGTCAGGGTTTTTTCCTGTTTTAATTGATTGATAGCAGTTTTATAAGCATCAATCGCTTCCTTGGCGCGAATTGAAAACAAGCGGCATTGTGACTGGATGTCGGCCAGTTCCTTGTGCTGGTTATTTAAATAAACGAGATCCGCACCCTTGTTATTGCCTGCGGAACCAGCCTGTTTGATAAGGATATCAAGGCTGTTTAATTTTTTTTGCATCTCGTCAACGCATTGGTCAGCCTGGACGGACAACTCAGTCAAGGTGTCCACGGCGTTGCTCAGGTTAGTCAGGTTGAGATTTTGAATGGATAACTTCAGATTAATATGATCAAATTGTTCGTTTGCGTTTTTAATATCAAAAATCACAGGCGATGACGTTTCTCCCAATGCCTGAAAAGTACAGAGAAATAAAAGACAAATCACAATCATTATGCGCATGGTTATTCTGTTTATCGCAGTTATGTACATTATTTACTGTACTTGCTTGTGTTACTGAACTCAAGACCAGGCTTGTTGACATTTGGTTGCAACGCTGTAAAAGTAAATATCAACCTCATGGAACCCAGGGTCTATTATGACGGATCCAGGTAAACCTGTTCCGGCCTGCAATCGCAATGAATATCTTTTTGTAGCGGTGATCACCGTTATTATCGGCGTAACACTCGCTGCAGCGCTATCCGCATCCTGGATCTTTACTACGGATGATGCCTTTATCAGTTGGCGTTATGCCGATCAACTGATCCATGGGTATGGTTTACGCTGGAATAGTAGCGGTGAGCCTGTCGAAGGATACTCCAATTTCCTGTGGATGCTTCTGACGGCACTGGTCATGAAACTGGACTTGCCATTACTGATCACCATGAAATGGATTGCCGTTTCCAGTCTTATTGTGTCGTTGGTTGTGCTATATCGGTTGGCAAGAACGTTTCTTTCACCGTTGCTGGCGGTATTGCCGGTCTATTTATTGAGCCGGAACCAGGGGGTTGTCTGGTGGACAATCAGTGGCCTGGAAACCGGTTTTTACATGGCGTTTGTGTTGCTGTCGGCATGGACGACCATTTACGCGTTTGGCTATAGAAACCACGAGCATGCCAGGCGTGCGTTCTCACCAAAAATATGGTTTCTGGCCTGTGCTCTCTATTTTGTGACGGGATTGATTCGATTCGATGGCGCCGTATGGTCCGGTATTTTCGCCGTATTTATCGTTTGTAATCTCAGTCGGGAGAAAAACACGGTTCCGGTTTGGCCGATGGTATGGATTGCCGTTTTCGCTTTTGTAATGCCCTACATGGTTTATTTGGGCTGGCGGTGGTTTTATTTCGGTGCGTTGCTGCCAAACAGTTATGCGTGCAAGGCGTCCTTCGGATCATCCCTGTCGCAGGTAGTGGTCGAATATCTTCCTGTATTATTTCCCTGTATTGTTTTGGGACTTCCCTGCTTGTTAGGCAACAAGGATTGCCGCCACATTTTATTATGGCTACCCTCGTTGGTTTACTGCCTGATTCTTGCCCGGGCTAATCCGATTATTACCTACTATTATCGATTATTTTTGCCGGCGTTCAGTCTTTTAACGGTGTTACCTGTTTTGGGAATACAGGAATTTTTTTCCTATTTTGCCTTACGCCGTAAAACAATAGTGCTGTTTACCGTGATCAGCGTGTTTCTGGTTAATGAAACGTTGCTGCCCACGTACCAAACGCGGGAGTTAAAGCTGGCCAGCATAGCTTATCAGGAACGATTTACCATGCGGTTACAGGTTGCGAGCTATCTCAATCATCATGCAGGAATACACGACCGGGTATTGATTTCTGATGCGGGAACCATTCCGTTTTTTGCACGCCGGGATATTCAATTCATCGATGACTTCTGCCTGAATAATAAAGCAATGCTGCGTTCGGATATTCACCGTTCTGAAGCCCTTTATGCGATAGAAATTGAGGAGCATGTCAAGCCGCATTGGGTTATCAGTACGTTTTATCCGTTACTTAATCGCTGGAATGAAATCACCAATGTGCTGCGTAAAAGACATTTTTTTGATCATTGTGAACGGGTAGCGGAATTTGCTTCGCGCCAATACACTTACAACCGACAGGGTGAGCCGAAGCCCGGTCCGAATGATTTTGGTTATCAGCTATATCATTGTCCAGGGCGTGTTTTTAAAGTTTCACCAGGAGCGAAAGAGCAAGAAAAAACTGGAAAACACGACCATTTACCCGCAGAATCGTTGCATCAATAAAATTGATAAACGAATAGATGTCAAAAACTGCAACGTGTACGAATTTATTTTGGTTCGGGATCCTGACTTTGGGAGCCTGTCTGATTCGTTTTATCCTGGCTTCTCAGGATATTAGCGTTCTGGATCGGGTGTTTCTTCCAGATGATACGTTTTATACATTGAGTATTGCCCGTTCCATGGCCATGGGACTGGGACCGGGCATGGACGGGTTTCAAACAACCAACGGATTTCAGCCGTTGATTGCTTTTTTGCAGCTACCTGTCTTTTATTCGGGGTATAACGGGGATCAGGCCCTGATTTTTGCAATTTTTCTCAGTGCCTTTTTCGGTGGTCTTGCGGTTTTGCCTCTCGGTTTTTTATTGCTGGATCTGGCCAATAGAAAAACGGCGATCATCGGTTGTTGTCTTTGGGCCGTGTCGCCGTATCTCATTGTCAACGATTTGAATGCTCTGGAAACATCCCTGGCTGGTTTGTTGAGTCTTTTGATCCTCTTGCTCACCATACTGGCTGATCGTGAACAGAAACCCTGGCAATGGGTGGTCTTGGGATTATGTTGCGGGTTGGCGTTTCTGGCGCGTGTCGACACCTGTTTTTTGTTGGCCACGACAGGATTTTTTGTTTGGAAGCGTTGGGGATGGCGGCCGTTTATTATTATTACAGGAACGGCCTTGCTGATTGTCACACCCTGGTGGATTTATTGTTTCAGCCGTTTTGGCACGATTATTCCCGGAAGCGGGGAGGCGGTCAAATTTATTGTCGACCACAATCAGATGAGCTTGTTCAACATTATTGGCTATGGCTTGTATGCGCTCTCAGCCTGGTTGCCCTTTTTTGAATTCAGTTCACGGATAGTGATCCCGACGATAATTCTGGGTTCGTTATTATTCACTCAGTTGTTCCTTTATGGCTATCATCAAAGCAAACCTTATGGTGCCCTGTTTGTTATTCCTGGTTTACTTATTATTCTTTTTTATCTGTTTTATTTACCGGCATTTTGGTTTTTTAACCGGTATTTTTATTTTGTCTACATGAGTACTCTGATTTTTCTGGCTTTGTTTCTTGGTCAAAACAGAACGAAACCATACATGAAAATGGCTCAATGGTTCAGTGTCGGGCTTATTGTGGCCTATAGTCTGGGAACACTCACTTATTTCTATAAATTACCTGTTCTGGCTTTGGTGAATGGTTACCGCGCCGTGGCGCTGCAAATTAAAAACGAGCTTCATCAAGGTGATATTCTGGGAGCCATGCAGTCGGGCGCGCTTGGTTATTATCTTTTTCCGGATAACCGGGTTATTAACATCGACGGCGTTGTCAATAAAAACGCCCTGAACGCGATGAAAAGCGGTAATTTGAAAGATTATGTCAATCAGGCGCGGATGACCCATTACACCGACTGGACTATGAACATTAACCTGTTCAGGAAGTTTTATGGAGGACCCTTGTCGAGGCGCTGTTTTTATCCGGTGTATACCACCTCGCCAACGACCAACGGCGCGCCGTTTATTCTTTATCGTTATATTGCCGGATGCCAATAATCGCTCCCAAAATATCCGTGTCTCATTTTCGGCGCCATTCCTTTTTTCCATTCGCTACACTTGGTACAGGAACAGTAAAAACAAACGCATTGTATTTGAGGCAATCATGATAACGTCAGCCAATAAAAAAGAGTATTACCAGGCTTTGCTGGATAAAAACTCACAATACGAAGGTATTTTTTACGTAGGGGTCAAGACAACCGGTGTTTTTTGCCGACCCACCTGCCCGGCCAGAAAGCCGAAATACGAACATTGTGAATTTTTCGAGACTGCCCAACAGGCACTTCTCGCATCCTTCAGACCTTGTAAGCGATGCCGGCCTTTATCACATCCCAATCAGGTCTCCGAGTTGATCCGTAAAGTGGTTGAGGCTGTAGAAAGCGATCCGGAAAAGCGGTGGAAAAGCGGCGATCTGCGCGCATTATCCATCGATCCGGCAACCGCGCGCAGGCAATTTAAAAAACGATTTGGGATGACTTTTGTGGAATACGCGCGGGCAAGGCGTATCGGTCTGGCTGTGAAAAAAATACGAAGCGGGGAATCGGTGATTGAAAGCCAGGTGTCAGCCGGTTACGAATCCGGCAGTGGTTTCAGAGACGCGTTCAGTCGTATTATGGGGGCGGCACCTTCCAGACCTTGGCCTAAAAATATGCTGAAAGCAGCCTGGCTGGATACGCCTTTGGGCCCGATGATTGCCGTCGCCGATGACACGGCGCTTTATCTTCTGGAATTTGTGGACAGGAGGGGGCTGGAGCGAGAAGTCGAACGTTTGAGAGTACGAACCAAATCAGCCATCATTCCAGGTAGTACTACGGTTATTACGGCGATTGCAAGGGAATTACATGATTATTTTGACGGACGATTACATACCTTTAACACGCCGTTCTGTCTGCTTGGTTCCCCGTTTCAGAAAACCGTCTGGGAGGCGTTGAGACGTATTCCGTTTGGCACGACTTGCTCTTATGCTGAACTGGCGGAAAACATTGGAAAACCCTCGGCGTTTCGCGCGGTGGCTAACGCCAATGGCGCAAATCAATTGGCTATAATCATTCCTTGTCATCGCGTTATCAACCAATCCGGCGCGTTGGGTGGCTACGGCGGCGGTCTGGTGCGCAAAAGATGGCTCATTGAGCATGAATTCAGGGCGCATACAAACATGTTATAAATGCGTCCTGATCGTTTTGGCGGTCAGGCGTGGGTGGCCGGTTGTATTATCACGTCCTGCTTATAAACATGAAAAGGGTAGTAAAAGGTAAAGGGAATCAGTCTGATCAGATTATACAGGACCGGAATAAGGGTTACCGCATAGAATATGGCAACGACAGGCATCGGTAAACCGGGAAATAGCCCGCTTAATTTTTTAATAAGAAGAAGTGGTAAAAAGGTTGAAAAATAAACGAGTGCGATCACGCCGCTGACTTTCAGAGCCGTATTCCTGTTTTTGTTTATCAGCTTCAGGGCCTTTAGCCATAAAAGCCAGGGTGAACCGGATTGAGTGACCCCTAATATCATAATCAGGGCGGCCCAGACCGAATACATCAGAAGAATGGCCGCCACGATTAATTTGGCCGGAAAATGGGGGAGAAAAACAGTCAGCAGTGAGTTGATATTGATGGATATGGTAAGAATAATCAACACAATCAGGCGAGAGGGTACGGTTATCAGCGGTGCTTTGAAGGCGGGAAAACCGGAGTTTTCATCCACGGGATTATTGCCTAAATGATTGGCGGTGATGGCATAACAGCCGTACAAAAAATAAGAAGTGATATACAGCAGGCAGGGAGCCAGTAAAATCGAGAGAATGCTTATAAAAACATAATTGTGCAGTTCAATCCAGCCAAGGTTAGTCAGTTCCAGAGGAAAAATTATACCAAAAACGATGAAGAGGGCAAGCGGGGCGAGCAAAAGAAAGCTCATCGGCCACACCATACTTGTTTGGCAGGTACGATATTGTTTCCACGCCTGCAATACATCGTTTTTTAATAAGTGAATATGGTTGCTGATGTTCATAAAAGGGAATCTCTTTGCGGTATTTTTAATGGCAAATAATTATAATAACTATTTAAATTTTATGCAATTTACTCTGCATTTATAGGTGGAGTCCCGCAATACGGCCACAGGCCACCCCCTCCCGCTCTATCAAAAATGTTGTTCACGAAACCGGGAGAAACGTTTTTTTGATGAAGGCAGGGAGCTCCGCCATCGGCATCGTGATACTCTCCTGACCGGCGCGTTCCTTGTACTCAATGGCATCCTGTTCCAAATGACGTTCACTGATGACCAGGCGGTGAGGTATGCCCATCAAATCACTGTCGGCAAATAACACCCCCGGACGTTCATTACGATCATCAAGTAACACATCAATGCCCATGTCTGACAACTCCCGATATAATTTTTCCGCGCGGTCACGAACCGTTTGCGAACGGTGGCCATTGACGGGAATCAGAACCAGTTGGAAGGGAGCAATCGTCATGGGCCAGATAATGCCATGTTCATCATGGTGTTGTTCAATTGCGGCCGCTACGACGCGGCTTACGCCCAGACCATAGCAACCCATGATCATGGTTTGTAATTGTCCGTCTTCGTTCAATACGGCGGCTTTCATTGCCTGGGCGTATTTATCGCCCAATTGAAAAACATGACCCACCTCAATGCCGCGACAAGATCGTAAATGGCCTTTACCATCCGGACTGATGTCGCCTTCCTTGACATTGCGCAAATCACAGGCCTCCTGATATTGCGCGTCACGGCCCCAGCTGGCGTGCAGATAATGTTTGTCCGCCTGGTTGGCGCCACAGACGAAAGAGGCAAGCGCCAGGGCATGATGATCGGCAATAACCGGGATAGTCAGGTTGACCGGTCCCAATGAACCGACAGGCGCTTGTAACTGTTGCAAAATGGTGTCGTTATCGGCAAAGCTCAATGGCGATTTGATCAGTGGATGTTTGGCGGCCTTAATTTCGTTCAAGTCATCATCTCCACGCAGAATCAGGGCGATCAGAGGATGTTCATTTCCTTGTACAATAAGTGTTTTCACCATTTGACTGGTTGGTATGTCTAAAAAAACGGCCACGTCGTTCATGGTGTTTTTATCAGGGGTATCGACGAGGGTCAACGGTTTGTCGCCGCCGGTTTTCGCAGGTTCTGGAGGCAGGCTGGTGGCTTGCTCGATATTGGCAGCGTAATTGCTTTCATCGCTGTAAAAAATGAGGTCTTCGCCGGAGTCTGCGAGTACCTGAAACTCATGGGAAGCGGAGCCGCCTATAGCACCGGTATCGGCTTCCACAGCACGGTATCGAAGACCAAGACGGTCAAAGATGCGACAATAGGTGTTATACATCACCTGATACGTCTCTTGCAGCGACTCCTGGCTTAAGTGGAAAGAATAAGCGTCTTTCATAATAAATTCGCGGGCGCGCATGACACCGAAACGAGGCCGGATTTCATCACGAAATTTGGTTTGAATCTGATAAAAATTAACCGGAAGCTGTTTGTAAGAGCGTAGTTCGTTACGGATTAAATCCGTGATGACTTCCTCATGGGTTGGGCCAAAGCAATAGTCACGTCCGTTGCTGTCTGTCATGGTCAGGAGTTGTCCGCCAAAACTATCCCAGCGTCCGGTTTCCTGCCAGAGTTCAGCCGGTTGTACAGCCGGCATTAATACTTCCATGGCATGGCTTCGGTTCATCTCTTCTCTGATAATCTGTTCTATTTTACGCAACACTCTTAATCCCAGCGGCATCCAGGTATACAAACCGGACGCGAGCTTGCGGATCATGCCGGATCGCAACATCAGTTGATGAGAGACGATTTCCGCATCGTTTGGCGTTTCTCTGAGGGTGGCTACAAACCATTGCGATGTACGCATGGAAACTCCTGGTGACGTTTTACTTAAAAAGCTTCATTATACCCTGATTGGACAAACCGGGCATTAAAAAATTAGAAGGACTTTCATTATAATGTTTCGGAGAAAAAATCCATATAAATCGGATCAGTACGATGGAAAGAGGACAATAAATGAACACCATTGCATTAATGAGAACGTTTTGTAAAGTTGTTCAGCATCGTGGATTCCATGCTGCTGCCAAGTCTATCAATCTGTCGGCCGCGGCGGTTAGCAAGCAAATCAGCTTACTGGAGTCGGAGTTGGGCGTGACGCTGTTTGAAAGAACGACACGCAAGGTGACGCTAACAACCATCGGCGAGGCTTATTACCAGGAGGTACAACGCGTCTTGCTGGCCGTTGAGCGGGCTAATAATCTGGTCGCTTCATCCAGGGCGATTCCCGGTGGATTGATACGGGTGAAAAGTTCGCGTTATTTTGCCGAACATTTTATCTTGCCTCGTGTGGCGGCCTTTCAAAAGGCATACCCTGATATTCGTCTGGATCTTCAAATAGCGGAGCAGGTTCCTCATTTACTGGAAGAGGAACTCGACATTGTGTTTGGTATGTCCATGTCCGTGGCGTCCAATTCCATCCGGAAGAAAATAACATCCACACGGTATATTTTATGCGCTTCCCCGGCCTATCTTGCTGAGCATGGCCAGCCGGAGGAAATCAGCGACTTGACAAGATACGATTATATTACTCACAGTATGCGGCAACCGAATAACAGCTGGACGTTTGCCGGCGGTGAAACCATCGTTTTTGAACCCGCCCTGTATTTAAACGATGCAACTTCGATGGCTTATTGTGTGGAACAGGGCATGGGTATTGCTGCGTTACACCATTACCAGATTGCGGAAGCGCTGCGGGATGGACGGTTGGTTGAGATCCTGCCCGGCTTCCGGATGCCGGTTATTCCTGTTTTTCTCTATTATCATCCCGCCCGGTTTATCCAACCGAAAATCAAAGTCTGGATTGAATGGATGGGCAAGGATATTCCCGAAGAGATATAGCGGGTAAAACGGATGATTGCAGCAATTCCATTCCGGCCGCTATTCTTGTAATTGTCCGTGTTGCTCCGGTTTTTTATCCTTAACGGATGGGGATATCCCCGCTTCCATCAGCAATTGTCTGGTCTTTTCAACAATGACATCATTGGTGTTTTGACACAATTGCGCCAACTCTCCGGAAAAATCATGAAAATGAACCATGCCGGTTTCAACGTTGTAAATAGAACCGACCATGGAAATGTTGTCCTGTTCAATCATGGTTTTGAGAATGTCGCTATTCTTGTAGACTTGATGCAAGGTGTTGGCCACATTCAGTGAGGTGACGTGATCCAGAAACGCCGTGTTGCTGCTGTTACGATTGGTTTGAGTTTCGGTTTCAGCATTCAGGGCGGGGCTGATTTTCGCCAGCAGTTGGGTGATATGTCCTTTTTCCACACCATCACAGGCGGACTGGATAGCGCCACAGCGGGTGTGCCCTAAAACGACGATCAATTTGGCGCCTGCCACGTGACAGGCGTATTCCATACTGGCTAACACATCATCATTGATAACGTTACCGGCAATCCTTATACAAAATAAATCCCCGAAACTCATATCAAAAATAGTTTCTACCGGCACTCGCGAGTCAATGCACCCGAGAACGACCGCGATGGGATGCTGGCCCTGCGAGGTGTGCGGAACATCGATTTTTGACGAGCGGTGGATACGGGTATCCTGTAAAAAGCGTAAATTACCTTCCCGCAGGATATTCAAGACTTCATAGGGGGCTAAATTACTCTGCACATCATACGTGGTGACATGAATAAAATCGATGTAGTTATGAATTTCATATTTTTCCTGGAACCCGACCAGATTCAAGCTGATCTGCTTGAGAGGAGCCTGCTCGTTTTTATATTCCTGGATAAGCTCGATGATTTCCTTGTCAATATAATTACTTTGGGTGGCGTCGATGATTAACTGCGATTTTGGCGGAATGGAATCCAGTTCCGCAACCAGAGACGCTTTATTCAAAAAGCTGATTTGTTGCGGTAATATCAAACGGCTGATGACGCCCTTGGGATAAAACTCCTTGACAATATCGAGACGCGCCTTGCTGTTGGATTTAAGAATATAAAACAGGCTGATGCTTAAGCCAATCAGTATGCCGGCCAGCAAGTTGAAAATAACGATACTAATGACTGTGGCGATAAAGGGAATGAAACGATCGCTCCCTTGCCTGTAGATATTGGAATAAATCGAGGGTTTCGTCAATTTATAACCGGTATAGATCAATATAACAGCCAGAGAGGCGATGGGAATGGTATTGAGCCACTGGGGAATTAACAGCACGGCAAAAAGAAGAAAGAAGCCGTGCAGTATGGCAGAGAATTTTGTCCTGGCTCCAGCCTGAATGTTGACGGACGTGCGAACAATAACGGAGGTGATGGGTATGGCACCTATTAATCCGGCAATAATATTACCTGTCCCCTGGGCCACCAATTCCTGATCCTTGGAACAGTAACGCCGCTTTTTATCCAGTTTTTCACTGGCTTTCACGTTGAGCAGGCTTTCCAGAGAAGCAACGATAGCTATAATCAGGGCGTATAAATAGACAAGGGGATTTGTCCATGCCGACCATTTGGGAAAAGTCAATTGATCGGTCAAATCGCCCACGCCGTTGGTATGGGGGATATTAACCAGTTGCGGCGTATTTTGCACGAAGGACGAATTCGTCATCTGGAAAAGTTCATTAAGGATGATTCCGGCAATGACAACAAGTATGGGAGCCGGAATACTCTCCAGCCATCGTAATTTTACCGTGTCGCAGAAAATAAGAATGGCGAAGGAAATCAGGGAAATAATAATGGCGCCGCTGTTAATATGATAGGAGAAATCATACAGGGGATTGAGATTCAAACTTTCGGTCGTTTCCAGCAAATGAGCTTCGAGTTCGGTTAATTCGGAAGAGAAGGTAAAGGCCAGAGGTAACTGTTTGATGATGAGCAATATCCCGATGGCGCATAACAACCCCTGTACGACATTGGAAGGAACGTAATCCGCCACCATTCCCGCTCGTAATACTCCAACAATAACCTGAAGGGCGCCGGCCAGCATCAGGGCAAGAAGAAAGGTATTGAAATCACCAAGCTGTGTTATGGCGGTGAGGACAACGGCGGCCATACCTGCGGCGGGGCCGCTGACGCTGACCTGGGATCCGCTGAGCGTGCCGACCACGATTCCTCCGATCATGCCACTGATAAGGCCGGAAATTAATGATGTTCCCGAAGCCAGGGCGATACCAAGACATAATGGAATGGCAACCAGAAAAACAACGATGGCCGCGATGACATCGAATTTCAAATGCCGGCGTTTATAAACATTTAATTTGCGCAAGCCCGAGTTTATTGCTGTCGTCATAATTGTTTTTAACGGTTTTGAATGGAATTTGATCTTAGCCTAAACAGACCTCTTTGTTAACCTTAATAAAGAATGAAAATCATTCTGTTTTGAGATTATTATTTTTCATATTATTTTGCTCGGCACAGGAGAATTTTTCATGGTAAAAATGGCAAGATTGGCAACTAGTACTGTTTCCATTTAATTTTGACAGGTTAATTGTCATTCCCGCGAAGGCGGGAAACCATTCCTGATGTGGCTCAGTGCTTGATTCAGTATGGATCCCCGCCTTCGCGGGGATGACAAAAAGACAAACATTCTGTGCAAGCTAACCTGTCAAAACTAAACAGAATGAGGACACGCCCTAGCAGCCAGGTCATGAAATGATGATTGCATCGATACAGGATTATTCTTCAAGTTCGGCAAATTCTTCATGGTGAAATAACGTTGCTTTTTTATCCTCGGGATTTGCAGCCTGCAGATCGTTTTCCAGGGTTTTAAAATGCCATAAACTCTGATCCATTAACTGGCTTGGTTTGATGCTTTGCAAGGCATGAAGGATGTTACTCGGCACTTTGGGGTTTTCTTCCGCTAACTGGTCGATGAGTTTGCCAACCCGTTTACGCATCAGGTTTTCCTGCGAACCGCATAAATTACAGGGAATAATCGGAAAATTCTCTTCATTGGCAAACGATATGATGTCGCGCTCCTGAACATAGCACAGCGGGCGAACAACCATGTGTTTTTTGTTATCGCTCAACAATTTTGGAGGCATGGAGCGGATATCGCCATTGTACAGAATGGACATCAGAAGCGTACGGATTAAATCGTCACGGTGGTGGCCTAAAGCGATTTTATTAAAACCGTGTTCTTCGGCATAACGATAGATGATGCCGCGGCGTAGTCGTGAGCACAGGGAACAATAGGTTTTCCCCTCTGGTATTTTTTCCTTGACAATCGAATAGGTGTCGCGGGTCAGTATTTCATGAGGAATGTTGCGTTCTTCCAGCCAGGAGCGAAGTTTGCTGTCATCCCAACCTGGTTGGGCCTGATCCAGCGTAAAGGCAAAGAGTTCGAATTTATTGCCGGAGCGTTTCCGCAAGGTGTTTAATATGGTCAGCAGGGAGAAGGAGTCTTTACCTCCTGATAAACAAACCATAACCCGATCGCCGCGCTGAATCATATTAAAATCCGCGATGGCTTTGCCGGTGTAGTGCAATAATTTTTTTTCTGTTGCTGAAGGGGTGGAGGACATAATAACAACCTGATTCTAAAAATTTATTATTTCACGGCGTTGGCCGAGGACTGGGGCGGGAAGCTGTTGACTCTGGTAGTATCCAGCCAGGAATTGACCTGTTCCAGATCATTGACATTCAAGGTGCCGGCGAGATATTTCAGTCTGAGAAACGCGTTAATCAGGGCGTACTGATCCCTGGCCAACAGTTCCTGCGCTTCAAATAGCCGCTGTTGCGCATTGACTACGTCGACCATGGTACGTGTTCCCACCTGAAACTGGGCTTCGGTGCTTTCCAGGGAGTTTTTCTGGGAAACGATAGTTTGTCTGTCCGCCTTCACCTTGCTGATGCCATCAACAATGGTGTTGAACGCAATATGGCTGTTGACGACAACGTCGCGATAGGTTTGTTCCAGTTGCTCGCTCGATGTTTGAAAGTCGTACTGAGCCTGCCTTGTTTCAGACTGAACCAGGCCGCCCTGGAATACAGGAAACGTAACGGACAGGGCAATACCGGAGGTTGTTTGTCGTGACGGTACGAAAAACGATGAACTTTGGGAATTATTATGAGTTTGTGCGGTATTGCTTTGAATGGTCGCGAAAGGCCAGGCGCTGGATGATTTGGCTCGAATATTTTCTCGTGCAGCCTGAAGCGAGTATTTCGCTGAAAACAGTTTGTAATTTTGCCTGATGCCGGTATTAACCCATTCGTCAACATTATCCGGTTCCGGTTTGATCAACGGTATCCGGCTGGCATGCAGGGGTGAGAGGTATTCGTAAACATGATTGGTCAGTTTACGCAGATTTTCATTTTGATTGATTTGGTTATTTCTGGCGGCAATGACTTCTGCAACGGATTGATCGTAGGCGGCTTTTGCTTCGTATACGGAGGTGATGGCATCCAGGCCGACTTTGAAACGTTGTTCGGCTTGATCAAGCTGCCGCTTGTTCGCCCGTTTCTTGGCCTCGGCAAAGTTCAGGGTGTCCTTGGCGAAAAGCACGTCAAAATAAGCCTGTGCGGTTCGCAGGATCAAATCCTGGGCAGCGTCATTAAACGTCGCCTGGGCGGATTTGACCGATGCCTTCGCTTGTTGCACCAGTGACCAGTATTCGTAATTAAAAACGGTCTGGCTGGCTGTAACCAGCCATTGCGTACTGTTGTAGGTAGCCTGTACATGCGTGCCAGCCGCGTTGACATCCTGAATATTGCGGGCAATCTCGCCTCCAAGGGTGAGCTGCGGATAAAGCGCGGCCCTCGCCTGGGGTATCGCTTCACTGCTGGACATATAGGTACTATAAGCCTGCTTGAATGTGGGATCATTTTCCAACGCCTGCCGGTAGATATCCATCAGGTCGATTGCGTAGGTTGTTGCCGGTAATCCGCTTATTAATACGAAACACAAAAGCAGTTTTTTAATCATGCAAAATAGTCCTAGAAAACAAATTCTTTAGGTTTTAATTTGTCGATCAGGGGAGGGATGTTCGTGTCAAATAATACGGTTTCTTCCCAGTTACCCTGAAAATCCAGGGAAAACAATTTGCATTGCATGACCGGATCTTTCCCAACAATAGCGCAAAGTTTGCCACCCGGTAAAATCTGCAGTCGATGTGTTTCCGTAATTGTTTCTACCGCACCAGTTAATATCATGACTTCAAAAGGTGCTTTATCCAGCCAGCCCCGGCAACCGTCACCGGTGAGCAATTCCACGTTGTTGCATTGATGTTGTTCCAGGTTTTTTCGGGCGTTGCCGGTAAAGTCCGCATAATAATCGATGCTGATGACTTTATGGCTTAACCGGCTCAGCAATGCGGTAAGATATCCTGAACCGGTTCCTACTTCAAGAACTGTTTCATGGCCGTTTAAGGCAAGGGCCTGTAAAATTTTCCCCTCCTCCAGAGGCGTCATCATACGTTCGCCGTAGCCTAACGGGATTTGCATATCGGAATAGGCGAAGTCCCGCATGGTTGCGGGCACAAAATCATGGCGGGGAATTGTGTCGTACAGTTCGAGGATAGTTTCATCAAGAACATCGCCCGTACGAAGCTGTTGTTTGACCATATTGATTCTTGCATTTTGACTGATCATGGGTATTTACCGTTACCTTGGGTGTTTGGAACGCGCCAGCCATTACTTTTTTCGCTGCAAATAAAAATTTGCCCGAACTGTTGGATTTAACGTTACAGTTATTTTCTGACCACGCAATCCAAATTTTTCGCTTTAGAAATATAATGGATGACACGCCTAGATTAAAGCGTTGCTGACATTTTATCAAGAATTGGCAAAAGGTGCGATTGATTCTCACATAATTACGAATTGATTTTATATCGAAATGAAAAAGACATGATTTTGTAGTGATGTTGTGTAAAATTTGTTATAATTTCGCAATTTTTTTGATGCCTTGAGGAGAGTGCTGTGCTTGAGCAATTTACTGAATTTCTGCAATCCGAGATTCATAAACTCAAAGAAGAAGGTTTGTATAAATCAGAACGGGTTATATCCGGCCAGCAACAGGCTGAGGTCATGGTACAGGGACAGGAAGTTATCAACCTCTGCGCTAACAATTATCTGGGTCTTGCCAATAATGGCGAATTAATTACGGAAGGTTGCAAGGCAATCGAGCGCTACGGGTACGGTATGGCGTCAGTACGGTTTATCTGCGGTACCCAGACTCCCCATAAAGAACTTGAAAGTCAACTCAGTCATTTTCTTGGCAAGGAGGATTCCATTCTGTATTCCTCATGTTTTGACGCCAACACCGGATTGTTTGAAACGTTATTAGGGCCGGAAGACGCCATTATCAGCGATGCCCTAAACCACGCCAGTATTATTGATGGTATCCGGTTATGCAAGGCGGCTCGTTTTCGTTATAACAATAATGATATGACCGATTTGGAAGCCAGACTCAAGGAAGCAAAAAACGCCCGGTTTCGTTTGATCGCAACGGATGGGGTTTTTTCCATGGATGGCATCATTGCCAATTTACAAGGCATTTGCGAACTGGCGGATCGATACGACGCCATGGTTATGGTTGATGATTCACATGCCGTAGGATTTATGGGAGATACGGGTCGGGGTACTCCGGAATATTGCGGTGTCTCCGAACGGATTGATATTCTTACCGGAACACTTGGCAAGGCGCTGGGCGGTGCTTCCGGAGGGTATACCACCTCAAACAGGGTGATTGTGGACTGGTTACGCCAACGTTCAAGACCCTATCTGTTTTCCAATACCCTGGCGCCGGTTATTGCCCATACGTCCATAGCGGTGCTTGACATGTTGTCGAAAAACCACACACTGATTGAGAAACTGAAAAGAAATACCCGTTATTTCCGTGAGGGTATGGCAAAGCTTGGTTTTACTCTGGTTCCGGGTGAACATCCCATTATTCCCGTTATGCTTGGTGATGCGGCACTGGCCGGTCAAATGGCTGATCGGTTGTTACAGGAAGGCGTGTACGTGGTGGGATTTTCCTACCCGGTTGTTCCCAAAGGTAAAGCCAGAATCCGAACGCAAATGTCAGCCGCTCACGAAATCGCTCATCTGGATAAGGCTCTGGAGGCCTTTGCCAAGGTCGGCAAGGAACTGGGAATCATTCATTAAACAAAGAACCTGTTGCGCATGTTGGACTCCTGGCCCAACATGCAATAAAACGAAAAGAAAATGGTACCAGTGGCTATTGTTGTGTCTTAAAGATAGGGCAAATATACATGAAATCGTTAGTGAAAGCGAAAAGTGAACCCGGAATCTGGATGGAAGATGTTCCCGTTCCTGATTATGGTGTTAATGATGTATTAATTAAAATTCATAAAACGGCTATTTGCGGTACGGATATCCATATTTACTCCTGGGATGAATGGGCGCAGGCGACCATTCCGGTTCCCATGACCGTTGGCCATGAATTTTATGGTGAGATTGCCGGGATCGGTTCGGAGGTCAAGGGATTGCAAATCGGACAACGTGTTTCCGGTGAGGGACATATTACCTGTGGCATGTGTAGAAACTGCCGGGCGGGGAAACGCCATCTTTGCCGCAACACACAAGGTGTTGGTGTGAACCGGCCCGGGTGTTTTGCGGAGTATCTCGCTTTACCGGCCAGCAATGTTCTGGTTTTACCCGATAATATTTCCGGGGATCAGGCCGCTATTCTTGATCCGTTTGGCAACGCGACGCATTGTGCCCTGGCTTTCGATATGGTGGGTGAGGATGTGCTCATTACCGGAGCAGGCCCTATAGGAATTATGGCCGTTGCCATCGCCCGCCATATTGGAGCGCGTCATGTTGTCATTACGGATGTAAACGATCATCGTCTCGAACTGGCTCGCAAAATGGGTGCGACCTCTGCCGTTAATGTCAAATATCAATCCATTAGAGAAGTTATGGATGAACTGGGGATGATCGAAGGCTTTGATGTCGGGCTTGAAATGTCAGGTAATCCCATGGCTTTAAATGACATGGTCAAATGTATGAATCATGGCGGGCATGTGGCCATGCTTGGCATTCCGCCCCAGGAAACGCCGATTGACTGGAATCAGGTCATTTTTAAGGGGTTGGTGATCAAGGGTATTTATGGCAGGGAAATGTTTGAAACATGGTATAAAATGATCGCCATGTTACAGAGCGGCCTTAATATTTCACCG
The DNA here is from genome assembly GCF_900186965.1 of Legionella spiritensis. Classification (NCBI taxonomy): domain Bacteria; kingdom Pseudomonadati; phylum Pseudomonadota; class Gammaproteobacteria; order Legionellales; family Legionellaceae; genus Legionella; species Legionella spiritensis. Next base: position 1,002,167 of record NZ_LT906457.1, read on the forward strand.
GTGATTACTCACCATTTCCCGGTTGCCAGCTATCAGCACGCGTTTCAAATCATGGCATCGGGGCAATCGGGTAAAGTGATACTGGATTGGACTGAATGAACCGGAAGAATACGCTCCGGTAAACCGATTGTTTAAGGGCGAACTTTTCGCGCCGCATTTATTTTGGATGGAGAATCAATGTCGCAGTATATTTTTACAATGAATCATGTCAGTAAAACTGTCGATAACCAACGGGTTATCCTCAAGGATATTTCCCTGAGTTTTTTCCCGGGCGCCAAAATTGGTGTTCTGGGTTTAAACGGTTCCGGCAAATCAACTTTATTACGGATCATGGCCGGGGTTGAGCAGCAATTTGAGGGAGAAGCAAGACCTCAGCCCGGCATCAAAATCGGATATCTTGCCCAGGAACCGGAACTTGATTTAAACAAAACCGTACGGGATGTCGTTGAGGAAGGTGTTGCGGAAATCAAGGAAAAATTGCGGAAATTTGATGAAATCAGCATGCGGTTTGCCGAACCGATGAGCGACGATGAAATGAATGATTTACTCATGCAGCAGGGCGAGCTGCAAAACGACATTGAAGCGGCCGGCGGCTGGGATCTTGACAGAAAGCTGGATGTCGCGGCTAATGCTCTGCGCCTTCCTGACTGGGATGCGGTCATTAATCAGTTATCGGGAGGAGAACGCCGGCGAGTCGCCCTTTGCCGCTTGCTGCTGTCAAATCCCGACATGCTTTTACTGGATGAACCCACCAACCATCTTGATGCTGAAAGTGTTGCCTGGCTTGAGCGCTATCTGGAAGAGTTTTCCGGAACAGTTGTGGCCATCACCCACGATCGTTATTTTCTGGATAACGCCGCACAGTGGATTCTTGAGCTGGATCGCGGCGAAGGCATCCCCTATAAAGGGAATTATACCTCCTGGCTGGAACAGAAAGAGGCTCGCCTGGCTATGGAAGAAAAGCAGCAGGCGTCGCATCAGCGTTCTATCAAGGCGGAACTGGAATGGGTGCGTACCTCACCAAAGGGTCGCCATGCCAAAAACAAAGCCCGCCTGGCTCGCTTTGAAGAGATGAATTCCAGGGAGTTCCAGAAGCGTAACGAAACCAACGAATTGTATATTCCGCCCGGGGAGCGTCTTGGTGATTTGGTGATAGAAGCGATCAATCTTGGCAAATCGTTCAGTGATCGGCTATTGATTGATAACCTGAATTTTAAATTACCCAAAGGTGGTATTCTTGGAATTATCGGTCCCAATGGTGCCGGAAAATCAACGTTTTTAAAGATGATCACAGGTCAGGAAAAGCCTGATAGTGGAGAAATCAGACTAGGGGATACGGTTAACCTCGCTTATGTGGATCAGATGCGGGATCACCTTGACGATAACAAGACGGTTTGGCAGGAAATTTCTGACGGCCACGATATTATGCAGGTTGGTTCTTTCCAGATTCCATCCCGAGCTTATGTCGGGCGCTTTAATTTTAAAGGTGCCGATCAGCAGAAAAAAATGTTTCAGCTTTCCGGCGGAGAACGTAATCGAGTGCATCTGGCCAAATTATTAAAAAGCGGCGGCAATGTCTTGTTACTGGACGAACCCAGTAATGATCTGGATGTGGAAACGCTGAGATCCCTGGAAGACGCGATATTGAATTTTCCGGGATGCGTTATAGTGATTTCCCATGACCGCTGGTTTCTTGATCGGGTATGTACTCATTTAATGGCTTTTGAAGGAGATTCCCAGGTCGTTTATATTGAAGGAAACTATACGGATTACGAAGCGGATAGAAAACGTCGTCTTGGAGATGAGGCTGGCAGACCGTCGAGAATCAAATACCGACGTTTAACGGCATGATTTTTTCGGATTATAAGCTAAACTATCGGAGTCGAATCGATTTTATTACATGCCATAAATGTAATGAAACGTGATCGGTCTCCAAACCCTTTTCGGGAGAATTTTCACCATGAAAAAAATAGTATGGGCAGGGCTATCCTTATCCCTCGTGCTGTCCGGATGCGTGGAAATGGACGAATCTACCTTGATTACGGACGACGCCGGCTATGTGCATCGAACAATCCATTATCTCAAGGACAAGCGGGGACGAGATTACTTCCCGCTAAAAACAACCGCTACCGGGAAAAAACAATTTATTTTTGATCCCAAAGCTTACGCCTGGGCCGCATACGATGAAGAGGGTAACCGGGTTATGACCGGCGGTGCCTCGGGGGGAAAGGATTTTTGTGAAGACGTGGGGCAGACCTGCCGAACGGTTACCGGAACCTTTCGTCTATACAACAAAAAGGGGCTGGAATGTCGTTCCGGCGAGTATCCGGTTGAAACAACCGGTGGGGCAAAAATGCCTTATTGCATGTATTTTTTTCGAGGCTATACCATTCATGCGGCGTATGAAGTTCCTTATGCCAACTCCAGCCATGGCTGCGTCCGCGTTTTTCCCAGTGCGGCCAAATGGCTTAATGAGGAGTTTATGACGCGCGGAACCCAGGTTACGATTCTGTCTTACCCCGGTGATGATAAAAATCCTGCGAGTTAGGTTTGAATTTTAAACCTTAATTCGATCACGTCCGCATGGATGCGTACTCTCCCGGCCGTAAAAGGAATGGATTGGCCGTTTGCCGCGACAAAATTCGCGATTAATGTATTGGAATAAACCTGTCCATAAAGAAACTGGACGCTTGTGTTTTTGCTTACCTGGTAATCAGCGGATAAACCGCCGAAATATTGTACGTCGGACGGAAAATTAATCGTGCGCAGATGATCCTGTTCAGGCCCGTTATCCTGTAGAAAAATCGCCGTTAGTCCCAGTTTATCATTGAGTTGATGGCGAACGGCTGCCGCGAACGACCAGGTGTCCTCGTACCCCATGGTGAATGTGAAATTCGGACCTACGGGCGGCGGGGCGGCCGTATTTTTTATGCGTGCGAATTGATTTTGATCCCATCTGACATTAAAAACCTGAATGCTTGCCAGCCAATAAGGATTAAAAATGTGAACGTAATTCAGCACGGTGGTGGATGGCATGCGGAAATTAAATTGCAGTGCACTGTTGGCCACGCCATTTAAAAAACTGGTTCCGCGCGACGATTGTTTGATCGATGAATAATAGACCGCACCTAAAAAATTCGTCTGATTGATAACATAATACAAGCCGGCGTTATAACCAACGCCAAATCCGGATGTTCTGTTAACCAGAGTGTCGTAATCGGTTGGGCCTGGACCAACCGGCAGAGCCCAGTTGGTTTCATTGTTTTTCAGGAAATTAAAATTGATTCCTCCGCCACCGTACAACTGCGGAGTGAAACTATAGGAAAACCTTGGGGTGAATTCAACGTCCGTCAAAAGTGTTTCCGTGGCCGCATAACGGGTAACGGCGTGTCTGCCCCACATCAGATTGGAGTGGAACGGCTCGGTGACATCAACCCCAACCACCATTTTGCTATCAACCCGTGTGGCAATACGGCCATAAGGCAGAAGGCTGTAGCGGTTGGAAGAGCTGGCGCCTGTGTCATACTGAAACGTATTGAAATTTAATACATTGCCGGAAAATCTCAGATCGGCATAAAAAGCGGTTCCACCAATAATGAATTCATTTTTTTGAACTTTGAATAATTCAGCCGGGTTGCTATAGCTGATCCCGGTATAATACTGAATAACATTGGCACTGACATTCGCACAGGCAAAACCGAGCAGAGCGGCAATCGGATAGCGCATCATAATCTCTCATTCTGAAAGCGCGTCACGATAATGATTCTCAAAGACGCGCTTGAAGACATAGTTACTGGGCCGCCGCTTTTTCCGTGGGGGTGGTTTTATCAGTCGGGGCTGCGGAATCGGTTGTCGTTGCTCCGCTTTCAGGTGTTGCAGGCTGGCGCGGCATGGCAACCATTTGCATGATCCCGAGATTGCCGGAAACTTTTCTACCGACAACAAGCGTGATGGTTAATGATTGATTTAATTTTTCTTTTTCATTCTGATAAACAACCTGTAGGGGAAGTATGACTTTCCATTGATTGTCTTTTACGGTGGAAACGGTGATGTTTCCATCTATCATACCATTTACCATTAATTTTTCCGATTGGATAACCTTCAGGTTTCCCGAACTTTGCAAAGCATCGTTAAAGCTTTTCCAGCCTTGTTCGGTGAAGCATGATTTTAAGCCGGATAGTTGCTCGTTAATCGTCTTGTAGTCAAAATCAAAAGATTGTTCTGTCGCTTTTGCCGCCCAGGTCTGAATAACAGATTGTTCAATATTTGTTGTTTCAGCCGGAATTTTATAATTGCAATCTATGACTGGCTGTTTAACAGGTTCTACAAGAACTGGTACATCTGGTTGGGTGACAACCTTGTTTGCAGGTTGGATCATCGAGTCTTGCGTTCCGGATTGAGTCGGGGTTTGCGCTCCGGATTGAGCTGGTGTTTGCGCTCCAGGTTGAGCCGGGGTTTGCACTCCAGGTTGAGCCGGGGTTTGCACTCCGGATTGAGCCGGGGTTTGCACTCCGGGTTGGGCCGGGGTTTGCACTCCGGGTTGAGTCGGGGTTTGCACTCCGGGTTGAGTCGGGGTTTGCACTCCGGATTGAGTCGGGGTTTGCACTCCGGATTGGGCCGGCTGTTGGGTACTGCTTCCGGGAGAAACACCGGGTGCCTGATTATTTTCACCCGCTGTTGTTGGAGTGGGAGAAGACGTATTCTGGGTGGTATCGGCGGGTTGAGACGTTGCTGCGTAGGTATTTTCCGTTACTCCTAAAATAGCCAGTAATCCTGCCACCAGCATGGATTTTTTCATTAGTAACACTCCTTGCATTAATTAAATTCCAGCAGTTCAGCTGCTATCATTGCCGCCAGCCTGGCAGTTTTCTGTTCGTTATCCAGTGGCGGTGATAATTCAGCTATCTCAATACTTATCACTTTGCCAGTTTGTATGATGTATTTCAACAGGGGCAGTACCTGCCATGGTGTTAATCCCAGGCTTTGCGGCGCGCTGACTCCCGGAGCGAAACTTTCGGCAAAGACATCAAGACAGACTGACAAAAAGATCGTTTCGTGATTCAGTAAAAACTCATCGAGAAAAGCGGTTTGCCATGCAAAACTGCTTTGATGTATTTGTCCGGCCGTCAAATAAGAAACTTTATACTCATTGGCAATGCTAAACAAGCTTTGTGTGTTAGCAATTTTTTGTATACCGAGGCAACAATAATCAAAAGAGGTATGATTTTCCTGACAATATTGGGCGATTTGCCAAAAAGGTGTGCCGGATGTACCGTAATTTTCCTTCATGACGGGACGAAGGTCAAAATGCGCGTCAAAATTGATAATACCCAGCCTGGAATACTGTTGTGCCAATCCGGAAAAATGCCCCCACGCCACTTCATGTCCGCCGCCTATCACCATCGTTTTGTAGCCTTGTTCATGGCAGATGCCGATAGCGGATGCCAATTGTTCCTGAGCTTGCTCCAGTTGCTCATCAGTACAGGCAATATTTCCTGCGTCAATCAGGTTGACGGCATTATGACAGGCAAGTTTTGCGAATTGTCGCCGGAATGCGTTTGGTCCGCTTCTGGCGCCTGGCCGGCCCTCATTGCGCCGAATACCTTCATCACTGGCGAAGCCAAGCATCACGGTACCGGATTTATGACTTTCCAGGGATTGGGATCGTAAATCAACGCATCGGATCTGCTGAAAAAATCGTTCGCCAGGTAAACTATCCTTGCGTCCCTGCCACAGCAGGGAATCAGGTGGTTCGTAGTTTCGGATGTTAGGCAACATCGTGTTCTCCCGTTTTTCTGGTTCTTGAAAAAATAGGCATGGTATTTTGAATAATACCTTTTGAAATCCAGTTTTGTAACAAACTTTCAGGACAAGTTTCCATACATGAAATCGTGCTTAGCGAAACAAGGTCTGTTATTATCTGCCATTTTACTCCAAATGGAAGAGCAATATGTTTCTGGTAACAGGTGGAAGCAGCGGTATTGGACGAGCATTGGCCTGGGAACTGGCGAGACGAGGCAAATCGGTTTTAATAGTGGGACGACGTAAGGAAAAGTTGTCGGAGGCAAGCCGGTTTTCCCCATTGATAAGTACGTGTTGTGCGGACGTGTCAACTATGGAAGGCCGTACGGATATTATTGCCTCACTGGCTGAGGTGTCACGTTTGCAGGGGGTGGTTCATAACGCGGGCATCATCGAACCGATTGTACCTCTGGAATCCGTTGACGAGTATTCCTGGCAGAAAATCCTGGCAACCAATTTAAGCGCTCCTTTGTTTTTAAGTCAGGAATTGCTTCCCAAACTTCGGGATGGCAAGGTGCTCCATATCGGATCGGGAGCGGCCTATTTTCCGGTTTCGGGATGGGCCGGCTATTGCGTGTCAAAAGCGGCTCTTGCCATGTTGACCCGTTGCTGGCAGCTTGAGTCTGAAAAAACGTCGTTTGCCAGCGTCATGCCCGGTATTATTGATACGGACATGCAGGCGGTGATTCGACAATCCCGCTTTATGGAGCAGGAAAAGAAGGATTTTTTCAACCGACTGTATAATGAGAAAAAATTAATCTCCCCTGAAACCGTCGCCCACTTTCTAGCCTGGCTACTTTTGGATGTAGATCATGAGGCATTTCGTTCGCGGGAATGGGATATCTATGATAAAAACCATCATCAGGCCTGGTTGCCCGAATCATCCGGTGTGCCTGAATGGGAGGATTGATGTCCGTTTGCGATAGTTTGTTTCTTAATGCCACTACGGTTAATGAAAAAGGAGAGACGCTTACTGATCAGGCCATTGCCGTATCGGACGGGCGAATTTCCTGGTGCGGTAAAAGCGGACAGGTACCTTCGGAGCTGCTGCAACAAGCCGGGAGTATTGAACATTGTCATGGACAGTTAGTGACGCCGGGTTTGATCGATTGCCATACCCATCTGGTTTATGCGGGTCATCGGGCCGACGAGTTTAAAAAGCGTCTGGAAGGTGCAACCTACACCGATATTGCCACCGCTGGAGGGGGCATATTATCCACGGTTCGACATACTCGGGCCGCTTCGGAAGAAGAGCTCCTGTTACAATCGTTACCCCGTATACAATCCATGCAAGAGCAGGGCGTGACAACCGTCGAAATCAAGTCCGGTTATGGTCTGGATCCAGCCAACGAAATAAAGATGTTGCGGGTGGCCCGTAAACTTGGAGAGCTATGCGCTATCCGGGTTAAAACCACCTTTTTAGGCGCCCACGCCATTCCGCCCGAATTTAAAGGAAATACCCAGGCTTACGTTAATCTGGTTTGTGAAGAGATGATGCCGGCTATCGTTGAGCAAGGTCTGGCGGATGCCGTAGATGTTTTTTGTGAATCCATCGCCTTTAATCTGCAACAAACCGAACAGATTTTTCGTAAGGCACAAGATTTGTCATTACCGGTTAAATGCCACGCGGATCAATTATCCTCTCTGGGAGCCAGTCGATTGGCGTCAACAATGGGTGCGTTATCCTGTGATCACCTCGAATTTCTGGACGTTGATGGCGCGAAATCCATGGCCAGACAGGGAACGATTGCGGTGTTGTTACCGGGAGCCTATTATTTTCTTCGTGAAAAAAAACAACCCCCTGTCGATTTATTACGTGAGTTGGGTGTGGGTATGGCCGTCTCTACGGACTGTAATCCGGGCTCTTCTCCGACGACGTCTTTGCCGCTCATGCTGAGCATGGCGTGTCAATTTTTTTCATTGACCGTGCCGGAGGCGCTGGCTGGTGTGACCTCCCAGGCTGCCAGGGCTCTTGGTCTGGCGGATGAGACCGGTTGTATTCGGGTTGGTCTGGCCGCTGATCTGGTACAATGGTCTGTCCATGACGGTGCCTCTTTATGTTATTATTTTGGTTTTCCAATACCGCACAAAACCATGTTTAACGGGCGTTGGGTTACCGGTTCATCCACGTGCAAGAGAGATTGATTTATGAAAAAAAGCGCGTTTATCGGAGTCGTTCTGTTTTTTTTGCTGCCCAACGTTCTTTGGTCGTCGTCCACTCATACCAAAACCATTTCCATTAAAAAGGAAACGGCGACGCAAGTGACTGATATCGAATATCCCCAGGGGTTCGCAGACGGTAATATGGATACTGCGGTGGCAAATTTAATTTCCGATGCAAGACACGCGTTTGAGCAATCCGTATCCGAACAAGGCGATTTGCCGGCTGATGTGCCCGGTAAAAACGGTTTGACCATCCGTTACAAGATTATGTTTCAAAACAAGCGCGCCGCCAGTATATTGTTTCATGTGTCGTCATATTCCCGCGGTGCGGCTCATCCGAATAATAGCGTGCGAACATTAAATTTTATTGATGGGCGGTTCGTTGCATTGAACGATTTGTTTCAATCCGGGAGCCACTATATGACTAAAATAGCATCCTATTGTCGTTCAGTTTTGCAGAAAAAGAACATTTCTGATGCTCAATGGTTAGATAATGGAACAAAGGGCATACCTGATAATTATAAAAGCTGGTATTTTAGTCAGGACGGACTCACCATCGTTTTTGATACCTATCAGGTTGCCGCTTACGTTTATGGTCCCCAATCAGTAACCGTTCCCAGATCCCTCATTGCCAGTCGGTTGTCTCCCGGAATAAAAAACGCGCTGTGGGGGCAATAATGACAGACAATGACTCTTATATTGGTGCGGAAGAAAAGGTTGCCGAATTAACCCTGCGTTCGATCATCCTCGCTGTTCTTTTAACCGTTCTACTGGCCGTGTCTAATGCTTATCTTGCACTAAAACTTGGTATTTTAACATCGGCCTCCATTCCCGCCGCCATTATTTCCATGGGCATTCTGAGAATGTTTAAGAACGCTACCATTCTGGAAAATAATGCTGTGCAAACCGCGGCATCGGCCGGTGAAGCGGTTGCCGGAGGAATCGTCTATACCATTCCCGCCCTCATTATTATCCATTACTGGCATGGTTTTGATTATTTGACTAATTTCTTTATAGCTGCCTGTGGCGGCATCCTTGGTGTCCTGTTTTCAATACCGTTGCGGCGGGTACTGGTTAATGATCGGTCTCTGAAATTTCCTGAGGGACGAGCTATTGCCGAGGTATTAAAGTCTTCCGCCGAGAAGGCCGGCATTAAAGATATTTTTATCGGCGGTGCCATTGGTGGATTCATTGAGTTGCTTCAGCTTGGTTTCAAGGTGATTGCGAGCAACTGGAATTTCTGGTTTACCGCGAAACGTTCCCTATTCAGTTTCGGAGCCGGATTTTCAGCGACAATGATAGGAGCCGGGTATCTGATTGGTCATGAAATGGCGATTAGTATTTTTCTTGGCGCCATTTTGTCCTGGTTGATTGCGTTACCTGTTCTTAGCCAGTTTTATCCTGACATAGTGATGAACTATCCGGCCAAAGAGGCTGCCGTGATGCTGTGGAACAATGAATTACGCTATGTTGGTATAGGCGCTATGTTATTTGCCGGAACCTGGACGTTTCTGAAACTCATTAAACCACTGACAAAAAGTATACATATTTCCTTTCGTGCCTTTCTGGCTAAAAATCGCGATGAAGTATTACCACGTACGGATCGGGATATTCCCATGCCCTATATCCTGATTGGCGTTTTAATGATGGCCGCCGTGCTTTTTCTTTTTTTTCAGTTTATTTTTCCCTTACAGGAAGCCGGGTTGGATAGTGATTTTTCGCCAACCTTGATTTTTATTGCCGTTCTTTATGTCTTGTTTATAGGGTTTTTATTTTCCGTGATTACCGGGTATTTTTCAGGCATGGTCGGTGTGACCGCGAGTCCTGGCAGTTCTGTGGTGATTGCCGGCATGCTGTTTGCGGCGTGGTTACTGTTGACCTTGATCAATAAGACGTTGCCTTTGCCTCTGTCGGCAGTACAAATCCGCGCGGCCGAGGCCATCACTATTATTATCGGATCGGTCGTCACCGGTATTGCCGCTATTGCCAATGACAATACGCAGGATTTGAAAGTAGGTCAGTTAGTCGGTGCGACACCCTGGCGGCAGCAATTAATGCTGCTGCTTGGGGTTGTCGTTTCTTCACTGGTAATACCGCCTGTGATGCAAATATTGTTTGACGTATACGGTATTGATGGGGTGATGCCGCATGAAGGCATGGATCCGAGCCAGGCTTTACCCGCACCAACGGCCGCTTTGATGGCGGCAATTACGGAAGCGGTATTTCGCAATACGCTGCCCTGGACGATGATGTTCATTGGGGCTATTGTCATCCTGGTTATCATCGTGGCTAACCGTCTCTTTAAGCTGGAACGTTTTATCCGGTTATCCATTTTGGGTGTGGCTATAGGGATGTATTTGCCTGTCGCGTCCTCTTTCCCCTTGTTTATCGGGGGGATCATCGCATACTGCATAAACCGCAGATTGCGTAATAAAAATTTTACGGAGGAAGAGGGAAAAGAGCGCAAGCAAACAGGCGTTTTAATAGCTTGTGGGCTGGTTGCCGGCTCCGCTCTTCTTGATGTGTTGCTGGCCATACCTTTTTCGCTTCTGCGCTCACCCGACGCCTTGAAGCTGGTTGGTCATGGCTGGCATACTTACAGTGTTGTTCTAGGCGTTATTTCAACCCTGTTGCTGGCCGGTTGGATAGACAGGCGGGTTTGCGGAAAACGATAGCCCCGGACTCATGTGTGCAGGGATTTCCGTGTACGGCACATTAAGGTGTCAGAAGATCAAATGATTTACAGGATGAGGTACCAGACTCCGCAAACAATTTTTTTCCGAGCGAAAACGAAGCGACTATTGTTCTACCATAAATAATGGTTTCCTGTAGCCCGTCATGAAGGCAAAGCCGTAATGCGGGATAATGTTCACCCGGGTATTCATTTGTTCTCCTGGCACAGGAATGGAACATGAAACCCGCAATACGGCCGAAGGCCTCCTTACGGGCTACTTTTGCTTTTGCAAAAAAATATGCAAAGAAAATTTTGGTTCACGGAGCCTAGGCTCCGTGAACCAATTTTTTCCGATCGAAAACAAGGCAACCATTGTTGCGCAACAACTAATAATGTCTTGTAGCCCGTCATGAAGGCGAAGCCGTAATGCGGGAAAACGTTCATAAGTGGCACATCAAACCCGCAATACGGCCGAAGGCCTCCTTACGGGCTACTGTTTTTTCGCAAAAAATGGTGCGAAGAAAATTTTTGTTCACGGAGCCTAGAGCGTCTCTATTGTTTTTTTATGATGCAGCAGCTTGTCTCTGGCAAGCTGGGCCTGAGCCAGTTTTTCCTTTTCCCTGGCAATAATCTCAGCGGGCGCTTTGTCAGCGAAATTGGGATTATTGAGCTTGCCCTGGGCATGAGTAATGTCCTTTTCCAGCTTCATAATTTCTTTTTCCAGACGGGTTAGTTCCGCCGTTTTGTCAATAAGTCCGGACATGGGGATCAGAAGTTCAAGCTCGCCTACCACCGCAGAGGCGGAGACCGGTACCGGTTCATTTTCTTCAAGAAAATGGACCAGCGTCAGTTTGCTGAGCGACATGAGGGTAAAATTATATTTTTCCATACGTTGCCGGCAAAGTTCATCCGCATTTTTTATATGAAGTGGTATCAGTTTGGCGGGTGAAATAGACATTTCACTGCGAATGGTACGAATGGACTGGATCACTTCCTTAAGCCATGATAATTCGTTTTCGAGTTCATCGTCGATGTAACTTTCCGTCACTTGCGGGTAATCGCTTACCATGATGCTTTCACCGTTCTGGCTGGTAAGTTTGCTGGTTCGCTGCCAGATAGCTTCGGTAATAAACGGCATGATGGGATGCAGGAGCTTTAATATTTGATCGAGCACATGAATCAATGTGCGTCTGGTGCCGCGTTTCATGGCGGACAGGGTATGTTCCGCGTAAAGGATCGGCTTGGATAATTCCAGGTACCAGTCGCAATACTCGTGCCAGACAAAATCATAGAGCGTATTGGCCAGCAAATCAAAGCGATACGTTTCATAATACTGATGGGTTTGAGCGATGGTGCGTTGCAGGCGAGACAATATCCATCGATCTGCCGGGCTGTATTGAAATGCACCGTCACCGAAATCAATTTGCTCTTCATCGGTGTTTAACAGGACATAGCGGGCGGCATTCCATAATTTGTTACAAAAATTGCGATATCCTTCAACTCGCCCGATATCGAAGCGAACATTACGTCCGGTGGAGGCAAGCGAGCAGAAAGTGAATCGTAACGCGTCCGTGCCGTAGGCCGATATCCCTTCGGGAAACTCCTTGCGGGTCGTTTTCTCAATTTTATTACCCAGAGACGTAAGCATCATATTGGATGTGCGCTTGGCAACCAGGCTGTCAATATCAATGCCGTCGATAATATCGATAGGATCAAGAACATTGCCCTTTGATTTGGACATTTTTTTACCTTCATGATCTCTGATCAGGCCGGTGATAAGGACATCACGGAAAGGGATTTTTCCGGTGAATTTCAATCCCATCATGATCATGCGGGCTACCCAGAAGAAAATAATATCAAAACCGGTCACCAATACAGAGGTTGGATAAAATTGTTCAAATTCCGGTGTTCGTTCCGGCCAGCCCAAGGTGGAGAAAGGCCACAAGGCGGATGAAAACCATGTATCCAGAACATCCTCGTCCTGCTTGAGAAGAACAGATTCATCCAGTTTATATTTGAAACGCACATCGTTTTCACTGTATCCGACGTAGATGTGTCCCTGACTGTCGTACCAGGCGGGAATTCGATGCCCCCACCATAACTGGCGGCTGATGCACCAGTCTTCGATATTTTCCATCCATTGAAAATACGTTTTGCTCCAGTTTTCCGGGACGAAACGTATATCCCCTCGTTTGACGGCTTCAATGGCCGGTTCCGCCAGTGGTTTTGTTTTCACATACCATTGATCGGTTAACAGAGGTTCAATGACCACGCCTGATTTTTCACCACGAGGTACTTTTAATTTATGGGGTTCGGTTTTAACCAGAAAACCGGCTGTCGTCAGATGCTGGATGATTTTTTCACGTGCGACAAAACGATCCATGCCTTGATAGGGCAGAGGGGCGTTTTTATTAATGGTTGCCTTTTTGGTAAAAATACTAATGAGTGGCAAGTCGTGTCGTTTGCCGACCTCATGATCATTAAAATCGTGAGCAGGTGTTATTTTGACGCATCCGCTGCCAAATTCCTGTTCGACATACTCGTCCGCGATAATCGGGATCACCCGATCACAAAGAGGCAGGTGGACCCGCCGTCCAATAAGATGGCGGTAACGCTCATCCCTGGGATTCACCGCAACTGCCGCATCACCCAGTAAGGTTTCCGGTCGGGTGGTTGCGACGACCAGGGATTCTTCACTTCCTTCCACTGGATAGCGAATATGCCATAAATAACCGTCTTCCTCTTCGGAAAGCACCTCCAGATCCGAAACCGCCGTTCCCAATTTGGGATCCCAGTTGACCAGACGGGTTCCACGGTAGATTAGCCCCTCGTCATAGAGTTGTACAAAAACCTTTTGTACGGCGGCTGAGAGCCCTTCGTCCATGGTAAACCGTTCACGCGACCAATCAACGGATGAGCCGATACGCCTCATTTGCCGGGTAATTTGATTGCCGGATTCCTCTTTCCATTGCCAGACACGTTTGAGAAAATCTTCCCGAGTCATGTCCTTGCGCGATATTCCCTCATTTTCAAGCTGGCGTTCAACGATGAGTTGTGTTGATATTCCGGCATGATCCGTACCCGGTTGCCAGAGTGTTTTGGCTCCCATCATCCGGTGATAACGAATCAGGGTGTCCATGATCGTGTGCTGGAAACCATGTCCCATATGCAGGCTGCCTGTCACATTGGGTGGCGGCAGCATAATGCAGTAACTTTTTCCTTCACCATGAGGTTTGAAAAAATGGCGGGTTTCCCATTTTTCATAACAAGTTTGTTCAATGGCTTGTGGAGAATAAGTCTTATCCATGGTTTTACCTGTACTTAAAAAACCATGGATTTTAACATAGTCCTTACGGAAATGGATGGGATAATTGCAAGGAACCTGATGCGGGATGCGATTTTAGCCGATTCAGATATCCTTGTTGTTGCGGGTTTTCTCGCGGTGATCCCCTGCGATATAGCTGTACATGGTAGGGACGACAAATAATGTGAATAACGTTCCGACAAGTAAACCCGTTGAGATCACAAGACCGATATCAAAACGGCTGACGGCCCCTGCGCCGCTCGCAATCAATAATGGAAACACGCCAAAGACCATCGCGGCGGTAGTCATAAGAATCGGACGCAGGCGAATGCCGGCCGCTTCTTCCACAGCGGCTCTTCGATCCAGGTTTTTTTCACGTTGCAGTTGATTGGCGAAATCGACGATGAGAATACCGTGTTTGCTGATTAAACCTATCAGGGTAATTAATCCCACCTGGGTATAAATGTTGATGGATGCCGCTCCGAGGTTGAGTGGAATCAACGCGCCGCAAATCGACATGGGAACGCTGATCAATACAATAAGGGGGTCTTTGAAGCTTTCATACTGGGCGGACAGTACCAGAAAAATGACGATAATAGCCAGGAAAAAAGCGAAGATAAGGGCGGTTCCTTCCTGAACATACTGTCTGGACTGCCCGCCGTAGTCGTAAGTAAACCCTTTGGGGAGCAGTGTGTTTGCCTGTTCCTGCAGATAGGCAATGCCTTGCCCCAACGTTGTGCCTGGCATCATCACGCCCTGGATCGTTGCCGAGTTAAGTTGCTGGAAATGGGATATGGCATTAGGTTGTGTCTTTTCTTTAGGTGTAACTACGGTGGATAGCGGTACCATAGTGCCGTTGGCCGTCTTGACATAAATCTGGCCTAATTGCCGGGGATTGAGACGAAACCGTCTTTCCAGTTGTGGAATGACCTGGTAACTCCGCCCCTGCAGGTTGAAATAATTCACATAATTACCGGACAGGGCGCTGGTTAAACTGCTGCCTATGGCCTGCATGTCCAGACCAAGATCGGATGCTTTGGAGCGATTGATTTGAAACTCGACTTCCGGTTGATTGAATTTCAAGCTGTTATCAAGAAAAATAAATAATCCGCTTTTTCGTGCCTCATCGATTAACTTGTTGGAGACTTCAAACAGGGTTTGAAAATCATTGGTTGTTTTGATAACAAATTGAATCGGTGTTCCGCTTCCTCCACCCGGCAGGGGGGGCGGTATGACCGCGAAGGCTTTCAGTCCCGTGACGGCGTCGAGTTTTTTCTGCAGAGGCTCTTTCAGCTGAAACTGGTTTTCACGTTGATCCCATGGTTTAAGAACCATACCTGAAACGGGGCTTTTGGAGTTAATGCTGAAATAATATTGGGTTTCGGGAAAGCTTTGATAGATTTTGTTAAATTCATTGGTAAAGGTTTCCACATAATTCACCGTGGCATATTGCGGCGCGGTCGCCACGACAAAAAAGAAACCCTGATCCTCTTCCGGAGCCGTTTCCGTTTTTGTTGTGCTGTAAAGATAGGGCAGCATCAACAAAACAGCTGCGGCAAAAACCAGCATGATTGCTCTGGTGTTGAGCAGTTGATGCAAGAGACGTTGATAGAAAATTTTCAAGCGGTTAAATTTCTCATCGAGAAATCGCACAAACTTGCTGCTGCCGGCTTCCGAGATCAGGATTTTGGAGCACATCATAGGTGACAGGGTCAGGGCGATGATGCCGGAAATGATGACGGCGGAGGCCAGAGTAAAAGCGAATTCCTTGAATAGCGCGCCGGTAAGACCGCCCATAAATCCAATGGGCGCATAAACTGCGGCCAGGGTAATGGTCATGGCGATGACAGGCAGCGCGATTTCCCTGGCACCGGTAATGGCGGCTTCAAAAGGTGTTTTGCCTTCCTCCAGATGACGGTGCACGTTTTCAACAACGACAATGGCATCATCCACAACCAGTCCGATTGCCAGTACAAAGGCGAGCAAGGTCAGCAGATTAATGGAATATCCTAAAAACAGCATGAATGTACACACCCCAATAAGTGAGAGAGGGATGGTGACGACGGGGATAAGAACGGAGCGAATGGAGCCCAGAAAAAGGAAAATCACGATAATTACAATGGCCGCGGCTTCCACTATGGTTTGAATCACTTCATGAATGGACGCTCGAATAAAATCCGTTGCGTCATAGACGATGGTTCCCGTCAGGCTGGGTGGGAACTCCCTCGTGACCGAGGGCATCATTTTACGTACATTACTGATGACGGTAAGCGGGTTGGCGGTTGGAGTGGGGGTTATCGCGAGAAATACCGCTTTTTTACCGTTAAACGTGACGGACGTATTATAATCCTGCGAGCCCAGAATAACCTTGCCGATATCGCGCAGGCGGATAATGGAATTATTTGAGCTTCGGACAATCAGCTGGCCAAACTCCTCGGCGTTATTCAAGTCGGTTTTGGCAGTCATGTTAATGGCTACGTATTCCCCTTTCGTACTTCCGGCCGCGGTCAGGAAGTTGTTTTTGGCGAGTACGGCAGAGACATCGGCGGGCGAAACTTTCAGAGCCGCCATTTTAATGGGGTCCAGAAATATTCGCATCGAATAGGTCGCTCCGCCGAGAATTTCCGCTTTTGAGACGCCGTCTACGGTTTCCAGTTGAGGTTGTACGACACGCACGGCGTAATCCGTGATCTGCTGGGGCGTCATTTTTGTACTGTCAAGGCTGATGTACATTAACGGGGTAGACGTGTCCGAGCTTTTTACAATAACGGGTTGCTGGGCTTCGGGTGGGAGCTGGTTCAGGGTCTGTTGCACTTTACTCATGACATCGGTAAAAGCGGTTTGCGGATTAAAATTCAGCTTGATGTTCAATGTTATCGTACTGACGCTTTGAGTACTTGACGAGGTCATATAGTCAATGCCTTCGGCACTCGCTACAGCCGATTCCAGCGGTGTGGTAATAAAACCGGCGATCAGATTGGCGTCGGCACCGGGATAGCTGGTGGTAATCGTAATCACGGTATTATCCATGCGTGGAAATTGCCGAATTTGCATGGTGGTCAGGGAATTGAGACCAAAAAGCAAAATCAACAGACTTACTACCGTCGCAAGTACAGGGCGTTTAATGAAAATGTCTGTAAATTTCATGGGTATTCCTGATAACTTTTTTCTTTAATGGCAGCTAGGCTCCGTGAACAAAAATTTTCACAGCTGCAAATGAGGCTAATTGGCGCCATTATGTCTTTGAATTCGTTAAATAGAGCCCGCTATTCGCCTCATTCAAAGACATAATGGCACTCAATTATCCACATTTTCGCTTTGCGAAAAAATTTGTTCACAGAACCTAGGGTTCGTTCAAGCCATTACCATCATTACGCTATTGCCCCAGACTCTTGGGGTCTGTCATATCTTCCAATGTGACGGAGTTATTAATCGTGACACGAGTGCCGTTTTGTAATTTAAGTTCTCCGGAACTCACAACCATCTGACCTTCGGTGACGCCATGCGTAATTATCGTATTGTTACCTTCCTGTTCGCCGGTCGCCACAAAAACCCGTTTGACATAGAGAATATCCTTGCCGTCTTTATCTTTTTTACCGTCCTTGTCTTTTTCAATAACAAACACGGAATTGCCATAGAGGCTATAGGAAATAGCCGTCGAAGGCAGCACGATAACGTCGGGTATGCTGGGTTGTTCAATGGCAATGGAGGCAAACATGCCCGGGATAAAAACGAAACGGGAGACATGATTTTGAGTATTCTTCTCACTGTTGCAGGTAACAACGGATTTTTGGGTGTCCTTATCCTTTCGTAGTGTAATCAAATCCGATTTCACAGGCTTTTTAAGCGCTTCCGATGGACAGTTAGGCAAGGTGGCCTGAACAAGGATGTTATGGGTATTGGGATCCACCTTGGAATTAATGGCGGTTATTTTTCCCGTAAATACCGTGTCGTTAAATTCCTCAACCTGAAATTGCAGGGACTGGCCGATATGCAGACGTTTATACAGCTGCTCGGGCAGATAGAATTCCAGATACAGGGGGTCAAGGGATTGCAGGCTGACTATCGCGGTTTGTCCGGGTGTGACGTATTGGCCCAGATTGACCTGTCTAATGCCCAGGCGTCCTGAAAAGGGAGCTACAATGTGTTTTTGCTTGATTTCCGCCCGGGTTTTTTCGACATTGGCCTGGGCCTTTTCGAGATTGGCTTTGGCTTCATCAACATTTGACAGGGGGGCTGCTCCGCGTTTTTTCAAATCGACCTGGCGTTGGTAACTGATTTCCTTCAGGGTTAATTCGGCCTTGTTAAACTTGAGCGTTGCCTGTTGTACATCGTCTTCAATATCAATGAGGGGTTTGTCTTTTTCAACGTATTGTCCCGAGTCAAAGTGAATTTTGACAACGTTCCCGGACGCTTCCGAATTCACATCGACGCCATTGATGGCAACAAAATTTCCCACCGCTTCGATATGAGGTTTCCAATCCATTTTGACCGCGGTTACCGAAGACACGCTCACGGCGGACGGTTCGTAGTTTTTAAAAAACTGCTTGATCATGACGCCCTTGAACAAGTTAAACGCGATGATACCTCCAAACACAACGATGAGTGCGAGTATCATAAGTGTCATGCGTTTTTTCATGCCTAATCCTCATAAGAACGAATTATTCAAGCCCGTTTCCAGGCGTTATCAGCGAGAAGATTTTCAGGAAACAATCATACCAGGCGTGTTTTTAAAGTTATCGCCGGGCTGCAAAAGCAATAAATTGGTCTAAATTTATGCTTAACCTCGTTAAATAGTCTTGCTATTCGCCTCGGTTGACCATAAATTTACCCTCAATTTCTTGCTTTTTCGCTCCCGGCGAAACTTTAAAAACACGCCCTTGCCATGAAAGATTTTGCTTCCACATTGGCATTATGTCGGCGTGATTCTGAAAATATAAAGAACAATTCTCTCTTTAAGAGAGGGAAATGGCAAGAGAATTGAATCATAAGAGTGGTTTCAGTGCGCCGACATTTGAGCATTAAAAAAACCTGTTGACTAAATAGAACGCTTTGTTAACATTTGCTCTCCTATCCAATGAATGGAGTTATCATGAAGTTAAAATCGTTGTTGTTTGTCTGTTGTTTGGGTTTGTTGTCCGCCGCGTTTGCCGACAATCGCCATATACATCCGCAGGCGAAGGAGAAAGATGTCAAATCTTCCGTTAAAAATGCGATGTACCCCAATTACTGCGAAATTGAAATCATTAACGACAGTTACGACGGCGTGAACGTTTACGGGCGTTTTGACGATGGCAGCTATCTCGATGCGTTCAGCATCAGACGGTATGAAGCACCTCATTACATCAGTCTTTACTACTATGGCTATTGTCATTCCTGGATGAATATTTACATCGACACATTTAGTGGTTACCACGTATATTCCGGTTATACCCCTGTGAACAGTACAATCCGCATCGTTCCCTATCTGAAAAATCAGTTGAAAGCGGAAGTGACATCCAAATAAGACAAGAACAATACAACAGGCTATGGAAGGGCGCGGTTTTGATAAATCGTGCCTTTTTCTTTTTTAACAAAGGGCAACAGCTCGCGGAATCAAGAGGTTACTATGAAGCGCTCATCTCTGTTTATGTTATTGTTGTTACCGGCATTGAGTGCCTGCAGCATAGAAGATGATTATTACATGAACGATTACCGTGATTATCCTCGTGCCGGTGTTCGCGTAGAAAAATCTCGACCAACCTCGCGGCATTATTATGAAAGCTCACCGGACAACCATCATAGCCATCGCAATACGAACAGACGGTATCATAGCCATGATCATAGTAGCACCATAACCCGGGAAAGCAGACAGCAACATGCCCATCCCAGCCAGGCTGCGCCCCGCACACACGGGCATTACAGTGAGGAGAAACCCGAAGTACAGGCGCCTGTAAATTCGAATAATCATGTTCATGGTCATGAGTAAGACTCTGTGTTACCCTTTGGTGTTTAACGGGAGGATTCATGATTAAAATCGTCAAGTTGATGCTGATATCTTTCTCTGTGTGCATTATAATTGCCTGTGCCGCGACACCCGCCCGTGAAAGTGCCGGGGAATATCTTGACAGTTCTACCGTGACCGCAAAGGTCAAGGCCAGCCTGATTGATAAATTGGGAACGGCCGGATTTTCCATTCAGGTCAAGACATTTAAGGATGAAGTACAGTTAAGTGGTTTTGTAAATACCCCGCGTGTCAAAGAGAGAGCGACCGGTATTGCCGGAAACGTTCAGGGCGTCAAGCGGGTTCGCAACGATATTATTGTTAAATAACATGTTTCGGAATAAATGGATTGATGCAAAATAGGGTGTAGCCTCTGAATCGGGATATATACTTTCCGAAGCAACGACTATAATTGTTAAACCAACAACGCCTGGAGGAAAACTGATGTATGATAACCGGTTTACGATAGCGGGGTTTGATGACGAACTCTGGCAGGCCATACAAGCTGAAGGCCGACGTCAGGAAGAGCATATTGAGTTAATCGCCTCGGAAAACTATACCAGCCCGAGGGTGTTACAGGCACAAGGCTCGCAGTTAACCAATAAATACGCAGAAGGATATCCAGGCAAGCGTTATTACGGCGGATGCGACTACGTCGATGTCGCGGAAACATTGGCGATTCAACGTGCGAAAAAGCTTTTTGGAGCGGATTACGCCAATGTGCAGCCGCATTCCGGTTCGCAGGCCAACGCTGCGGCCATGATGGCGTTATTGAATCCCGGCGATCTGTTTTTGGGAATGTCCCTTCCGCACGGCGGTCATTTAACGCATGGTTCAAAAGTTAATTTTTCAGGCAAGATATATCAGGCCATGTCTTATGGTCTTAATCCTGATACCGGATTGATTGATTACGACGCTCTGGAAGAAATGGCCGTAACGCACCGGCCAAAACTGATTATTGCCGGTTTTTCCGCTTATTCGCAATTCCTCGACTGGCCGCGATTTCGGGAGATCGCCGACAAGGTTGGCGCGTATCTTATGGCGGATATTGCCCACGTCGCAGGATTAATCGCGGTGGATTTGTATCCTTCTCCCGTTCCGTACGCGGACGTGGTGACGACCACCACCCACAAGACGTTACGAGGGCCGCGAGGCGGAATGATTCTGGCGCGTGCGAATGAGGCGCTTGAAAAGAAACTCAATTCCGCCGTTTTTCCGGGAACCCAGGGCGGGCCGCTCATGCACGTGATAGCCGCCAAGGCAGTCGCTTTTGCGGAAGCGTTGCAGCCGGAATTTAAACAATATCAGCAACAGGTCCTGCTCAATGCCCAGGTTATGGCTGAAGTGTTGATGAGCAGAGGATACCCTGTTGTGTCTGGAGGTACGCAGAATCATCTTATGCTGGTCAATTTAATGGAGAAAAACATCACCGGAAAAGACGCGGACGCGGCCCTGGGGAGAGCGAATATTACCGTGAATAAAAATACGGTTCCCAACGATCCGCAGTCACCATTTGTAACCAGCGGCTTACGATTGGGAACCCCGGCGGTGACAACACGCGGATTCAAGGAGCAGGAAATCAGGCTGTTGTCCGGATGGATCAGCGATATTCTGGATGATATCGATAATGAAAGGGTGATTGGTCAGGTTAAATCCGACGTTCTCCAATTGTGTCAGGAATTTCCGGTGTATCGTTAACCATGTATTGCCCATTTTGTCACGCGGAAGAGACCAAGGTTATTGATTCGCGACTTGTTGCCGATGGCGCTCAAGTCAGGCGAAGAAGACAATGTCTACAGTGCAATGAGCGTTTTACCACGTTTGAAACGGCAGAGCTTGTTATGCCATTGATCATTAAAAGAGATGGTCGGCGTGAAGCGTTCAATCTGGAAAATTTACGATCCGGGATGCAGCGGGCTTTGGAAAAAAGACCGGTCAGTGCGGATGCGCTGGAAGAGGCTGTTGTGGCTATTATGCAGGATGTTCGTCGCGGCGGGGAGCGGGAAATTCAGTCGCGTCAGGTTGGAGAGCTGGTGATGAAACAGCTTTATCGCCTGGATCATGTCGCCTATGTACGGTTTGCTTCCGTATATAAACGTTTTAAAGACGTCAGTGATTTCAGACAAACGATTGATGAAATGAAAGACGATCATTCCTCATGAGGTAATTGTGGATAAACAATCAATTAGCGGTAAAAGACGAGCCCGTAAACTGGTGTTACAGGCTCTGTATCAATGGTCTATGTCCGGCCATGATCTTTATGAAATTGAAGCGCAATTTCGGGTAATCAATAACATGGACAAGGTAGATGGCGAGTATTTCCATCGTCTTTTGCATGGTGTATCTTCTCATCTGCCTGCACTTGAGGAGGGTTTTACCCCATTTCTGGATCGTCCCATTACCAGTCTCAACCCCGTTGAACTGGCTGTTTTGCGCATAGGTGCGTTTGAGTTGACTTATTGTCCTGAAATTCCCTATCGCGTTGTGCTGGATGAATCCATTTCTTTAGCCAGGGAATTTGGATCACAAGACGGCCATCGTTATGTGAATGGTGTTTTAAATAGCCTGGCCAGACAAGTTCGAGCTACCGAAATCCGTATTGAAAATGAATGAATTCACCATCATTGATTCTTTTTTTAGCAAAACAGGAATTGAACGCAAGGACGTGGTGTTTGGCATTGGAGACGACGCAGCCTGCGTGCAGGTTCCGGTTGGACATCAATTATTGATTAGTACGGATACGCTGGTGGCCGATGTACATTTTCTGCGTGACTGGGATCCTTACGATATCGCCTGGAAATCCGTCATGGTCAATGTCAGTGACATTGCCGCTATGGGAGGACAACCTTGCTGGGTCAGTCTTGCTTTAACCATGCCGTTCTGCGATGAATCCTGGTTAACGCGATTTTCAGAAGGTTTGCACGATGCCTTGCGGCAGTTCAATATTATGTTGATTGGAGGCGATACCACCCATGGGCCATTGAGTATCACGCTAACAATTCATGGTTTGATTGAAACCGGGAAATCGGTACGCCGCAATGGTGCTAAACCGGGCGACAAAATCATGGTAACCGGTGAATTGGGTGGTGCCGCCCTGGCTGTGAGTTTGTTAGAAGCAAAAGATATGGATGGCGCGGATCAAAAGATTTTAATGCAAAAGTTGCAGCGTCCCTGTCCTCGGGTTGATTTTGCTTCCGTGTTACGTACCTGTGCCTCTGCGGCCATTGACATCTCCGACGGTTTAAGCGCTGATCTCGCTCATATCTGTGCCCAAAGCCAGGTAGGCGCCTGTCTGGATCTTGCAAAAATTCCTGTACATCCGCTGGTTATTAAATACCAGGGGTACCAGGCCGTAGATTTTGCCCTTGGCGGGGGGGATGATTACGAATTATGTTTTACGCTCCCTGATAACTATGAAAAAACCATGCACGCGTTATTGGAGGAACAGGGTCTGGTTTGTTATTCCATTGGTATCATTGTGGAGGGAAAAGGTCTTATGGCTGATAGTGGTGATGGCCGTTTGATTCCATTGTCCCCCAAAGGTTATAGCCATTTTTAAGGAATTATGATGAATACGAATACTCTATCAGACAAAGTCTGGCAAGATCCCTGTTATTTTATCGCTTTTGGTTTCGGTAGTGGTTTAATGCCTGTGGCACCTGGTACCTGGGGTACTCTGGCAGCTATTCCTGTCTATCTCTTAATCGCTTCTTTTCCCCTGGGTTATTATCTGGGATGGTGTTTGCTTGCCTTGCTGTTAGGTATCTGGGTGAGCGACAAGGTGTCTAAGGATTTGGGCGTGCATGATTACGGAGGTATTGTCTGGGATGAGGTGGTGGGTTATCTTCTGACTATGACGGCTGTCCCACTCGGAGTAGTATGGATAATTGCCGGATTTTTATTGTTTCGTCTTTTTGATATCTGGAAGCCACAGCCTATCCGACTGATTGACAGGCACGTCAAGGGGGGATTGGGTATTATGCTTGACGATGTTCTGGCGGCAGTTCCCGCCTGGCTGGTTCTGCAAGGTCTGGTATGGGGATTTGGCAGATGAATGAAAACCATAAAGAATTAATTAGCATTGGTTTGACAATAAGTATTGTCGCCCTGGCTTTGTTTATTGTTCATCGTTTTATCCCATCTATCCTGTGGGCAGCCATTATCACTATTGCGACCTATCCGCTTTATCGGCGATGGAAACGCTTATTTTGGGGAAATGAAAACTGGTCTGCGCTGCTGTTTACCATTCTTTTGGGATTGCTGCTGTTATTGCCTTTAAGCTGGTTAGTCAGCATCCTGGTTAAAGAGTTGCAGTTTTTTATTAACTATCTTCATACGATTAACCGGGTAGGCGGACAGGCGCCTGAAATATTTCATCACATTCCGGGAATCGGCAATGAGTTAATCGCTTACTGGGATTCCAATATCGGTCAGCCGGGGAGTCTTAAATATTTGCTTTCCAATCTGCATCTGAGTTTGACCCCCGCCAGTTATTACATCAAACAGGTCGGCGTCAATCTGGCCCACCGAGGGTTTCAGTTAGGTTTTACCTTGTTAACCCTGTTCTTTTTTTATCGCGATGGGGATAAATTATTTCAGCAAATCAATCATATTGGGGAATATTGCCTGGGGCCGCGATGGTTTCGCTATTCCGACCGTTTGCCCTCTGCTTTGAGATCAACCGTTAATGGCACTATCCTGGTTGGTCTGGGAGTAGGTTTTTTAATGGGTATCGCTTATGTTCTGGTCGGATTTCCAGCGCCAACCTTGCTTGGTTTTATTACGGCGTTTGCCGCGATGATACCGTTTGTCGTCCCTCTCGTGTTTGCAATCGTGGCATTAATTCTTTTGGCTAGCGGAAGTATGGTGGGGGCTATTATCGTGGTGGTATGGGGGACGCTGGTCATGTTTGTCGCCGATCACTTCGTTAAGCCGGTCTTGATAGGAGGCGCCATTCAATTGCCGTTTTTACCGGTACTTTTTGGTATCCTTGGCGGTTTGGAAACACTGGGTATTTTAGGACTGTTCATCGGGCCGATGATCATGGTTTTGTTTATTACGCTTTGGCAGGAGCCGCAAAGAGTATAGGTAAGAAATAAATCAATCTATTGAAAAATTGTACAGAATATGGCATTATAAAAACATCAGAAATGGCTTGTAATTTTGATTTTAACCCATATTTTGATAACAGGTGACACGTAACTCATGCGCGTGACAGTATTTAAGAGGTAGATATGGATAAAAATTGGCCCACAAGAGAGAAAGACATTCACGTTGCTCAATTGATTATGGAGCAATATGCCAGTGAGAAAAACAGTGATTCCCTTGGTTTGTTTGAACTGGTGGTTAATCAGGAAGAAAAACGCATGAACTTTCGCCTGTCGTCCTGGGTTTTGATGATCGCTGAACATTTTAAGTCTGTCTATGGCGCCACACAGGGAGATTTTGTTACTCGTCAGGTTATTACCCACTGTCTGACCCAGGGGCAAACCATACACTGACAGGTTTTGCAGTCAAGAAATGACGTCTGGTATCTGTAATCAGCGAAATGTCAACAGTAGCCCGCAAGGAGGCCTGCGGCCGTATTGCGGGTTTTGAGTTCTGATATTGTACCTAAGTGAATGTTATCCCGCATTCCGGCTTCGCCTTCATGACGGGCTACAGGAAATTATTAGTGCCGTTTCCCTTTCATTTTGACAGGTATGGTTGTCCGGAATACTTAACATATTGTCATCCCCGCGAAGGCGGGGAACCATAATGAATCAAGCATAGAGCCAAATCAAGGATGGTTTCCCGCCTTCGCGGGAATGACAGACATACTGTCGAAATGAAAGAGAAACGGCACCAGGTTCCGTGAACAAAAATTTTCACAGCTGCAAATGCGGCCAATTGGCACCATTTTTTTGCGAAAAGGCGGTAGCCCGTAAGGAGGCCTGCGGCCGTATTGCGGGTTTGATGTGCCAATCAGGAACGTTTTCCCGCATTACGGCTTCGCCTTCATGACGGGCTACAAGACATTATTATTTGGTGTGCAACAATAGTTGCTTTGTTTTCGATTGGAAAAATTCGTTCACGGAACCTAGAAATAAGCAAGGTATTGCTCATACGCCCGCTTGAAATCAGGGCTTTTCTCAAAACGTGCCAGGGCGTTGTTAATTTGCTGCAGTAACTGGGTGTTACCTGGCCGGACTGCAATACCCAAACCAAATCCGAAACTGAAAGGCTTGCCAACTGGTTTGATAATGCCGGAACTTTGGGATTGCCAGTAAAGGGCAGTAGGATTATCCATCAGGGCGAAATCAATGTCTCCATGATAAAGATCTTCAATGAGCGTTTCCAGTTTGCTATAAGTGATGACCTTCGGATTAGTCAGCGCCAGTGAATTTATGATATCGGGAAAAACGGTGTCTTGCTCAACGCCTATCTTACGGTTATTAAGCATGGATAGGGTAAAGTTGTTTTGAGCGGCATGGGCGTTACTGATAAAACGTGATTCACTAATTAAATAAGGATTGGAAAAATTGACCATTTGAGCGCGTTCGGGTGTAATAATGATCGAACCTATGGCAACTTCCGCCTTGCCGCTTTGTACGGTAGGCAGTAATTGTCCGAATGGCATGGCCTGATATTGACAGGTTCGTTTAATTTCCCGGCAGATATATTCCATCATGGAGATATCAAATCCATAAAGCTGGGAGTGGGCGCCCCGCATGTCAAACGGGGGGGCGGATTGATCGACGGCCACTAGTAATGGGGGGCCTTCTGCTTGCAGTGGTGCGGCAAAAAAAATAAATAAACTAAATACCAGACCTGTTATTTTCATCGTGCCAACCCGGTGAATGCTTTGTTCCAATATATTTAGTATAGATGGATCGGGGGGGCTTAGTCGATGATTACCATGGTATTGATATATTTGATCGCCTCAATCATACACACGGTTCATCCGAAAATGATGTTGTTAGGGCTTGTTGACATTTTCTTCGCACCATTTTTTTGCGAAAAGGCAGTAGCCCGTAAGGAGGCCTGCGGCCGTATTGCGGGTTTGATGTGCCAATTAGGGACGTTTTCCCGCATTACGGCTGCGCCTTCATGACGGGCTACAAGACATTATTATTTGTTGTACAACAATTGTTGCCTTGTATTCGATCGGAAAAAAATTGGTTCACAGAACCCGTATTTGTGACTATTCAGGATAAAGCGAGGTTACAGACAAGACCGTGAAAAATATTCCAGCGATACTACAGCCGCGAACCAAATTGTTCCGGAAGCATTTTTCTTCCCTTGAGCATCCTTTGCGCGATGCGGTTGAAACGCTGCTTGTGGTGAGTGATTACGCCTGTCGGCAAACAGAGATACTGAAACAATTGCTTGCTGAAGACGATGGGCTGCAACCTGTGACCAGGGCGATGTACCATCATCTGGCCAATGATCTTGTCGATCAGCCTTACGCGCATTTTGCCAGCGCCTTGCGCCACTTTCGCCACCGCCATTTTTTGCGATTGCTGTTGCGTGAGTTTGCCGGTTTGTCCGATACCCGCGAAACGATGAGATCCTGGTCCGATTGTGCGGACGCCTTGATTCTGAGAGCTATTGATTTTTGTCGCCAGGAAATGGCGGAGCGCTTTGGAACGCCACGTGATCTTTCCGGCGATCGGACACGATTTTATGTTCTTGCCATGGGGAAACTGGGAGGCCGGGAATTAAACTATTCATCGGATGTTGATTTGATTTTTGTCTATACGTCGGCAGGTCACACCGATGGCAGGGACTCCATAACCAACGAACAATATTTTACTAAAATAGCGCAGCGATTTATCCAGCTCCTGCAAAGCAATACGGTGGACGGATTTGTTTTCCGGGTGGATTTGCGTTTGCGTCCCAACGGTGAAAGCGGTGCTTTAGTCAGCACTCTGGCTTCTCTGGAAACGTATTATCAGGAACAGGGACGAGACTGGGAGCGTTACGCGATGGCCAAGGCCCGTGTGATTTGCAGGAGCGAGGACGAACCTTGCGAGTGGTATGATCGCTTGATCGTGCCTTTTGTGTATCGTCGTTATGTTGATTTCAGCGTTATTGAATCTTTACGCAGCATGAAAGCGTTGATTGAGCGGGAAATTCAGTTAAATCCTATGTTAAATGATATCAAACGGGGGCTTGGCGGTATCCGGGAAATTGAATTTATTATCCAGAATATTCAACTCATTAGGGGCGGCCGCTTACCGCAAATCAGACAGCAAAATGCGCTTGCCGCTCTGGAGTCACTTCGTCAGGAAAAACTATTATCCAGAACCGGTGTGTTGAAAGAAGCCTATCTGTTTTTGAGAAAGCTGGAAAATTGTTTACAGAGCGAAAACGATCAGCAAACCCACTCTATCCCCGAAGATCCGGTAAAGCAAGCCCAGCTTGTTTTGGCCATGGACTATCCTGGTTGGGAGAAACTGATGGCGAGACTACAACAGTTTCAGCGTATTATCAGCGCTATGTTTCACACGACCCTGGGACGGGTTGATACTTACGAAGACAGTCATCGTCTTCTTAATAATCAGTTGGCCGGTTTATGGCAGGGTCATATCGAGAGCGCAATGGCCGTTAATCTGTTGTCGAGTATCGGCTATCAGGAACCGGAACGATGTTATCAAATGATACATGCTTTCAGGCATGCTCCGCGTTGCCGTCGTTTAAATCAGGCTGCCAGAATACGCCTGGATCGTTTTATGGTTTTATTGCTTAATGAATTAACCGCGGTTGAGGAAACCGAGTCCGTTTTGCTTCAAGTCATGCGTTTGCTTGAAAATATTGTCGGGCGTAGCGCTTATCTTGCTTTATTATCCGAAAATTCGGCGGCTTTAAGGGAGTTGCTTTACTGGTTCGCCCACAGTCCGTTTATTACGTCCTTACTGGTGAGTCATCCCTTTTTACTGGAGGTTTTGCTGGAGCAGGAAAAACGCTGGCGGCCGCCATCTCGAAAGCAACTGGAGATGCAATTAAGAAAACAACTGGATCATGTCCGTGAACTGGAGTTGCAGGAGGAAATTTTGCGCCAGTTTAAATTGATCAACTGGTTGCAGATAGCGAGAGCGGAGATGGTCGGGCAGGTGGATGCCATAAGAGCCGGGCGATTTCTGGCTGATGTTGCACAAGTGATAGTGATTGAGGTTCTTGGTCAGGCGTGCCGTCATCTTGCTACCCGCTACCCTGAGATTGAAGCGATCAAATCGTCTTTTGCCATGATTGCCTACGGCAAATTGGGAAGCATGGAGATGAACTATAATTCGGATCTGGATCTGGTATTTGTTCATTCCGTTCTTCCTGAGCAGGAGGGCATGGTCAACCGATTAACCCAAAAAATAATACATATGTTAACAACTCGCTCGCAATTCGGATTACTTTATCCGGTGGACACAAGGTTGAGGCCATCTGGTTCGGCCGGATTGCTGGTCAGCCCGCTTGCGGCATTCGTGGACTATCAGCGCACCCAGGCATGGACCTGGGAGCATCAGGCGTTGATTCGCGGGCGGGTTTTGTATGGTGACTCGCGAATTCGAAGATCGTTCAGACAATTAAAAAAAGATGTGTTGGCCATGTCTCGCAACAAACAGGCGGTTCGTGATGAAGTGCTCGCCATGCGTCATAAGATGGCGAAATTTCAGCAAAGTACGAACGGGATCAAACGGGCAACAGGAGGATTGATTGATCTGGAGTTTCTGGTACAGTGTCTGGTGCTTTGTTATCCGCTACCGCGTTTTAATCGCTATACCAATACGCTTAATTTAATGCGGCAACTGGCGGTTGAAAAAATTATTGACGAGCACCAGTTCCATATTCTAAAAAAGGCTTATCAAGCCTACCATCACTCCTTGCACCGCTATGCCCTGATTCCGGGTGATGATGATCCCTCTTCCCGGCAGGAGCACGATGTTCAGGACGAAGTCGCCGCGGTCATTGAATCCGTATATGGGCTACTTGAAGAATGACTATCCCGATGGAGCCGTTCACCGTATAAGTCATAATGATCACTGCCTGTGACAGCGATGTCAATGAAATCACCGGTACGGACGGATTCATCGGGCGGCAGATACACCAGTCCGTCTATTTCAGGCGCGTCACTGTAACTGCGTGCGATAATATGTTCCTCCGTGATGCTGTCTACCAATACGGTTTGATGCGTTCCGACTTTGGCTTGTAGTTTTTGACGGCTGATCTCGGCCTGCACTTCCATGAAGCGATGGAATCGTTCTTCCTTGATCGCTTCGGGAATCGGGTTGGGTAAGTCGTTGGCTTTGGCGCCGTTGACCGGTGAATATTGAAAACAGCCGACGCGATCCAGCTGCGCCGCTTGCAGAAAATCCAGTAATTCGGAAAATTCTTCTTCCGTTTCACCGGGAAAGCCGACGATAAAGGTGGAGCGCAAGGTAATATCCGGACAAATTTCACGCCAGTAAGCAATCCGTGCCAACGTATTTTCACTGCTGGCCGGTCGTTTCATCGCTTTTAACACTCTGGTGCTGGCGTGCTGCAGGGGAATATCCAGATAGGGCAGAATGAGGCCGTCGCGCATTAATGGAATGATGTCGTCGACGTGAGGGTAGGGATAGACATAATGAAGGCGCACCCAGATCCCAAGCTCTCCCAGTTGCTGACATAAATCATAAAAACGGGTTGAGATGGTTTTTCCTTGCCATTCAACGGTCTGGTACCGGGTATCGACGCCATAAGCGCTGGTATCCTGAGAAATAACCAGCAATTCCTGCACGCCAGCGTCTTTCAACCGTTTGGCTTCCGCAAGAACTTGCGTGACTGGATAGCTTTGCAATTTCCCCCTCATGGTGGGAATGATGCAAAAAGTGCATTTCTGGTTGCAGCCTTCCGATATTTTCAGGTAAGCGTAATGACGGGGTGTCAGTTTGATGCCTTGCGGGGGCACGAGTTGCGTGAAAGGATCGGTCGGCGGCGGCAAGTGCCGGTGAACGGCCCTCACTACCTCTTCATAGGCATGGGCTCCGCTGATATGCAGAACATCCGGACAGGCTTCCCGAATCAAATCCGCTTTAGCGCCCAGACAGCCTGTGACGATGACTCGACCGTTTTCCGCCATCGCTTCGCGAATGGTGTCCAGCGATTCCGTGACGGCGGCGTCAATAAATCCACAGGTGTTGACGACGACAACACCGGCATCCTGATAGGTGGAAACCAGTTCATAACCCTGGGCTCGCAACTGGGTGATAATGCGCTCTGAATCCACCAACGCCTTGGGGCATCCCAGACTGACAAACCCGACACGATGATTCATGGATAATACCTCACTTGCCAAACGACGACCGCCTGTCGATATTGTTATTTTGCGGAGTGTAAAAAAAGTGGGCTATTATAAGGCTTTCAGCCGGGTTTTGTCTAATGTCGTTTGGTGGGCTCTTAACAAAAAAATTTGTCATGCCCGCGCAGGCGGGCAGTCATTTTGGGTTTGGCACGGATGCAAGGTGCGCCCGTCATTGTGTTCCGGGTGAAACAAGGTGTAACCCGGACGGTACTGTATCCGGATTATGCTTGCTTTGTCTGATCCAATATTTCTTTCATGGCGTCAATATAGCAAGATTTTCATCACTTTCGATAATCTGCGGAGAAAGAATCATTAAATCGTTTTTCATCACCTTTCAGAGCATTTTCTGCATGCAATAGACTTCTCGTTTTTGAACTAAAAAATCCCTGCTGTAATCCGACATAGCTGATTTTTTGTTTTTTTGAATGTTGATTTAAGGTATTGTAAAGTTCGCTTTCAGGATTTTTAATTTTACTGATCAATTTTTGAGGCGTTAATGAGTCTTTCATTTTAATAATTAGGTTGGAAATAGCTTGTGATTTCTCACCATTTTGAGGCAATCGCTCAAGTGTTGTATGAATTGACCTGGCAATTTCAGACTCTTTTA
Organism: Legionella spiritensis; assembly: GCF_900186965.1. Taxonomy (NCBI): domain Bacteria; kingdom Pseudomonadati; phylum Pseudomonadota; class Gammaproteobacteria; order Legionellales; family Legionellaceae; genus Legionella; species Legionella spiritensis. The sequence goes on from NZ_LT906457.1 coordinate 1,034,017, forward strand.
AATCATCATTTTTTAGTAAAGTCATTGCATAATTAACGGGATATTTTTTTTCCATTAAATCAGGTAGAAATTCAGTGATTTTATCCAGGAAAAAATCAGTCGAGAGATCCGAAGTTTTTGTATATTTTAAACCATATTGTTTTGATAAATTCCTTAACTGATTGCTGTTGTCGGTACTTTCCGAATCGTTGTATTCAACTAGCGTAATTACTGCAGCTTTAGATATCCGTGGCGAGGATAAGATATCTATTTCAGCTTCTAATTTTGATAATGTTTTTTCATCACGACCATCAAATATTATGAAAAATAAATCAGTACCTCTTACAACTTCCTTACCATATCCAACAGACTCTTTACTACCTGGATTATCATCATGTATATCCAAACGGGTTCCATCTTCCATGGTATGATTTTCTACGCCCGAGGATATTTCGGAAATAGAGGTACTAAAGTTAATTCTGGCGATTTTAAATTGCATTTTCAGTACTCCCTGGCGTGCCTGTTTAAGGGCTAGCGCTTAACTAATTGGCCGATTATTTGACGAATATCAAATATAAAGACACATGGATTGGTTATATTCTAGACTATCTTTCTTAAGAAATTATTAATTGAAAACTCTGTGCATACAAGAAACCTCTTGCCAGAACAATTTTCCTTTATACCGGACAAAAAATGAAAAAAAACCGAATTACCATGGCTTGACCACGGTATCTATGGCGTATGACTTACGTGCCAGAACTCCTGGTTACCGTGGTAAAGCCACGGTAACTCGGGAAGGGTAGCAATTTTTTGTCCTGTCCAGAGTGCAAGAAAATAACACCTCGTTTATGGTTTGATAGGGAAGCGTATGAAAGGTGTTATTCAATTTAAAAATTATTTTTCAGCCTGCACCAGATAAATAGACAAGGTAAACCAATACTCGCCCGCATATTTTTCCTGGCATTCTTTTTCATAGACCGCAACCATGGCGTCATTGACGCTGTTGATTTGTTGACTGGATAGTTGGCCTTGAAAAAAAGCAATGCCGTTAACAAATTTACGAAAAATGTCCAGGGAAGGTAAAAGAATTTGGTGTTTTAACCGTTTAATCTCGATCTGTTTAAAAGGAAGCGCGTGTATTTTTTCTTCCAGGTTTTGAAAGTGGCTATAATCAACCGGCGGCTTAAAGTCATTTAAACAGGGAAATTGTCCGGATGCCTTAATGCGATAATAGCTGGTAATAAAAGGATCATCTCCGGAAGGGAATAGCGTTAAAAGTTTTCCGCCGGTTTTTAAGGCTCTATGAATGTTGAGAAAGGCTTTTTCTATGGCAAAAGCACACCACTGCAAACACCAGAATGAGACTACATAGTCAAATTGATTGGTAAATGGCATGGTTAATACGTCGGATTGTTGTAATCTGGCATTAGAGTAATCAGCCATTTCCTGCCGGGCTAATGTCAGCATATTCTCCGAAGCGTCTATTCCTGAAAATTGCCCTTGCGGGATTTTTTCCAGAATTTTTCGGCTAAATGCCCCATTGCCGCAACCAATATCCAGAATACTATCTTGTGGTTTTATTTCCAGGTCATTCAAATAGGGTGTTGCAATGCTGGCTTGAATATAGGAACCAATCGCATAATCATGGGCTGGCCACTCTTGTTTTGTCATTTTAGTATCTCCTTATGCCCATGGCCTATCAGGGATTAAAGTCTGTCCCGGTCATTCGCATCGTTTAATTCAGCGTGTTATCCAATTTTTGCAGTTTCTGCAGAAACTCTTCTGCGGACACCTCTCCGACAAGGCGATGACCGGCTAACTCCTTGCCTTCCTGATTAAAAAACAGAAAGGTGGGAGGGGCAACCACGTTATATTTGCGCAATAAGGCTTTTTCTTCCTTGTTGTTGGCGGTGACATCCACTTTGACCACTACAAAATGCTTCAAGGCGTTTTCAACCTGGGGATCACGAAACGTCGTTTCTTCCATAATTTTGCAGGAAGTGCACCAATCCGCGTAAAAATCCAGCATAACCGGTTGTCCCTTTGCTTCTCTGAGCGCTTCCTGGACGCCTTGAACGCTGGTAACCGTCTGATGACTGACCGTAGTGGACATACTTGCCGGATATCGAAATCCGGCCAGAGGTTGCAGGGGATTTTTAGCGCCCATGCTGGCGCCTATCAGAATCAGTAATCCATACGTAAAAAGAAGGATCCCGCCTCCCCGGCAAAATTTTTCCTGACTGGAATGAGCCGGATTGAGCGCCCCGAGAAAGAGTCCCGAAAAAACAAGTAAAGCGGCCCAAAGTCCCATGATGATTGGTGTCGGTAACACCCTGTCCAACAGATAAATGGCGACAGCCAGGAGCAACACACCAAAAAATGATTTGACCGCGTTCATCCAGGCACCGGCTTTGGGGAGCCATTTTCCGGCAGACGTTCCGATAAGCAAAAGAGGAACGCCCATGCCCAATCCCAGGAAAAACAAGGCCAGGACACCTAATGCCACATTGCCGCTATGGGCGATATAGCCCAGCGCGCCTATCAGGGGTGCTGTGACGCATGGCGATAAAATTAATGTCGACAAACATCCCATTAACGCGGCGCCAATATAATGTCCGTTGGCCTGATGGCGGCTTACGGAAGCCAGTTTCGCTTGCCAGGATACCGGCAGGCGCAACTCGAAAAAGCCAAACATGGATAACGAGAGGAGAACAAACAGAAGGCTGAAAAGAACGAGTATGGGCGGAGATTGCATCGCTATTTGCAGATTGTTGCCCAATAAAGCGACTACTGCCCCGACGAGCGCGTAAGTACAGGACATGCCCAGTACATAACTTATGGACAACAGAAAAGCCTTGCGTGTTGACATCGTATCACTATGGCCCACGATGATGCCGGATAGAACCGGAACCATGGGCAGGACACAAGGCGTGAAAGAAAGGAGCAACCCAAATCCAAAAAAACTTAAAATGACCATAGTCCAGTGACTATGTTGAAATACCGATTCTATGTCATCACCGGATTTTTCCGCGACAGGTTCGGGGGGGAGTGGTACGTCTTTTTCCAAACTGGCCTCGGTCAATGCCAGTTTGTTGTTGATGGTTAATTTGATAATGCGGGTTTCCGGCGGATAACAAAACCCGTCGTCCGCGCAACCCTGGTAATGTAAGGTGATCAGAGACTCGCCGGGTTCCTTGCCTAGAATAGCGACCGGCAGCTTCAGATTGCCACGATAAACGCTGTAAGTTCGGCCTTGTTGATCAATTTTGGCCTGGGGTTTCGGAAAACGAAGGGTTCCTATTTGCACATTGCTGTCTTTTGCTTCGTCAAGACTGATACGGTCACTGTATAGAAAAAATCCGGGTTTCACCTGCCAGGAGATAACAAACGTATTAGGGTCGACTGTTTTGACAGACACTTGAAAGACTTCATTGGCAGGGGGGGGCGTTGCCTGTCCCGGCAACGACACCAGCGTCAGGATAAGCAACAGGAACCATTTTTTCATGAACTACCCGCGAAATGACCAGAGTTGCCTTGCATTGTAGAGCCTGCCATAAAAAAACCAAAATTTTTTTTAATTTACCCTTGAAAGCGCTTCAGTCATCCCCATATGCCAGTCATCGACACACATTGTGGACGCAATGTATGTCATACCTTCAGAGATAGTTCTGAAAATTAATAGGTGATTAACCAAACCAGGAGAAAACAAGTATGAAAATTCGTCCTTTACACGATCGTGTTGTTGTTCGTCGTATGGAAGAAGAAAAGACTTCAGCCGGCGGGATTTTAATTCCAGACAGCGCTACTGAAAAACCGATGCGTGGCGAAATCGTTGCTGTCGGGGCAGGCAAAATATTGGATAACGGTGATGTTCGCGCTCTGGCCGTAAAAGTCGGTGATGTCGTCCTGTTCGGTAAATATTCTGGCACTGAAGTGAAATTAAGTGGGCAAGAATTGGTTGTGATGCGTGAAGACGACATCATGGGTGTGATTGAGAAGTAATCTAACAAGATTAAGGAGATTTAAAGATGGCTAAAGAATTACGTTTTGGCGACAGTGCTCGCCAGGAAATGTTGGCAGGGGTTAACGCGTTAGCGGACGCGGTACAGGTAACCATGGGTCCGCGCGGACGTAACGTGGTACTGGAAAAATCCTTTGGTGCCCCGACGGTTACCAAAGATGGTGTGTCTGTTGCCAAGGAAATCGAGTTTGAACAGCGTTTCAAAAACATGGGCGCTCAAATGGTTAAGGAAGTCGCTTCCAAAACATCCGATACGGCCGGTGATGGTACAACCACCGCTACCGTGTTGGCGCGCGCTATTTTAGTGGAAGGTCACAAGGCTGTTGCCGCCGGCATGAATCCTATGGATCTGAAACGTGGTATTGATAAAGCGGTTCTGGCTGTCACCAAGCATCTGCAATCCTTGTCCAAGCCATGCAAAGACGGCAAAGCCATTGCGCAAGTAGGTACTATTTCCGCAAACTCCGACGAAGCTATCGGTGCCATCATTGCCGAAGCGATGGAAAAAGTAGGTAAGGAAGGGGTTATTACGGTTGAAGACGGCAATGGTCTTGAGAATGAATTATCTGTGGTTGAAGGTATGCAATTTGACCGTGGTTATATTTCTCCATACTTCATCAACAACCAGCAAAACATGAGTGCGGAACTTGAAAACCCGTTCATTCTGCTGGTGGATAAAAAAATATCCAGCATCCGCGATATGTTATCCGTTCTGGAAGGTGTCGCCAAATCAGGACGTCCGTTGCTGATTATCGCAGAAGACGTTGAAGGCGAAGCGCTGGCAACTCTGGTTGTTAACAACATGCGCGGTATTGTCAAGGTTTGTGCCGTTAAAGCACCTGGTTTCGGTGACCGTCGTAAAGCCATGCTGCAGGATATCGCAATCCTGACCAGTGGCCAGGTTATTTCCGAAGAAGTGGGCAAGAGTCTTGAGAGTGCTTCTCTTGAAGATCTGGGTACTGCAAAACGTGTCGTTGTCACCAAGGAAAACACCACTATTATTGATGGTGAAGGCAAAGCGGCTGACATTAACGCCCGCATTACTCAAATCCGTGCGCAAATGGAAGAAACCACGTCTGATTATGATCGTGAGAAATTACAGGAGCGTGTCGCTAAACTGGCTGGTGGTGTAGCTGTCATCAAAGTGGGTGCTGCCACGGAAGTTGAAATGAAGGAAAAGAAAGCCCGTGTTGAAGACGCGCTGCATGCTACTCGCGCCGCCGTGGAAGAAGGCATCGTTGCCGGTGGTGGTGTTGCTTTGATTCGCGCTCAAAAAGCGCTGGATAACCTGAAAGGTGACAACCACGATCAGGATATGGGTATCAACATCCTGCGTCGGGCCATTGAATCACCTCTGCGTCAGATCGTTGAAAATGCCGGTTACGAAGCTTCCGTGATCGTAAACCGCATTGCCGAAAACAAGGATAACTTTGGTTTCAACGCGTCTACCGGTGAATATGGCGATATGGTTGAATTAGGTATTCTTGATCCAACCAAGGTCACCCGTACGGCTCTGCAAAATGCGGCTTCTGTTGCCAGCTTGATGCTGACTACCGAGTGTATGGTAGCCGATTTGCCTAAGAAAGACGAAGGTATGGCCGGTGCCGGCGATATGGGCGGCATGGGCGGTATGGGCGGTATGGGCATGATGTAAGCCCTCCGTTCATCCGGACTTGAAAACCCGCCTTTTGGCGGGTTTTTTTATTGGGCTTTGTTTTGGTTCACGGAACCTAGGCTCCGTGCACCAATTTTTTTCCGATCAAAACCAAGGCAACTATTGTTGCACAACAAATAATAATTTCTTGTAGCCCGTCATGAAGGCTTCGCTGTAATGCGGGAAAACGTTCCTAATTGGTACATCAAACCCGCAATACGGCTGCAGGCCTCCTTACGGGCTACTGCCTTTTCGCAAAAAAATGGTGCGAAGAAAATTTGGTGCACAGAGCCTAGACAATAATGGAGGCTCGCTCCTTTTCCCAGCATTTCAGGGGGGAGGTTTCGACATTGTCCATGGCGGATACCGGCAAATAAAACGTTTGTTCCAGTAAATATTGGCCGCTTAACGCAGCGTGAGACGTTTGATCCGTAAAGACTATCCAGGTGCTCAGGGCAGGAAATTCGACACGATGTTTCGTGACCGTTTGTTGATAATTATCGTCCAGCTTCATGTTGTCATGTAAATGCAGCTGATAATGATCGTAGGCGGAGCGAAGTGTTTTAGTGGCCTTAATCCACTGGAGCAGCCTGGCTTTGGTTCGGCTGTAATCTGGAATGGTTTTGGCAAATCTCGCCAGAATGTCGTTAAATGGTTCCCCCAGATGCCATACTCGTGGTTTGCCATCGGGATTGATGTTGCAGAATACCCGTAAAATCCTCCGGCCATAAACGGGCGTGGAGGAAAAAGCATCGACGTGCAGTCGGGTGTCGTCCTGACGTTTGCTGCGGTTTCGTCCTTCCACCTCCGCAGGCCGGTAGCTGGTTCTGCCCCAGCGCAGTGAATCGCTGTAACCGGGTAAGACGGTGTCTATCAGATTTTTTGCAAATTGCGCGTAGCCTGACAGGAATGTGTGCAAGCTGCTCGCCAGAGATGGATCGTTGTGCCGCTTGTTAAAACCACCTGTTTTTTTTGTTCGTATATCGAAACTGATGTTTTTGTGTTTGCCGTCGAGGATAGTATCTGATAACAGATTCTGTTCCAATCGATGTTCGGATGAGAAAGAGTAGGATGGAAAAAAAATAACCTGACCTGATTCGAGCGCGATTTGTGCCTGTTGTTTTTGAGTCTCAGCGAGCGCGCGGATATCCGGGGTATCGAGAGTGAAAAGGTATTCTGTCATGTTTGCCTCGTGCATGTCGTTCAAACGCATCGATTCTAGCAAGTATTCGTGGTATTTTGAAATACGGTTCTATTGAAATAAAAATAACAATAGATAAAATCGATTGAAAATATATAAATGATTGATTTTTAAAAATCACTTTTTTCTACTATCTTAAATATAGAAACGATTACAAGGAGAGGACGATGAGTGACATTGTAAAAAAATTAAAGATTATCCTGGCAGATACGTATGCGTTGTATTTAAAAACCCAGAATTACCACTGGCATGTGACGGGGCCGCAATTCAAAATATTACATGAGTTATTCGAGATGCAATACACGGAACTGGCACAGGCTGTAGATGATGTGGCGGAACGTATTTTAATTATCGGTCATAGAGCCCCTGCGACGTTTAAGGAGTTTGAAGAATTGAAGCGAATCAAGGACGGGGATTCGAACCGTAATGCTGATCAAATGGTCACGGAATTGTCCGAAGATCATGATACGCTTGTCAAGGATCTTAATCAGGCTATGAAACTGGCTCAGGAAAGCAATGATGAAGGTACTGTGAGTTTACTGGCCGAGCGTATCTCCGCCCACGAGAAGGCTCGCTGGATGCTGAGGGCTTCGGAAAAGAAAAACGCCTGAAGGGCAGATCCGACCCGGATTAGGGGCACTTATCTTTTGTCGGCTGCAAATTAATCGCAATTTTCACCTCGATAAAAGATAAGTGTACCGAACCCGGGACGTGTCGATAATTAGCCTTGCAGATTTTTTGCGGGCTACAGATTTTTTCAGGATGAAGTCGGTGGTGATTCGAGTTTTATTTTCATTTAGTTTGTTTCTGAGCGCACTGCTACTTTTTGTAATTCAACCCATGGTGGCTAAAAGTTTGCTTCCGGTTTATGGCGGAACACCGGCGGTGTGGGCAGTTTGTATGCTTTTTTTTCAGTGCTTGCTGCTGATTTCCTATGGTTATGCCTGGGTGCTAAGCCGTTGTCATCGCCGCAACGTCTGGAGGGTGATACATGGCATGGCCGTGTTACTGGCTCTTGCCGGGTTGCCCCTTATGTTTCAGGCGTCTTTGGTAAACCAATCACCGGAAGTTGTGATTTTGTCGGATCTGCTGAAGCAATTGGGGTGTCCCTTGCTTGTTATCGCTGCTTCCGCCCCCCTGCTGCAATTTGCCTATAGCCGAACATCCGCAAGGCATGCCCATGATCCCTATTTTTTATACGCGGCCAGTAACATTGGTAGTCTGCTGGCCCTTTTGAGTTATCCCTGGCTGATTGAGCGCTATATGGGGTTGCAGCAGCAATTTCAGATCTGGAATTATTTGTTTATGGTTTATGCGGTGTTACTCGCCGTTATTTTTTTATTGCCTTATCAAAGCACCCAATCAATAACCCGTACTGTGGAAGGAATCGACCGGTCTCGGCGGTTGCTATGGATTGCCTATGGTTTTGTTCCTTGCAGTTTGATGCTGGGAGTGACTTTTTACATTACCACGGATATTGCCGCCGCCCCATTATTTTGGGTCGTTCCTTTAGCTTTGTATTTATTATCCTTTGTACTGACGTTTGCGAGAAAACCTCTTGTTTCCCATTATTTTCTTCAGCAAAACGCGTTGATTTTTATTGTTATTCCGGTATTCGCGTTTATTTTGGGGCCTAATTTATTCTCCATGAAACAATTGATAGCCATTCATCTAGCCAGCTTTATGGCATTGGCGTTACTTTTTCATGGCGAATTGGTCAGGATTCGTCCTCCGGTTGAGCAACTTACCGATTTTTATTGTTGTCTGGCGCTAGGCGGGGTGTTGGCAGGAGTATTTAATGGGTTGTTGGCGCCGCATATTTTTAGCGGCGCATACGAATACCCAATCGGATTACTGTTGGCGACGCTCTGTATTCCTCTGCAAACCGGGAAGCGTCCGGGTTTGTTTCCACTGCTGGCCATAGGTGTTCTTATAACAAACACTATGTTACCTGAACAGTCCTGGTTTGTGTGGATCAAAGCCAATCATATCGCAGAAATCCTAGCGTTGGTGTTCATTATTGCTGGGGCTGGCACAAAAGTAAATGTACTGGTTGGTATGAGCGGACTGTTTGTTTTTTTATTCAGCTCATGGTTTAAACCATTTCCTGTTTTGGATCAGCAGCGTAATTTTTACGGCGTAAAACAGGTGGCGTTTATGTCGGGGGCCTACGCGTTGCTCAGTCAAAATATCCTGCATGGTTTCCAGTTGCCGGGACGCGTGAACGTGCAGCAGGATGGTGCCATGGCTTATTATGGGCCTTTACAGGCGGTGACGGGATTCATGCAGGGGAGCCATGCTTCAATGCGTGCCATGGTTCTCGGGTTGGGTACCGGCATACTTGCCTGCCAGTTTCGAGCAGATGACAGGATAGATATGGTCGATATCGATGAGCAGGTTATCGCTATGGCCAATGATACCCGTTATTTTACTTATTTACGCGATTGTCTTCCCGGGATAACCGTTCATAAAGGAGACGGCCGCCAGGTCTTAAACAGTCAAAAGGACGCAGATTATGACATGTTGGTTGTCGACGCGTTTTCTTCCGATGCCATTCCGACTCATTTGTTAACCCGGGAAGCGTTTCATTTGTACCGAAAAAGATTGTCCTCAGACGGGGTTTTGCTGGTTAATATCAGTAATCGTCATCTCCATCTTTTACCTGTTTTAAATGCAGCCGCCCGGGAACTTGATTACATGCTGCTTCATAAACTGGATCCGGGTGATAACAAAGGCGGCCAGTTTCCATCGGAATGGGCATTGCTGACGACCAATCAGGATCTGGCTTTCCATTTGATGAATCGGCAAGGATGGCGGTTTGTGACCGAGAACAGTAAATTGCTCTGGACGGATAATTATTCCAATTTGATCCCCTTGTTGAAAGGGTAGGGCAAAATTGTGCTGATGAAAGGATGTCAGCATGGTATGAACCTGCCTTTTGACTTATGATGATTAAATTGAAATCACGTTGTTATTAAATTAAAATGTGTGATTTTAATTCAGGGTCACAGACCCTATCAATAAAGGTGTTTGATAATGAAATCTGAAACAATTTTTTCATACCTTGTGAATGAAGGATTCCAATTTGCAGAGAGTAAACTGCTTGGAAATACGACAACCCTCTATGTCTATCAAAAAAACGGCATATATCCAAATTCCGGAAATCCTCAATGTGTGTTCCTGGAGGTAGAACAAAAACATGGTGAGGATGTAAGTGTTCGTTTTTCTATGAATGTGCCTGTTGAACTCCGGGATGCTGTTTACGATATTATGAAGAGAGAGGAACACGAACCGGAAAACTGTTCTGGAGTGACCATTTAAAAGCGGACACAAGTCGAGTATCTTACCCGATGCTTCCCACAGATGACAACGGTGTTATTGGTCAGGCTGGCCAGGGTTCCAGCCTGAATTATCATTCCGGCATCGGTTTTGGTTTCGTTGAAAGTGGGTTAGGTGTGGTTTCGCGCATCGTTTGTTGTGGTGGTTCCTGCTCTTCTCTAAGCGCGCGCATTTTCTCGCGCATTTCCTTGCCCAGGTCGGGTTTTGGTGATGGTGTCGGAGCAAGACGATTGATTAAATCAAGCCCTGCCTGAGTTTTTTCGTTACCCGGGTTTTGTTGTATCGCGTCTTTGAGCTGTGCCTGAATTTCACTTAGTGTGCCTTTGTACAATTGGCCGTCGCCCGTGGAAAATACGTGAAAGTCCGTACCGAGTTCATTGGCCAGAAATTGACGTCCTTTTTGTGCTTGCTTTTCAAAAAATTGCACCGCCGCTTCCCGGGATGGAAAATTCAGCGTACCGTCTTCCGCCGGCTCCTGTTCCATTTCTTCCTGGTAATCCTTGGCGATTTGCTTCCAGTCGGAGAGATCGGTTTTCGGTGACGGTTTGTATTCCTGCTCGGATATCTCAAGCTTGGGCTCTTCTTCCTGAAGCAGCCGGCTTAATTCCTCTTGCTCACGTAATTTCGCAGCTAATTGTGCTCTTTCATCATTTTCTTTCTGCTGTTCTGATTTCTTTTTCATAATACGGCAACCTCTGATTAAACTGTAAAAGCATATCATTTTTATTTTTCGCTTGTATTTTAATCATAGATATTTTCTGATTTTTTACAATGTTGCTTGATTTGCTGTGGCGACGCAGCGGATGGTTGTGATACGTATTTCCCTGGTACAGGTAGCCATAAACACACCAGAAAATGTAAAAATTGAAAACAATGTGTAAATTTATTATTGTTTAAATTATGGTCATGATAACGTTTCGCTCATTAATCAACATGAGAAATTGAAATGAGTGAAAAGAAAATTATTACGGAAAACGAATCGGGAGTGATGTCAAATTTTCTGCAAAAGGCGCAAGAAACCTCACAAAGCTATGACATGTTCTTGCAATCACGAAATTCGGTGCCCTTTTATGGCGAGCTGGAATGCGGTTTGTTTGGAAAGGCAACGAAAACATGTCATCAGACAACGGATGGCAAGGAACACTGTGCCATCCGTTTTAATCTGGACAAAGCTAATCCGAATAACTCCAGTCTGTGCAGCGTTCGTCAAATATCAGGTGAGGGAACTATTACAAATCTGGATAAGAAAACTGGAATAGGTGATCTTGATATTGATGTCCATGCCGGTATGGTTGTGGGTTCTAAAAGCATTAAACTGCAAAAGGAAGCCGCACCGTTTAATCATCAGCCGTATACAAATGGCAAAGAGGAAATCAGTGTATCTGCAAATGAAACGATATGCGGCTATAACATTGATTTTCATATGCGTGTAAGTAATGCTGAAGCCTTTGATCATCCCATACAGGAAACAAGCCATGATGTGCCGATTGATGACAAGCCTTCCGTTTCCTCCGAGTCTGTAGAGGAAATATCGTCTGCTCCGTCTAATGATTTTCGCGGCAATTCTTTCGGGTTCTTTGGCTTATGCCGGCAATTATTCTCTTCTTTGGGCGGCAGTACTTCTTCCAGAGTGGCGACGCCTGTTGAATCCGGTTACTCTTCCAGTGCTTTCTCTTCATCGGATTCATCTGATTCTGAAGACCGACCATATTTTGATAAGCCTTTAACGCCAACGAGTACTGAAGAAGAGGTTATGATGTATGAAATGTACCGGTTCAATTAACGGACTGGATAGCCATCTTCCGTACTTTTGTTCCAGGGCCTGGTACCTCATCCTGCAAATAGCTACCGATTAACGATCACTTTATTTACAGGATGAGGCACACGAGCACGTCGTCACGTGGTTTGGTTGCAAATAGAGATGTCAATATATCCTAAAAAACAGCCTGGAAAATAAATACATTAACTGGCGGCTCGTTCAATCTCCTGACCGCCTTTTTTTACGTCCTGTCCAATACCTTTAACCGTGTTGCATCCGCTTAACAAGCTGACTGAGGCACCCAGCAAACCTGCCAGAACGATGGTCATTATTTTTTTCATAAGTCCACTCCTTGAATGTTAGTTATATGTATCCATGATGATTCGTTGTAATCCTGTCATGAAAATGAGCCACTGATCACAAGACACAAGTAGCTTGAAAATATCCGGACTCGATTATAATACATTTTCAATGTAGCCAAGCACATTGATTTTTGCAATTATTTTCATAAGTGTACAGAGTCTAGTACCCTTTCCATTTAGTTTTGACAGGTTGGCTTGTACAGAATGTTTGTCTTTTTGTCATCCCCGCGAAGGCGGGGATCCATACTGAATCAAGCACTGAGCCACATCAGGAATGGTTTCCCGCCTTCGCGGGAATGACAGTTAACCTGTCAAAACTAAATGGGAAGGCTGCTAGGCTCTGTGAACGAATTTTTTCGCAAAGCGAAAATATGGATAATTGAGTGCCATTATGTCTTTGAATGAGGCGAATAGCGGGCTCTATTTAACGAATTCAAAGACATAATGGCGCCAATTAGCCTCATTTGCAGCTGGGAAAATTTTTGTTCACAGAGCCTAGTACAGTATTTCACTGAAGTTGTCTTGCTAGTTTGTTATTGCTGCGACAGCGGGGCAAGTCGTAGGTCGGGCGAGGCGCCCGACCTACCTAACTCTTCTGTACCGTTGGCAACAGGACAGAATCAGTGAAACGTTGTACTAGGGTACGTCGGCAAGATTGCCCTTGTTTTCCAGCCAGGCTTTGCGATCACCCGCTCTTTTTTTAGCAAGCATCATGTCCATCAAGGCTATTGTTTGCAGCTCATCGTCCATGGTAAGTTGCACCAGACGTCTGGTATTGGGATCCATGGTAGTCTCACGCAACTGTATGGGATTCATTTCTCCCAATCCCTTGAAGCGCTGCACGTTGATTTTGCCTTTGTTGTTCTGAGTCAGGCGTTCAATGATTTGTTGTTTTTCATCGTCGTCCAGCGCGTAGTGAATCGTTTTACCCATATCAATACGATAAAGCGGCGGCATGGCGACAAAAACATGCCCGGCCTGCACCAATGGTTTGAAATGACGTAGAAAAAGTGCGCAGAGCAGGGTGGCAATGTGTGCACCGTCGGAGTCGGCATCTGCCAGAATACAGAGTTTGCCGTAACGGAGTCCTCCTAAATCATCGGAACCGGGATCAACGCCTATGGCAACGGAAATGTCATGAATTTCCTGGGAAGCCAGAACTTGTGAGGAGTCCACTTCCCAGGCGTTAAGAATTTTACCGCGTAGCGGCAGGATAGCTTGATAATCCTTGTTGCGTGCCTGTTTGGCCGAACCGCCGGCGGAATCGCCTTCCACTAAAAATAATTCCGCCTGACTCAAGTCCTGTTGCAGACAATCAGCCAGTTTCCCGGGAAGAGCAGGCCCCTGGCTGATGCGTTTACGTGCGACCTGTTTGGCTTGTTTTAACCGTTTGTGTGCCCGCTCTATAGCCAGAGCCGCAATCATCTCACCCTGACTGCGATGCTGGTTTAACCATAACGCAAAGGCATCCTTGACTACATTGCTGACGAATGCCGCAGTTTGCCGTGAACTTAATCGCTCTTTGGTTTGACCGGCAAATTGAGGTTCTTTCATTTTAATGGAAAGTACATACTGACAAGGCTCCCAAAGATCATCGGCCGTCAGTTTCACGCCTCGCGGCAGCAGATTACGCAGTTCGCAGAAAGCTGCCAGCGCATCATACAGGCCCGCGCGCAATCCGTTGACATGGGTTCCTCCCTGGGTGGTGGGGATCAGATTGACATAACTTTCGCTTAAACTGCTGGCCGTGTGATTGTTTAACCAGACCAGCGCCCAGTCTACCGTGGCTTCGTCACTGCTGAATTCCCCGGTAAAGGGTTCTTCCGGACAATATTCTTCCGACAGGGATTGGCGCAGATAGTCGGCCAGCCCTTTTTCATAGCACCAGTGTAATTGCTCATTGGTGATTTTGTTAATAAAGGTCATGGACAAGCCAGGGCATAGCACCGCTTTGGCACGCAGGACATGAATCAATTGTTTCACGGACACTCGGGTCGTGTCGAAGTATTTGCCGTTTGGCCAGAAACGGATAATGGTACCCGTGTCCCGCTTTTTGGTGACTCCGATTTCGTTTAGCTCCTGTACCTTGTCGCCGTTGGCAAAGGTCATGTAATAAATAATACCGTTTCGTTTAATGGTGACTTCAAGACGTTCGGAAAGGGCGTTGACTACGGATACCCCTACCCCGTGCAAACCGCCGGAAAAGCTGTAATTTTTATCGGAAAATTTTCCGCCGGCGTGTAAACGGGTCATGATGACTTCCACGCCGCTTAATCCCAGTTGCGGGTGCAGATCAACCGGCATGCCGCGACCGTTGTCCTCCACCTGCATGGAACCGTCTTCAAACAGAGTGACGGTGATGGTACTGGCGTGGCCGGTAATCACTTCATCCACACTGTTGTCTATAACTTCCTGAGCCAGGTGATTCGGCCTCGTGGTATCGGTATACATGCCGGGACGGCGTTGAACAGGTTCCAGACCAGTTAAAACTTCAATCGCTTCAGCGGTGTAATTTTCAGACATGTCCTTCACTTCGAGGTTTAAATAAATAATTTTATCATGAAAACCAGCGTAATTGTTCTGTCGTCATTTCACAACCCCTTCACGGTGACGTTATTCAACAACGATCGGCGGAAATTTATCAGCGTAATTCAACGGTTTTTGCGAAATAGCCAGGGCAGCACGCAGGGCTGTTGTCATAAATGGTTTGCCTGATTGGTCAGGCGCATGAAGTACAGCCGGCTTTCCTTCATCGGATTGGCTTCGGATCAGACTGTCCAGCGGCAAAGTCCCTAACAACGGGATGTTGAATCGTTCACTTAATGCCTCAGCGCCGCCGTGACCAAAGATGGCTTCCTGCTGGCCGCAGGCGCTGCAATGATGTAACGCCATATTTTCGACCAGACCCAGCACATCAATATTTGTTTTTTCAAACATTTTAATGGCTTTCCGGGCATCAAGCGTAGCGATGTTTTGAGGGGTGGTCACCACGATAGCCCCGGTGAGCGGAATTTTCTGCACCAGACTTAATTGAATGTCACCGGTTCCCGGAGGCAGATCAATAAACAGGTAATCCAGATCATCCCAAAGTGTGATGTCCATCATTTGCAGCAGGGATTTCGCCAGCATTGGCCCACGCCAGATAAGCGCTTCTTCATTATCGGTAAGATAACCGATGGACATGGCTTCAATCCCGTGGGCTTTTACCGGAAGATAATGATTGTCCTGAATTTCGACGGGTTTTGCGTCGCCAAGCATCAAGGGAATACTTGGTCCATAGATATCGGCGTCCAGTATTCCGACGCGAGCCCCGGCTTTGGCGAGGGCAACCGCCAGATTCACCGCGACCGTTGATTTACCGACGCCACCCTTGCCTGACGCGACGGCAATGGTGTTTTTTACGCCACGCAGACCTCGTCCCGGTAATTGTGTGATATGTGCACGAATATCCGGTTCCAGCGTAAGATGGATTGGCAGCGACGGATAAACCTGGGCAAGCGCCTTACGGATTAAAGATTGCAACGAATCCTCGATAGATCCGGTAGGGAATCCGGCTGATAAAGCAATCGTCAATGCGTCGGTTTTTATATCGATTGATGCTTCAAAACCGAGTTGCGCCAGCGTCTGATTAAAGAAAGGTACCGTAGTAGTGGCCAGAATGGTTTTTATTTTATCTTGGTTATTCATAGTCGTGTCGTTTGCAAAATCAACCCGGATCATAACGCAGATAGGGATATTCATGAAAGAGGTACCAGGGCGTGTCCTCATTCAATCTGCAATTTGCGCTAAATTATCCCAACTTTTAGCTCGCGAAACAGAATGAGGACACACCCTAGTCTTGAAAAGGCCAGTTGATCCAGGTATTGGTATTCAGATAATAGAGGCCGCAATGGATGGGGTGAGTTGATGTGGCGGTGAGCAGTCTGGCGTAACCGTTGACCTGGTTCTTGTGTTGCTGTTGAGACTGGTCGTCTTCACGTCCGGTTTTAAAATCAATAATCCAGCATATACCTTGATCGCAAAAGGTTCGGTCAATAATACGGATACCGGTGCGGCCGTTTTCCTCGACTAATAATTCGTATTCATTATGCTCTTCGCTGTGTTTGTTACAGATCCACTGCCCAATGGGATCCTGGAAGAGTTTGTTCATCTGCAGCTTGAGGTGGTTTAAGGTGTCTTCCAGTTGTTGACGGTCAAGGCCGATGCCTTTTAATTGTCCGGTGATCATGGACCAGGGGAGTTCATCGATGCCGGTGGGATGATAAGTGCAAATCCACTGCATGAGTTCGTGAGTGATGATGCCTGTCTGACGGGCGTTGGATCTGAGATCAGGAAGATGGGTATGGTTTGATTCATGGGCAACACGAGGCGGGGACGACTTGTAAAAATCAACAGGAAGCCGCCAAAGGGTCGGCAGCGGATCAGGGATGGTTTTTTCCTGGCTCTCATCGTCTTGCGTCTGGAACATCTGATCGTGCAAAAGGGCTCGAAAAGTGGATTTGCCGCTGCCTTTTTCCCGATTATCAAACAAATGCAAACGTTTTTTAGCCCGGGTGGTTGCGACATAAAGGAGGCGTTGCAGTTCATACCGTTCTTTCTCGGCTTCCAGTTCACCGAGGTAATCATAAAGCAGGCATTGTTTTTTATAAGACGCGCGAATGGGTGAGATGAGCAGGTATTCCTGCCTGGTCTGGCTGGGTAACCTTAGCCAACGCAGAAGAGGCAAATCCCGATTGGGAGGCCTGTTACCCAGGCCAGGTAAAATCACGCTGTCAAACTCCAGACCTTTGGATTTATGAATGGTCATAATCTGTAGGCGGGATGGCGTGACGCATTGGGAATACAGGTGATCCAGCGCGTCCGTAAAACGAGCTATATCGGCAATCTGGCCATCCTGACTGTGTTGATCAAGCAGTCGCCAGAATTGTTCCAGATCGGTTTGTCTGCCGGCGTCAAGAATGTACTCGCTATGTAATTGTCCGGCAGTCTGGCGTACCCAGTCTACAAGGGATTGCTGTTGACGCATGGTCAATGCGTCGCTCATCACTTGGGTAAAATAGCGGAGGCGGATTGTTGATTCGTCACCAGGATCAAGGATATCTGCCTGGCTTTGCAAGGCATGCAATATGGATTGACTTCTGTCAAAATTGGCTATTTTGTGAAGATCCGTGAGAGACAAGCCGCACCAGGGGCTTCTAATCAGCGCCATCCAGGCCAGTCGATCGGCGGGATAAAGCAGGGCTTTTGTCAGACTCCAGATGTCGCGTATGTGGGGCAGCGAGGAGAGCTGTTCGATTTCCACACCCTGAAACGCGATATTTTCTGTGCGTAACAAGCGAACGATCTCGTTAAGATGTGAACGGGAACGCACCAGTATCGCAATCTGATCTTCAGGATAGGTGGCCAGTTCGTCTGCAACAAGGTCTACAACAGCGCGTGCTTCCCTTTCCCGGTCACCGAGTTGTCGCGCATAAATACCGCTGTCCGGCATAGCCTGATGGGCAGGCGCTGACGAATGAAAGGAAATGGCGCCTGATTCGATATCATCCTGTCCTGGAAAAATAGTCTGAAACGAGGAATTGACCCAGTCGACAAGAGTCGCTGAGGAACGAAAATTACAACATAATTCCAGCGGCGTCAGCCTGACGTGTCCAATTCCTTGCTGCCGCGCCTTTAGAAACAAACCTACCTCAGCCTGACGAAACCGGTAAATGGATTGCATGGGATCCCCGACCAGAAACAATGTTTTACCGTCATCCGGTTGCCAGCCTTGTACCAGTTTTTCAATCAGACTTGCCTGTTGCAGGGATGTGTCCTGAAACTCATCCACAAGAAGATGGTGAATGGTGTTGTCCAGGTACAGGGTTAAATCCGTAGGTTGCTCCTCATCACCCAGAGCCAGAATCGCTTGCTGGGATATCGCGGTAAAATCAGACACGTTCGCGTCTTTAAAGACAAGGTGTAAATGAGCGACCAGAACCGGCAGTAACGTCAAAAGACTCTGCAGGACTTGCCATTGTTCGTTGTCATAATGCGGTTCGGGCATCTTGCTGACTCTAAGCAGCGCATCGGCGACATCGGGGCAATCCTGTAACGCGGTCAACAGCTCCTTGCCTTGATCTTTCAACTGCTGGAAAAGGGCGGGATCACAAACGCCTTTTTTTAAACTGTCCAAACGTTTTCTCAGCTGCCCCTGTTTCGTCAGCAACAGATCAGCCAGGGCAGACGCAATCTCTCGATCCAGGGGTTCAAACGCATGCCAGTTACGAAGTGGAAAGCGGATAGATTGCGGATCGTTTTCAAGAGAGGCCATCTCACGGCCGAAATGACACAACGGTGTGCGCAAATCCGAAGGGATACTGGCTATCAGTCGCCTAAGACCATGCTGTTCAATCAAGGCGAGCGCCTGTTCATGGGTTTCCTTTTCCAGATCCCGGGCCTGATAGAACGTTTCCAGCCATTGATCACGGGTTTGCAAAAGGTTGCTGAATAATTCCAGAAGCCTGTCCTGCCGGTTATCAAGATGTTGCAGCAGAGTCAGGATCTCGGAGCGGTATGTTTCTTCATCCAGGGCGCATGCCACACAATTCTGAGCCGCCTGTATGTATTGAGGGTAAGGCAGATCGGTAATGTCGCAATAAGGGAGTTGTTTTTCGGGCAGGGGAATGGCCCGGGTCAGGGTCTGGCAAAGCGAGTCTATGGTCATGATCCGAAGACAATGCGGCTGTTCCAGCAGTTGCCAGCCAAAGTGCCGATCTCTTTTTAAAGCGTCACTTGCCAATTGAAACGTCAGTTGCTGATGGGGTGTTTCAGGCCGGATCCCCTGTGCCGCTTTGTTTAAGGAAGCTAAAATGCGCTCACGCATTTCACTGGCCGCCTTACGGGTAAAGGTCAGGGCAACAATCTGTTGCGGTGCCTGAACGGAACCGAGCAACCGTAAAAAACGCTGGGTCAATAACTCCGTCTTTCCCGAGCCGGCCGGCGCCTGTACGATGAACGATCGGGTGGGGTCGGTTGCCAGACTTCGTTGTTGACCATCTTTAAGCATATACCATCACTTCCTGTGCCGGCGGCCTTAAATTATAACTGGAACTCATGCAATGACCGTAAGCACCGGCGTTGGCAATCAACAAGACATCATTTTCCCGGGTAGAGGGAAAAGGTCTGTCATATCCCAGCGTGTCACCCGATTCACAAATGGGACCAACGACATGGGCAAAGCCTACTTTTTCCTCATGCAGGCGGCTCAGATTAATAATCTCATGGTAGGCGCCGTAGAGTGCCGGGCGGATTAATGAATTCATACCGGTTTCAATCCCGATAAAGCGTACCTTACCTTTCTCTTTGCACTGGGTGACTTTCGCGAGAATAATTCCTGCGTTGGATACCAGGAAACGCCCTGGTTCCAGCCAGAATGACAAACGCGGAAAACGCGACTTGATAGCCATTAATGACGAATCAAAACTGGCCAGATCCAGGTTTTGCTGACCGGGCTTTTCAGCCACACCCAGGCCGCCACCCAGGTTGATAACCTGGACTTGCGGGAAGTGCTGCAATAATTCGGTAAGCATTAACGCCGTGTTTTGCCATAGCTCCGGGGTCAGGATTCCGCTGCCGGAATGCGAATGCAGTCCCGTCACGTTAATTTTCAGGGTTTTGACTAATTCAATGGCCTGAGGGATGTCGGATTGTGGAATGCCGAATTTGGATTCGTTACCTGCTGTGGATACGAATTTGTGATGCCCGGCACCGCTGCCGGAATCTATGCGCAGCATAATGCTCCGATCGGTAAATAATTCCGGCCAGTTTTGTAAGGGGTACAAACTGTCAATGGTGATAGTGCAGCCGGTTGTCTGGGCAAATTCGTATTCGTGTCTGGGCGCAAAATTGGGAGTAAATAAAACACGTTGGGTATCAATATCCGGAAACAACTGTAATACGCTTTGCAATTCGTTGATTGACACACATTCAAATCCCAGTCCGGCCTCATAAAAGGTCCGTAAAATATCCGGATGCGGATTGGCTTTTACCGCGTAAAAGGGTTTGTCTATCGATTTCAGGGCCAGTAATTCATCTGCCTTGGCTTGCAGCGTCGGGCGATGATAGACGTAACAGGGGGATTCGGTTTGAGCCATTTGCAGTAAACGTTCACGCTCCTTTTCCCACCATGGAACAGGACGAATGTCCGGTTGCCCGAATTCCTCATGCCAGCTTTTGGAATAATAAAAACTCTGGGGATTGCTCTCAATGAGCAGATGATGCAATTGCTGGCGCAATTTCTCCGCCTGCGACTCGTCCACGACGTAGGTCAGATTCAAATCATTTGAAGCAAGGGACATCAGATAAATTTGTTTGGCTTCGAATATTTCCAGGGTTGGGCCAAGACGCGGAAGAACCGTACGGATATGGTGGCCGACCAGACTGACCGCACTGCATGGTTCTATGAGCCTGGCTCGTCCGAATCGATTCAAATCCGCCAGTAACGCGTCCAGGCGATGTCTTTCGTAGAGTTTGCCGTTACTGTCCAGAGACAGCGTGACGTTAAATTCGGAAGACGATAGTAAATCGACCGAAAAGCCATGTGTTTTAAAGGTTGTAAACACATCCGCCAGAAATCCGACCTGTTGCCACATATTCAGGGTATCTATGGAGATGAGAATAATACTGTGCTTGACCTGAATGGATTTGATAGGCGGGGCGTTATCGTCACTGTCCTTGGAAATCCGTGTTCCGGAATGTTCCGGCATACGGGTGTACTTGACCACCATGGGAATGCCGGCTTTTCTGACCGGCGGGATACAGTTGGGGTGTAATACCTTGGCACCCATGGAAGCAATTTCCTGGGCCTCGTCGTAATTGATTTGCTTGAGTAAACGAGCGTGGGGTAACTGGTGGGGATTGGCCGTATAGATTCCGGGAACGTCGGTCCATATCTCACAGAGACTGGCTTCAAGACTTGCTGCCAGAAGCGTGGCTGAGGTATCCGAGCCTCCCCGTCCCAGCAAAACGGTTTCGCCCTGGGCGTTGGCTGCGAAAAACCCCTGGGTAATAATAGCCTTGGCGCCGGAATTTAGAAATTTTTGGCGTAACCCGGGGTTCGGGGGACTGTCACAACGGGCAGTCAGGTAATTGACTCCGTCCCCGCCGGGGATAGGTGTTGAAACCAGAGCGTCCCTGACATCAAACCATAGACAGTCAATCCCTGTTTTCCGGAGAAACGCGTGTCCCAGGCGAGTCATCATCAATTCGCCGCAACTCATGATCTGCGCCCGGGCTTTCGCCGGCGCTTCTTTTAACAAGGCAATTCCGGTCAGTAATTGCTGCAGTCGGGTTAGCTCATCGTTTACCAATTCCCGGGATACCTCCAGGGCGTCGGCCAGTTCGAAGTGGTTATCGCAAATATCTTTCAGGATAGTATGATGTTGATCATACAATGCGGCGTCTATGGCTTGTTCCAGTTTGTTGGATATTTGCGCTAAAGCGGAACAGACAATGACAGGCTGCGCTCCTTGCTCTACGTGTTGGCGAGTGATTTTAGCGATATTATCCCAGGTTTGCCGTGAGGATACACTGGTACCACCGAATTTTGTGATGAGTTGTTGCATACGACTTCCAGCGCAAAAAAAATACACGTTAGCATGGACGACACTATAAAGACAAGATGACCCTTCGCTTTTGGTGGTAATAAAAAACCAAAATGACTATCTTGAGTCCACAGTGTTTTTGTAAAGGCTATTTATTGATTTTATTGATAAATTTTTTCCTATTACCATTTGAAAACAATTTTAATTCCTTTATCATCAGTTTGTTTTGCAAAATTTTGGGATGCATTTAAGTTAAGGAGTGTGGAGTGAAAAGCATGCAAAAACCCATGAATACAATTCTTAGTGCAGCGATGGCCAGCATTATGTGCGCTGGAACAGCTCATGCAGGGGGCTTTTCCCTGTACACTGAAAGTAATGGGTCCGCAGTGGGTAATTATGGTGCGGGACTGGCAGCCGAAGCAGCGGATGCCTCAACCGGCTGGTATAATCCCGCGGGTCTTTCTTTAATTCGTGAACAACAAGCTGTAGTAGGGGGCGTTGGTGTATTCCCCAGTTCGGAGATAACCGGCACGACAACGTTTGCGACGGTCGGTGTTCCTCCCTACATGCAAAGTTTTACCGATATGGATGGCGCTGTAAACGCTCTTGTGCCTTCTTTCCATTACGCACGTCCTCTGGGAGAAAATTCTACGGTTGGCTTGAGTATCGTGAGCCCGTTTGGTCTTTCCACGGAATGGGACAGGCTTGATCCGGTTCGTTACGCTGCGACCTTTACCGAATTATTAACCACCAATATTTCTCCTGAAATCGGCGGTAAAATCACCGAGAATTTCGCTCTGGGCGCCGGTATTGATTTTCAATACGCACGGGTTAAATTCAATTCGATTCTGGGTTCACCGGCTGCGCTGCAGGCTATCGGCGCTAACCCGATTTTTCTGGATTCCTATTCCTATAACAGAGGACATTCCTTCGGGGTGGGATTCCATGGCGGTGCATTGTTGATGTTTAACGACAATCATACTCGCCTCGGTTTGAACTACCAGTCCAAAATGAACCATAAATTCCATGGTTACAGCCGTTTGACTGGTAATCTGGCTTCTCCGACCCTGGCCAATCACAATGCCGTGTTCTGGAGCAACAACCTGGCCAGTAACAATATTGAGTTTCCTGAAATTGTTACCTTATCCGCTTATCACGACGTGAATGAGAAGGTAGCCTTGTTGGGATCCGTCGTGTACACAGGCTGGCATGTGTTAAGAAATATCGAGCTTGACAACGTCGCCGGATTTGCAGCCGGTTTCGGACAAGTCAAACTGAACTCGACAGCTTCACAGTATTACCGCAACGCCTGGCGTGCCGCAATCGGCGCCAATGTTCACGTGAATGAACAATGGATGCTGCGAGTGGGTGGCGGTTATGATCAGACTCCCACCCGGGATGCTTTCCGGGATGTGCGATTGCCTGATACCAACCGTTGGGCGTTATCCATTGGTGCGCATTATCAATATCGTCCCGATCTGGGTGTGGATGTTGGTTATACGCATTTATTCGGTGAAAACACGACGATTAATAAAACCATCACCGCTGGTGCTGGCAGTACCTTTAATGTCAATGCGAAAGCGGAAGGTCGTGCGGATCTGCTGGGTGTCCAGGCTGTCTGGACTATGGATCAGCCGGCGGTTCCTGCAGGCAAGTAATTTTCTGCCTATAAAAAGCCACGTATTCGTGGCTTTTTTTTTAATTTTTTCTTGCCAGGTTCACGGAACCTGGGCTCTGTGCAAATACGTCATTACTCTTAACGAGGGAGGACGGAATGACTTCCGGGAAATTGTTAAACTCCGAAATTTTGCAATTTTTAATGCAATATAATGAATTGATGAAAACCCTGCCCCGGGACATTCCTCTCGCAGAGGCTCGAATGATGTATGAAAATTTTGCCATGAACCATGCGGGAGTACCGTTAAAAATGGCGCGCATCGATGATTTGAATATTCTCAACCAGGAAAAAAATTATTGGATCCCCGTCCGGATTTATCGGCCAAAACCGGATACAATGTTGCCCGGATTGTTGTATTTTCATGGTGGAGGCTGGCAGAAAGGCAGTCTTAACACTCATGATTCTATATGTAGAAATCTGGCCTTGCGCGGTTGTTGTACCGTAATTTCTGTACAATGGCGACTGGCTCCGGAGCATCGTTTTCCTGCAGGATTAAAGGATTGCCATGATGTGTATCATTGGTTATTGCACCATGCGCCTCTTTATAATATTGATGCCCAGCGCATTGCCATAGGTGGGGACAGTGCCGGAGGCAATCTGGCTGCCGCCCTGGCACTCTGTCTCAAAGAGCAGGGCACTCCGCAACCCGTATGCCAGCTTTTACTGTATCCTTCACTGGATTTGACGTGCGGTGCGTCCTCGTATCAAACGTATGGAGAGGACTACTTTCTGACAACGGAAAAAATTCATGATTATATAAAATATTATATCAATCAGGCCTCTGATATTGAAAATCCTCTGGTAAGCCCGCTTAAAGCGAACGATCTCTCGGGATTAGCATCTGCGCTTATCATTACGGCGGGTTTTGATCCCTTGCGCGATGAAGGTGAGGCTTATGCCGGGAAATTAAGGCAATGCCATGTGCCGGTCATCCATAAATGTTATGAATCCATGATCCACGCTTTCCTGCACATGACGGAAACGGTTTCGGAAGTCCGGATTATTTTTAACGACATCGCGAAAATGTTACAACAGGGTTTTGATAGAAACATTGGTTAGCCCGGTGGGCGTGTCTGCATGTCATTTTGAGATGCAAACGCGACTGCTTGGTATTATTGGGGCATTTTTCTGCAGGCCAATTACTATTGGTGGCCCAACGGGTAGGTAAGGCTTATATCTTACTCCGAATATACAATTCTTTAGACAAGGAGGCGGGATTGGTTCTTTCTTCGATATCAAATATCTCAGGGTTTCCTCTTACCAGATCACTAAGTTTTTTAAAACCATAAAGTCTGGCATCAAAGTCCGGCTTTAACTTGGTCAGATAACTACCAAATTTTCCCAGGTAAGCCCAACCGCTATCATCACAAGAGTTGTTTAATGCTTCCAGTATAAAGTCCTTGGGAAATTCCGGAGACGTACTTTTTGATTTTGCAGGCTTGTCTAAAATGTTGCCTGTTTTTCGGGAATCCTTTTCAAATTTGGTTGCTTTGGGTTTTTCAGGGCATAAAATTTCAGTGAAAATGAATTTATTACAGGCATTGCGAAAAGCATCAGGCGTTTTCTTTTCTCCAATGCCATAAACCAGCAAGCCTTCTTCACGGATTCTGTTCGCGAGACTCGTGAAATCACTATCGCTCGATACGATGCAAAAGCCATTAAATCGATTGGTATAAAGCAGGTCCATGGCATCGATGATTAAGGCGCTGTCAGTGGCATTTTTCCCCTTGGTAAAGGCAAACTGCTGAACCGGCTTAATGGCATATGTGTGCAGAACCTTTTTCCACTGGGCGCTGGATGGTGAGGTAAAATCGCCATATATGCGCTTTACAATGGCCTCTCCATAACTGGCTATTTCCGTTAATAAATATTCTATATTGGTTGCACGAGCATTGTCGGCATCAATGAGAACGGCAAGTTTGGGGGTGGATTCGTCCGTAATATTTTTGTTTGTCATGGGTTTTTCAGCCTGTTATTTAAAAATCTGTCCCGGGTGTGTTGTTCCCGATTCTTGAAGACGTTATTTTTTCTATATGAGTCATTTGATTAGTGCCGTATGGAGCAGCCCTTTTGTTATCCGGATTGCCCTCAGCAAAGGGTAGCAGGGTAAAGAGTTGTTTTAAAGGCGTGCTTATTATCGCAATAATCGGGCGGAACTCAACAAATGGAGCAGAAAAAGAAGGGATTTAACTTCAGATGCACAGAGCCTAGTATTGAGAATCATACAGATCGAACGGTTTGAAAGTCAGATTTATTTCATAAACGTCTTTCAGTTCTGAAACACATTGGAAAAAACAGTCGATATAATAGGGATCAAACAAGATTCCACGGTTTTCCCTGAAATAGTCAAAAATAATTTCTCTGGCAACGTGTTTGCGGTAAGGTCTGTCAGTAGACATGGCTTCAAACACATCGGCTATGCCGACAATACGTGCGGGTACGGTGATCTGGTCGTCTTTGAGTCCATTGGGATAACCGGAACCATTGAGGCGTTCGTGATGTTGATATACAACCGATTGTATATCCCATGGAAAGTCGATGTGCGATATGATTTTATGACCTATGGTGACATGAGTTTTCACAATTTCATATTCATGAACCGTCAATAGTCTGGGTGTGACCAGGTATTCCATAGGGATAGCCACCTTGCCGATGTCGTGCATCAAGGCGCCGTAATAGATGGCATTGATTAATTGTCTGTCGGTGATATTGGCTCTGGTTGCAATGTTGACGGCAAGCGAAGCGACCCGTTTTTGGTGGCCGGATGTATAGGGGTCTCTTGATTCCACGACGTTAGAGAAAGCCGAGATGGAATCGAGAAACGATTTTTGTAAGAGCCGATTTTCGATTTTTAATTGTCTGGTAAGATTGACACTCGGGGTGACATCCTCAAAATACAGCATGTACAGTACTTCATTGATCAGAATGTCGCTTAATGGAATCGTTCGGCTGATAAACGCCATCTCATTAAATGTAATTTCAGAGCGAGTTTCAATGCCTTGTTCCACCGCTTTCTGAAAATAAACGGGCATGCCTTCGGAATTTGGAAACAAGGTCCAGAAAAATTGTTGATCGGTATTTTTCGACGTCAGGGCTTTATAAGGATTATTGGCAAATATAATTCTTCCGGTTCTATCGCAAATGATACAAGGGCTTAAAAGCCTGGCAAGAACAGTAAACATCACCTGCACGACATTCATTTCTTCCTGATTTTCCATATTCATAGGAAGTTCCTTCCCTTATAGGTAGCGATGCGGCAAATTGACAACAGGATGTTTGCTACGGTTCAAAATGCCCTGCATTTGTTTGTGTATCTATTTTAAATATAGTTGTAAATGGTGTTTATGGATAATAAGACCAATGATTGGGAGGGATGGGCGATAATAAAATCCGTTTATTTGCCGTGACGGGCTGTAAAATCTGATTGCTTATTGCCGTCGTTCTCTTCTGTTCCAAGCCGAAAAAAGGACGGATTCCTTGATTGGATTAGACGCTGTAAGGTTTGTTCAGGGAGGTAAAAGCCGGACGGGTGCAATGTGGCTTTATCGGAAATAGCAATGTAACCGTAGTTATTGAGGCGAACGGGTTCCATGCCCGATAGTTGGCATACTGCGTTGGTTTGCTGGGTATGGGTAATAATAATTCTGATCTGCCCGGACGTTACTGGATGCTCAAAGATTCTTTGCATGTCGGTCAAAATACGGTCAAAAGTTCCTTCCCCAACGACAGCATCAACGGCTTCTTTCTCCCATGGCAGGGTACCGTGGTTCAGATAGCGGAATAAGCCGTGTTCTTCAAATCGTTCATCTGAAGGATAATTGACACAACGCCAGCTTTCCTTGAATTCCAAATCACAAGCCAGAGCATCGGCCATGAGACGCGCCGGGTGTGCGGCTCTTGGATTAGGGGATGATTCGATAGTAATACGCGCCGCGGTTTTTGACCGGATATAGGCAAAAGTCAGGAACGTTGCGCAAAATTCAAGAGCCGATGACAAGGTAATGGAATCGTTATTATTATGATCGTCTTGCATCATAATAATTTTTTTCCTTGCCGCGTCGTATTCGGATAATTCCGGATCAACGACTTGTTCGCCATGGCGCATAATAATTGTGCAATGGCCATGAGTACTGAAATCATTTATAAAATGTTTTATGGTCTTTTTGGCAACCGGGCGAAGATGCTTTGGATCGATGGCATATTTTTCGGTCAAGCCAAATAAAACAGCGTTCATCCGTGATGCGAACTGCTCAACAGAAAGCGTTGATAAGTTCCCGGGGTCAAGCAGGGCAGTGATAGGGGGAGATTCTGCCAAATGGGTAAAGGGATTTTCTGATACTGATTTGCCTCTCATGAAAACAACATAATGTTCTAAAAAATTAATTATAACATGGTTGGATATTTTGACAATTTGCTTTGGTGTGGCGAGATATCCCTGTTCATGAAAGAGATGCTTGTGGTGATACAGTAAGTCTGGGTTGTTTTATAAAGACTAAAATGCTTGCAAGAAGCATGCTTGCGATCATCGTATAAAGGATCGGATAACTCATTATTTTTTGCCTGCCGATAATGAGGTGCAGTACAGGCACCAGAAGCAAGGCTACGGTATTCGTAAAACCAACGGCCATCGAAGCGTATTCCCTGGGGGTATTGGTCTGCACCCATCCATAATTGAGTACCGTGATGCTTGACGCTATTCCCAGGATAAAAAATGGAATGCAGCCGAGACCGGGATTCATGTGTTTCACAAATAACAAACTGATCAAAAAAACCAATGCCAGTATGGCGCTTAAACCATAGCAGACCAGAAGATTGCGGTTGAATCTTTGCAGTAGCCCTGCAAAGGGACTTGCCAGGGCGACACCGAGGTATGTCCAACTGGCTTCCCAGACGGCCTGAGCGTGAGTAACACCTTGCTCTTTTATAAGGAATGGAATTGCCCAGGTGGAGGCAAAGACAGTCACATTGCTAAACATCAATCCAATATAAAGACCATGCCACCATAAGCCGGCTCTTTTCATAATACTGACAAAATCTCTGTATGAGTCGCTGTGGGATTTGTTTGTTTTTTGTTTCGGGATGAGGCAATAAGCAAGCAGGGATATGGCACAGCCAAGGGACGCGTTAAAGGTCATGGTGCTGCGCCAGTTAAACAGGATAAGCGCATGCGATAAACCATTTATTCCTGCCCAGGTTCCGACCATCATTATCGTTTCAGCCAGGCCAATCATCAGGCCCACGCGAGCTTTGGAAAAACCGGTTGCGGCAATACTGATGGAACACACAAATGCGCAGGACGCACCAAGCCCTGTAAGCAGGCGGCCCGAAATAGCGGATAAGAGAGTATTGCTTCCGGCAAACAGCAGACAGCCAAGAGCGCAACAGCCGGCGCCAAGAAAAATCAGTATACCGGGCCCCCATTTTCTTAACAATGCTCCGGACGGTACCTGCATGAGTATGTATACGATATAAAAGGAACTGGTGAGCACACTGATATCCATGGCATTCAACGACAAATCCCTCATTAAAGGTGGCATCAAAGCACCCATGGACAGTTGTAAATACAGTTGATAAACCACAAACAAGACGGAAAGCATCCAGCCCGGGAGAGAGGAAGGTAACGTGGAACTATCTTTTTCAATAAGATTTGCTTTCATGGGTAAGGATGATCGTGGCAATAAAATAGAGTAAAAAAATCATGGCGAAATATTTTTATTTCCCCGGCAATACGAGCAGATGGTTCTCCTGTTCCGGCCGCTCGTGTTATGAAATCAGCAATTTTATTCATAGGATATTTGTGGATTTTCTGCTGCAATCCTATAAATAAACAGGACATGGTTTGATTCATTTCACGGGCTTCGGGCATAAAAGATATTACTGAGCGAATGCAAGGCGCATATTATTCTACAACACGTAGCCGTCATGAAAGCGAAGCCTGGGGAATAACGTTCATGCGGTTAATCCCTGTTTTCAAGATACAGTATTTGGCTATAACCCGCAATACGGCCGCAGGCCTCCTTGCGGGCTACCAATTTTCGTTTTGTGAAAAATTTGGTTCACGGAACCTGGAAGTCGCAAAAAAATGGTCCGGTGCCGGATTCATTATGGATGTTGTCGATATTAATACCTACAACAGGAACATCACCTGGAAACTCTTTTGCCAATTTGGCTGCTATGGCTTTTGCCTTGCTGCTGTCAGGGTAGAGGTTTTTTGAGTCTGTAACATAAAAAAAAGCTTCAATAGGGATATCTTTGTATGGAATATTAAACCAGGGTTTGAGTACAAGTTCATTCCAGCCGGCGCATTTATCCGAGTTGCCGCTGGCGCAAAAAGGGTTCCAGTTGTCCTGTTTATCAGGATTGTTAATAATCATTTCCGTTGTCGCCATGAAAGCGAGGAAATTATTTGTAAACACTCCAAATGAGCACATTTTTTTTATGTCCCACTTGTGGTTGTTATCAATATATTTTTTAAAAAAATCCGTGTCGGTATAAATCCCGTTTTGCTCGCAAGTTCCCCGAATGGAATTGATATTGTCACAGACCGGTTTACCCCATTCGCCGCACCCGCAATCTTGTCTGGAAAAACTCATCGCATCAACCGGATAGGCGCATAACAGATATTCACCTATAGCATTTGGCTTGAATATAAACCCCGCTGTTCCACCGGCGTTGGCAAATATCGGATATCCGTAATTCGCCGTTATATCTTTATGGAGAAATGAGAACGAGACGACATCCCTGGTTATTCCTCCGGAGTTTGGGCACCAGGGTACCGTCGATTGTTTATCACAAACTTTTTCGGTGAGTGGGTAGCCGTCAACGCTCGCTATCATCGAAGTATTTTTTTCCAGCGTGTGCAACACAATTCCGGCGCAGGAATAAAAGGGTTCGTTGTTGCAATTTCCTTCGTAAAAAAAGCGATTATTCAATGTTTCTGCAACAATTTGGCAGGAGGTATTCGCATAATTTGGCGGTGGAATGATTGCGAAAAGCCCTGCAAGGCATGTTATGAAAACCGTTTTTGTTGAAATCATATTTTATTCCGCAACAAATAATTGTCTTCTGTAACCGTAATGAAGGTGAAGCCAAAATGCGGGTTAACGTTCACTTAAGCGCTCACCTGTTCTTCTTGTACCCTATTGGAACATGAAACCCGCAATACGTCCGCAGGCCTCCCTATGGCTACCAATTATTGTAAAAAAATCGTGTAAATAAACGTTGATTATAAGTGTAGAACAAACATTCACTATGTGTGATTGTTTATAATCATTATACGCGATTTATAATTTAAGTGACCGGCCATATCGTTTGTTTCTCAATACATTACCGGGAACACGTATTGTCCTTCGAGGGATCCGCAGAGAGTTTGAGTGTTTCAAGCAACGGTTTGCGAAGGATACGGGCAGAAGATTCCGTCGTTCCCGACCAGAATCCTTCCTGGCATTTTTTAGTGTCGCAATCGCCGCCAAAAGTAAAAAACGATTGGGTATTGAAAATTTTGCAACTGCAAATGGCTTTTTTCGGATCCATGGGATTGACGGTGCAGGGCGCATCGACGCAATCTGTCCAGGGAATTCCCTTGCGGCAGGCCATATTTTTCTTCGCATGAAATTGTGCAAAGGAAAACGTGGAAACAAGTCGTCTGGCTTCATATTGAACCTCTTTGGGGGTACGTTGTTCGCAGGTTTTATAACCCACGCTGTACCCGTTTTTCACAACGCAGGCACAAATGGCGTAATCAGGATGTCTTGGATCAGGAATGCAGGCGGCGGAGGTACAGAGTGCGTATTTTTGCTGACAAACTATCGGTTGTGTTTGCTCCGCCGCGTAATTGCTATTCGTTGTCAAACACAATAATGTCAGAATAATAGTGGTGCATTTCATGGCAGGTGTTCCATCAAAAGGGTATCCTTGTATAAATACAGCTTAGCGTAATATTTTCTTTAAGAGAGATTATGAATAATTTAATAATATTTGATATTGATGGAACACTAACGAATACCAATCGAGTGGATTCTGATTATTTTGAAAGGGCGCTTCTTGAAAGCTTGCCTGTAAAATACATTGATAATCAATGGCATAACTATAAATATTCCACCGATTCCGGCATGGTAACAGAAATTGTTCAGTCCGCGTTTGGACGGGATCCCTCTTTAGAGGAGATAGCGGCTATAAAAGAACGATTTGTGGGGTATCTTAAAACGGCTTTCCTGAAAGACAAATCCCACTGTCTGCCTCTTTCAGGCGCTTCGGAGATATTTACTATCCTGACGCAACGGGGATGGGATATCGGTATTGCAACCGGTGGCTGGGAAAAATCGGCCTTGTTGAAACTTAGGACGGCGAATATCCCCTGCGATGGTGTGCCCATTGCGCACAGTGATGATCACATGGAAAGAGAGCAGATTATCACCATTGCTATTGAGCGTGCGAAAAAAAATTATCATCGTCCGGCTTATTCAAAAATGATCTACGTAGGAGACAGGATTTGGGATAAAAATGCGGCGCGAAATATCAATATTGATTTTATTGGTATTGGTGCCGAGCTTGGTAATATCAATGAAAAGGATTTTTTTCACATCAATGATTACACGGGAAATGCGTTTATCCAATATTTGGAAAGCGGTTGCTGAACCACATTTTTTATACCGCATTATATTGTGAATTATTCTATAATGTTCTTGTAAGTTAAAAGATATATTCCCTTGCGCCATTCTTTAGAGGAGAATTAAATGCTGCGAAGCATTGTTTCTCATGTGTATCCACCCTTCATTTTCCTGTTCTGGATAACGGTTTTTTTGACTCTAAGTAACGTTGTTTTTAAATACAGGCATGCAAGTCTGCATATTGCTACCGACATGCACGGCACAAGAATGGTGGTTAATATAATAGGTGCGCTTTTTAGTATATTCCTGGGATTTGTGGTTTATATTTCCTGGACTAACTATAAAGAGGCGACGCAACTGGTAGGGCAGGAAGCCACTAAAATATACACGGTCTGGGAAAACAGCAAAGGTTTTCCGGAGCCGGTTTTTCACAAGATAAGCGACCAGATGCAGCAATACGTTTCATCGCTGATGAATGATGAGTGGTCTTCGATGAAAAAGGGCAGGGCATCGCCAGTCACACAAAAGGCACAGAGTACTGTCTACGCCGCGTTTTTGAATTATCGTCCGTCTGATATGTATAGCCAAAACTATTATAACAGGGCGATGTCTTCTTTGGATCAAGCCAGTGAACTTCGTAATCAGCGCCTGAATATGCTTAACATTATCATTCCTTCGGCCTGGTACGTGATTGTATTAATTGGCGCCTCTACTATTATTATTGTTTCCGTGTTTATGCTGGAAAATAATATTCTGGGGTATGGTATTCAAACATTACTGTGTTTGTTTCTATCCTTTTACCTCACGTCAATTGTCATTCTAAGCCACCCCTTATCCGGGATCATCTCCATCTCCAACCAGCCCTATAAAGAACTTCTTCATAAGATAACCCGTTAGTTCCGTCAATTTTCCCAGGTTCAGGGAACCTAATGTTATTGTATCATTGACTGTAAGCTTTTATAGTGGGTAAATAATCGAAAAAAATCAGGAAAGCTATTATGGATCCTATAACAGGAAAATGTCATTGCGGGAAAAATTCGTTCGTACTCTCTGCTGATCCGGAATTTCAATTCATTTGTTATTGTCATAATTGTCAGTTATTAAATAGCGGTGGTCATTTGTGCGGTATGCTTTTTGATAAAAACTGTCTGGAGGAGGCCAGGGCCACACAAACCTACACGTACAAGGGTGGCAGCGGGAACTCAATAATTCTGCACTTCTGTCCCGAGTGCTCTACGCAATTATACGCATACCCTATAGAGTATCCCAACAAGGTTGTGATCCGGGCAAACACTCTGGACAACGAAGGTTTTAAGCCGCAGCAAGCCCTTTTCGCCGAATCGTCTTTTTCCTGGGATAAACCTGTTTCCATGGAAGAATAAGAAATTGAATTGGACGGGTTGCTTATCGGCAACCCGTAATTTTGAGATTATGCAACGCTGTCCAGATGCAGGTGAATGAGTTTGGCAAGATCATCGATTACTTTCTTTGATGAGTCCCGATTGTCCGGGAATTGTTTATGCACGATGTTAGCCAGAAAAGCGGCCAGGGCTTGAAATACCACGTTATTATTGCGCAGGGATGGTTGCAGTTTGTCTACGGATTGGGTTAAGGCCGTAAACAAATTCTGTCCGATCAGGTTCATGGCCTGGGAATAATCTTCCTGTGTGAGCTTGTCGGCGGGTTTGGTGGTATCACTAGCAGTCATTACATATCCTGTAAACGTATGATGAAGGGGCAAATTATAGGGTTCATCTCAACGGATTGCAACGCATACCAAGATGTAGCTAGCGTACACCGTTTATAAAAGAGAGGCCGTTTGAACATTATCCCGCATTTCGGCTTTGCCTTCATGGCGGGCGACAGGGATTTGATTGATTTTTGATCGTTCGGCCTTCTAGTTGTCAAACAAAGACACCTCACCACTGGCTACGTCATACAAACCACCGATTATCCTGATTTGTCCGTTGGAGACCAGTCTTTTTAAAATGTCGCTTTCGTGTAACACCGTGTCAATGCTGTTCATAACATTTAATTTGGCCACCGCATCCACGAAGCGCGGATTATTGCCATTACGTTGCTCGTTAATGGACTTTTCTTTTTCAATAGCCGGATCAATTTTTCGTAACAGGCCGGACAAATGCTCCATTTCCACGCTGTCACACGCCCCTTTGACTGCGCCGCAACTGGTATGTCCCAACACGACTATAAGTTTTGAGCCGGCAATTTCACAGGCGAATTCCATGCTTCCCAGGATATCATCATTAATAACATTGCCGGCGATACGGATACTGAAGATATCTCCGAGTCCTTGATCGAAAATTAATTCCGCCGGGGTTCTGGAGTCGATGCAGCTTAAAATGGTTGCGAAGGGATATTGTCCATTGGCCGTTTCATTAACCTGCTGCAAAAGATTTCTATTGTAGCTCAAGTTTTGTATAAAACGCTGATTGCCATTTTTAAGAAGTTCAATGGCTAGTTCAGGCGTAATCTGGCGTTGTAATTCTTTTGTGATGGTTTTCATAATGATGTATTGAGATTTTTGTATCTGTTAACTATGGTCCGAATTTTGTGATTCTGCAAATCAACTTCTTATTGTTGCATAATCAATGCGGTACAGCGAGCGTTTTTGCATTGGATCCCCGGTAAAATTTCTACGACACGGGCCAGCCACCGGTGATTTTTTTTATTGATAAGGGTATTGGTACGTCCGTAAATGGTACTGTTTACCTTGCAATGAATAAGATCGCTTAATGCTTTGGTGCAGTGGAGAGAGAAATAAGCGCGATCCTTCGTGAGAGTGTCTATACGATGGTCAGCCAGTAATTGTCCGAATGGAATGTTATCATGCAAAATATGGTCAATTATTTGTTTCGGCAGTTCGTTGAAATTCATCGTGATAAAAGCCAGTTCAATCACGATGGATTCTTTTTTGTTTCGCGCGATTTCCACGTTATTTCGTATTCTGTTTTTATCTATAAGCATAATAATAGCGCGTGAAAAAGTTTTTTGAACTTTATTCTGTTTGGCAAACAAGGTCTGAATTTTTGGGGTTCGTTGATAATAGCTGGTCAGGCCTGTCGTCATAAGCGGCTGTGTGAGTAAAGCATTATAGGGAGACGGCAGGCTTTCAAGATCAACCTGTGCCGCGATGAGGTCATCCTGTTTTAATAAAGCGGCAAGATCATGGACGCGCTGATGGACGAGGTTGTGTTGCTCGTTTGCCGCCAGGTAGGGCATAGCATGAGTGGCATGCCAGGGATAAGCAAGAGCGAATAATAAAAACAATTTCACATAAGCAGGGATCCATGAATTCACCATTTTTATTGTTTCACTTTTGACGATTCAGATTTGTTATTATATTGCACAACAATTGTGACGTTATTTACAAACTGGACTCTTTCCTTCCTCATGAGTTTGATGATGTTCTGCAACTTTCTCCAAAAAGAAACGGCTATAGGAAGACCTGTTGGATAGATAGTGTCGGGCCAAGGGGCCCGACAACAAAACAATTAGGGATGAGATAAGTGCCCAGAGCCTGATTGTTTAAATGGATGTCAACCTTCCCTGACTCCTTTTTCGATACGGTTACCGATTTCCTGATCAATGTTTTTCCAATATTCGAATGTTCTTTTTAGCACAGGTTCGCTGACGCCGTTTTTCAAATGACCGACTACGTTGCTGACCAGTCTGTCCCGGGCATCATTGTCCAGCACCTTGTTGACCAGCGTATTAGCCTGTACAAAGTCATTGTCGTCCTTGCGCAGCGTATAGGCCGCACGTACGAAATCACCATGTGCTTCCCATGTCGCTACCTCGGGATTTCTTGAGCTGTCTGCCTGCGGGCCTCCCTTGGAGTTGGGCGCGTAAACCGGATCCGAGACATTCTCAACACGCATGGCGCCTTCCTTGCTATAGCTGTAAACAGGACATTTCGGTTTGTTAACCGGTATCTGCTTGTAGTTCACACCCAGCCTGGCACGGTGCGCGTCCGCATAGGAGAATATTCTTGCAAGAAGCATCTTGTCCGGACTGATTCCAGTTCCGGGTACCATATTATTAGGTTCAAACGCAGCCTGTTCTATTTCAGTATGATAATCGGTCGGATTGCGATTGAGAGTCAGTTTGCCGACTTTGACAAGAGGATAGTCTCCATGCGGCCATACTTTGGTAAGGTCAAACGGATTGAAACGGTAGGTTTCAGCCTCTTTGAAAGGCATAATCTGCATATACAGCGTCCAGCTCGGATAGTCGCCACGCAAGATAGCCTCATGCAGATCGCGGGTGTGGTAGTCGCTGTCCGTACCCGCAAGGTGATCCGCTTCCTGCTGGGTCAGACATTCAATGCCCTGGTCGGTTTTGAAGTGATATTTGACCCAGAATTTCTCACCCTCGGCATTCACCCACATGTAAGTATGGCTGGAATAGCCATTCATGTGGCGCCAGGATTTCGGGATGCCGCGATCACCCATCAACCATGTTACCTGATGCGCCGATTCCGGTGACAGGCTCCAGAAATCCCATTGCATGTCGTGGTCGCGCAGGTTGTTATTGGCGCGGCGTTTCTGCGAGCGGATAAAGTGCTGGAATTTCATTGGATCGCGCACAAAGAAAACAGGCGTGTTGTTTCCAACCAGATCGAAGTTACCCTCGCTGGTGTAGAATTTTACTGCGAATCCACGAGGGTCGCGCCAGGTATCGGGGCTTCCTCGCTCACCCGCAACGGTTGAAAAGCGAATTACGATATCCGTTTTTGTCCCTGGCTGGAATACGGCGGCTTTGGTGTATTTGCTGACGTCTTCGGTTACCTCGAAATGTCCGAACGCGCCGCCTCCTTTGGCATGCGGCTGGCGTTCCGGGATTCTTTCACGATTAAAGTTCGCCATCTGCTCAATCAGGTAGTGATCGTGCAAAACAATGGGTCCGTTTGGTCCAATGGTCAGCGAGTACTCATCGCTTGGCACAGGTATTCCCGAATCGGTTGTGGTGAATTTTTGATGGTTGTCCTTGGCTGACATGCAGCTATCTCCCTTGCTATTTATGCGTTGTTGACTTTGTCGCATCCTGTTATGGAATGTCATCAAACTCTGGTTGTGTATTAACGATAACTGATGCGACCGGTTCTTACCTAATTATATCTGTGAAACGTCAAACTGCCAGTTTTGCGAAACCGGAATATTATCTGGAAAATCAAACAGCTTTTGCAGCCTGGCGATAATTTTAAAAACACGCCCTAAAAACAAGCAGATATTTGAAAATGACTCAGATATAATCATGCTTTGCCAAAAAACAACCTGCAGGGGTATCCGTTGAAATTAAAATACAGGCTTGATAGTTATAAATGCGCTTTTGTAATGCTTCTATTGGTAAGCCAGCATCTTTTTGCAAAGACATTGCCGCAACAATTGCAGCAGATAGAGCAGCGTAATAGCGGTCGAATAGGTATTTCGGTTTTGAACACAGGGAATCAACACCAGATAAACTATCGAGCCAATCAACGCTTTCCAATGGGGTGCACCTCTAAAGTTATAGGCGTGTCTGCGGTCTTGAATAAAAGTATGACTGATCCCATGCTGTTAGGAAAAAAAATAACTTATCAAACTATTGACCTGGCCAGTTGGAGTCCGGTTACCGGCAAGCATGTTAAAGACGGCATGACCGTTGAAGCCTTATGTTCCGCCGCTATTCGTTACAGTGATAACACGGCAATGAATCTTCTTGTTAAAGAACTGGGCGGGCTTGAAGCCATCAATGCTTATGCGAAACAACTTGGCGATCATCAATTTCGGCAGGATAACATCTGGCCGGACGAGGCTTTTTCAGGCGGTGACGATCCCTACGATTCCTCGTCACCCGCCGCTATGACCAATAACCTCAGGCAATTGCTTCTGGAGCGGGGATTAGGTGAAAAACAACACAAACTATTACAATCCTGGATGTTGAGCAATACAACAGGCGACAAACGAATCAGGGCCGGTGTGCCAGCGTCCTGGAAGGTTGCGGATAAAACTGGAACAGGGGCTCGTTATGGCACGACAAACGATATAGGCGTTATCTGGCCTGGTGCTTGTTCTCCGATAGTGATGTCTGTCTATTTTACCCAAAACCACAAGCATGCAACACCGAATGACAGAGTTATCGTTGATGTAACAAAATCTGTTATCGCAGCGTTGGCTGAGAAGGATCCTTGTGTCAGGGATGCCCTTGCAAGTAATAAAATCGGGTAGGGCGTTCAAGTAACTTTTTGCGTGTTGTACCGGTGGCAGGGATAAGTTTTCCAACGGGCAATACGCTTGAATCTTTCGTCACTATGAGATTGAAACAGGCTATGAAAACCCCGAATTATGGCTTTATTTAATACAATTCTTTATAATACATAAAAACATGTAATTTGACCCCTGTTTTTAATGGTAAATAAGATGTCCAGCCTTACAGAGAAAGCGCTCCGATTAATGAAAAAAAACCAGTCTTTTTTTATTTTTCCTGTGGAAAATCAGGAAAAATTTCAAGAATGGGCCGCAAACGATCAAAGAAGATTGAACGATCTTAAATCGAACAATTTAGCTAAGCTATTAAAAAAATCGAAATTAATAGGAGATTATTTGACGGCGTTAATCGGCAACTCATCCATACTTAATGATCCTGCTTGCTTGAAACGAGGTGATGATAGGGCGATGCGCAAGCTGCTCGACAAAAATCCTTCGGTGGCAAAAGCCATTCTGGCATTTGACAACTCTACTGTTTTAACACATTGGAATATAAAAAAATTACTATTAAAAAAAATAGGAAATCAGTTCATTGATGAGATTGATTTTCTGGCTAGAAGCGCCACTTTTTCTCGAAATAGTGCATGCGGCTTTTTTATTAGCAATGACGATATTGATAATACTGACTATAAACACAGGTTGTTAAATTATTTATTTAGTAACGTATTAAAAAAAGCGTCTGAACAATGCCCTGAAAAACAAATTATTCTTTGGGGCAAGAAACCAGCAGTACAAAAAAAAGACTTTTCCTCTCTGGTTGACAGCTTGAACGAAAGCCAGCGCGATATTGTTTTAGAGGCATTGTATAATGACTTGAAACAAATAGTGGATGCAAAAAGTGACAGCGGTAAAATTGCAAGCCATGATGAAAGACTATCTTCCCCGGCTGATAAAAAAGGACTGTTAAAAATACATTCGCTCAATGATCAATTCTTTTTTGGCTGGCTGGCAAAATTAATGGTAATGATTGAGTCGGCATTAGGCCTTAAAACTCGTTCTGAAAAGTTGGTTGAAAACACGGTTGATGACATCGCCTGTTATGGTACATCTTTAAAGCCCTGAAAATCCATTAATTTTTCGGGTAACTCCAGTCTCCTCTTTGTATGGAGAGGTAAACGATAAACGTTGCAATAATCAATAGCAAATGATACACGTCATTATCAAATCGCCATTCAATCGGTACCTCATAGCCAAGAATAAACCGACTGCCCTCACGTAAAATTATCCAGATGATATTTGCAGTAATCACAGAGATAAAACCAAATCGCGTCAGTTTTTCAGAATAAATGGCGGCGAGAAGATAAACCATAATTAACAATAGGGCTATGAAAATAAAATTATCATGAATAATAAAACAACCCGCCAGAAACAGGGAAAAAACCATGGTTATGGCTCTCAATGTCTCAGGAATACGCATGGCGTGAATGAGAAAATAATTATGCAATACGACCCCCATTGCAATGGCTAGCCATAAGTCGTTGACGTAGTCATTTCCGCTTAAATAATGGACCAGAACACCAAGAATTTTCAGAAGAAACACAATAAGGAAAAAGGAAACGATAAACCCCGTAAACTTCGCATTTCCTTTTTGCCATTGCCGGAAAGCCAGAATAAAATAGCTTAATAGAAACAGGGCATGCAAGGCATTGGTTAGTGCGTTGGTGATTATAGCGTCCATATTTTATTCTTTAGTTGTTTCCTTTTATTTATATGTTCATTCTAGTACCATTTTCAGGTTATTTTTTGGGTTATTTATGGACAATTTACTGCTATTAAAGAACCCGATGCCGGTGATTTTTTATTCTCCGGAGAAATAAGTCTTCATTTATCTGTTATAAATCATTAAGATGTCCTTATTATTTGCAGCACGCAGGATATTGAGGAGATCATTGATGGATAGTGTTAACTCGGAGCTGGTTTCATTTATCGAAGGATCTACGGATTCATTGTTTTCTATATATAATCTCCCCTACGGAGTATTCTCGAAAATCAACGATAATTTGCCCAGGATAGGTACAGCAATAGGCGATTATGTACTTGATTTGGCATTGCTTGAAACAGAAGGGCTGCTCACCTTTGATAGTAAAGAATCGATATTCAATCAATCCAGTTTAAATTACTTCGCTTCATTGGGGCCAAAAATCTGGTCTGCGGTACGTAAAAGACTACAGTCTTTGTTAAGCGTGGATAATTTCGAGTTACAGGATAATAAATTTTTACTAAATCATGCGCTTATACCCATGAGTGCAGTCAATATGATGTTGCCGTTTAAAATCGAAGGGTATACGGATTTCTACGCCGGAGAGCATCATGCCAGCAATGTTGGCCGGTTGTTCAGAGGAAATGAAAATCCTTTACTGCCCAACTGGAAATATCTGCCGGTTGCCTATAACGGAAGGGCAAGCACCGTTTTTCCCTCGGGTACAAGTATTATTCGCCCCAAAGGGCAAATCAAGCTGACTCCGGATGATCCTCCGGTATACGCTCCGTCTCGAAAACTCGATTTTGAGATGGAACTGGGTTTTTTTGTCGGCGAAGGTAATGCTGACCGGAAGCCAATTGCAATTGAGCATGCCGAATCACATATTTTTGGATGTGTTTTATTGAATGACTGGAGCGCAAGAGATATACAGGCTTTTGAATATCAACCTTTGGGGCCGTTTTTATCCAAAAGTTTTGCAACATCCATTTCAACATGGGTTGTTCCAATGGATGCCTTGAAATTATCCATGGCAAACTTACCGGAACAAAATCCCAGGCCTGTGGAGTATCTTTACCAGACAACCCCGAGGCAACCCCATATAAAACTCAGAGTTGAGTTGCAACCGGCAGGCTCAAACGTTAGAACAACCATTTGTGAGACGAGTACTAAAGAACTTTACTGGAGTATGGAGCAAATGCTGGCTCACCACACTGTAAATAATTGTGTTATGAGACCTGGTGATTTATTGGGAACAGGGACAATCAGCGGTCCCGAACGAGAAAACTGGGGGAGTTTGCTGGAGATAACGTTTAACGGCAAAGAACCTTTAAAACTAAAGGATGGGAGTGAAAGAGCCTTTCTTGAAGATGGCGATACTATCATCATGACCGGATACAGTGAGATTGGAAATTACAAAATAGGATTTGGATCGGTAGAAGGTACTGTTTTACCTGCAAATAACCAAAGAACCGAATAATTTAAAACTGGATAGCAACATATTGTCTATTTTAAGAACCATATTATCGGGAATATGCGAATCATCTGAGTGAAATGAAGTAATCCAATAGTTCGCAGCACAAAAAACCGGATTGCTTCGTTTTACTCGCAAAGACATTGAGGCTAAATTTATGGGCAATCGAGGCACTAGTTTAGCTCAATAACCAGGAAACCATTTATCAAGACATGAAGAGTTTGACGTATTTTTACCATTCATCGTTCCATCGACTGGTTGTTTCGTCTGATTCATTTTTTGGCGCTATATTTATTTCCAGATCAATGGCAGATAATATCCGGAATAAAGTACCCAGCTTTACGCTTTCCGGACTATTTTCGATGGCGGAAATGGTTTTTTGTTTTAAGTTTACGAGGTCGCCAACTTCGGCCTGGCTTAATCCCAGTTTTTTTCGTTGATTCTTTATCAGTATAGCCAACTCAGTTGGTGAGCGAATAATAAGCATGATAACTTCCAGACATATTTATACCCTGAACGGGATAATATTAAATATATACCCTGAACGGGATAATTTCAATATTATCCCGTTCGGGGCATAATGAAGCAAGCATGGGCCTGGCGTTTCGTTCGGCAGTTAACAGCCAATCAATTCAATCAAATACCTGACGTAACCGCCGGTGATTCTTCTGATTTTATAGCAGCCTGGACTGCCTTCAATATAGAAAATGTACTTTGGGAGCGAGGCTTGTCAATCTCCAATACTTCAAGCGCATTGGTAATTGCTTGCTGGTAAGGCCTGGTTATGGCGACACTGGAAAATGGGCCTTTTGAGAACCAGGCTTTCTGCGATTGACCGTATGCTGTTTCGAATGCGGCCAGGACGCTTAGGGTGATGTCTTTTTGATTTCCGTCATTTACAGTGGTTTCTTTTATACTAGCCAATACGTCTTTTGCCTCTTTTAAATGACTTAAGGTATTTATATCCGAAGTGCTCATTGCACGGGGTTTACCGGAAGGTTTCCTGGCCCAGGGATGACTTTCAAACTCCTCTTCAGCCTGCTCCAGGCTTTTATTATGGGTATCAATAGCTGTTTCCTTTGTTTCCAGGCGAATAATTTCTTTCGCTAATTTGTAAATAACTGGATCAACAACGTCATTTAAGTGGTCATTATTTTTTATAAAAATCATGGTATATCTCCGGAGAGGTTTTCTAGAGCACCATAAGATTTAATTTAAAACAAAAATAGGATGTTCATAATTAAATTATATAGTGCTCTTAGGGTGTTTTTGATTTCATCCATGCCCTGTTTTTCCATTAACACAAGAATATCCGGCTTCCTGATTTTTGTAAAATTGATTATATTTATTTTTTTGATAGATAAAATCTATCTATTTGCAGAACCTAGGGTGTTCCAGGTGGTGGGCCTGGTGCGTCATCCAGACCTGGCGGCTTCATTGCTTGAGTGATTACCTCATTCATTTTTGTGTGCAGGACATTTAATTCCCCATAACTTTTACAATGCCTTTCACTGGTATCAATAAAATCAATGAGCGAATCTTTATAGGCTTTCATAGCTTCCGTAGAAGGTGCGGCATCTTCGGGTGTCACTTTTTGAAATGCCTCCTTCATTGCTTGAAATTTTAAATTAATCGCTTCATTTTTATCGTCATTTAAACTGCTAAACTCTTCCGGAGTAGCCTTAAGGAGGTCATCGCCGGTTAACTGATTGATTTTGTTTATGGGATCTTCTCTCCATATTAAGGTATTAACCAGTTTCTCAAACGCTTGTTTGTTCTCAGTGGGATCCAACTTGTTATTCATCACTCCGACAGCCAATTTGTCCCGATAAAGTTCAGCCTTGGTATTATAGGACTCACTTTCTTTAATCAATTCTATTGGCGGCGTTATTTGGGGCAAAGGTACTTTACTCCGCGCCATCTGGAATAGTTTATACTTCACACTTTCCTGTTTTGTCTTGTTGGTTTGCACGGACTCAAGAATTTTTTGCCTGTCTTCAAGTAATTCGGAATACATTTTTTCCATATTCACCCGG
This sequence comes from Legionella spiritensis, assembly GCF_900186965.1. Classification (NCBI taxonomy): domain Bacteria; kingdom Pseudomonadati; phylum Pseudomonadota; class Gammaproteobacteria; order Legionellales; family Legionellaceae; genus Legionella; species Legionella spiritensis. The sequence continues at coordinate 1,077,678 of NZ_LT906457.1, forward strand.
GATTTAGCGTCAGTTAGTAAATATTTCGGCGGTATTCTATGGACAACCTCAAATGGTATCGTACTGGCAACTTCGTGCGGTTTCGTCACAGGAGATACTTTTAAATCCAGTTGCAACGAACCGTCCCGCACACATTCTATAAACCTTTCAACATCCTCAACGTCTGTTGCCATGACACCATGAGTAAGCTCACCTTCCTGATGAACTCTTTCCGGTGGAACTGTGGAAATAAAAAAATAGGTTCTTGATTTGTTTATATCCGCTGGGTCAAAGGTGTCTCGATAAGGCGTGATCAATTCACTGTTCCATGGGGGATGAACATATTCACCTTGCTTTTCCCCAAACGTTTGTACTTGACTGATTGATTTACTATCAATATAGACCTCACCATTAAGATTACCGGACTTAACGGTACCATAGGGATTACGTTCAAGCTCCGTCATTGCTCGATTAGCAGCATTTATCTGTTGTGATAACACATCGCTTCTCATCGGTATCACCCCGCCCCACATTGCTGCCACACCAACATTAATCATCGCATTGCGTAATTTTTTACTTTGGCGCGCGGTTTCTCGCCGCGGATTAATATCAAATTGTATTTCTTCTTTTAAATGCTCTATTTGATGGGGAAGCAGTTGGATTGTATAGACATAAATAGGCATAATTGAAACTCATTTGTCCATATTGGTCATATATTGATATATTAATATTATAGACAATCAGTTGGCGATACACAGTTAGTGCGAGTCCTGGATTTGCTTTCATCCTGGTAATGACTTACATTTTGTATATATATTTATCAGGCGTGATTTTTAAATGGCAAAGGGAAAAATAATACCCGGTCAGTTGGAAGAAGTCCTTAATGGTCATCAGTTTGGCCGCCAATATCGAATGACATTTGTGATTGGTATAGAAACTATTCTATTTGTACTGATCATGCTATTACTACCCAAAATACATCACTGGTCTGTCATTGTTATGCTATCTACAGGAATAGGGTTATCCATAATCAATTTGATTACTCTAAAACTATACCATTGTGTGCGATTATCCAGCCACTTTCTAACTAGTTTGATTTTATTGACTGTTATAAGTGTTAACTATGTTGCAGGTGGCATCAATACGTCCTTATTTGTCTGGTTTTATATAGTGCCACTTATTGCAGCGACTTTAACCGGATTTTCCGGTCTGATAATTTATGGGGGAATAAGCATTGCAGCTATAATCGCATTTTTAGTGTTGCCTCATGAGGCTATTTTCCACCCATCAGAATCACTGATTTGGTATATTCAGGTGATGAATTTTGTATTCGCTATGATATTAGTCCTGTCTGTGCTTATAGCGTTCCTTTTAGAGATTTATGTTTTTGAACAACGAAATTTACAGCAACAAAGAGCATTGGAAAATGATAGGGAAAAGCTGTTTCACATGTCGCGACACGATATATTAAGCAAATTGCCTAATCGTAAATATTTTTATGAAGAGTTAAGAAAAAGAATTCGTGGTAAAAATGATTTAACAATATTATACATGGACTTAAATGGTTTAAAGGTTATTAATGATAGTTATGGCCACGAAGTCGGGGATCAAATATTAGTGGAAACCAGCAAACGTTTAAGTAACTGTTTTCGTAATGAAGATTTTATAGCACGAGTAGGTGGAGATGAATTTATTGGCATTGTTTCAAATAGCAATGCAGAGGATATATCCAGTAAAATTATAGCACGCATCAGGGATATTTTTAATTATCCCTATCGCAGTGTTAAATATGATATCCAACTTAAAATGGCCATTGGCATGGCGCGCTATCCTGAAGATGCAGGCCGGATGGAAAAACTATTATCCATTGCTGACCAGCGTATGTACAAAGATAAATCAAGGCTCAAAGCCATACAAAACAAGTCCTAGGCATTTTTTTGAATTGCGTAACTTCGTGATTCCATAAAACCTATGCTGTAGATTAAGTCAAAACTAATTCACTTTATATCCTATCTTGCGAATGTTTATAAAAAGTTATTCGATGAATTTCGTAGTTTCCAGGAAGCTTGTGTTATACAAGCCATACGAATCTACTAAAAATTAAAAACTAGTGCTTCGTCAAGATTGAATTTACGGGTGTGATCACCTGCCTTGCATTCATCTTTGTACGTTTTTTTGATGCAAAAATGCTCAAATTAGCTCTGCTAGTCCTGCGCTTTTTACATCAAAAAAACGTACAAATCTGAACGAAATTCAGGCGCCAACCCGTAAATTCAATCTTGACGAGGCACTAGTACTGTTTCCATTTTGTTTGCATGGTTTTAATTCTTGAAAAACGTTTACGTCCCGCGATGTATTCGCGGGAACCAGTGGTTCAAAGTTCAGAGCTACGCACACCTGGATGCCGCGAACAAGTCGCGGCACGTAGACAATTTTAGAACCATTTGTATTTTACAACCGATCAAAACGAAATGGATGAAGTATACGGCTTTCGATTCCCATATTTTTAATTAACTCAAAATAATAAGGAACGGGGATATTTCGATGTGTATTATCATTTATTAACGGGTAAAGAACTGGAGCCCATTGTTCAGGCTGCATTGTATATTAACATCGTTCATTAACTTTTTATTGGTTTCCGCATCAAAGAACGATAAAACGATATGAGAATTGCCCTGATTATTTACCAGGATAGTTCCCTTTTGTACTAGCCCGCTGGCGGGCAAAGGCGCTCTGCCATGTGCATATTTGACGCCGTCGATGGAAATGAATGTGTCAGTAAAAGTAACTATCTGAGGCTTAACAAACCATTTTGCAGCGGGAATTTTTACTTCATTGGGGTCATCAATGGTGCAACGATTGAGATCAACAACAAGATTGACTTCATGTCCGTTAGAAAGGTGCTGTATGACATCATCAAAAACAGGTAATGCTTGTGCGTGGAGTTGATTAAAGAATAAAGCTGAAATAAATCCGTATATTAGTTTTTTCATCATGAACCTCTTCCTATCCTTTGAAATTGAGCAACGCTGCATGTTATTTCAAAAAATCAAAGATGGCAACAACAATGGATACATTGCGTCTACACGAGGAATTTGTTGGTTGGGTGTTCGCTGCAATCCTATACAACTTCAGCTAAAAAATGATGTTATGACGCCCATGTATAGAAATATTTTGGCCTTTATGGTAATATTTTGCCCAACTATTTTTCTGAGCAGGTCAAAAATAAATGATTACAACTCGGTTGGCAAAAAAACTGAATGATACATTACAATATTCATCATCTTCTTTAGTGGATATTCTATTACTCATTAGATCTGTTACAACCCTTGCAACCAGTGAAAAAAAGACCAGGGTCTTAACAGAGCGTAGTGCAATGGGATGGAACGCTCTGATGATGGCAATATACTATCATCCTCACGCCGTTGGACCACTTCTGCGACTTATTGAAACCCTTGAAATAGAGGATCAACTCAAGATATTAAAGCAGGTGAGTGTAGACGGATGGAACGCTCTGATGATGGCGGTACGCTATCGCCCAAACGCCGTTAAACCACTTCTGCAACTTATTGAAAACTATGAAAAACGGAATCAGAAAGAGATATTGACGCAGTTTAACAAGGGTTACGAGAATGTCCTGACACTGGCGGTACGCAATTGTCCAGAGGTCATTGGACCTCTTCTGGAAAGCATAGAGACCCTTACAGAACAAGAGCAAATAATCCTGTGGATGTTGCAGACCGAGGCGGGGAGATACAACCCCCTGACTCTGGCAGTATGTCATCAATCGGAAGCCGTTGGACCATTTCTGCAGAGTATTGCAAAATTTGGTGTGCAAAATCGGGTAAAAATATTGGCATGTCCTGATGAGAATGGAAATCACGCCCTGATGCTGGCAATACGTTATCATCCTGAAGTTATTAAGCCAATTCTTCAAAGTATTGCAAAACTTGGCGTGCAAGATCGAGGCAATATATTGAAGCGGGTTAATTCGGAGCCTTTGCGTTCAAACGCCCTGATGCTGGCGGTCCGCTATCATCCGGAAGCTATTAAACCATTACTGAAAAGCATTGCGATTCTTGAAAAAGATGATATTTTTCAAATATTCAACCAATTAAAAACGGATGATTGGGCTTGTATTTTAAAACAATCGGCATCACTGACTAAAGAATTATTATATTCTCTTGATTCATCTCAATTAAAATCTCTTTTTTCACAGAAAAAACTACGTTCCGATAGCCGATTAAAAGAATATTTCAAATTTTTTAATCAGTTTCTTTTTCAGCGATATACTTTTAAAGATGTTTTAAATGCGCTCGCCGAAGATAGAAAGGTATATCGGCTCTTACCGGATCCGCTGCAAGAGCTAAAGATTATACGATCTATTGCATACGAAACTTATAACACAAGAAAAATATCATGTGATTCATTATTAATCGATAAAGGAAATTTATATTTACAAGGGATAACGGAGTTGGCCAGTTATATTAATTATCGACGATCGCAGGGCACATCTTTTTACCATGGCGGGATGTTCCGATTGCATAATCGCAAGGCTTGCAGTGCCGAAACAAAAATAGCAGCTGCCGAAAAGGTGCTGGGAAGGTGGTTAGGAAAACATCCCGCTCCTTTTACCGAAGAGGAGCAAATTGCACTTGGCGATGGTCAATTAAAAAGGATTTGTATGAAATATAAAGATTTAAACGTGACGCCGCCATTACCTGTGCCTGAGAATCTCATGGCTATGAAGGCTATTCCCGGCTCTACTCACCCTGAGATGGATTTTGCAAATGTTGCCTCGACAAATGATCATGCCCTGGAAAAAGTAAAGCAGTTAAGTGAACATCCTTATTTATCGCTTTGGAAACAACACGAACCTTCCGCTTCTTCCTTATCCGATATAATGTGGGCTGCTTCAGCCCCGCCATATGAAGGGCATGAACAACCAGAAAAAACGGAACAAATACAATCCAGTTATGAAGAGCACCCCCTGGATACAGAGGTTATTTGTGCCGGAGAGGTGTTAAAACCAACCAAAACGGAATCTCTCCTGCAAGCAATGGTCGCTCCTTCGCAACCTGAATGTTCGCAAATCGAATGGAATCAAAATAGTCTGGAAAATGCCGGATCTGCAAATTCTGAAAAGCCAACTGGTTACTCACTATCGCTTTTCCCGGAAATACCTGACAATGATCCGCAAATTGCCTCGAAAAAATTGGGGAACCCAGGTACTAACCGTTCTCGTGCTTATGGCTGAGGATGTAAACCTCCCTTTCTAGTGTGACACTAAAAAGGGGGAGTTTACAGTACAATACAGCCATCGAGGATATAATGACCTGAATAATGAATATAACCTATCGCTTTTCTTGCAAGAAGGTAACGTCATCCGAACAGCCATTAGTCATGGACTGGGTTCATAAACCCCATATCAATGAATGGCTGCATGGGGATGGCTTAAATAATACCATTGAAGATCTGGATAATTTTGTAAAAGGAAGAGAAGCCTGGGCAGCACATTGGCTTGTCATGGACAATGATATTCCTTTTGCATACTTAATGACTTCGGATATTGAACCCTCAGACACGCACCCCAACGGTGCTGTAACACTGGATTTATTTATTGGCAATTTGGATTATCTGGGTAAAGGGCTGGCTGTGCAAATGATTCAGGAGTTTATTTTATCGCAATTCTCCAATGCAACTGAAATTATAATTGACCCGGAACAATCAAATGTGAGGGCCGTGCATGTTTATCAAAAAGACGGTTTTCAAATTTTTGATGAATTTATTGCACCCTGGCACCCCGTACCTCATTATAAGATGAGACTTTTCGTTGAAAATTTAAAAAAAGAAGATGATTGAGACAGAAAGACTACTCATTTCAAGATGACATTATGACAAATCAGTTAGTGAACATAAATTCAGATCTGGTAAAACAGTTAATACTTTCCCAATTCCCCCAGTGGAAGGATTTACCAGTTAAACCAGTAGCTTTAAGCGGATGGGACAACAGAACTTACCATTTAGGTGATGACATGCTGGTTCGCTTGCCAAGTGCTGAATCATACGCCGCTCAAGTAGATAAAGAGCAAGCCTGGCTCCCTAAACTTGCATCAAAATTGCCGCTGCAAATACCAAAACCATTAGCGCTCGGTCAGCCGGAATTTGGCTATCCTTTTAACTGGTCGGTATATGAATGGATCGGGGGGGAAACCCTCGCTGAAGTCGCAGTTGATAAACAAACACTAGCCAAAGAGCTTGCTGATTTTCTTACTCATTTATATCAAATTCCGGCCATGGAAGGGCCAGCACCAGGCGCTCATAATTTTTATCGTGGTGGTTCACTGGTAGTGTATGATGTAGAAACAAGGCAAGCGATACAGATTCTTGAGAAATCTATAGATGCAAAAACAGCACTCAGCATTTGGGAGATTGCGTTGACTGCCAGATGGCAAAATCCTCCTGTCTGGGTTCATGGCGATATTAGTCCCGGTAACCTGATTGTCAGAGATGAACATTTGCATGCGGTTATCGATTTTGGCTTATTGTCAGTGGGTGATCCAGCCTGTGATTTGGTTATGGCCTGGAATTATTTCGGAAGTAAGGGCAGGCAAGTATTTAAGGAAGCAATGGCTTTAGACAATAATACGTGGCGACGTGCCAGGGGATGGGCTTTGTGGAAAGCCTTAATCATTGCTTCTGGCATGAGTAAAACCAATGCGGTGGAAGCTGGTAGAAGTCATCAGATTATAGAGGATATTCTTAATGAGTATCAGCATTCGACTCACGTTTGAACTATTGCAGCCAACCAGGGTTGGATCCGACCCTGCTAATACAATTGATCCTGATTGCTGTTGAACTTGAATCTAGCACAGGAGGAGATTACGTGTATAGATGGAAATATATGTTACATTGTTTCGTTCAATTGCCGGCGGCTGTTTAACTACGAATTTGCATAGGACAGCTATGGACGTCGGAGCAAACAATTCATAACTTTATCGCAAATTAGCAAAGTGCAATGGTATCAACAGGGAGCGTTGTTTGATGAAAATATTATTTATTAATACAGGCCCATGGGGAACGGGCAGTTTTACTTTAATTAAATGTCTTGCAAAAGAGCTTGTAAAATTAGGCCATGAAGTAAAAATTTTTTTTCCTGACGCAAATGTTGAATCCATAGATAAAGAGGAATATTACAGTAATCCAGCGCTTTATTATATTTGGAATTTTCCAATCAAAACAAGCATATCGTCCATACACACTTTCCCTCTAATGATAACGGACCCTCACCCAAGAAACCCGGAGGCAATCACCTTCAAAGTACTTTCTGACAAGCAGCTTTATACCTATGAGCATGAATTGCATCGCCAATTGTTGCCGCTGATACATTCGTTTAAACCTGACATTATTGAATGTCATCATATTTGGTATCCCTGTTGGTTGCTTCATCAAATGGGTCTGGATTACATTGTAACAGCTCATCACAGTGATCAGATGGGTTTTCGTTATGATCCTAACGTGCAAAAAAAAGCGATTGATGCTGCGAATGGAGCTAAAAAAATCATAGCTATTTCAGAGTCCGTAAAAAAAGAAGTGATAGAGCTTTATCATGTAAATGAAAGCAAGATTGTAGTCCTTGCAAACGGCTATGATGAAACAATTTTTAAACCAAAAGAAGTGAATCGTGAAGAAATTCTACATAAATTGGGCCTTAATATTCCCTTCAATGCACGGATTATCGATTTCGCGGGTAAACTATCACTAACAAAAGGAATCGATATCTTACTGCAAGCCAATAAATTACTCGATTCCAGTATGAATATCCATATTATTGTGATGGGTTCCGGTGAAATAAAAAATATTATAGAAGGCATGAATATAGATTCATATAGTTTGGAAAATATACATTTTGTTGGTCATCAATCTCCCGAAGGCGTTGCTGACATTCATCATATTTCTTATTTGAGTGTGTTGCCATCTCGCAGTGAAGGATTTGGTATTTCCTGTTTGGAAGCCATGGGCTGTGGTTTGCCTATGGTTGTAAGCCGTAGTGGGGGGCCAGAATATTTCGCAGTAGGGAAAATTATAGACAGTGAATCTGCTCAACAATTGGCTGATGGAATTATGGAGCTATTAAAAATTCCGGATATAGATTACCAAAAGCTATGCAAAAAAGCCCTGAGCGTTGCTCGAGGATATACATCACCAGCTATTACTCAACAACACTTAAAGTTATTTCGTGAAGTGTTGCTTTATTGATTCTTATGGTGGCCAGAGGTGGAATCGAAGAAGATCGCCTTGAACTCTTTAATAAAAAAATAAGAGCTATTATTGAATAAAGAATTATTTACAGTGAACTTTTAGGTGATGTAACCAGCAATACGGTTGCAGGCATATTGGATATTTTTGCAAAAAAAATCTTTATTGTCATCTAATTAGGCATTGTGATAGTGTGTCACACTTTTTAGATGGGAGAGCAAACCTATGGCCTTATTTTTTGATGCGAAAGAAAAAACATTGGAGGATAAATACGCACTGCAATGTATTTTACAATTCACTGGATCTGAAACCTTTCGTGTGTGTCAACTGGTCAGTAAAACCTGGTATGACTTAACCGAAGATGACCCACATTGGAAAGAAAAAGGTGCTGAAAGTCGAACGGATTTCTTTGCAAGAGTAGAGAAATTATCTCCGAAACTGCAACCATTGGTTTTGTCTGAAGTGTATGATTTATCGCTGGCAGAAGATATTCAACGGCTATGGAAGTTAGATCGCCAAAAACGCCAACAAGAATTGTTAACCGCGGCGCAGGTGGGCGCGATGAATACCGACGTTCATCTCAAACTATTGCTAAGTGATATTGGCGTACAAGCATTAAGAGAAAAACTTTTCACACCGGAGCAGACCAATGCCATTTATTTACCGGCTCGTCTTGAAGTATTACTGAATGATTATGGCCTGGCGGCATTAAGAGAAAATCACATCACCCTGGCGCAGGTACAAGCCATATCTTGCGACAGGCATCTCAAGCATTTATTAAGTCCAATTGGTTTGGCGGCATTAAGGGAAAAGCTCATCACCGCGGAGCAAGTAATAGCCATGTCTAAAAATTTTAAGCTCAGTAATTTACTGAGTGCTAATGGCTTGCGGGCGTTAAGAGACAAGCTGATCACCCCCGAATTGGCATGCGACATGGGCGGCGGGATTTTATCGGAGATACTGAGCAATAATGGCTTGCTGGCCTTACAAGAGAAGCTTATCACGATTGAGCAGGCAAGGACTTTCTCTCCAGGCGAACTTAAAATCTTATTTAAGAATCCAGGTAGGTTAGAGGCATTAAGAGAGAAGCTTGTCACGTTAGATCAGGTAGCGGACATGCCTTCACCATATTGCCTGGAGCAATTATTGAGTGATAACAGTTTACAGGCATTAAAAGAGGGTTTTATCACGTCCGACCAGATAGCAGCCCTAACTTTAAAAGAGCATGTAAGGCCATTACTGAGTGAGAATGGCTTGCAGGCATTAAAAGAAGGGCATATCACCTTTGAAGAGGCCATGACCATATCTGAAAGCTTTCAACTGGAAAATTTATTAAGTAATAATGGATTACAGGCATTAAGAGAGAAGCTTATCACGCTAAAACAGGCAATAGCCATGCCGGCTTACACCCAGCATCTCAATCTTTTACTGAGTGATCAAGGCATGCAGGCATTAAGAACGGGACACACTACGCCGGAGCTGGCAAGTGTTATGTCTCCAAAGCTCTTATCCGATTATATTGAAGTGGCCACCTGTTCAATCGGACCTGCTTGTTCCTAAAGGATGCAGGCCAATACCATTTATAGATGTCGAGAGGGATACAGGGATGTTTCTCTTCTCCTGTTTCAGTTTCTCTGGCTCCGCTTGATGACCGGGTAACCATTTATTACACTTTACTGTCCATGAAAAATCGGCAATGGTATAACATTAACCCCGCCCAATGCCCATGGTGATGATATTATCTGCGGCCATTGTCTCGCCTGTTTCATCCTGGTTTGATTTTGACCTTCCAAACAAACCGAAACGATTTATAGCGGGTACTAAATGTTGTTGACTTTCCAGAAAGCCGACGAGAAATTCAAACGCTGGACTAATAAATTCCAACATATTTTCCTGGTTAGCAAAAACCGCCAGAATCGTTTGAGAAGAATGAATAAGGCCAGACACACAGCCGACTATGAAGTATATTGCCAGTTGAGCCTTGGGAACGCGCCTTAGTTCGTTTAAATTATGTGGAACCTGCTCAAGTTGATTAATATGCGGTATAGATTCGGCGAGGGCAAATCCATATTTGGCTAATCGATTTAAAAGAGGGTGCTCTATTGGTGAGGCAATCAGTCGGCCTTCAGGAATATGTAGCGCGGTCATAACACCTAGCATAACCCACCATTTAAGTGGCGGTAGTGATATTCCTGCAGCCTTCGAGACTTTATTGTTAGTTACCCTCAAACTAAAAGACTCTCGAGAGCCCATTAACGCATGGTAAGCATGAGGAAGAGATATTACTGAAAATTTTACCAATGCTGGCAGCATCAAGGTGGTTGATAAGACAGTGGAATAAATTCCATCTTCTCCATAGAGTGCTTTTGATAAAGCAACTCCTTGAAGTATATGCGCATAAGAGCAGGCAACCAGCATCGGGCTGGTGATGCCTGCAACGGCCGCTTTACTAAAACTATAAGAAGGCGCTATGACATGTTGCTGAACATCACCGTGCGGCGGACTGGCGGATGAGTTGGTTTCGACTTTTAGATGATCATAAACTTCCAATGCTTCGTTAGCTCCTGCCAACAGCGATAAAACAGAAAGCCAGAGTAAGGTCTCCAAGCTGCTTTCATCCATATCTTCCGTTGATGACCGAAAATATATGAGAGAAGAAATGGTTAAAACGACTGATGATAGTATTAACGAGGCAATTTTTTTAGTAAACAAAACAATCTCTCTTTCAGCTAAAAAGTCATTATATTGCCAGTTAAACACAATTTCTATTTAGTGAAAGAACGTCTGCATAACAGAAAACCACCGCATAATGCAGTGTTTTTCTGTTATGCGGTTAAAAAATAAGATTTTAGATTTCCATATTTTTAATCAACTCATTAAGAAATAATCATATTCATGTGCTAATTAAAAGTCATCAAATCGGTGCAAGATGGGCAAGGATTTATAGCGGGCCTTTTGTTCAAGCACGTTGATCTCTTTTGAATAAAATGGCGTAACCTTTTGATTTTACACGGTAAAATAAAGGACGATTTTCATCGTCACCGCCCATAAATTGCAGTGACGATGTCTATTTTATTACCATGCTCGATATCGAGCATGATAATAAACAGTGAATACGAAATCTTGTAACCCTCATTTTACTTTATGATTTTGTTATGTCATAACTTATTGTTGATAAATATAGAAAAATTAGTGTAGAAGATGTCTTTTTGTTGCGATAGAGGAATTTGAAATGTTAGATGGAATTGGACTCCACTTTAAAATTTTGGTAACAACGATTTTATTAGTTTGGTCTGTGATAAGTTTCGTTCGTGAAAAAATTCCTGCTTATTTGACGGCATTAATTACAATGGCGGCATTGCTTGCATTAGGGGTGATATCTACACGTGAAGTCCTGGCCGTGTTTAGTAACAATGCACCAGTTACCATTGCTGCTATGTTTATTATTGGCGCATCATTACAAATGACAGGTGTTCTGGATTTAATGGTTGATTATATCATTCAGTTCGCGGAAAAAAGTTTTTCGCTTGCAATGATTGTTTTTTTTGCCTTTGTATTAATTGCTTCAGCGTTTATGAATAACACACCCATTGTAATAATTTTAACTCCCGTAGTTATCAAATTGGCCCGTAAATTTAACAAATACCCATCTAAATTCCTTATTCCTTTGTCATATATTGCTATCATGGGTGGGACTTGTACATTGATTGGTACATCAACCAACCTGTTAATCAATGGAATTGTCAATGATACGAATGTACCTGCTTTTAATATCTTTGATATTACATTTCCTGGGTTAATTATGGCCGTGGCTGGCATTATATTCCTATCAACCGCAGGTCGTTATCTGTTGCCGATAAGACCCTTGTTTACGGATGAGGTTTTAGCATCAGGCTATGGGGAAAAACAGTTTTTTGCTTTTGGTATGGTACTTCCAGACTCCCCTTTTATTGAAAAGACCCTAAGTGACGTCATTTCCATACAAGCGCCCTCTGTCTTTGTTATTGATATCATCCGAAATGAAATAAGCTTGTCTGAGGGGTTGAATAAGGATGCTGCCAATTCAAATAAGCACAAAAAAAAATCCTTGAGATTGGATCACCTATTGCGGAATACAAAATTAAAACCTTACGATAGAGTGATGTTTCGAGCCAGTAAAGAGGAATTGTTAGCCATTTCAAAATTGCAGGGAATAACTTTTGGTGAGCACCAGAAATATTTACAATTTAAAGATATTCCAGAATCAATTGTCCTTGAGGGGATTGTCGGTCCAGGTTCCAAATTGATTAATAACATGATTAGCTCATCCTGGATTCAGCGAAGATACCACTGCCACATATGGGCAATACATCGTCGCGGCCAGGTCATTGAGTATGACTTCCAAAAATCCCCTTTGAAATTTGGCGATGTATTATTGATAGAAGGTACACCTTCAGATTTATCCTATTTTTTTGGGCAAGAAGATATTTTAAGTTTCACCCAGTTTCAAAAGAGACCTTTTAGTAAAAAAGGATTTATTTCAATAGCAACCATTATCGGAGTTGTTGCACTTTCAGCATTAAACATAATGCCAATATCGGGTTTGGCGATTATTGGTGCCGTTATTGTTATGGCAACTAATTGTATAACAGCACGAAATGCCTATGAGTCAATTGATTGGCGTATTTTAATGTTAATTTTTGGGATGCTTTCTTTATCTACCGCTTTGGAAAAGACTGGTATAGCGGCTTTTCTGATTCAAAATATTGCAACCTATTCTCAACAGTATGGTCCAGTAGCGATTTTAGCTTCAATTTATTTGATTACGAGCTTTGTGACCGAGTTTATGACCAACAATGCTGCTGCGGTATTAATAACGCCGTTGGTTATCGGTTTGACAATGAAACTTGGACTTAATCCGCACCCATTTATTGTAGCAATTATGTTTGCCGCAAGTGCCAGTTTTGCAACGCCGTTAGGTTATCAAACAAATACCTATGTCTATAATGCTGGTAATTATCGATTCAAAGATTTTTTGAAAGTGGGTATACCACTGAATATCATTAACTTTGTGACAGCTATTATAGTTATCCCAATATTTTGGCCTTTGCAATAAATGAGCATGAAAGAACCTAATACCGTAACAAATCCAACTTTTAACCTATAAATCGATTTGAATTCTTGAGAAACGTATGTTTAATAAATTCAAGGCATTACCGAAATTTTTATTAGTCAAAAGAATTACTGGATCTTGGAGAGCCATAGCCATTTTCTTCATTGGCGCGCTCGATGGCTTCTCGAAGAGATTTCTGACCCAGCAATTTCCTGTAGTGGTTGTGTTTCATAAATAGCTCATCACCATCACATTTTAGCACATCCAAAACAGTCGTAGTGGAAGAATATTTGCTTAATTGTTCATTGGACAGATTACTACCGCCATAACGATTACATAGTTGAACCAGGGTCATATTAAACGGATTTTCCCGCCCTAATCGTGCATGGAAAAACTCTGCCGTCTGTTCGATTACGCCGATCAGTTCATTCTGACGTTGATTCGACGTCATGCTCTTGCCTTCGTTATAAAGACGTTCAAGGAAGGCTAATTGTTTTTTGAATATTGTTTGAAATTCTTCAACCACTTCAAGAGTTGGTTCTATGTACAATGGGTTTACTATAGATTGCCCGCATTCAAGTAACCTAATCTCCCTGATTGCTGAAATAGGTAATACCATGAGCGCATGCTCATGCTCTGGAATTGGTGTGTAAAAGCCAGTACCACTACGTTTTATTGTGGCATCTACGTCAATCAACTGAGCTTGTAACAAACGAGGATTAATAGTAAAAATCGCATTGCGATGCGTACCCCAGGACTGTGACATCTTTAAAACACTTGCTTCACTGGAGGTGGTACCAATTAACCGTGTGCTTCCCTGATGCTGCACCACATCCTTAGGACTTATGAAACCTTGTAGACAGGCAATTCGAAAGCAAAGAAGCTCCAAGAGGTTAAGCTTCAATGCAGGTTGGTTAGATTGTGAATTGATCTCAACACTATCAACTCGATATAAGTCATTTAAGCTTGATGAAGGGATAACACCAGATCCGTAAGGAGGAGATTGTTTTGACTGGTCGGTTGTAAAAAATCTATGTGAATTCTTATCGCTTTTAATACTGAGTTGAATTGAACGGATATTTAACATTATCATTTATCATAATTAAGATTTAAAATAAATTATGCTATATGTTTATTATGAAAACATTAACACCATTGAGTAAAATACGTCATCCCCTGGAAAAAAAGTCAGCATGATAGGAATAGCAATCCCCCTCATTAGGCGACAAATTAAAAAATATTTTTTATAAATATTTTTGAGATTTCAAAATAATACTATGTAAAATTTCCAATTTATTTTTGCATCCCAATTTTTTGCGTATTTTCTCAAAGTGCCTTTCTATTGTTCGGGGTGAAACATCAAGTATTTCAGCGGATTTATTTGTATTAAATCCATGAAATAACAAATATATAATGTCTTTTTCAACGGCAGTAAACGGATAATAACTGATATTAAATGGCAGCGAGGAAAAATCAAATTCATCCGAAGTATTTATTCTTCCTTCAATAGGAGTCCGTCCAAAGACAACATTTGTTCCCCGGTGTTCATCCTCAAAATTTCTTATTTTATCAGCCAGATTTTTTGGTAATAAAATACAATTTTCTTTCCTGTATAAACTATAAAGCCTTTTGTGTATTTTATCAGTCAAGTCAATTATAAATCCCCTGTTATTAATCACGTAGTTAATTATTTCCATGGAATTATTCTTTGAGGCAAATGTAAAAACCTCTTTGTGGCTATTATGATTTTTTATGACATTTACAAATGAGTAATAGCTGTGCTTCTTAGCGACATCGAACAAGCTTTTATGAATATTTACATCTTCTTTTATCATGGATGTATATATCTCATATCTTGTTGAATTTGACTCACTAAAAGGCATGATTAAAAAGAGTTCGTTTTCTAGAAAATCCCGGAAAAAATCTCGATCGGATTCCAGTTGGAAGTAATAGCCATCGTTATCAAATATATAATATCCAAAGTGATCGATGGGCGTATTTTTTATCATATGTTCAAATGATTCTTTTAAAGCATTTGAATGTATTAACATATGGGAAAAATTATTCATTTTCAGACAATTCAATGACCCTGTGTTAAATTATAGCTCTGTACGGTGCAAAAATCATAGAACCCCACAGGAGTAAGTGTTCAAGAATTAGCCAATTGGACTCGACATAATTTCTCTAATATTCAAAGATGCTTTAGGAGGTAAAGATGACACAGTTATTTAAACACTACCATTATTGAATCATTTCTATTGATTCAACTGTAAATAAGTTGTTAGCTCTATGCCATAATTTTCTAATAACTCGATTTGAAGAGTTTTTTGTACTAATACATCCGTTACAAATTGTCTTAGCATTTTTGAGTTTTTTACACCAAATCTTAAATTCAGAATACTTATCTTTTCTTCTGTAACGCTTTCATTGAGATACTCTATCAACTCATCTGTATTACAATATATATTTGTAATCTCATCAAAAACGCCATATTTTATATTGTAAAGATGTTCTTGTTGGTTTTCTGTCAATTGTTCAAGGGCTACCTCCAAGACTTGTCTCATGGAAAACGTTGGTAAAGAGGCACGAAGAGATTCTTGTGCCGCTCTTAATAGCTCAATGGTCTCGGTATATTTTGCTCTATTAGAATTTAAAAAAAATGCTTTTTTCTTCTTTTTTTCATAAATTGTTATGATGGTTTCTAGTTCTCTATCAACCTGATAACGTATGCCATTTTTTAAAACATTAATTTGTTGTTCTTTACACTGGCTTTGAATAGGATCATACCAACTGGCAACCTGCTCTTGAGGGACATTAAAGAAACCTTCAGGTACTGCCAAATCACTTTCAGCAACATAATCTTCTGCATAATCCTCCAGATAATTGCACCGCATCGTTAAACGACTGGCTATTTGCTCAATGACACCGGGGCCAGATGTATGCATCGTTGAATACTTACGGTAATCAATGCCCTGCTGGATTTCGATAGAAGCGTATTTAAGGTTCCTATGAGCTTGCAATCGCTTCGGATCTGCAAATAAAATTCTATAATTTTCTCTTATTTTCTCCAGATACAAATCACCAAATTTACTTTTAGGCATAGCCATTAAAATATCATTATTGACTGCGCCGAAATTATACTGATGAAACTTAAAACCATGTGTCAGTTCTATATCTTGGAGGGGCCAATTAGGACCGATATCTTCAGCATCAATGTAGAGACCTCCATCGCGTTTTAACACATGAATCCTTAATATATCCGATGCTGCGGCAAGATTTTTATCTTCACCTACTATTTCACTTTCGTAGTAACTAATCATCTCGTAATCCATAAAAGATGTTAGCGGCTCATTGGTAAACGTTTCTTCGTCATACATGATATTGTCAGAAGGAGCGTAATTGACATCATGAATCACCAATCCGTATCCCTGAGCCCAAGGCAATATTTCGCTATAAAAAATATCTAAATCATCTTCGGTGTAGGTGCTGGTATCTATCCACAAATTAATATTATATTCGCCCCCATATGCTAAACCATTCGTGTGAGCCCAATTTTCTAAATTTTCTTTTCCAGCAGTACGGAGATTAGATCCTAACCAGATGGCATGAATTTCTTTTAACATTAGTGGCATAACAACATGACCTCAAATAATTGTTACCAGTTTTTTCTATTGCCGCATTATATTTCTTGGCAAAATTTAATCAATATGAATTAATTTTATTATACAAATGGCGTGTTAAGAAATTTTTAGAGAGTGTGGGTAAACTACGACAATAGCGCTTTAGCTAGGTATGACTTGTATTATAAATAGATAATTTGGTCATTTAGTAAAAGTATTGAAGCTGTTTTACACATCCTTGATGGTCTATATTTATACATATGTCTTGCGTTCCAGAGATAATTCTATGTATAACGGCTCAATTGTTCATTTGGATAAATTAGATCTTTTGGCTACTCAAATGCCATATATCTTTATAAATCAATTAGGTCATTATGGCCGTGAAAACCATGCCAATAATATATTGGATTATATCCCTGAAGATAGCCAGGACCATTTTGTAAATCTCATGGTAGGTGATACGGAAGAATTTCAACATCAAAACTATGAGAACTTTAAAAAATACAAGGGGACTGATTTTGCCAGGAGCAATGAAGGGTTAAGTATGGTTAATTCGATAGATAGTCCAGAATTGCTCCCTGATGATTATTTCAGAAAACAATTAATTTTTCTGATTTATTCGCGTATACAGAATGGTGAGATAGAAGTCCTTGATGATATCGGTATCAGGGAAATAAACCCTGGAAAAGCAACAATTTCATTGTCAAAATTACTGGGAAAAGAAGGCGTAGAACTTTATAAATATGCCTTGCAGGAAGAAGTGAACAGTCGTGAATATAGATTGGCTGTAGCGAATGAAGCGATTAGTCATATCGAAGGAAATAAAACATTGCAACGACCTATCATTTATGTAGCTGGTCCTTCGGGGTGTGGCAAATCGTATAGCAGTAAATTTTTAAGTCAATACGCCTGTGAAATGCTTGAAAAAGATCCACATAACAATGCTGGTAATACCCTTATTTCTATAGATGGAGGAATTGGGCGAGATGTTTCTCAAATGCGACGACTCATGATTTTGTTATCCAATGTTTGTGGTTATACGGGTGTCCATAATCTCTATGAGCATAGCAATGGTATTATTGCACCGATAAAAAATCATTTGCTGGAAGTAGCTATCAATTCCCCAAATCTGGGAATTATTATTCCAGAAACTTTTTCTAAACTGGTGATACCCGGTAAAATTTCAGGGACTATGAACGAGTTACACGGTTTGGAGAATTCAACATTAATTTTTACCAGAATAAAATCAGAACACTACCCCAGAATGAAGAAGACTGTGAAGGATATGGGGGATTCTCGCTCATGGAAGAGTGAGGGGCATTATGATATGTTCGATTATGATTTAAATAGGGTATCACTCAAAGAATCAAAAAAATATAATGCCGAATATTTTGAAAATGGGAGAAAAGGTTCCTTTAAAGCCCAGCAGCAGTACTTGTCCATGAGGAACAGTCCCCGATTATTAATCGAATGTATTTATGATTTACAGTACCTTAAGCCCGAAGGTGATGATTGGGTTCCAGCAAGGTATTTTGAGGAAGATGCAAGGCCATTTTCCATGCGTGTTTATGATGATTGGCTTGATAGTGATAGGGCAATCAGCCTTCCTGAATTCGCACAAAATCACCCTGAACCGGAAATGCGTTTTTCTGAGGAGGCTACCAATGCGTTAAATGAATATAGTCCTAATGCGCAGGGGCCTCCTGTCCTATGATGGTGTATTCCGAGTTTTCAGCAGACCTGTCTTAGTCACGCAGATTTGCCGAAAGTTCAGCTTTTTTACAAAACGATGGTTCTGTTCCACAATATGTCATCTTGCTTAAAATGCTTCCACTTGAAACTAATTATCTGACAGAATCCTGAAATTCACCAAATCTACCAGATCACGAAATTTTCTGCGACAAGCCTTGATAATTGCTTATGACTTACCTGGTATTCAAATTGGCATATTTGAAATCAGGAGGGAGATTTATCAATGAATATTGATGATAGGAAGACATGCCTTTTGGTTGAAATAGGAAAATCAAGGCTATTCGTAATATGCCCATAAAACTGTTCAAATCAATATATCCATAAGTAATATCGCCCATTGTTTCTTCTGCTCGGAAATCACACTCTGGTGTGTTGACTTCAACTGGAGGAGTTGCCCATACGATTTACAATTCACGACTTAAGAAGACTCTTTGCCATCACGGCTGAAAATCTGGATTTATCGGCCTACGTTTTAAAACGATTGTTGAATCACAAAATGACCAATGATGTGACGGCAGGGTATATCATGAGAGATGTGGAGCGGTTAAGGATTCCTATACAGCGGATTACAGATCTTCTCATTAAACAGATGGCTTCCAGTTTAGAAGTTGCAGGATGAAGAGGCATATTCTTAGTAAAAAATTCTCCCATACTCTATAAATCAAAAGGAGATTTAGTATGTCAAACCAAAATGGGGGGATTACCTGCCTTACTGATGTTTATAAAAAATATTCGATGATTTGCGTTAATTTCCCTTGAATTGGTATGGGAAATTTCGTCGTTCTTAAGAAGCCTATGTGATACAAACCATACAAATCTTCTATGCACACAAATTATATAGATTCTTCAAAAAGCTGATCGGCTCCAATTAATGGAATAATCCGATACAGTACTTCATCCATGACAGGATGCTCCGCTTCTGTAATAAATTTTGCTTTTCTATCTTTCCAGGATAAGGTTTGTATTAAGCTGGCTGCAACGACGGAAGGTTGATCCAGATTATTGACTGGAACTTCCGTATTTCCACCACGGATGCTGGTGCTAATCGGGCAGCAAATGACTAATCCTGTTGCTCCATTGTATTCTTTTGAAGATAAAACCAAAGTAGGACGGTATTTTCTTATTTCTTTGCCTTTTGTTGGTTCAAAATCAAGCCATATAATATGATTTCGCTCTGGTATATAGGATTTTGCCATTACCGTTCAACCTCATTCGATAAAGGTGACGCTAATAAATCAGCATGAGCTTTTTCAGGTGATAATCCTTTTAAAAGATCGGCTTCATTAAAAGGAAATCGCTTTTTTCTTATGGACTTTGTCACCGTAAAACCAGCCTCAGTAATTTCTATATCCACTTCTGTTCCTTCTTTAAACTGAGGAATTTCTCGCATCGAACCGCCTATACGTAACGCTAAACCGTTACCCCATTTTTGTATTTTTGCATGTGTTTTCATAGAATCACTCAGATGTATCAACAATGTATATATTAAGTATATACGATGTATCAATATTTATGCAAATTAAAGCTCATTCGGTAATCAGATTGTTATTTAAGTAATTTCTTATCTCACTCATTGTCTATTTTATTAATGTATGAGAATGTTCTGTTAGATTATATATAAATTACCAGGGACATATAAATTGAATTGTTACTCTTCGTGTTATTCGCATTGATCCCAGTCATTTTTTCTGATTTCACCAGTTTGATAAAATTGTCGAACAAATTTGATATACTCTTTAAAATCCGTGTTTTCTTCAAGAATTCGATTTACATTATCCCAGTCAATTTGTGGTCTTTCTCTTGCTGGAATTTGAATTTGGCTCTCTGCAGGATTTTCAGTGTTAAGCTTAATAAATCCTATACCATGTAGACTAGATAAAATCCTTAGCTCATGTGCTGCCTTATCATCTAGCACATTTGCAACCAGATATCCAAAATTTGCCCAGGATGAGTTGCTTATCGTTTGAAAAAATACCTCTCTTAGGTTTGAGAGATTAACTTTAATTTTTACCTCAAATGACCAAAGCTTAGTCTTTTTATCATAATAATGCTGTACACAATCTTTAACCTCATGATTCCAATGACGACTCAAATCCTCAAGGCCAACTATATCTGGATGCAGCCATTTGTTTCCACCTTGACCATACCGGTTGCTTGATTTTTTCTCATCTATTCTTTTGCTATAAATATTTAACTCAGACCATAAAAATTCTGAAAGTATGGGATATAAATCATGTTCTCTTGGTTTTTGATTGACTTGAGCTGATGAATTATCCACATCCTCTTCAATAATTTGAATCTCATCGCTATCCGATAATTCAGTATAGTAATATTCTCTGGGGCGGTCTGCTGTTGTTTTAATATTGTCCAGTTCTAAGCGAGTGTTTTTCGCCGTAATCTCTCTAACAAGCTGGTTTATTAAAGCATCATTCGTGTCTAATGGAATAACAGTCGCCTTTGATCGTTGTTGTTTTTTCTTACACTCTTCAGGATAATTAGCAAAAATCCACTCAGCAATTTCTTTCGCTGTAAATTTTTGCCCTTGGTTTGACTTAAGAAAATCTATTGTTATTTTTGTTAAATTGAGCGCCATATCGACAATTCCTTTTATAATAATTTAATCATAGCATCTCATTTAAATTTGAATTATAAGCAAATTGCATTTGGACAGTGGATGGCGATGTCATATAGTGAACAGGTGGAGTATCCATTATCATTTGAAACTCCTCATACGGCATGTCATTAAGATCGTCAGCAGTCACATTTTCCAAAGATTTATACGCTAAAATTTCTGACGGTTGTTCAGAGGATTCTGCAGTGAATCGTTCATCATTAAAATAAGGAAAAAAATTAAACAAATTCCTTGGCAACCATACACGCCCAGGCATTGTATCTAATCCTTGACTGTAAAAAGCCCACAAGGCATAGGTGTCGCAACGCCAGGTTCCACATTCAAGGACTTGGCCTGTAGTAGGAATTCCAGCACCAATATGATAGTTAGTATCGTTAGTGTACTTAGGGCACCACCAACGCTGCTGATTAGCTTCGACGAGGATATTATAGCCAATCACACCTCTGTCAGCGACTCCGTATTTACTTCCCCAATATTTTGAGCGAGATTTAAAGTTACTGATAGTGTTAATTTGACCCACCGGATTTTCATTAAGTACTTCTATCACTTGATCTGCGTTGTTTCCCATGCCATCAGGAGACATCATATAAGTGGTAGAAATACCGACGTGTCCCGCCCAGCCAAATCCTGGAATAAGCAAATCTCTTCCCATAATTTCAGCGGGATAAATCTTCTTGGCATAGGTTGGTGAACAGGTAAGCGTTGCGACAGTTAAAGTGATACCTAATACGGTCAGGCTTTATTTTTCATTATCTAAATTCCTTCTATACATCCATTGTTACATTACTAAGTTAATTTATTTCAGTGTAATCAGAAGCATTGCTGTTTATTGTTATTTGTTATTCTGAATTGCCTTATAAATGTCCCACAACTCATTGTGGTTAATTTTCAAACCAATCTTCAGATGTTAAAGCAAACCGAAAATGATCTTGCCAGATATTATTGATCTTTAAATATCTGGGAGAAAAACCTTCTCTACGAAAGCCGTTCCGGGTGACCAGATGGATGGATGATGAATTTGTTGGTTGGATGTTTGCTTCAATTCTATGCAGATTCAGTTCATTAAATATTTTATCCAATAGCATTTTCAAACCTTTGCTCATGAGCCCTGTACCGGCATAATCAACGGTTGCATAAAACCCTAGATAAGCACTCTGAAACACGCCTCGTACTATTTCACTGACATTAAAAATTCCAGCGATTCTATCATCGGAAGTCATAAGAAGATAGGATTCGTTGTTTTCTGTCTGGCTTTTCTTCAATAGAATTTGAAAATCTTCTGAAGTACAAGAAACGGTCACGTAAGGGTAATGAAAATCCTTACTCTTTTTCATTGCTGAAATAAATTGGTTTTCATCTTCTGGTTCAAGGTTTTTTAAGTAAAGCATTTCTGACACTTATGTTGAAAAATTTGAGTTGCTATTTTACCATTGATACCGAGTTTATCTATCCGCAATAAATTTTATGAAACAGATTAAATTTCATTTTAAGAAAAAATCATTTTCATGTGGTCCTTGTGCTCTTCGCATGATACTGGAAACATTAATCGTATTTCTCGAACGTGTCACTTAGAAATTTTCTAAGTGCGCAATATACATTGCTTTGCAATCCTCTTAATTTGAACTATTTTGTTGCTCTAAAAAGGTAAAGTGATGGTTGTCTTATAGTTTCATTTACGACTGATTAAATTGACTTTGCAGTGAACGTGGGAATTTGTAATTTTGTTCAAACGCATTGAGCGCCTTTGAACAACTGCCGTTGTAGGATGCCAATGAGTTTTGGCCCTATGTGTGCCGCACAGGGAATTGGGCTTACTTGGATACAAAAATAAGAAATTTGCAGGTCTCCTGCTGTAAAAGGGATTTAAATCACCCTCATTGACTAAAATTTAGTCTAATGTTACCCTTGCTGAAATTTGTCGGTTACTTTTCCATAAACAGTGAGACTGGCATTTTGACGCAGGTTGTTCTCAAGTCATTAAAATGGCTACAGGATTGGCTAATCGCTTTATCAGAGAGCTCCTGAAGTACATTGAACTATGCTCTTGATGGGCGCTCTTTTAAGGAAACAAACGATGTCCAATCTCCATGAACGAGTCAAAAAAATCATAGAAGAAACGAGAGGTGCTTTGCTGGCCAGTGAAATTATGACGCTTACAGAAGAATGCCCGGAACATCAGAAAAAACTACTACTCCAGGCCTTTGTGGATGATCACGGCTTCGAGAAGATCATAAAAGACTCAGACTTTAAGTGGCTGGTTTATGAAATTAAAACGCTTGTAGAGGCATTTCCAGAGCATCAGAATGACCTGATCCAGGCATTTCTGGATGAGCAAGAAGGCTTAAAGAAAATCATAAAAGAAGCAGATGGTAAGGGGGAGCTGGCTTACAAAATGAAAACACTTGCCGAGGCGTTTCCTGAATCTCGTGAAAAGCTATTCCAGTTCTTTGTGAATGAGCAAGGCTTAAAGAAAATCATACAAGATGAAGACGGTTCTTATTGGCTGAGTCAAAGAGTGAAAACGCTTGCTGAGGCGTTTCCAGAATCTCGTGAAAAACTCTTAAAGGCCTTTCTGGATGGAGAAGGTTTGGAGAAAATTAAAAAAGCAGCACACGGTGTTGAGCAGCCTCTGGCTTGGGAAATGAATAGGCTTGCCGAGGTGTTTCCGAAACATCAACCATCTTTTCAATTACCCTTTGATGAAATTAAGCCTGCAATCCTGAATACTATCATGAAGGACGATATTAAAGAAAAGAGTAAAGCTATTAAGAGTTCGCATAATGCGAATACTTTTTTTGTAACATTTCCTCGAGAACTATGTAAGGATGTGGTGAAATTCACCTGTAGTCCCAATCCGGAAATAGTGACAGAAGGTGACATTGAACAATCATTTGCAACAGGATTTGATAAAGAACTGTCATTTGAACAGCAAAAAAACGTCGGTTTACCAAGCTGTTGATTCAGTGACGACCAGTTAACCTTGCTGCCGCGTAAGCGGAGCAGAGTTAACCGACGCCAGCAAAAGAACAATCAGCAGTCATTGAAAAATCCCGAAATGACATAGCAACAGGGGTAATCATCAAATTGACTTGAGGGGAGCCAGGTCATTTGTCATTGGGGGGTATTGATCTCCCCTTTTGGGTTTCGCAGGCTTGGTGGCGTAAAAAATCACAGATCTAAAGAGGCTTAAGAAGCTGAAAAATCGCAGTCGCGATAAAGCAGAATATCTCTGTCTTTAGGCACGCACGTTTGCCGAAAGTTCAGCACCAATGCAATGATTTGCTCAAGCTCATCTTGTGATTTTTCAATGACCTTTGGTAAGTCTTTGGCTGGTGTCATTTAGTAACTATGCTCTACCCGGGGGCAGCAAGGTTAACTAGCAGTCGCAATAAAATCAATAGGTTAATTGGGGAAAATAATCATCTACTCTTGTTTGCTGCAAAGTCATCAATGTTTAGTTGATCTTTAAACTGAGGACTATACTCGTTTCTGATAATTTTTTGCTCTTAATTATTGTTATTCACTTTCACCTCTGGTTAATATTTTATCTTCTTAACAGGATTTCCAATCAATCAGAGCAGGATCAATAAATTTATAAAGAAAGGGAATTGATTGTATCATTGGACTGTTTGCAGTCCGAACAATATGT
This sequence comes from Legionella spiritensis, assembly GCF_900186965.1. NCBI lineage: Bacteria > Pseudomonadati > Pseudomonadota > Gammaproteobacteria > Legionellales > Legionellaceae > Legionella > Legionella spiritensis. Next base: position 1,102,661 of record NZ_LT906457.1, read on the forward strand.
ACTATCACATGGAAAAAAACTAAAATCCCCAGAAAGTATACAATTAGAATTTAATTATTCAAATAGCAAGCGTGCTGCATTACCATAAGCAATTTTATATTTATCGTCATCATTTAAGGGAATGGATTCAAACCAATCACTAGCTTGCTTGCTATCTTCATAAGGGTAATCAACTGAAAAGAGTATTTTGTCAATGCCCATGACAGCAAGCGCATGTTGTAATGCTGGGGTGTGAAAAAAGCCACTGGTGGTGATGTAAAAATTTGAAGTTAAATAGTCAGTGATCAGTCTTTGGCACGGTAAATCTTTGAACCATCCTTCAAGTTTAATCCGATGATCCATTCGCCATGCCCAAAATGGCAACATTTCACCCATATGACCAATGATAACGGTGAGATTTGGAAAGCGATCAAATACACCTGAAAGCATCATGCGAGCACAATGCTCTGCCGTTTCAATATGAAAGCCCCAAGCGGCTCCTTTCATGGCATCATAGGGACTATAGGTTGTTTCACGATCATCCGGAACGCCTCTTGGATGGATATAAAGTGGGAAACGATGTTTCTCTAAAGCTGCCCAAAATGGGTCAAATTCTTTGCTATCTAAATATTTTGGTGCCATATCACCACTGTTATCAAAGCCGTTGATCATACAACCCACGAATTCATCCTGCTTAACAACACGCTCAATTTCATCAGCTGCCATCTGACCTGTAATGGTTGGCACGCAGGCTAATGCTTTAAATCGATCTGGGTATTGTTGAACCGCACCAGAAAGATAATCATTCCAATTACCAGCTATTTCAGGCACACTTTCATTAGTTACAAGTCCTTGCAGACCAGGTGTAGTTACTGATAAAACGGATACAGCAATTTCATTTGCATCCATATCTGCAATCCTCGCTTCACCAATTTCCAGCAGTCCATCTAGATTGTCTTTAAATTCAGGATGGTTCATATGATCAGGCACCATTTCAATCGTTCCAGGCTGGATCATAGCTTCCTCAAGTGCGATTTTTTTCATTATAGCCGTCCCTGTTTTCATAGATACACTAAAGTATAGAGTAGGTTTCTAGCATGATAGCGCCGAAAAATAAAAATACCAAATAATCCATTGATTTTATTTGATAATTAGTTAACCTTCACACCCATTTGTTATGCTTTAAAACGGTTGATACAGTACCATTCACCATTTTTATAGAAGGAATTTCTATTCCATTGTTTTGTCAAACAAGTTTTTATATATTGGTGAACACACGGACAATGCGTGGAAAAATCCCCGATGAATTATGAGTATAAATGAAAGAATTATTGTGATTACACTCCTTCAAAAATTTGCTACCTGAGCCTAGATTCTCAAGATACATTCTATGTTGGCATACTTAAAGTGATCCTCTCCCGAAAACCGATCCGGCATTAATTAGAAAAACTGGCACCTATTAGTTTTCCCCCAAATTAGTACCACTTCTTCGATGAGATTCGTCAGGCAAGCAAAATAATCTCTACCATTAAGCGACTCTGATGAACAATCGTTTTAATGGATTTTCTTCTTCAAAATTGACTTTGATTGTTTGACCTTGATTGAAAAAGCCAATTTTGATTTGCGCATTAACGAAGCTCTTGATTCTATCTGTTTTAGTGAGATCATGACTTTTTTTCTCTAATCTAAAAATATCAGTAATATCATCTATTAAAAATTTTAAATACAAATTATTATCAACAATCTTATATTGACTCATACGTGATTGAAAATAAGTTATCATATCTTTCGCATCAATTCCAAATTGTCTTGATAAAATGCCCATTTTATAAAGCTTGAACAAGGCCTCAATTTCAAATATATAGGCATTTGCCTCGGTATTGGGAATTTTGGCATAGACATTAAACGCATGACCCGCTTCGTGAACGAGAACCCCTATAATATCAATGTTATTTTTTTTAGGTTCAAGCAAATAAGTATGGTCGATTGCTATTGTAATATTAGGTATCCAATCCTCATGAAATTTTTTTAATTTCTTATAGGTAACTTCTGTTACAAAAATTGCTGGGTTGCTATTCACTCCAAGAAAGGTATGTCGTTCGGGAAGGTTTATTCTAAGTTCTGGAATAATCGCATGATGACCATTATTCAATCCTTCAAATCCAAGAATTTGGCAATAAAGCAGTATTCTTTTCATTTCTTCATACGTCATAACCCCTCCTATAGCACGTTCAAATTAATGGCGCAAAATTGACACTCTCTTTATTTAAGATTCAAATTATTCATATAGATAACATTTAGATTATTTTATTGTCAATAGTGGTTGGCCAAAAAAAAACGGGGGTGCATCAAAACTGTTGAATCAGGCATTCAACGTCGTGCTTATGGGTTTAGAAATTTTGAAAATTACAGGTTAAGGGTTAAGGTTTTGTGTGCTTGATTTATGCCCCCGGATTTGGGGAAGAGCCATAATCTATTTCCTAATATGGTATAGATTTTTATTTTTTAAATGTCTACATTGCGTCTACATGAATATTTTATTATTTGGGGAATTGTCCGTAACCTATTGATTCTTATGGTGGCCAGAGGTGGAATCGAACCACCGACACAAGGATTTTCAGCCCCTTAATTAATAAATAACCAATTGATTTTATTATAAATTTTATCGCAGGCAACCACTACAAATGTCGTACGATGTAGAACAGTGTCTTACTCAAATACGCAAATCTCACACAGTAGAATTTTCATTTTTGTTTGACATGTGATTTTTAAAATATAGAATCTTCATCTGGTTAGACAGAAACCCTGCGCCTGTTCACTAAAGCTTTCACGAGTACTGTCATTGAACACCAATGTTCTCTTAAATCATATTAAACTAAATATTTCTCAATAATGTTTTGGAAGCAGGCGACAAAATGTTGATGAGTAAAAAATGAGGTTTATTATGATTACACCTGTTTCTCCTACATTTCTTAAGCAAGAAGCAAAAAAACTGAAAAAGAGTCAAGGCTTACAAATGAGCAAAGCACTTGATGAAGTTTCAAAAAAGTATGGATTTTCAAATTATAGGCACTATTTGAATGTTTATGAGTCCAATTCCAAACAGGTCCAGGTTACAAAAGAGGATCTATTAAAAATAATATCGCTAGAAAAAGATACTGCTAAAAAAATGGATCTCGCAATTTCATTTATTAAAGAGTCTAAAATTCTCTTTCGAGATTCGTTGGATGTTCTCAAACAATTTAAGCATTCAAAGAGGGCTATTCAAACTGTTTGTGAAAAATTGAACTTAATGAAAAAAGAAATTCATTCGTTTATGTTTAATGCTTTTCTTACAGATGAAGGCCAATATGAAGTAAATTTCAGAGCACCTAATTTTGTTACTAAAGAGATTTCTATAATGGATATTTCCTATGAAATACGTGGCGATAACCTTTCTGTTGATGGTAATTATGTTCTTGAGACAGAATTTGAATTTGAACTAGACGAAAATGATCCTGTCAGTAAAGATGAACGCTTCAAGAATCGTAAATTTGATGGTCATTTTGAAGTTGAAATTAATAGGCATAAGAAGATTACCCTTGTCCACTCAGATATGAGTATTGATAATGGATTAACGCCAATGCGTGGCTTTACAAAGGAGGAAGTGGAGGATTATTACAAACGCTTTCCTGAAGAGGATGGTCGGTTTGATGATATTTTATAGTCCAGTCGTAGCATCTCAATGTATAAGCCCCAAATTTGGGGCTCAATAATTAGAAAAAACATGAACATATCCATTTAACTCTACCGGAGTCTGTAAAATTTTCTGTGTAACTAGCCATTCCATTATTCAGTAACTCTATCACCGAATTCGATCATAAACCGATTCATAGCTGGCTTCCAGTTGTGGATCGGCATTGTCCATTTCCGAGCAATTTACTTAATCGGTATTGAACAGGCGTCATGATGTTTAAAGCCTGATGGCTTCCAGATAATTAGGACTACCATCCAAGCCTGCTTGATGCATCATGTCGCGAATAGTCATGGCATGAGAGTTGTCTTTCTTGATGCCGTCTTCGCATCGTTTTATGAGGTCATTGATTAATGCCCGAATTTGTCGGGATTCCCTAGTATCAGGAGTGCGTTTGTATAAATCAAAGATTAAGAACCAGTGCGAGGAGTAGGTGTAATTGCTATAGATGGGATTGTTTCTCCATAAACACTCCACCCTAATAATACTGCATAAAATATAAAAATAAATTTGTATATCCTTAGCATTAATTTTTCCTTAAGGAAGTAAAACAAATAATGCTTGCCAGCCAATTTTTTTAATCAGGGTGTCATTTTATAATGTCTGGTTATAGGCGCTGCAAAATTTATCTGAGCCTCAATGATTTGGGGTGTCTCAAGTGTGTTGTTAATATTCGTGGCAAGTAACTGAAAGTGTTTTTTCTTAATGCTTGATTTAAGATACCGAACTAAAATGTCGCCATGAGTTAATTCAATTAAGCAAATTTGGTTTACAACTTTTAAAATCTCATCTCCTGAGAATTTTATGCCTGCAACGTAATCTCCCTTGCTGTAATCGGGGGAAACAGCATCATCCTTAATCTGTGTATAGGTTGCGTTTTTATGAAAGCTTTGAAATAAAATGATCTCTTTAAGAATGAGATCATTCTCATCTTGTTCATTACTGGAGGCCATTTGAGGCAAAATGTAGGGTTCCTGACCTTTTCCATATAAAAGCCAATCTATAGTACAAATTACATTTTCTTCAGCAACCCGTTTGATTACACGTTCTGCGCCATCAACAGGCAATCCGCCAAATCGTGCCAGTTCCCATCCTTTATATGTATTTAATTTTAATGTTTCTGAGTTGCACAACTCTTTTCGGCTTAGATTTGCAAGATTTCGTATTTTTCGCAATCGTTCAGCCCTTGCTTCGGGTGAGGCACTTTCTTCTATAACAATAACTTTTTTGATGTATTTTTTAGTGGTCATATGGCCAGAAGCAAAATTTAACAAAAAATATACTTATTCTTACAGTTTACCTTAATTATAAAAAAATACTACGTTTCGAAGAAAAAAATTGACAGGATTGAAAATCGTAGTATCATCCAGCATAAAACAATAAAGTTACTCCGTTTCGAATTAAAATTATTGTTTATTCTAAAAAATGGTTAGGAAACATTCAGGAGGGTGTCATGAAGGAGTTAAGGATTGTAATTATTGGTAATCGACTCACGGAGTTTGCGAATAATGAGAATATATTAACCAACGCTCAGTTTAATTATTTAATACAGATTGAAAGCAAGATCCCTGATAGTCAGAACATATATAAACTTCATTTGGGCCAGGGTTTAAGTGACTTCCAAATTGAGGTGATACGCAATCAAATACAGGATGATCAGTTAAAGAATCGCTTTAAGTTTTATGATGGCCTTCACAATATTTGTCGTGCTACCCGCCAGCTGACTCATAAACATAAAATAGAAAACAGCATGATATCTGAACCGGAAAGAATTTCTGAATTGGAATTTAAAAGCTATTTAATGCTAGATGATTCTTGCGCTGAAATGAGTGATCATCTGACTGGTCAGCATATACAGGGCATGGTACTTATTGAAGCCTCTCGCCAAATGGTCAACTCAGTTTCAGAAAAATACCTGATTAGTAAAAATAGCACCAGGAAAAAAGGGTTTGTGCTGAATTCCTTGAGCTCGAAATTTTATGAATATGTATTTCCTTTAGATATTGAATTGATTTTTAGATTAGAAAAAATTCGCGATGGCCTGGATGGAAATTTTAAGGCGGAAGCATCCGTACAAATTATTCAAAATAACAAACTCATGATGAGCTTTGAGGTTGGGTTTAGCGTTATGGATAAGACGACATTAACTGGCATCGAATCTCAAATGGCTAAATTAGCAGTTAAACAGAAAATAAATACACCTGTAATACAGATAGTAAAACAGAGTGCTGCTTAACTGGAAATTATGAAATGAGAAAAATTAGTCTAACTGCTGACGTTTTAGTTGTGGGAGCCGGTCCAGTAGGTATGGTCCTGGCAAATATTTTAAAGCGTAATGGATTGCAAGTTGTTTTGATTGATAAAAGAGCTGGCAGGCCTGAGTGTCCAAGAGCGATAGCTATTAATCAATCTACATTGGATGTATTTGCCATACTGGGAATGACCGAAGTATTTAAAGCAGGTCTTAAGGTTGAACAAATCAATCTATTCTGGAAACACAAATTTCTTGGGAAGTTAAGTTTTGAAGGCTCATTATTTGAAGCGCCCTATTTTTTTCATATACCTCAGAATGAGATTGAAAAGTATTTGGAAAACACGCTATCTGCAATAGACCTTGAGGTACAGCGCGAATGTGAACTCATAAATTATTCTCAGAATGATCAATCGGTATATTCATTGATTAAAACCAAGGATGAACTGTTTACTATTAAATCGAAGTTCTTAATTGGATGTGATGGTGGACAGAGTAAAGTTAGAGACATTATGGCGTGCGGGGTAGATCAACAATACTACGGCCCAACATTTGTATTAGCTGATGTCCTGTTAGATGAATTTGATCATAAAAATACAAATTATATATTTACCAGGAATGGATATTTAATGATTGTCCCACTGCCTCGCAATCAATATCGGTTAATTTTTTCTTTGTTACCAACTGCGACAGACACTAAAGATGACTGTCTTGATCTCAGAAGTATACAAAAGCTATTAGAAGAGCGTAGTCATCAAAAAATTGTCATTAAAGAACTGATATGGACTACTAAAGCACAATATGGGCACCGTATCTCTCATGCAGTTTATCAAGATAAAGTGGTGTTAGCAGGAGATTCGTTACATCAATTTAGTCCTGTTGGTGGAACAAATATGAATGTTGGGATTCAGGATGCATACGCTCTTGCGTGGAGACTTATAGATGAGACAAAAGATATCCATACTCATTTACAAGAATACAGCTTTGAGCGAAGAGAAGTTATTCAGAAGCAAAAACAAATCACAGAGTGGATTACCTCCCTGATTACACGGAGTAAGCAGTGTGTCTTCAAAGATAAAAACAAGAATTTGAATGATCTTCTAACAATTCTAACTGGGATGCGCTGTGGTCAAAAATTGGCGCATCTTCAAAGTGTTATCAAATACAGCGATTTTAAAAATTACTTGAGTTCCATTCGAGAGGCATTTGCAAGCGCCAATTATGTCTTATTGACACGAGGAATCTTAAGTCCGGTATTGCAACAAAAAATAAAACAAATGATTGTAGAAAATCAATTAATTACTTGGGTTGATAACCCGACTAGCCATTCATTTGAATTCTATTTTTGTAGACCAGATGCAATGGTTATCGATTCCGGAAATTTAGAGGGGATTGGCAATTTTTTAGATTCAATCAATATAGGAGTAGTAAATGAATAAAAATTCAAATGAGAAATTCATCAAATTTTTGATGACGCTGGTAGTGTTAATCGATTTTATGGGGGTTGCAATAGTTGTTGTCTTATTTCCTCATATTTTCCTGGATCAAGAGTCATTACTTTTTTCATCGGCATGGGAGCATGCAGATAAGCTGATTGCTCTCGGCGCCTGTTTGGCTGTTTATCCATTGGGTCAATTTTTTGGTTCATCAATTTTTGGGAAGTTGTCCGATTATTATGGCAGAAAAACCATTTTAGGATGGACTTTACTGGGTACTTTGTCAGGTTTCGTATTGTCAGCGGTATCAATTGAAATTGGATCATTTATATTGCTTTTTATGAGTAGATTGCTCACGGGTTTATGTGCAGGAAATGTAGCTGTAGCCCAAGCGAGTCTCGCTGATATATCTACTGATGAAACGAAAGCAAAAAATTTATCTTTGGCTCAGATGGCGATGGGCTCTGCCTATGTGATTGGACCTGTTATTGGGGCATTCCTGGCCGACTCAACTGTAGTAAGTTGGTTTAATCCATCTATTCCATTTATCTTTTTTTCTGGAATTTTATGTGTGGAATTGATGTTGCTTGTTCTTTATTACAAAGATACCAGTCCTGCTAACAATAGAATTAAACTTAATTTTTTTGAAGGAATTCAACAAATTTCTTCTGCTTTGACGGATAAAAAAACGGGTGGTGTCTTTACGGTTTGGTTTTTATTTGTAGCAGGCTGGTGGCTTTTTGAGTCTTTCATGCCTTCCTTTATATTTGAAAAATTTAATTTCAATACATCTGATATTGGTATTTTGCTGGGCTTTAATGGCGCTCTGTATGCTTCATTCCAATATCTGGTTATCCAAAAAATTGCGAGCAAAATAAGTCCAATTAAAATGGTGATTTTTGCAACACCAGTTTCAGGTTTGGCTATTATTTCCATTGCATTCGCTATGAATATATTTCAGCTATACAGTGCCATGATTGTTTTTGTTCTTTCAATGGGCTTTTGTATTCCTGGTTTAATCACCTCAATTTCTAATATGGTAAAAACTGAAGATCAAGGGCAAATCATGGGAATGATTGGTTCTATTCAAGCCTTAGCCACAGTAATTGTTATGTTATCTGGAGGCTATATTCATGGTTTTAATATGAATACAACCATAGTCGGCGGGGGGATTCTGGTGCTGTTTAGCTGGTTCATTTTCGCAATCTTATCCATGAATAAAACTGCAAAAAAAGAAGAAGTAAAGGCATTTAATTAAGAAATGGCAAGGAGAACAGAAATGTATTTGCTGCAAGTCCATTTTCATGGAGAAGAGTCAATTCTAAGTAGTTATGTTGTAGAGCATACCAAATGGGTCAAAAATGCCATTTTGGATAAGTTATTTATTCTTGCTGGTCAAAAAATTGAAGGTAAGGGAGGTGTTATTTTAGTGGTTGATATGCCTGAATCTCAATTAAATGAACTCATTTCTCAAGATCCTTTTGTAAAAAAAGGCTTGGCATCTTATACGAGTTGCCGTTTTGAACCGGCATTGTATCAGGATGTATTACTAAATTTTATATCAGGTTGAATAACATGTTTGTTAGAAATGAATCAGGATTGAAGTTGGCTTTATTTGATATTGATGAGACTTTGCTGTCGTTTAACTCAATGCGTAGTTTTATCAGTTTCTTTTTTACTCACTATTATGGCGATTTTCTCGGCTTAAAAAAACTGGAGGATTATCAGTTAAAAATTAACGGAATGATTAATAGTTATTCGCGCGAGGTAATGAATAAATTTTATTATGAGAACTATGCTGGCATAGACAAATCCGTTTTAGATGAAATTAGTAAAAAATGGTTTGAAATCAACGTAGAAAATAATGAAGAGGCATTTAATCGTTCTATTTTGAATCTTCTTGAAAAACACAAAAGATCGCGTTTCAAGATAGTCCTTGTATCTGGAGGTTTTTTTGCAACAGTCAATCATTTAGCAAAACATTTAAGTATTGATGATTATCTATATGTTACTCCTACTGTTGTTGGAGGGGTTTTGACTGGTGAGATAGAGGGGGTTCAAACGATTGGTTCAGGAAAATCCAGAGCGGTTCTTGAGTATTTTCAAAATGATGAGATTGACTGGGGAATGTCTTATGCCTATGGCGATCATATATCTGATTTGCCTATGTTAAGTCTTGTTGGAAACCCTGTAGCTGTTGGAACAAATCCGCAGTTACTGGAAATTGCTAGAGAAAAAAAATGGAAAACCATTCTTTAAATATGAGGGGAATATAAGATGCGTCACGAAATATTTGAAATAGTCACACAATCTGTTTGTAACCTAAATAACACATTGGATTTCAAACTGCCTTTAGAGCAGGGAGATAGTTGTTCCCTATATGGCGGTAGCATCGCATTGGATTCAATTTCATTGGTAACTTTAATCGTCGATATAGAGCAGGCTATTGAAGATCAATTTAATCGATCCATTATTCTGGCCAATGAAAAAGCAATGTCGCAACGAAATAGTCCTTTTCGGACAATTGGCACGCTTACTGACTACACTTTAGAGTTGGTTAAGGAGTGTGAAAATGTCTAAACCAGTAACATTAATCACAGGAACAAGAAAGGGTATAGGGAAGTACTTGGCAGAACATTATGTTGCCAATGGGCATTTAGTGATTGGCTGTAGCCGCTCACCTGTGGATTGGTCTATGGATAATTATCATCATTTTTTAGCGGATGTCTCTGATGAGAAATCTGTTAAAGAGTTATTTGGTTTTATACGGAAAAAATTTCAAAAATTAGATAATTTGATTAATAACGCGGGCATTGCCTCAATGAACCATGTCATGTTGACACCACTTAAAACTGTTAATGACATCTTGAATACTAATGTAATCGGTACATTTTTATTTTGTAGAGAGGCTGCAAAATTAATGTCGAATAGACGTTATGGCCGTATCGTAAATTTCACCACCGTGGCAACACCATTAAAGCTTGAAGGGGAGGCGATTTATGCTGCTTCCAAAGCAGCAATATTATCGTTGACGGAAGTTATGGCGAGAGAGTTTGCCTCTTTGAATATCACGGTTAATTCAATAGGTCCCACTCCAATTGATACGGATTTAATTCGATCTGTACCAGAAGAAAAGATGAATCGATTAATTGCTCGTCAAGCTATTGTTCGAAAGGGGACTTCTGAGGATGTGGCTAATGTTACGGATTTCTTTTTGCTAAAACAGAGTGATTTTGTAACTGGTCAGAATATTTATTTAGGTGGGGTCTAGTCGATGTGTATTTCAGTTTTTTTAACGAAGGTTCGTCACCATAAAGAAAAACCAGCCGTCATTTTTAATCAGCAAGTTTATGATTATAAATGGCTATGTCAACGTGAGGATTTTTATACTGCTCAACTGACTTGTGATGGAGTGCAAGCAGGGAGTGTAGTCTTCCTAATTGCTGATTACTCACCCCTGTCACTATCGCTATTTTTAGCATTGATGCGTTTGTCAGTAATCATTGTCCCAATAACGTATAAGCATTATGAGAAGAAAGACGATTATCTGGGAATTATTAATCCAGATTTTATAATCGAGGTAACACCTAATGAGGAAGTCAACCTGGCCAAATGCAATTCTTCTTCAGAGCACAGCGAATTTATAAGAGAACTTCAGATACGAAAAACGGCAGGTCTCATAATATTTTCATCAGGGTCCACCGGGAAATGTAAAGCAATTGTTCACGACCTTGCACTATTACTCCAGGGGGTAAATCCCAGCCGTGACCAACTCAAAGTGCTTTCATTTTTGCTTTTCGATCATATTGGAGGAATCAACAGTACTTTAAACTCGCTAATAAGTGGGAATTGTATTGTTGTGCCCAAGACTCGAACTCCAATGGATGTGGCTGAGTCTATAGCCAGGAATAAAGTGGATGTGCTCATTACCTCTCCCTCATTTTTAAACTTGATGTTAATTAGTGGTGTTTTTGAACACACCAATATGAATTGTCTCAAGCAAATTAATTACGGTAGTGAAGTGATGCCTTCAGTTTTATTAGACAGGCTCATTCAACATTGTCCAAAAACCAAATTCATTCAAGCTTATGGCTTATCTGAATTGGGTGTTATTAGAACTAAAACAAATAACCATGAATCAAGCCTAATCACTATTACTGATCAAAATATTACCTATAGAATTAGGAATAATAAATTGGAAATCAAGTCTAATACTTCGATGCTTGGATATTTAAATGCAACTAAACCATTTATCGAAGACGGTTGGTTTATGACCGGTGATGTGGTTGAGGTTGTTGGGGACTCCCTGAGGATACTTGGGAGAGATTCCGATCTGATTAATGTGGGTGGTGAGAAAGTATTCCCGGCTGAAATTGAAAATGTACTTCTTCAAATTCCAGAAGTACAAGATGCAACGGTCTATGGGGAAAAAAACGCTCTATTGGGAAATATCATAGTCGCCAAAATTAAATCCAGGCATGGAGTCAACCAGAGTTCTCTTAAGGAGTTAGTCAGAAAATTCTGTTTAATGAAAATGCCCGCTTTTAAGGTGCCGCAAAAATTTCAAATTGTATCTGAAATTTCATATGGCGAGCGATACAAAAAAATCAGACATAAACCTACTAATTAATAAAGAAAAATTATGAACAAAGATCTGTTATTAAATGATTTAGCTAAATTACTGGAATTGGACAAGCATTTATTGAGTGACACATTTTTATTAAATGATGAAGCCAATTGGGATTCCCTCGCTGTTGTATCAACCGTTGCTGCAATTGATCAGCATTACAAAGTTTCCGTGAGAGGGAGTGAATTAATGAGTTGTAATACGGTAAAAGATATTTTTTATTTAATTGAAAATTTTAACTAATAGTTAACTGGTGATTGTTAAAATGCGAGTAAAATTAAATGGATTAAAGCTGTCTGCAATAAGTGCAGCCTTGCCGAACAAGAAATTAAAAATGGAAAATCTATATGAACGGTTTGGGCAACGGGAGGTGGAGCGAATTGCTTTAAGTACAGGAATTTCTTCATTGAGAATTGCGGAAGAAGGCGTAAATGCTTCAGACTTGTGTTTGGCTGCTACAAAACACTTATTAGAAATGACAGGGCTATCCAATAAAACGATTGATGCAATTATCTTTGTTTCGCAAACCCCTGATTATAAAATGCCAGCAACATCTTGCGTATTGCAGGGTAAACTTGAATTGAATACCAGCGCAGTTGCATTTGATATTAATTATGGGTGCTCCGGTTATATTTATGGTTTATATCAAGCCGCTTTATTAATTTCTTCAAAAAGCGCTTCGAGAGTACTTGTATGTGTGGGCGATACTATTTCACGATTTTTGGATCCCAATGACCATAAAGTCAGGTTGGTTCTAGGTGACGCAGGTTCGGTAAGCATCGTTGAGTCTGGCTCAGATGAGTGGGCGTTTGACATCAATACTGATGGCAGTGGTTTTGATAAATTAATAATTCCTCGAGAAAATCATAAGGATGGCTATTTGCAGATGGATGGTTCTGCGATCATGGAGTTTGCATTAAGGGAGGTTGGTACCAGTTTTGATAACGTTATAAATGACCGGGGATGGAACAAAGCTGACATTCAACACGCTATTTTACATCAGCCTAATGAATTTATGCTGAATTATCTCAGGAAAAAAATCGGGTTATCCCATGAACAAATGCCTGTTGTGGTTAAAGAATATGGGAATACAGGCCCTGCTTCAATACCCTTAACTATGTGTGATTATTACTCGAATACTGCGGAGCTTGGTAAAGCAGTTATGTCGGGATTTGGTGTTGGTCTTTCATGGGGTTCCATTGCCCTTAATCTTTGTGAAACAAAGTTATATAAGCCGATTTTCATATGAGAAGGTAAATCGATTGAAACTCTATATGTCGTAGGGTGTTTATGATATTATTTTTTACAAGATGCTTGCAAAGGTAATTGTTATTTGAAATCACAAACAATTATCTTTACAGCTTCAATGACATTGCATGATTTGGAGAAGATGTGTTGAAGGATTCAGGAAAAAAAATAGTAATTGTAAGTGGTACCCCAGGCGCCAACGGTAAAGAATTTGCCTGTGAAAATCATAGCAACTATTTTTATTTAGTAATATCGGGGAATATTTGACATGGTTGAATGTTGTCCTGATCTTGTTTTTATTGATAACGATAAATTGCTGTGCCAGGCCTGGCAAGTGAAGGCAGATTTTCTAGGTAAAAAAATACTTTGTTTTCATAGCGTTGATGAATTTCAATCAAGTATGAGCTCTATTTCAGAAAGAACACCTGTATACATCGATTCAGACTTGGGAAATGGTTTACTTGGAGAGCATGAGTCAAAGAAACTCTATGACGCAGGTTATAAGATCATCTATTTATCGACTGGAAAAAGTAAAACTGCTATCACGAAGCCAGACTGGGTTTTGGATATAGTCGATAAAGCACCTCCCTTTTAGGATTTTTTCATGATGTTACAAGATGTAAATAGTGATTGCCTGGATTTAAAGTGCAGAAATGAGCTTATTGAATTCATTCATTTTATTCGAACTCCGCTCGCATCAATAAAAATTGGTGGTGAAATTTTAAAAGATATATTACCCGTCTTATTAAGCGTGTATAACAATTCATCCCTGCAAATATCAAATAATGATGTGGTTATAAGTGACGACAAATTGAATAAATTACACTCTATTATCGACAATATAGTCATCGAGGCTAATCGAATTAGTGAATACACACAAAAAATAGAAATTTCTGGATTGAAACAAAAATAATATTGAGGGGTTTTAATGGCCACGGATTTTAAGTGTTTTTCCTTTAAATCTAAAATAATCTTAATCGATGATAATGAGTCTTTTTTAAATAGTTTAAATTTTAAATTATCTGACAATTATTCAATTGAAACTTATAGCAATCCTTATCAGGCATTAGACGAAATTGCTTTACATTATCATGAAAATTTAATATCAACTTCGCATAATTTTCTATCTGAAATAGAAAATGAGGACGATGAGATTGGTTATTCCGTAGATTTTTCGAGGATTGTTGGGCTATCTGAAAACGCAAACAGAACCAATACTATCAGTGTTATCGTCGTAGATTATTCTATGCCTCTAATGAATGGGATTGAGTTTTGCAAAAAATTATCCCATCTTCCGATTCTTAAGATAATGCTAACGGGACATGCAGATTTTAGGCTGGCTGTTGATGCATTTAATAATGGTGTTATAGACCGCTTTCTTGTTAAAGACACACCGTTTATGCTCGAGGAAATTGTCAATGGCATAGATGCGATGCAAAATCTTTTTTTTGAAAGGCTTTCTTATCCATTACTAACGTGTTTTTCATCAAAAAAAGAGTCCCATTTACTTTCAAAGGAATACTCGGAACATTTCAAGAAGATTGTTTGCGAGCTAAATGCAATAGAGTTTTATCTATTAAATCCGCTTGGAAGTTACCTGCTGGTTTGTGGAAATGGGGAAAAATTTTATTTTATGGTTTTGTTAGACAATCAATTAGATGAGTATATCGAACTTGCTATGGATATGGGAGCACAACCAGACGTTGTAAGCAAAATAATCCAAAAAACACACGCGCCTGTATTTATGGATGAAATGGATTATAAGTTACCAGTCTCTGATTGGGAAAGAATACTATACCCAATACAGCAAACACACAATTATTATTACTGCGTTCTTCCCGGACGATGATGCTTCAGGATGATTAAGGTGAATTATCGATATACATATCTATCGCCAGGTTATTTGGGGAAATACTGTGAGTCTGGCACAATCAACTCCCAATATTATGGTGTTTTTTTTGATTTACTAGCTAATAACCCAAATTTGATAAATCAGATTATTGTATTACCACAACGAATTCCCAGGCGCGATTTTTTTAGAGAGCTATATGAATTAGAAACAGATAGATATAGATCTGATTTTAATTTGATAGTAAAAAAATTGTTAGATAATCATCAGAGGGCTTTTCACGATCTCACTAAAAATGATACATGGGAAAATTCCAGAAGATATCTTAACTGGTCGTGTGTCCTTATGCGCTATGGTTATTTTAAGGATATCCTCAATAATTTCCCTGCAAAAAATATAAGCTCATGTACTTTGGAAATGTGTTTGTTGAAAGAATTAACCAAGACACAGATCTTGTTATCTGATGGAAATAATGTTGTCGTGGATGATTATTTGTATTTGGTGGAGAAATTCCTTACAAGGCAAGAAACAACTGTTCGAGAAAAAATATTTTTATTAAATCAAACGATTGTAAATTTTTATCGTCATCAGCAAGATAAATCAATTAGTAAAACAATACACCATCTTAGTGATGCGCTTTTAAAATTATTAGCACCACTTGATGCTAATAATTTTATGAATATCCTTTATTCCTCTGTTGCATACCGTGGATTGGCCATGGATTTCGAATATGGTACGGCGGTTCGATTTTCTTTTCTAAATAAAGCTGAACAACTGGCGCGTACTATTCATTGCAAGACAACAGCTGAGCAAATTATTGCTAAAGACAACCTGTTTACTTGTATTCAATCTCTATCCAAGTGGTATGTACAGCAACAAGACAGCTCAAAGGCCGAGGAATATTTAACTGAATTGATTTCTATTGATCCTTTCGATGCAACGGGTTTTAGTGAGTTAGGATTTTTTTATTTTAATCTAAATAGAATTGAAGCAGCCGCAGACTGTTTCGAAAAGGCTATGCAACTAGGACCACCTGGTTCAGGTATGAATGCATACTATTATGCAAAATGTCTTGAGCGGCTTGGAGATGAATATCATTCAATCAAATATTTATATGAGGCAACTAAACTGGATACATGCGGGGTAAGCGCTTGGCTGGATCTGTTATTCTGTTTCATAAAGAAGAAACAAATAGATAAAGCCTCTGATATTGCTCACCATCTTTA
Organism: Legionella spiritensis; assembly: GCF_900186965.1. Lineage (NCBI taxonomy): Bacteria > Pseudomonadati > Pseudomonadota > Gammaproteobacteria > Legionellales > Legionellaceae > Legionella > Legionella spiritensis. The sequence continues at coordinate 1,119,010 of NZ_LT906457.1, forward strand.
TGAGTCATTAACCTTATTTGAGCAACTCGAAGATGAAGAAAAAGCTACGGTACGATCTTTTATTGAATAGCATATTTGCATTATGTATTGGCAAAGCAAACGCAATGATATCCAATCATCAAGTTCAATTATGGAAAAAAGATAATTACATAATAAGCAGTTCTCCAATTAAAATAGATACGCTTGATCCCATTAAATCAATCAATGCACATTCAAAATTTACGCTGCCATTAATATTTGAAACATTGATCACAACAAACTCTCAGCAGGAATTACAGCCTGCCCTGGCAGAATCCTGGTCACTATCGGCAGACGGAAAATCTATTACTATTACTATTAAACAAAATCATCGATTTTCAGATAATTCGGAGGTTACAGCGCAAGACGTAGCAAACTCACTTTTTCGCTTGTGCAGTGTAAATAGCCAGGAATACGGTCAACTTCGTGGTTTGGTAGGATGCGAAGAGAGTGCTCTGGGATTGCCAGTAAAACCTCAAATTTTTGTAACAGGGAAATTTACCATACGGTTCACTATTGAAAGTAGTCCAACCACTTTTCTTTATCAACTGGCCTCTCCAAATACTGCCATAATCAAAAGCGCTCAACATGGTTTGATTGGCTCAGGCCCTTATCTTGTCCGAAAAAAACGTAGCAATGTTCTTCTTCTTGATAAAAACCCCTTTTATGTTGGAACGATACAGGTCAAAAATAACGGTATAGTCATGCTGTATGTGATTGGACCTGACGTTTCGAAAGCGTTAGCAGAGAATAAAATTGATAGTGCCTTAATGTACGAAAGACAGTCATTAGGCGAGCTAAATACAAATAAATACAATTTAATAACAACAGCGCCTAACATTACCGAGCTGCTGGTTTTTAATACTCAAAGATACCCATTTAACAAAATTGAAATTAGAAAAGCTTTAGCTGCAGAAATTTATAACAATTTCAATTGTTCTTGTATTCCAGGAGCACACAAGGCTTATGGTATCTTACCAAACGGTGTTGCTGGATCTCTTACGAATATGATGCCAGAGTCTTTACCGAATGTAGCCCCTTCAAAAATATTCAAAAAATTCCCTGCGTTAGAAAGAGATGGGGTAGTAGTGACAATACATCAACTAAGTGATTTAAAAAATAGTTGCGAGTCGGAACAAATCAAACAAGCAGCTAAAAAATACAACATCCATGTTAATTTTACATATCATAAAGACTATTCAGAGCTTGCGCCTCTGCGCGCCACTCATAATCTGGATGGTTTTATTGAGCTTTATGTTTTTAAAAACAGGGAAGCATATAACATTTTTGAATATTTTGCTAAAAATAGAAATAATCATGCGAATATAAATAAAAACGAAATAGACAAAATGCTGAAAGAGGCTACGTCTGTTCCGTCTTCACATGGAAGATTTCAAATTTACAGAAAAATAGCACAATATATGCAGGGGCAGGGGATGGTTATTCCACTTTTTTATACCGAACACGGAAATTTGATGAGTAAATGCTTGACTGGAATTTCAAGTGATTTCAATTTTAATCTGTTTTTAGAGCTACCCAAGATATCAAGATTAAAATACTGCGGTCATGTTTAATAATAGGAAAATATATGTTAGCTAAATTACTTTATGGATATAAGGCAACACAATGCCTTTATGTAGCAGCGAAGTTAAATATTGCAGATTATCTTGCTAAACAGAATCTGTCTGCATCAGAATTGGCCGAACTTACAAACACAAAAAGCGAGCCTCTTTGTCGAGTTATGCGCTGCCTGGTCGCTTTGGGTGTTTTTCAGGAAAACAATGATAAATTCGCTTTAAATGATGAGGCGTATTACCTTCTCTCTGATTCTGAACGTTCAATGAAAGATTTTATAGTTTTATGTGGTGAAGAATTGTATCAGTCCACCGGTAATTTATTATACACCGTTCAAACCGGGAAACCCTCGTTCAACCATATGTTTGGAATGTCGCATGTAGAGTATCTCGAAAAACACCCCGAAAAAGCAAAAATTTTTCATGATGCAATGGGTAACAGCATGCAGCTTACCGTGAAAAATGTTGTCAAACATTATGATTTTTTCCCATTTAAAAAAATTATTGATATTGGCGGAGGTAAAGGCCAGTTACTTTGTGAGATTTTAAAAAATCATCCCGAAAGTGAGGGTATTGTTTTTGATTTGGAAAATGCAAAACATTTGGCCCTTGAATATATTTCCAATGCCTCTCTTAACCACAGATGTGAGTTTGTTTCTGGAAACTTCTTCATCTCAACACCAACGGAAGGCGATCTTTATTTGCTGAAGGTGGTTCTCCATGAGTGGGATGACACCAGCGCTCGATTGATTTTGCAAAACTGTAAGAAAAATATGGCAAGATCTGCCAAATTATTAATTATCGAAAAAGTTGTTGAAGATAGTAAGTGTAGAGATCTGATCCATCTTGGCGATATCAATATGCTTATTAATTATACGGGAAAAGAAAGAACCATAGAGGAATTCAGCAACCTGCTCCTTGATTCCGGAATGAAGCTGATTAGGAAGATCGATACGGAAACAGTGTTTTCAATTCTTGAAGTAGAAATAAATTAGTAAATAGGGAGCAAGGTATCGTGTTGAATGGGTCTGTAAATAATTTTGTGTAATTGGTCATAGTATATAATCTGCCTATTTTCAGACAGGCATTGAAGAAGAGACAAACTATGACTCATGATATAGATGAATTGGCTCAGGAAATAGCCAAGACGTGTAAAACGCAAGAAGACTTCACTGAGTTTTTTAAACAGCTAAAGCGTCGAGGCTTAGAGGCTGCGCTATCCGGAGAACTTACGCATCATTTAGGCTATGACAAGCATGCCAAGGCTGTTGAACGCAAAAGCAACAGCCGTAATGGGTACAGCAAGAAGACTATTCAGGTTAATGAAGGCGAAATGGAAATTGCGGTGCCACGTGACCGAACAGGCACATTTGAACCTCATATTATCCCTAAATACGCTACCCGCTTTGATGGTCTTGATGAAAAAATCATTTCATTTTATGCCCGAGGTTTAAGTACACGCGACATCCAAAGCGAGCTTGAAGAAATCTATGGTACAACCATATCACCCACATTGATTTCAAGCGTGACAGACGCGGTTTTATCAGATGTACGTGCCTGGCAGGCAAGGCCTCTGGATAGTTGCTTCCCCATTGTTTATTTGGATTGTATTGTCGTTAAAGTAAAGACTGACAAAGGTATTATTAACAAATCCGTCTATTTGGCATTGGGTGTTAATACAGATGGCTACAAAGAACTTCTGGGCATGTGGATTAGCCAAAATGAAGGCGCAAAATTTTGGCTAAACGTACTGACAGATATAAAAAATCGTGGCCTGGATGAAATATTTATTGCGTGTGTTGATGGACTTACTGGCTTTCCAGAAGCCATTGAAACAGTATATCCACACGCTAAAGTTCAGCTTTGCATTGTACACAAAATTCGAAATTCATTGGCTTATGTCAGCTGGAAAGACCGTAAAATCCTTGCTGCTGATTTAAAAACAATCTACAGTGCCAAAACACTCATTGAGGCTGAAATGGCGCTGGAAGCATTTTCTGAGAAATGGGACGACCAATACCCATCCATAAGCTCCTCATGGCGCAGAGACTGGATACGTATTACCCCATTTTTTGATTATCCAGCTGACATCCGTCGAGCCATATATACGACAAATGCCATCGAATCGTTGAATATGACTTTGCGAAAGGTAATTAAAAATAAAAGAATGTTCCCATCTGACGAATCAGTTTTTAAATTGCTCTATCTTGCGATTGAACGAATTGCTCGGAAATGGACAATGCCGATCCACAACTGGAAGCCAGCTATGAATCGGTTTATGATCGAATTCGGTGATAGAGTTACTGAATAATGGAATGGCTAGTTACACAGAAAATTTTACAGACTCTGTTGAATTATACCTTGCTTTTGACTTACGCAATATAACTCGCGCCAACAGAATTCAATTTTGTCCGATACTTCATATTATACCTCCCTTTGTTAATAGCTGGCTTGTTCAACCAGATTGATAGATGTCATTTGTAACTTTGAGATTTTGCTTCTAAATCGAAAATGAAGCAACATAAAACTCATTATTGCTCCAATTACCATTCCCCACCAAAAACTAATAGCACCCAGTTTAAAGTAGAAAGTACATAAAGACCCTATTGGCATTGCAATACACCAAAAACTCATAACCGATGCAAATAATGTAATTTGTGTATCCTTGTATCCACGCAGTGCACCAAAATAGGCAATTCTACTGGCTTCAAAAATTTGAAATATTGCACATATTACCAAAAATTGTTTTATAACATCAATTAACTCAAAGTTGGCGGGGTCATGAATATTAAAGTCCAATCCAATAGGAATTAGGGGCGCAGTCCAATAGATGACACTTACTAAAGCTGCCAAACCGGCAGCAAGTCCAATACCAATATATGCGGTCTTTTCTGCAAGGTAAAATTCTTTTGCCCCCAGTAAATGCCCGATACGCATTGTTATGGCTTGAGCGATTGAAAACATTATCGTCATCAGCAGACCTAAATACTGTAATACCACTTGATTAGCTGCTTGTACCTGGCTCCCTAATAGTCCCATAGACATAGTGAGGGCTAAAAAAAATGCTACTTCTACGCAATGCATCGCCCCTAGCGGAATACCTACTCGCAAGAGCTCAGGGAGATGATTAAGTTGTTTTATTTTAAAAACATAACGAAAATAGTTTCGATAAGAATTATTGCAGATGATGTACATAATCAATAGTACTACTGCAAACCAATAGCTTATGGTGACAGCCCAACCTGCTCCAGCAACACCTAGCGCAGTAAACCCAAATGCACCAAAAATAAGAACATAACTGGTTGCGATACTAAGAGCGACAGATATTACTGAAAAAGTTAATGCGATTCTCGTTTGCCCAATGCCTATAAAAACTCCCAAGCAAGCAACCATAACGAGATTTGGGAGAATTCCCCATGCCAAGGCGTGCAAATATAATTGCGAGATTGCAACAATTTCTGGGGATTGGCCAAGGAGTAAAAAAATCGAGGGCATATTCCATAGCAGTGCAAATGCAGGAGCTGACAATAATAGTGCTAAAAAAATACCATCTCTTGCAATCAGTGCGATACTTTCCCTGTCATTTTCTCCATGCTTGTGTGCTATTAAAATATTAATGGCGCTAAGTGTCCCAAAAAGAATAACTGCAAGTGTCGCAAAAAACCAACTCACTAATGCACCTGCTGCTAATATTTTCTCCCCAAGTTGAGCCAAAAATAAAGTTTCAAAAAACCATACAGATGCTCTAACCAGTCCTATCAATGCAAAAGGCATGGCTAACTTCAACAATAAATAAACATCCTTTTTTTCTATAGAATCGTTCTTCATAATGCACTTCCATTAAATGCTACAATTGGGAACATATGAGCTATATTTTTGGGTAACAATTTAATTTTTTCCGACTCACAATGAGAAATCACATCATTAACTAAGCGGCTAGTCACCAAAAATGCGTCCTTATTTAATTTCATTTTTTTTATAAGTTCAATCCCATTTAACTCGGAATCAACAAACTCATAATCACATAAATATAAAATCGAGTTCCTGACAGAAAAATTATCTTTCCATTGAATGACATCATTCGGTGAATAGAAATGTAACAAATCCACTGTAATTTTGTTCTCATTCTGAAACGTTTTAAACTTGTTCTCCCATAAAGTATGTATTCCTTCATCATCATCAATTATAACCACCATCTGCGCATCTGAAATCTTAATTTCTGATGCAAACCATAATGAAGGTTCAGACTTTGGGAGATATATTTGTACTATCGTCCCTTGTCCTTCGTGCGAGTCTATTTCCAACCTGCCGTCGAATTTTTTTATCGTACTTATGGCGTGATTTAACCCAACTCCTGTACCCTGAATTTTTCCAAATGAGCCACCAAGTGTCCCTAATTTGCTTAAAATGTGTTGTGGAATCCCTTTGCCATAATCCTGAATTCGAATCAACGCTTCATCACCCAAATCAGATAAAGATACCGTGATGCGGTTATCATCCTGTATTGCTTCTACGGCATTATTTATTAAATTGGATATAACTCTGCTTAATTCCGAAGAATTAACGAAAAAGAATATGTTATGAGCGTCTTTTCCGGTATTAAAATTGATGGTTGCCTTTTCCTTGAACTGTACTCGTTTTTCACTAATCACTTGCTCTATTATGGATATGGCCATCTGTTGAGATTGCGCCACATCAATATTATCAGAAAAATCGTGTCTTGCTTTTTTAAGCAGTGTATTGGATATATCACGAATTCTTTCTATGGCATTTTTCAAAAGCGTTCTGTTTTGCTCAGGTATTCCTGATGTGGTAGATTGAATAATTTCAAGTATTGCAATTGGTGAGCCAATATCATGGACTACCTGAAGGGCTGTCTTGGTGAGTTCTTCTTGAAATTTTCTCTGCTCACTGGCAACAATGGCAGCTCGCAAAGAGCGATGGGCTTGATTTATTTCCTCAAGTAAACGGTTAATTGCCCTGTTAATTATAATTTGCTCGTTATTCTCAGATGATTTTAATGGAAGTTCTGTTTTTCCATCTTCAGAACTGTAGTCATGCAATTTCTCTGTTAATTTTTCAATTTCATAAAGAAAATTATGAAAACGAGAGAACTCTGAATCCAGCCCTATCTTTATCCTCCACTTTATTACAAAATACACAAGGCTGATAATTATTAAAAATATTATTCCCGCAATTAAAAAAGCAGAGATGTAGCGATAAAAATCCGGTTTGAAATAATAATATCCCCATACAATTTTCGCATTATCCTTTATAGGGATTAATTTAATATTTTCTATGCTATTGTTGCCGAAATGAGCAATTATGTTTTTCCTGTTATCTGTTATAAGGAAGGAGGAAAACAAACCAGTGGACTTCAGAAAATTTATTTCTCTATTAATCGAAAACGAATCAGAATCCATCAAGCTAATTAACGCTTGTTCAGGAGCGATTTTATTCCAAATACTGACTTGTTGGTCAAACATCTGACGAGATAAAAAGAATGAAATAGAAAAAATTGCAGTGATAACCAAAACAACCAGAATAAAAATCCAGGCAGAAATTTTGCGTGAAACCTGATCTCCTAACGATTTGTATTGCATTGCTTTTAAAGCATGATTGGAATAAAACTTCATAATTTAAACCTTGGAAACATCAAAATGCCAATCATTCCGCATCAAGGTGCTTGTCATTAAATCTCTATGAGTTGACAAACCAGGAAAATTTTCAAGCTTTTTGGAATTCACCCTGTTTCCTTATCAAAATACTCGGGTACGCTCAATAATCCTGGTTTTAGCTGATTATACTACTAATTTACAGCCTGGTAATACTCAATCTCGAATGCCCAAGCTCCTGACTTATCAGCTCCCTTGCCGTCCTGTCCTTGAATGGGGCATACAAGACCTTGGCCTGTTTTATCATGGGATTTTGTAATGTCATAATACCAGCGCTGGGCATAGGCATGGCGCAGACCATGGTATTTGCTTAAGCCGATTTTGGCAATGATTTCATGGTATCGGGTTAAATGGTTTTTATAGGACTTCTCTTTGGGAATGAGGGATTGCCCTTCAGGAACCTGCTTCACTGCCTGTAGCAACCATTGCCGTTGCGATTTGCTGGTCAATGGATTGAAAGAAATTTGCTTAAGTGAGATGATTGCCCAAAATATCTTGATATTTACAATATCAAGATTAAATGATCCATTAATAATGGCTTTCTAATACTTTTTGTCTTTGTATGTGAAATGATGAAATTTGATGATTTACAATATAAAAATTTAGATGAATCAAATATATTTGTTGTTCAAAATAGAACCATTTTGATGGTTAATAGAAATGGGAAATATCAATTACCATTTTTTAAGGATATTAGTGAATACAAAGATAAAATAACTTGTTTACATGAGTTGGGTTCATTTAATGGATGTAAAAGTTATTGCGCTGAAATAACATTGGGATATGAGCAAGATGATGGCTTAACTTTTGTTCCAATTAAAAGAGCACTTGATCAATTCGAAGATGATTGTTTTTCACTAATTGTTAGAAGTACTCAAATCCTTGATTGGTATAAAAACCATAAATATTGTGGGATTTGTGGCAAGGAAACATTGCAAATATCAGCTTTATTAGAGGCTCATTGCAAATCTTGCAATTTTGTTTTTTATCCTAGAATATCACCATCCATTATTGTTCTAATAAAGAACCAATCCAAGATTCTTATGGCTAGAGGAGAGCATTTTGCAGAAGGTGTATATGGACTTATTGCAGGCTTTGTTTCTCCAGGAGAAACGCTTGAAGAGTCTGTTCATCGGGAAGTGCTGGAGGAAGTTGGGATTAAAGTAAAGAATATTCAATATTTTGGTTCCCAACCTTGGCCATTTCCAGACTCATTAATGATAGCGTTTGAGGCAGATTATGACTCTGGTGAAATTGTTATTGATGATGTGGAAATTAAAGAAGCGGGTTGGTATGACATAAATAACTTACCAGGAATGCCTTCTTCGTCAAAAAGTATAGCAAGGGTAATGATTGACAATTTTATTGGTATGAATCCAAGAATGGATTCATAAGGTGATTTACTTTAATTCATCTTATTTTAGAGTAGCTATTTCTGAACTTTCGGCAAGCAATTTTTGCATGGCTTCTATTCCTTTTACATTGAATAGGTGTGAGAAAGTAAGCGTCCATCCCGAATTATTTTGTTTAAAGATTATATTATAATCAGTCATACATTCTTCCAACTCCATATTATTTTGTTTATATAACTGTGTGATCGAACTATGCCATTTCATTGCATCTTCTTTATTGGAAAAATCACTTGTAATTTTAATGATTATATAAGGATTCGTTGATGATGGATCATAATCTTTTACTGCATGGTCACTTTAAGTCCTATTTTCCGTCAGGTATACTGTATACCCATGATATATTTTATGGAATAATAAAATGTCTAAACAAGTACAGACCGATACGCAATCTTTGACCGGAAATTGTGATTATGAACATTTAATCCAAGCGAAATTTGCCGCTGCCTTAAAGTCCAATGATTATATGATATGGTTCAAAAAGATTAACTTTAAGTTAAATCTCTGTATTGGCTTATTGGTTTTGAAATTGTTATTGGTTGTCAGTGGCGTATCTTAGTTTTTAGGAAGTTATTTTCCAATATATTAAACCAAGCTTCGACAATCATGACCATGGCTAGTGTATCAAGCTCACAGCACTTTAATAAGGCCTTCCGTAGTTCCTGTCGTTCAAATTGGCTCATATGTGTAAACTGTAATTTTGCATAAGCAATTGTTGCAGCACCTCCTTCCTTAAGAAACTCATCCTTAAACAGCAATTCAATTTCCTCATTTGGCGCCTCTTTATTGATTGGATCTAAAAGAGAAGGCTCTCCCCCAACAAAGGGGGCATTTTAATCGAGTTAGTATAGACTAACCCTTTGATTTGACGGTCAAAAGGAAGATTAAAATGCCCAAGAAAGATTGTATCCTAAATTTACCGGGATATTCTATTAAAAAGGTGAGTGGAGAGAATCCTGTTTATATTGAAGTGAGTTATCGTTGCGTTGTGCGCTGTATTCATTGTGGTAATAAAAAGTTACGTAAAAAAGATACTTTCATAAGGCGCATACGCCATGAGTCGATTGGATTGCGTCGCAGTTACTTGTGTATCAAGGCTCATAAGTATTATTGTCCTGCTTGTGGTCGCTATTTTAATCAGCGTTTTCCGGGGATAGGGAAGTATCAAAGAGCCAGCGAGAGTTTGCGTAAACAGGTGTTTCACTACCACAGCAAAGGAGTGAGTCAAAAGGATTTGGCTCGTGATTTAAAGCTGGGTAAATCAACTGTAGAACGCTGGTATCATTACGGTTATGAGCTTCGTCATAAAAAGATATTAAACCGTCTTTGCCCCAGAGTTCTTGGCCTGGATGAGCATTCATTCAATAGGAAAGTAGGTTATGCCACAACTTTTTGTGACTTGGCCAAACATAAAATATTTGATGTGGTTGAGGGGCGCTCCGAAAAGGATTTAGAAGGCTATCTAAATTCGTTAGAAGGAAAAGATAAGGTACAGGTAGTCTGTATTGATTTAAGTTCCAGTTATCGCAAGTTAATCAGGCGTTACTTTCCCAATGCGATGATTGTGGCCGACCGCTTTCATGTGATTCGTTTATTGAATCAATTCTGTTTGCAGACTTATCAGCAGATTGACCCTGAAATGAAATATCAGAGAGGTCTCTTGGCCGCATTGAGAACCAATCCCAATAATCTCACGGTAAAGCGACTCAATAGACGAGAACGTTATTTGCAACAACAACCTGTCATTGCTGCTATTTATTACTTTAAACAGCGATTACATCGATTACTCATGCGAAAACATCGTACCGCAAAGCAGTGTATGCGTTTAATACCCCTCTTTCTTAAACTCGTTGCCAGTCTGAAGGAAAGTCCTTTTGACTCACTAAAAACTCTAGGTAAAACATTATACCAATGGCGGGATGAAGTGGTTAGAATGTGGCGGTTTACTAAAAACAACGGCATTACGGAAGGGTTTCATCGTAAGATGAAGCTCATTCAACGTCGTGCTTATGGATTTAGAAATTTTGAAAATTACAGGTTAAGGGTTAAAGTTTTGTGTTCTTGATTTGTGCCCCCGGATTTGGGGATGAGCCCGAAAAAGTCACGCAAGTGGTTTTTGATATTTTGCGAAAATCGATTGTAACTTATTGATTCTTATGGTGGCCAGAGGTGGAATCGAACCACCGACACAAGGATTTTCAGTCCTTTGCTCTACCGACTGAGCTATCTGGCCACAAGAGGTTGCTATTAAACTCCGAGAATGATTTTGAGTCAAGTAGGGATTATTATTTTTTTTCTAAAAATTGATTTTGGTAGGCGATTGCTATCCTGGCTCCCAGTATGGCGTTATTTTTAATTAATTCAATATTTGCTTTCAGGCTTTGTCCGGCCGTTAACTCGGAAATCCGTTGTAGAAGAAATGGTGTGATGGCTTTGCCTTTGATATGCCTGGCTTCCTGATTCGCCTGCTCAATGATGGGTTTGATTTCATAATCAGGAATTTCGGCGCTTTTGGTGATGGGGTTGGCGATGACTATGCCATTATTGATAGACAGGCTGTGTTGGACGTGCATCAGTGCAGCAATGTCTTTCGGGTCGTCCAGTCGGTGTACCAATGGAATACCGCTGGAATGAGTATAAAAGGCGGGGAACTCATCGGTACCATAGCCGATAACGGCGACACCATGTGTTTCCAGCATTTCCAGTGTTTTTGGCAAATCAAGTATGGATTTGGCGCCGGAACACACTACAGTTACCGGGGTAGTGGATAATTCGATGAGATCGGCTGAAATGTCCAGGTTATCGGCGAATTGGGGGTGTACACCGCCAATTCCTCCCGTTACAAAAATTGGTAATCCGGCCTGATGAGCACAAAACATGGTGGCAGCCACGGTAGTGCTTGCAGTTATTTTGCGGCTTAGTGCGTAAGCGATATCGCGGCGCGATGCCTTCATGACTTTTGGACTGGCCAGTTCTTCCATAATCCGGTCGTCAATGCCGATATGAATTTTTCCCTGATAAAGAGCGATTGTCGCCGGAGTTGCGCCCTGTTCTCTGACGAGTTGTTCAATCAGACGCGCTGTCGTCAGATTATCAGGGTAGGGCATACCATGAGATATAATGGTGGATTCCAGGACAACAACGGCTTTCTGATTTTGTAATGCGGTGGAAACTTCTTTACTGAGCTGTAGTAGTTCATGAAACATGGTTTTACCTTACTGTGCGGGAGTATAACCGGAGGGTTTTTCAGAGCCGTCACTGAAGAAAAATTTTTGCATTTCATCGGTCAGGAATTCGCGGGCCTTGGGATCAATCAGACTCAGTCTGTATTCGTTAATAAGCATGGTTTGATGTGCAAGCCACATTTTCCATGCTTGTTTTGATATTTGCTGGTAAATTTTTTCCCCGAGTTCGCCCGGAAAAGGAGGAGCATCGAGTCCTTCCGCTTCGGCTTGTAATTTTGTACAAAAGATTTGTCTTGACATAATGTTGTTCCGGTAATTAAAACGTAACGGTGTGTCGATTATGGGCTATTGTCCACACCGGAGCAATATCATGTTCCGTGAACAAAATGTATTACGACTGCAAATCCAGGTTAATTGTCTCAATTTTCGCTGTGAAACCCCGGATGAGGACACGCCCTAATCCGCCCGGCATTTTACCTGGGCCAGCATAATGTGCTGGGATAGCAATTGTTCCTGCTCATTGGTTAACGGTTCAAATTGAACGGCAGTACGATAGTGGTTTTCATTGACAAACTGGCTATACACAACAATGGCATCGACAATGATGGGAACCATTTTTGGTTTGGTATAGATAACCAGTTTTATGGGTGTTTTTTCCTTGATCCGCTCGTTTGTTTTAAACGCCATGCCTCCCAGGCTGATATTGACCTTGCGGATATGAATTTTTTCTCCCACCAGAAGATGATGAGCAAGATGATCTATTTTGGCGTTAAGCAAATTCAGATAATGAGCCAGAGAGGGTTCCTCCAGAGCAAGCGATTGAGTGAGTTCGGATAACTCATAATCAAGGCTCTGAAAATACTGGGTGGTTTCAAGATAACGTTGGCCATTATGGCCAAGTAGTTCCTCGGCAACGGATTTATCGGAACGAAAACTTCCCTGTTGTAATACCTTATAATCAAAATAGATTTGATCATCTATGCGAAAATGTTGACGTCTTTCATGTACTGGCATAATGACTCCTAAAGTCCATTTTTAAAGTGATTAATCCCTTTTTCACTTAAATCCCCAGGTTCTGTGCACAGAACCTGACATCCTTTCAGGAATATCGATGTTATTTTGAGTGTTCCTTCTTCCGGAAACAATGTCCCTGTACCAATGTGCTCGCTTGTACTTTTGCCAAGTTCATTATTTTTGTCAATGAGTTTTGCTTCTTTGTTCTTTTTTATCAATTGTAACAATAGTGTTTGATTAAATTGTAGAACAGTTTTCTCCGCAAGATCGGCAATTTCCTGACTTTTTTGCAGTGCTTCATCATGGTTGGTCGCCCCGGCAGATATTGTCATGCAGTTTTTAAGAAATGAGAGAAAGGTTTTCGAGTCCCATTGTCCAGTCATAATGGCATATATCAGAACCTCGTTGAACTCAGCTATACGGTCTAGTTTGAGTGCGGCGGTAAACGAGGAATTTAATTGTTCAGGCATGCTCTCCGGAGGAATCATTCGTTGCAGTCGTAATTGAATATCAAAATGAAGTTTTTTTAATACATGAGAGGCAAACCCTTTATTTTTCGAGGTGTTCAGATGATCTTTTATTGTGGATAGAGTCCCGGTTATCATGTCTGTTTTTTCATTAATCGGACTTGTATCGTCTGCCATGATTTCAAGATAACGGTCAATGGCTTCAATAATCATTTTATTATTATATCCGTTGTAAGCTTCGCTGATCTGACGCAGATCCTCCTGATCCAGGTAATTTTGATCGTATTGAAGAGTCGCCTCCATTTCGGGATACAGTATAGTCTCAGTCAATGCCAACAGGTCGTCGTAACTGATTTCCAGTGATCTGTAAGACGATAATCGAATGGAGTGGCTTCCTTTCCGCTTAAGAAATTCAACCATTTGCGGATTAATTGTATAGTTGAAAGTAATAAGAAAAACCTGATCTTCCGGCTTTTTTTCTATCTCCGTGACTGAGTTATTGTGGCGATAAGTCCACGGATGCTTGTAGGGTCTGCCAGTATCGGTGAACAGGATCGGATTATGCAGTAATTTCTCAAGAATCAGTGTTTTTAAGATTTCAATCCGATCAATTTGATCATCATGCTGGGGAAAAATGGCGGGAATTTTTTTTATTCTTTCCTGAATGACGTTCTTGATTATCAGGGCGTCTTCTTTTAGCTCACGGATTTGTGTTAATTCCTCAAGAATACGCCTGTTTTCTTCGGGAGAGGAGGCGTTTTCAAGCTCTTTTTCGAGCCATTCAATTCGGCGTTGATGGAGATTGGCAGTGCGAATTACGTATTTACATAATCTGTTTTCTTGCGACAATAAATCCATCAGGCTATCAAATTTGCTTGCCATGGAAGAATCCTCTATTAAAGAACGGTTTCTGCCTTGCCCGTGACGGGTGTGCATCATGATAAATTCTACAGGTTGCAAGCTCAGACGCGAATCCAGCCCTAATTTATTTTTCGGCATCACAACCTGATCAAAAATAAAAAGGGAACGGCTGTTTTTCAGTCCTTTATTCTGGATATATCCGCCGATGCCATCGGTATCGCTGCAAAGATAAAACAAACCGAGCGAGTGACCAAAATCATCGATGAACATATTAAATTGTAAACCGGAACCCACAGGGTTAATTGTGGAATAATTTTCATACGTTTGTGAGTAAAAAAAACCAAGCCCGGTTTTGTATGTTTTACCCTTGGCAAACTCGTTAAGGAGTTTGATATCATCAAAAGGTATGAATAACGCAGGGTTACCATCGTGCGTTATGATAGATGAGCGTGTTGTGTCAAGGCCCAGTATTCTGGAAAAATTAAGGGCCAGAGCCTCTCGTTGCACCTCCTTGATATCACCATGCTTGGGCAATTTTAAAATGGCTTCGATGCCGAGCCGGTAGTTTTTTCTCTCCTGAATATAATCTTCCGGTGTTTTGAGTTTGGTGTTATGTAATTTATTCAGCTGTTTATGTAGGGAAGCGAGACTTATCAAGGATATTTTCCTCGTAATACCCCCGGCATTTTCAGTCAACGTACAATAAAGAAGGTGGCCCGCGGGTTCGGCTGGAATGGAAATGGCGGTTAATTGATTGATTTTGTCAAGATCTTCCATAAGGGTTAACTGGTTTTGCAGAGTCACGGCTTCCGGGCTGTTGGGAACGGTGGCTTCCCGTTGCTCTTTTAAAGCACAAATCACCCCCTCCACATCCTGGTGATTGGCCGGATCAAACGTTGATTCTTCCGGAAGAAAACTCCGGATTATCGGTATCATTGTTTGTCGGCTTTTTTCAATAAGCAAGTTGATATCACCGCTTTGTATTTCAGCTTCATAATAAGTCTTGCGATGGTAATAATCGGGTTGAGGCAAGGCATTCAGGATGAAATGATCCCGCCACATTTCTGCTTGCCGGTGCATTAATTGGATATCGACAGCCCAAAGAGAGTGAGGGGAGTCTGCTGTCTTGTTCAATCCGGCCTGAAGCACGTCGACCAGAATATCCCATTGTTCCTGGTACTCTTCTGCTTTGGTAAAATCAAGCAAATCGCCGTATGTGGACTCTAAAGCATCAAGACATTGTGCCAGTTCTTTGTATAGAGATAATTTTTTTAATGGATGGCCACTGAAAGAGAACGGCGGATATGTGCTGATTTCTTGCAGAAAACGCTTGATAATCCTTTCTTTCTGAATATCGTGCATCAAATCCTCTATAACATTTCGGATCCCATATTTTTATGGCAGGTTTTGCTATTAAGCAAGTTCAATAGTATTATTTTTCAAGGTTGGCCTCCGGGAAAAGTGTAAGCGGGCCATTCATGATGTAATTCAGGGATAGTTTTATGAAAAAATACCATATTGTTTTATGTTCGGTCTTTTTGTTCGGTTTTATGGGCGTACTTCCCCTGAATGCCGCCGGTGAAAAAGCAGTTCTGGAGATAAGCGTACAATCCGGTAAAAAAGGTTTTTATAAACCCTGCTCCGGAACCTTGGAACCTTGTACGGTAACCATATTCAAGTTTGGAAGCGAAATCCTGCTCGTGACAAACAAATCAACAAGCGTTGTTGCCAAAAATATTATGGCCACGTTGCCTTCCGGTTGGATTGATATTTCACAAGACGCCAGCGCATGTACCATGCTGGCTCCGGGAAGCACCTGTACCCTGACATTCACCTCGTCGGATGATGTACTCCACTCTGCCGAACTTGTTCCAGTCAAGGGAACAAATACTGTCACAGCCTATGTTTATATACAGGTAACGGATGATTTCAGATAAAAAATTAAGGACGAATGTGAATAAGCTGATTTTTATTTGTTGTCTTTTTTTAACCGGCCATGTTTTTTCGCAATCGGTTGCCACCGTACTGTTTACTTCTCATACCGTGAAAGTCAAGCGAGGTAGTGTTGAGAGTAACATCTCCCGGGGAGCGTCCTTGCAAAATGGTGACACGATAGTAACGTCCGGTCAGGCGGTTGCCAAAATAAAATATGCTAACGGCACTTTGGTCACCTTAGGTGAAAATTCCGTTTATAAAATACTTGCCTATTCCGGCAATCAGCATGATATCCAAATCAAATCGGAATTGACCTCCGGTAAAATTCATTCGAAAACCTCGGGAAAAAAGAAGGAAATATTAAAGACTCCTGTTGTGGCTCTGGCCATACTTGGAACCGATTACAATGTTTACACGCCAAACTCTAAAGCCACGTACGTGCTGGTCAACGAGGGAACGATTCAGGCAAATGGCAAAACGTTGGATATTGGCGCCGGATTTCTTATTACCGCAGCGGGTATCAGTGAAGCACCGTTTCCACTCGAGGGGCGGGTTGATGACACATCGGGAGCAGGAGTTGACTTGAATACCGAAGTGAACGTAAATGATCTGGACAATCTCGATGTCGCCGCTACAAGTCTGGATGTTAGCCAGGCTGCCAACGTAGCCATTGAAAGCGGCACATCCATACAAGCTGAAGATATAGTGCCTGCGATGGATACGCTGGTTGAGATCGAATTGAGTTGCGGAGTTTAAGGCGACTGTTTTGTGTCAATAATCGTGAACAGGGAGCAGGCAGTTGATGAGAATTAAAACCGCCATGGTTATAGGTATGTCTTTATGTACCATATCAATGGTTTTTGGAAGCAGCGTGGTTACCAAGCGGGAAAAGCAAACCACGTCTCAAACTGCTTTCATAAAAAAACGATCCTCCGAAACGCTGGAGAGATTAACCCCGGAATTGTTATACAGCTACCTCAATTTTAAATTTGATTCAACGTCGGGCAACAATTTCAATCGTTTTCATGGCCATGCCAATCAGTATGGTATTGGTGGAAATTATGTCTGGTTTAAGAAAAAAAATGTGCTGACGGGGTTGTATATATTCAATGTGGATACTTATGCGTCGTCGCAATTTTTTGTCACGGGCAATAACCCTACAGCTTTGAGACAGTCGATTCATAACCAGACCCTTCTGGGACATGTCCTGAAGTCGTTTAACTCCAACCTGTTTCTTGATATTTCCGGCGCCTACGGGATCAACAAACAAAACTATCAGATGGATACTACATTATCGAATGGTGTTAATCTGTTCGGGACGGCTCATAGCCGTAACAGCACCTGGTTTGCGAGCCTCGCAGCCATTTACAGCAAATCTGTCAAAACGTTTTTAATAACCGCCAATGCGCGAGTTCTCTACAGCAGTACCAACTCAGGCAATTATACCTTCAAATTCCAGGATCCTTTTCCACCGGGCAACGTGGCGCCGCAAAGAACCAATGTAACCTGGATTATGGAAAATCTGGAACTGGATTATAAATGGAAGGAAGGTATTGTCCCTTTTGTGAATGGCGGCTTGATTCAGGTGGCTCGTTTTGCCAATGATCGGCAAATAATAATCACGCCTGTTAACGGTGCCTTGCCGCAACTCAGTTTGAACAAGGATGGATTTCGGGTAGGGGGCGGTGTCCAGCTTAAATACAAGTCGTTGTATGTTCGTCTGGAACAGAAATATTATAGCGCAGGGGGAAGTTATACCAATAACCTCACTCTGATAAAACTGAAATATAAAATGAGCTAGCATCTTGCCAGGAATGACACGAAACGCCTTATTCAGACGGTTAAGGGACAGGTCGATCCCAGCCGGACTGGGGGTGTTTCTTACCCTTTTGGTTTTTTCCGCAACGATGACCACCATTCCTGTAGTCAGTCGATTGATCCAGCAATTAAACAATCTGATTTATGACAAAATGATCAGCCTGAACCTGCGTCATGTCAATCGGAATGTACGGATAGTGATTATCGATATTGATGAAAAATCAATAAATCGTGAAGGGAAATGGCCCTGGCCAAGAGACAAAATGGCTATTTTGCTTACCAAATTAAAACAGGCTGGTGTTGTAGTTACCGCCTTTGACATGATTATGGCTGAAAAGGATATCAATTGCGCGATCAGATTGAAAAACAAGCTTCCCGGGATCACGTTGCGTACATCCGATATCACCAGGCGTTTGCCGGAAATACTGG
Organism: Legionella spiritensis; assembly: GCF_900186965.1. NCBI lineage: Bacteria > Pseudomonadati > Pseudomonadota > Gammaproteobacteria > Legionellales > Legionellaceae > Legionella > Legionella spiritensis. Next base: position 1,137,395 of record NZ_LT906457.1, read on the forward strand.
ATGAAATAGCGCCTCAGGTCGATAATGATTTGAAGCTGTCCCGCGCCATGCGAGATCACGATGTGGTGTTGGGTTTTTTATTTGATAATCAACAAAATGTTCATTCCGGGTTCCTGCCGCAACCGTTGTTAAACGAGCAAGGGCAGTTTCTGAAATCAGACAATCCGAAGATTCATACCTTTACGGGATATAAGGGTGATCCGGAAGTATATGCCGAAGCCACATCAAAAGGCGGTTTTGTGACCAATTTTCCCGACTCGGATGGCGTCATTCGTCATGGTATTCTCATAGCGCGATACAATGACCGGTTATATCCTAATCTCGCTCTGGCAGCCTCCATGAGTTATCTTCTGGCTGAAAAGACCACTTTGATGACTCATAAAGTCGGCGGCGTTTCCACATTATACGGTATCAACATTGACGGAACATTTATACCAACGGATGCCCGGGGACGAATATTGATGCCATTCTGGGGGCCTACCGGTTCGCTTGATTATCATTCCGCAACGGATGTTTTGCGGGGAAAAATCAAAAACGAGGAACTGGAAGGGGCTATCGCCATACTCGGATCATCCATGATGCTGCTTTCCGACCGACATCCGTCACCGATTTCTCAGTTATTCCCCGGTATTGAAATGGTTGGAAATATGATTAAAGGTATTACGGAAGGGCAGGTGACCTCCCAATACGACTGGCACCGCTTCGGAGGCTGGTTCAGCTATTTGCTCTTCGGTATCGTACTGGCTCTGATGCTGCCGTTTTTAAATATAATGTTCCTGCTACTTTTGACGGTGATTGCTATTCTTGGTATTACAGGCGTAATCGTTGCCTTGTTTGTCTATCGGAATATTTATATGCCGGCAGGGGGGTTATTGATTCTTGTTATCGCACAGTCACTGATTAATTATAGTTATTCATTTGTTCTGGAAAAACGCCAAAAAAGAAAAATAAGCCAGTTATTTGGCCAGTATGTTCCAGGAGATTATGTCAAGGCTCTGATTGAATCGCCTGAACAATATACGATGGAAGGGCAGCTGCGGGAAATGACCGTGTTATTTTCCGATATTCGTAATTTTACCACCCTTAGTGAAGGCATGGATGCATCAGACGTCAAACGTTTTCTCAATGAAATTTTTACGGTTATGACGGAAATTATTTTTAAATTTCAAGGCACTATTGATAAATACGTGGGCGACATGATCATCGCTTTCTGGGGAGCGCCCATGATGGATGATGATCATGCGTTTCATGCTATAGGCGCGGCGTTATCTATTGTCAAGCATTTACCGGACATTAACGCGACTCTGACACGGAAAAACCTGCCTGAGATAAATACGGGTATCGGCCTTGCGACAGGACCGATGAATGTTGGTGACATGGGATCCAGATTTCGCCGCGCCTATACGGTGCTTGGTGACACGGTTAATCTGGGTTCGCGACTGGAAGGCCTGACAAAATTTTATCAGGCAAGCATCCTGACCAGTGATAAAACCCGCTTCGGTCAAGATGCGTTTCTCTGGCGAACCGTGGATAAAGTGATTGTTAAAGGAAAAACAACACCATTAACCATCTATGAACCTCTTGGATTGATTCAGGACGTCTCTGCGAATCTGGTAACCGAAGTTAGAGATTATGAAAGCGCCTTGCAGGATTATTATGCCCGTCGGTGGGCGGCCTCAAAAAGAAAATTTCAAGCGTTAAAACGGCGTAATTCCCGAGTCTATTTATATGATTTATACCTGGCACGCATCGATACGTTTGGCAAGCACCCGCCCCCCGGTGACTGGGAGGGTGTGTTTGTCCACACTCAAAAATAAACGAGGAGGGCTATCATGTTCTTGCCATTTCCTAAAGATCACGCAATACCTATATCATGGTGACGGCTTTTTAACTACAATAGATTTTTAGCAAAAATTTAATAGCTATGTTTAAGCCACTAGCCCTATACATCGGGTTGCGCTATACGCGCGCGAAAACCAGAAATCATTTTGTATCGTTTATTTCTTTCAGTTCCATGCTGGGTATTGCGCTTGGCGTTACGGTTTTGATAACTGTTTTATCGGTTATGAACGGTTTTGACGAGGAAATACACAAGCGTTTTTTTGGTATGGCACCTGAAATTACGATAAGTGGACAAGACGACAGAATTGCTCACTGGAAAGATCTGGAAAAAGAGCTTGCGGCATTCAAGGGTGTGAATGCGGTTGCACCTTACGTAGGTGGTCAGGGCTTGTTGACCCATGACGGTCAGGTCTTGCCTATTGTACTGACCGGTATTTTACCGGAGCAGGAAGAAAACGTTTCCCATCTTAAGGAAAAGTTGCTGGCCGGCAATATGGCCGATTTGCAGAATTTTGGTGTGATTCTTGGGAAGGGGCTTGCAGATAGTCTCGGGGTTATGATTGGAGACAAGGTTACTATCATGATTCCCCAGGCAACTGTGACGCCGGCGGGAATGATCCCCCGTTTTAAACGTTTCACGGTAGCAGGCGTGTTCTCGGCGGGAACCGGTTTTAATTTTGATACCAAACTCGCTTTTATCAATCTGAGGGATGCCCAGAAATTATTTCAGCTTGGTGATGACATCAGTGGTTTGAAATTAAAAATAGCCGATATCTACAAGGCGCCGGAATTGTCGGATTACATCAATAACAAACTGGGCGGCGAATACCTGGTTGGAAACTGGACTAACCAGTTCGGAGCGTTTTTTCAGGCGGTTAAAATGGAAAAAACCATGATGTTTTTAATTTTAATGCTCATCATAGCCGTGGCGGCATTTAATCTGGTTTCCTCACTGGTGATGGTTGTCAATGATAAACAGGCGGAAATTGCCATATTAAGAACCATCGGTGCGACGCCTGCTATGGTCCTTAAAATTTTTATGTTGCAGGGATTGCTGGTTGGTGTCATCGGAACCTTGCTGGGTTTGATCGGTGGACTGTTGTTAGCCAGCAATGCCACGGCCATAGTGAATCATTTACAGTCCTTTTTTAATGTCCAGCTCCTGTCTTCCAGCATTTATTTTGTGGACTATCTTCCCTCGAAAATATTGTGGAGTGACCTGGTAAAAGTATGTATTCTGGCTGTATTAATGAGCTTTATTGCGACTATTTACCCCGCGTTACGTGCGTCGAAAACCGTCATTGCGGAGGCACTGCATTATGAGTAACGTGATTTTGGAATGTCAGGATGTCAGTAAATCCTATCACGATGGTACGTCAAGCATTTCGGTATTGAACAAGATTCAATTTGCCATTAATAAAGGGGATCGAATCGCTATTGTCGGTGCGTCCGGATCCGGAAAGAGTACCTTACTGCATCTTTTAGGCGGACTTGATAAACCCAGTGAAGGAAAGTTGCTGATTCAAGGTGTGGACTGGCAAGCCGTTTCGGAAAAAAAACGCTGCCGGCTTCGTAACCGGAATCTTGGTTTTGTTTATCAGTTCCACCATTTATTACCCGAGTTCAGTGCGCTGGAAAATGTTGCCATGCCTCTTTTACTGGCCGAATATTCCGTACCTGATGCTCAAAAACAAGCGTACAGCATGCTGGAGAAAGTGGGGCTTGGCAAGCGAGCCTCTCACAAACCTTCGCAGTTATCCGGCGGGGAGAGGCAGCGTGTCGCTATTGCGCGGGCATTAGTCCATCAACCACAGTGTGTGCTGGCCGATGAACCGACCGGAAATCTCGATCATACGACGGCCATGAAAGTATTTGATTTAATGTTGAGTTTGAATGAACAATTAAATACATCTCTCGTGATCGTGACTCACGACCGGGAACTGGCTTCTAAAATGGATAAAATATACACCATAAGAGATGGTGCTGTGTTTTCAGAACGTGATGAGGAATAAATCAATTCGGACATGAAAGTATTCAACGGTTTGAAAAAAGAGGAGAGAGGTTATGCCAATGTCAGATTTAAAAGAAAGGAGTTCACTATTAAATGGGCAGCTTCCTGATCCCGACAAACCTGTCCATCCGGCCATCAGAAGTATTCTGAAGGCCCGATTTCCTGAGTTACAAAGAGAGGTTGTCGATCTTGGTATACATGGCACGAACTTGTTGCGTTTTTTTAACGGGGCGGACATGCGGCGAGAAACATTAAAAACTTGCCATGAGAATGAGAAATCTGCTGTCTGTGCGCCATGACATTTAGGTTCCGTGAAAAAACTATTTAAGGCTGCAAAAGGGGGGGATTTGTCCCTTTTTGTAGCCCGTCATGAAGGCAAAGCCGTAATGCGGGAAAACGCCCAACCGGGCACTCGCCTGTTTTCCTGCCACAATATTGGAACATAAAACCCGCAATACGGCCACAGACCTTCTTACGGGCTACAAAAATTGTGTCAGGAAAATTTTGTTCACCTTACCTCTGGTTTATAAGAATTTTCAATAATCGGCGTGACCCGGTGTGCGCGGGAACGGTATGACATCTCGCACGTTGCCAACACCGGTGATGTAACTGACCAGACGTTCAAACCCCAATCCATAGCCGGCGTGCGGGACGCTGCCGTAGCGGCGTAAGTCTCGATACCATTGATAGTAGGCTGGATCCAGGTTGCAATCCTCCATTCGTCTGTCCAGTACGTCCAGGCGTTCCTCACGCTGACTGCCTCCGATTATTTCACCAATGCCCGGGGCAAGGACATCCATGGCGGCTACCGTACGCTCATCGTCATTAAGACGCATGTAAAATCCTTTAATATCCTTGGGATAATCTGTAAGAATAACCGGTTTTTTGCATAACTCCTCGGCCAGATAACGTTCGTGTTCGGATTGTAAATCAAGACCCCAGCTCACAGGGAATTCGAAGGGTTTGTCTACCTTGGCCAACGCGTTGATAGCATCGGTGTAGGACATGATTTCAAAATCGGATTCAATAATATGCTCCAGCCTTTCAATGCAGCCTGGGGCGACAAATTGATTAAAAAAGTTCATATCGTCCTGTCGCTCGTCAAGAACAGCCCGGCAGAGATAACGCAACATCTCCTGGCTCAGGGTGCAGATGTCGTTCAGATCAGCAAAGGCGATTTCAGGCTCGATCATCCAGAACTCAGCCAGATGTCGACTGGTATTGGAATTTTCGGCGCGAAATGTGGGGCCGAACGTATAGACTTTGGACATGGCCAGACAATAGGCTTCCACATTTAATTGTCCGGAAACAGTCAGAAACGTTTCACGGCCAAAAAAGTCCTGGGAAAAATCAATCAATCCCTGCGGTGTTTTCGGTAAATGAAGCAGATCCAGGGTGCTGACCCGAAACATTTCACCGGCGCCTTCGCAGTCGCTGGCGGTAATAATCGGTGTGTGTATCCAGAAAAAACCACGTTCGTGAAAAAAGCGATGAACAGCCTGTGACAGGCAATGACGGATACGGGTTACGGCGCTGATGGTGTTGGTGCGCGGTCTGAGATGAGCCACGTCACGTAAAAACTCCATGGTATGGCGTTTTGCCTGTATCGGATAGCTTTCGGGATTTTCAACCCAGCCTGCCACCGTGAGATTTTCAACCTGAATTTCAAAACTTTGGCCTTTTCCCTGCGAGGCAACCAGTTTACCGGTTGCCGTAATAGCACAGCCTGAGGTTAATTTAAGTATCTCCTGCTGGTAGTTGTCCACCTGATCCGTGACAACAAGCTGAATAGGCGCGAAACAGGAACCATCATGCAGGTTAATGAATGACAAACCCATTTTGGAATCGCGGCGTGTTTTAACCCATCCTCTCACCGTGACGGTTTCATCAATACTTATTTCACCGTCCAGGCATTGTTTTATCGTATATACTTCTGACATGATGTACTCCAAAAGAAAAACTGAAATCCTGTAATTCAGACTTCGTGAATAAAAATTTTCACAGAGCCGGGGCAGACTCTTAATATCAGGGTTACATGGGTGAGCGTTCTCTCAGGTACGCTCCCGGAAGAGGAAGACCGCTCTGAAAAAATGAATAGTTTATCCTGAAATTATCTTTCTAACCACAGATTGAGGTTCAATTAACCATTGAGTACGATAATACACGTAATAAAATAGTGAGGAAACTTATGCCATATGTTATCGCGATGATTGTAATGGCTCTCTGGTCATCACAACTGGTTGCACAGGACACGGAGCTTAAATTGTACCGGCCATTCGGGGAGGAAATGTCTCGCGGCCGATTGATTGTAAGCCATCAGGTGGGAGGGGTGTGCATACAGCAATCCATGCGCATCAAAAGAGAGGATGCCTGGCGTTGTATCGCGGCTGGCAAAACCTACGATCCCTGTTTCATCAGGAAATTTGGTAGTCATCTTGAAGCGGTCTGTCCCGCTTCACCCTGGGCCGGGAACGGGGTGCTGGTGAAACTTGATAGACCGGCGGATAATAACGATCTTGTCGAGCTGGATATGTCCAAAACCTATCCGTGGGCTGTTGAATTGGCGACGGGAGAAAAATGCGAAGCTATTGACGATGATGAAACCTATGACAATCTTCCTGTCCGCTATCGTTGCGACAGTCAAACCGTATTGATTGGACATTTGCAACGTTGCAAGGCAATCTGGACCATTCTGCAACGGGGTATTACCGGCCAGGTTACGACGGCTGCGTTGAAAAAGGCCTGGTTTTAGCCGTGAAACAGAATGAGGACACGCCCTGGTCTCCGGGTATTATTGATTCCGTCCTGCTCCAGAGGACGGAATTTTTTCATATTGAGTTGAAATTCAACAAGGCCTCAACGGTTTATGAGAATAACCCGTGAATTTTATGTGCTAAACTTTGTATAGAAAATATCTAAAAGGAGTTGGTGATGCAAGAATCTCTACTGTCTCTTCTAATGGCTCAGATTTTTGGATTTTACTTTCTGATCATTGCTATTGTTATGATAACAAGACCAAGGTATTACAGCAGTATATTAACCAACCTGAAAGATTGTCGGGTTACCGCATTTGCGGCGGCTACCTTTTCATTGTTCATTGGCCTTCTGTTGGTGATTACCCATAACATCTGGGTTTTTGAATCCGAAGTCATTATAACGATAGTTGCATGGCTGATTTTAATCCAATCCATTCTCTGGTTATCTATACCGGAAAAAATGATGGTCTGGAGTCATTGGTACTATTCTGGCGTACGATATTATATAACGGCGATAATCATGGGCATTATTGGCATTTTGCTACTGGCGCATGGATTTTATCTGTTTATATAATCTATACACGCTGTACTAGGGTGCTGCGTCCCTGAAGGCCGCGAGTGAGAGACAATGCTCATTGATAGCATTGATCACGGGATATTGTTCCATGGGAAACTCAAAGCGGTGGGCGTTATACACTTGTGGAATCAGGCAAATGTCAGCCAGACTCACTTCATGACCATAACAAAAGTGGTGTTTGCGAGGCTCTTCCCTAAGCTTTTTTTCCACAGCATCAAAGCCCGTGCGCAGCCAGTGATGATACCAGGATTGTATCTGTTCGTCCGACGCGTTAAGTTGCTGGCGCAAGCGGTATAGTACCCGCAAATTGTTCAATGGGTGGATATCGCAGGCGATCATTAATGCGATACTTCGCACAAAAGCGCGCCCAAGAGGCGTTTGCGGCAGTAGAGCCGGGGTAGGGCATATTTCTTCAAGGTATTCGATAATGGCCAACGACTGGTTGATGATATGGCCATTTTCATCCAGTGTCGGTACAAGTCCCTGCGGATTCATGGCCAGATAATCCGGATGATGTTGTTCACCTCCGTTATTAACCAAATGAACAGCCAGCTTTTCATAGCTGATATTTTTCAGATTGAGTGCGATGCGTACCCGGTAACTGGCTGTTGAACGAAAATAGTCGAAAAGTTTCATATTATCTTTCGTACTCTTAACGGGATTCCTTTAATGTACCGCGTCGTATTTGATCGCGTTCAATCGCTTCAAACAGAGCCTGAAAATTACCTTCTCCAAAGCCTTCGTTACCACGGCGTTGAATAATTTCAAAAAAGACCGGTCCAAAAACATTTTCGGTAAAAATCTGCAGCAACAGGCCGGTTTCCTTTTCCTTTCCACCGTCAATTAATATTTTTTCCTTCTGAAGTTGCTGGATTGGTTCCTGATGCCAGGGGATTCGGTCGTTGAGCATTTCATAATAGGTGTCCGGCACATCAAGGAAATCGACACCGGCGTGACGCAAGGCGTGAACTGTGTGGTAAATATCGTTAGTGCTTAAGGCTATGTGTTGAATACCCTCGCCTTTATAATCATGAAGAAATTCCTCGATCTGGGAGCGATCATCTTTTGATTCATTCAATGGAATTTTGATTTTTCCGCACGGACTGGCTAATGCCCGACTTACCAATCCTGTCATTTGACCTTTGATGTTAAAGAAACGAATTTCACTGAAATTAAAAATGGATTCATAAAATTGCGCCCACTTATCCATATTGCCGCGATAAACGTTGTGCGTCAGGTGATCAATCTGATTAAGGCCGCAACCCTGTTCCGGATGAGACGAGGTGGTATAGTTCCAATGGTTTGCAAACGGCTGATGATTCTCATCCACGAAGTAAATGACACTGCCGCCAATCGCTTGAATGGCCGGTAAGCCATGAGTCGCGTGTTCGCAGTCTTTAAATGGCGTGGCACCATGTTTGATGGCGTGGGAGTAGGCTTTTTGAGCGTCATGGGTTTTAAAACCCATGGCACAGGCTCCCGCTCCATGAGTTTTAGCATGTTCCTGAGGTTGGCTATCAGTCGTTGCGTTGACGATAAACTGGATATTGCCTTGTTGATAGAGGGTAATATCCTGATCTTTATGAACGGCTCTGACATGAAAACCCATTTCGAGAAATTGTTTGTGCAAAATCTTTTTATCCGGAGCGGAAAATTCCAGGAAAGCGAATCCGTCCAGTCCACACGGGTTCTGTTCTGAGTGTTGATTCATGATTTAACTCCTTATTTAGTCTCAAATCCTTTCGTTTTGAGAGTGATGTCGCGTGTTGCAAGGTTTGATCAAGAAAATTCCGTCTGCTATGGCCAGCAAGCTGGTATCGACACGGTCATCGTGACGAATCATATCATTCAGGCGACGAATTTCACGTGTCTGGCCATCGTTGACTGTTTCGTCAATAACTTTACCATCCCAGAATACATTATCAACAGCAATCAATCCTGTCGGACTTACAAGTTGCAAAGCCAGTTCATAGTACTTTAGATAATTGGTTTTGTCTGCGTCGATAAAAATAAAGTCAAACTGGTGTCCGTAACCCTCCGTCAGCAAAGCTTCCATGGAGTCGAGTGCGGGACCCAAACGGAGTTTGATTTTGTTAGCCTGACCGGCTTGTTGCCAGAAGGGATGGGCGACATTCGTCCATTCACTGTTTATATCACAGGTAATCAATTCCCCGTCGTCAGGCAGGGCCAGAGACATGGCCAGCGCGCTGTAGCCGGTAAAGGTTCCCAACTCCAGCACCTTGCGTGCCTGAATCAGCCTGACAAGAAACTGCATGAATTGTGCCTGATCCGGTGAGATCTGCATATTAGCCAGCGCCAGTTTGCCCGTTTCATCCCTTAACGCTTTTAATGCCGGATGTTCCCGAACGGAAACATCCAGCATGTAATTATACAACTCCGGTGTCATGTTTAAAAATTTCATAGCTATAATCTTTATTGTTATTGTATAAAGTCCTTGTTCGATACGTCCTGGTACTACAGTGGTATTTTGAAAAGGCTCCCTGTTTATGTACTCTTTTTTTGCTCATTGATTGTCATCTCCGCGCAGGCGGAGATCTATTTTAGCATGAATAGATTCCCGATTTCTCGGGAATGACAGAACTTACCACTGTAGTCCTAGGCCAGTTTTTCCTGAGCCAGCATGTCGGCAATGATACTGGCGGGGCGGTTTTCCTTTTCCGAACGGCTGAAAATTTCCAGTAAGGATGTGGCAATGCCGTCAATTTGTCTGATAACCATGTCCTGGGGTGTTTGCAAATATTTACTGGCCGCAAAAATCAGCCCGCCCGCGTTAATGACGTAGTCAGTGGCATAAAGAATGCCTTTGTCGTGCAGCATTTGGCCATGATAGGTATGAGCCAGCTGATTATTGGCCGCTCCTGCTATGATGGTGGTTTGCAGTTGGTTAATGGTTATATCATTGATGATAGAGCCGAGAGCACAGGGTGCGAAAACATCGCAGGGTATCTTGTGAATGAGGTCTGAACTGACGGAAGATGCTCCAAACTCCCTGATGGCACGTTCCACCGCATCGTTGTTAACATCCGCTACGGTAAGCCTCGCTCCTTCTTCATGTAAATGTCTGGCCAGTTGATAACCGACATGTCCCAAACCCTGGATAGCGATATGCAAACCGGCCAGTTTATCCTTACCCAGTTTGAATTCGACCGCGGCCTGTATCCCTCTCAGGACGCCTTTGGCGGTTGAGGGCGACGGATCGCCGTTATGGCTGGAGAGGCTGGCCACGTAGGGCGTGTGTTGTGCAATGATATCCATATCGTTTAGTTCCGTACCGCTGTCCAGCGCCGTAATATATCGGCCGCCAAGATCGTTAACAAACTGGCCGAAAGCATGAAAATAAGCGGCGTGATCATAAACACCGGATGGTTTGATGATAACGGATTTACCACCGCCAAGCGGTAAATTAACGGAAGCGGCCTTGTAGCTCATACCTCTGGCAAGGCGCATGGCATCATGAATGGCGTTTGCAGTGTTCGGGTATTCAATAAACCGGCATCCTCCAAGGGCAGGGCCGAGTTTGGTGCTGTGAATGGCTACTATGGCTTTCATGCCTGTATGATTATCTACCTTGAAATGAATGTCCCCAAATCCGTGTGAAATTGCATAATCCAGAAAATCATCTTGAACCATTGAATTTGTATCATTTTTTTTCATTTTATCAATAGACATCATCAACCAATCTCCTGTGAGGTTTTCGTGCCCATGTTATAGACCCAAATGGGCACTAAATCAATGAAATGTTCTTGCTTTCGACCTAAGAAAGATGTTGGTAGCATTTATTCCATGGTATACACTAATACCGTTTCCATTTGGTTTTGCAAGGTTTTAATTCTTAAAAAACGTCTACGTCCCGCAAATCAATCGCGGGACGTAGACAATTTTAGAACAATTTGTATATCACAACCTTGCAAAACCAAATGGACACGGTACCAGGTTGATATTTCATAACGCGAAACATGGAGAGAGGCATGAAAAAACTAGCGGCACTACTACTCCTCGGCACAATAAGCCACGTTGCAACGGCTACCGAACTACCGCCTGCGCCGCGTCCCACACTGGATAAAGTAGCTTTTCAGGTCACAGCCCGGCAATGGGTCAGCACGAAAACCGCGCTGGTAAAGGTGAACATCAATGCGACTTTAAATCAGTCCGATCTTGTTAAAGCTCGTGCGGATATTATGAGTCATTTAGGCAAAATTGCCAGTGGAGAATGGCATATTACCCAGTTTGATCGTTCCCAGGATAGTTCCGGCCTTGATAAATTATATGTTGAGGCGCAAACCAGGGTGCCGCAGGCCAGCCTGACCAATATTTATCAGAATGCTAAAAGTGTCAGCAAACCGGGTGCTACTTATAAAGTGAGTGCTGTGGATTTCAAGCCCGGCCTGGAAGAAATTCAGAAAGTAAAAGCACAGTTGCGCGAACAGTTGTATCAACTGGTGAATGCTGAAATAGCCCGTCTGAACAAAGTCTACACCGAGCAACATTATACGGTGAATCGGCTTGTTGTCACGGATGGCAATGCTCAGCCTGTTCAGCCCGCCGCTTATAAAGCCCGTGAAATGAATACCATGATGCTGGCCGCATCACCGGCTCCGGCGTTAACCGTCAGTAATGAATTAATCATGACCGCTGTTGCCGAGGCGGCATCCAATCGTCAGGAATCGGGTGTTGCCGCCAATGCAAGTCAGTAATAAAGTTATCGCGCATCGAGGGGCATCCGCCTATGCCCCTGAAAATACTCTGGCCGCTTTTAACAAGGCGTTAGCCATGGGTTGCCGGTGTGTCGAGTTTGATGTGATTCTGAGTGCGGATGGAGAGCCTTTTGTTTTTCATGACGAATCGTTGAAACGGACAACCAATGGCCAGGGCAGGATTGGTGAAGTAACGGCTGAATATCTGCAGTCTCTGGATGCGGGAAGCTGGTTTTCAAAATCCTGGCGTGATGAGAAAATTCCCCACTTTCGTGATGTGCTGAAATGGCTCGTATTCACGGAGTGCCATGCCAATATTGAAATCAAGCCATACCCCGGCAAGTCGGAAGAGACAACCGTTACCGTATTGTCATACCTTCACCGTCATTGGCCGGCAGCTACGTCTTTGCCCCTGGTCTCCAGTTTTGACTGGTCTGTTCTGACATTGTGTCGTACCCTGGCACCGGAAATGCCGCTTGGTTTGCTGCTGGATGAGTGGGATGACCACTGGGCAGGCAAGGCTGGTGAATTGCAGTGCTATTCCATTCATTTGAACCGCCGTATTCTTAATGCCAAGCGTGTCCAGACAATAAAAGAACAGGGTTATCAGGTGTTTGCCTACACCGTAAACCGTAAGCGCCAGGCCATGAAATTGCTGGAGTGGGGCGTGGATGCGGTGTTTAGTGATTATCCCGATTTATTATCATGAAGCGTATCGTTTTATTCATTATTTTATTTATTCAGGCTTATAGTCTTGCAGCAAAACCGGTTGAACTGGTTTTGTGGCATTCTCTGGCCGGGCAGTTGGGTAATGAATTGAAACAATTAATTCATGATTTTAATGAAAGTCAGCAAGATGTCGTGGTAAAACCTGTCTACAAGGGGGATTATATTGATTCCCTGACCAGTTTTGCCGCCGCGTTTCGCGCGAAACAACCCCCTGTTCTCATTCAGGTGTTTGAGGTTGGGACTGCGACCATGCTGAACCCGAAAGGTATCATCAAGCCCGCGGACGACATTATGATTGAAAACGGCTACCTCCTGCCCAAGACCAGTTTTTTTCCTGCCGTCAGAGATTATTACAGCCAGTCCGGCAAGCTGCAGGCCCTGCCTTTTAATACGTCTGTACCGGTGATATTTTATAATGCCGATGTTCTGGCGAAAGCGGGTTATTCCGGAGACAATTTTCCGAAAACATGGGAGGCGATGGATCGTTTGGCCGCCAGACTTAAACAAAGCGGGGCAGTATGTGTTTACAGTTCCGCCTATCCGTCGTGGATTCAGATAGAATCGTTCTCCTCGTTGCACGGGTTGCCCATGACCGATCATCATTCTCATAAAGCCATATATAACAATCAGGCCGTAATACGTCATCTTGAGCGCTTGCGACGTTGGCAAAAACAACATTATTTTGAGTATGGAGGCCGCACCAGTGACGCGACGGTTTTGTTTACCAGCGGTCGTTGCGCCATGTTTAGCCAGTCTTCAGGTAGTTACAATAGCCTCGTGGCGCTGGTCAGGTTTCCTGTCGGGGTCGCCGCGTTACCATTGGATAGTCAGGCGAGCCAAAAACGCTATCCTAATGTGGCGGGAGGCGCCGCGCTTTGGGCGGTGAGCGGGTATTCCCCCGAGGTTTATCGTGGTGTGGCCAGATTTTATGCTTATCTGACGCAACCCGAAAATCAACTCCGCTGGCATCAACGAACCGGTTATATTCCTGTTGGTTTGAGTGGCGTTTATAAAGATCTGGCGACAAGGAGCGACCATCCGGCTCTCAGGATAGCCCGACTTGATTTATCGGATAACAATCGGAGCGATATGGCGCATTCAGGACCTCAAAATCAAATCCGCACGATTAACGACGAAGCGATGGAGGCTATTTTCAGCGGCCTTAAAACGCCGAAGCAGGCTATGGACGATGCCGTTTTGCGGGCAAACTATACGATTATGCGCTTTTTACGAAATACCGGCAGTCATTGACGGATTAGCGAAAAGGAGGGGATATGAGGAAGAAAGATGAAAAAAACACCCCGGGGTACAAGGTTCAGAGAATTGGGAGTGATGTCTCGACTCTTAGCAAATGGTATAGCAGTACTACCGGCTCTCTATCCCACTGTGCCAGTTGGATCTTTTCCCCTAAGGACAAAAAAATTTATAAAAATCCGGCCTATGAAAAAACAGACGAGAAACAGGAAGATGTCTTTGTTTATTGCACTCATGGTACGGCTGATCAGCCAACTGCTTTTCAAAAAATGGTCAATTATCTTATAGATGAGGGAAAGTTGCCGCAAAACATCCACTCCATTCATCTCATGGATTTCAAGGGGCGCTACAAGGGTAAGGGTATAAAATGGTTTGCTGAACAATTGGTTGAGAAAATTCTGCAAAACAACCATAAACGGGTCATATTGTTCGGGCATTCGCGTGGTGGTCTGGTCAATGCGTATATGGCGGAATTTCTCGCCGCCGAATACGGGATTACTGTCGAGGCGTTATTTCATTTCGGAGCACCGTTTGGCAGTTCCTATCTGGCGATATGGCCACTGACCCTCTTTTCCACGTCTGTTGAGCAAATGGCGCCTGAGAGTAAGTTTTTGGCAGATTTGAATAATGCCATGGAAAAATCCGTGTTAAAGCATTATTTTTATGTTGCGGGACAAGATATCATTGTCTGGAAAGAGGCAGCCGTTGCGAAACATTATGCTGTAAACAGGGAAAAAGCGGTGTCATTGAGTCAGGATTCTGAACTGCCTTGTGAAGATACCGAATCATCCAGAGAATGCTGTGTCATTATCATGGAAAAACACAGCCATATTTCCATGATGACATCATATGAAATCGTAGCGGATGTTCGTGAAAACATAAAAAGAAGTTTAACTGCTCCGGAGAAAGGAAATTCTGATACGAGGGAACATGATAATCCTGCTTTGATGGAACAACCTCCGATTGAGGAAGTGACAATTACAATCCATGACAATGCGGTCATCATTGATGATTATCCGGGTTGCTCTTCCTCCCCCGGCAGCAGTTTATAGACATGGTTTCAGGCTCTGTGAACATGACGTAATATTTTCTGTCCGACCATGTTATTTTCATAATTTGTGCTATGTTTAATTAAAGCTTGTTGACATGTCATTCCATGGCTGCAAAAGCGGCTAATTGGGTGTTATGTTACTTTTGAATTTGTTAGATAGACTGACTGTTTGCTTCACGTTATGACATGTTAACAAGCCCTTGTCCATTACCAGTTTTTCATGGCTTATGAATAACCAAACAAGTCATATAAGGAACGATCATGACGCACCATTTAAATACCGATTCCCAAGCTTTTTTAAAACGGCTTACTGAACGAGCCGCCACAGCCTTAAATGGCAATAATCTTTTGGAATTACCACCTGACAAGGCAAGGGACGCGTTTAATCTGCTAATTGCTCCGGTGCCTGGAAAATTAAAACCCGTTTCCGTTCATGTTGAGGATAGAAAAATTGAAACGGAAGGTACAACGACAGGTGTGCGTTTGTATAAGCCGGCCCAAAATTCGAAAGATCTGCCTGTTCTGGTTTATTGCCACGGCGGGGGGTTTGTTTTCGGTGATCCGGATTTTCTGGATTATACGTGCCGTACGCTTTGTGAAGGCGCACATTGCATTGTTGCAACGGTTGATTATCGACGTGCCCCGGAGCACAAGTTTCCGGCTGCCCATGACGATTGTTACCGTATTGTCCGCTATGCGCAAAAGCATGCGAAAGAATTGGGAGGAAATGGAAAAGTCGCTGTGGGAGGAGACAGTGCGGGCGGTAATATTGCAGCCAGTATCTGTCATCAGGCCAGGAGTAACAAGGATGTCTCCATCTCTTTTCAGCTTCTTTATTACCCATGGGTCGATTTAAACAACACCACGGTTTCGGATAAAACATTCGCAACCGGCTATTTTCTTGAAACCGAGACGTTGCATTGGATGAGGCGACAATACTTGTCCGGGCCTGACGATGAAAAAAGCCCCATTGCCAATCCCCAGTTTCAAAAGGATTTCAGCAATCTTCCTCCGGCTCTGGTTATTGCGGCGGAGTGCGATCCCATTCATGATGATGCAAAAATGTATTATCAAAAACTCATAGAGGGCGGCAATCGCGCCCAATTTATTGAGTTTGGCGGCATTTTGCATGATTTTTGCGCCTTGCCCTCTCATTATGATGCCGCACTGCTGGCTTTCAGTGCGTCGGTGCATGCCTTGAAAAAAGCGTTCAACGATTGATGGGTTTTAACATTTTTAGCAGAAGATTAGTCTAAAAATTAGATAAATTGGTTGGGCCTTTGTCCCAACCACCTCAGGAGATAAGACGGCTACAAAAAAGGTGTGTGGTTGTAGGCTCTGTAGCCCGCTATGAGGCGAAGCCGAAATGCGGGACAACGCTCACTTGGGCGCTCACCTGTCTCATGGGACGACATTGAATCATAAAACCCCCAATACGGCCGCAGGCCTCCTTACGGGCTACGGCTCTTTTGCAAAAAAAATTTGTGCACAGAACCTGATTCCTAAATATCAGATAATGGCTTCATAAAATCACTCAGATCGATCTTTTTCTGCAAGCGATATTGATAAACGGCATAGAATGCAATCACGTTTTTCAGGTAATTTCTTGTTTCATGCCAGGGCAGGGTTTCTATCCATAGATCGATTTCTTTGGGAGGATGGTTCTTAAGCCAGTATGTTACTTGTCTTGGGCCGGCATTATAGGCGGCGGCCATCAGCACCGGATGATTTCCAAAGCGTCTGGCCAGAGAATTTAGATAGGCAACTCCGAGCGAGATGTTTTTTCGCGATGAAAAAAGTTCTGTTTTACTGGAATAGGGAACCTTGTTCGCTCGGGCTACCATGCGAGCCGTAGTTGGTAAGACCTGCATGAGTCCGTGAGCGCCGGCAGAAGACACCACGTTTTCCCGAAAACCGCTTTCCTGCCGAATAATGGCGTAAATCAATTCCTTGGGAATGTGGTATTGGCTGGCATCGTGGCTGATAGCCTGGCTATAAGCCAGGGGGAATCTCAGTGAGAGTTGATTATGCAATTCATCGCTGTTGCCAAGGTAGACGGATTTTCCGGGCCAGCGTAAATCATTGGCTATCCAGTAGGCGAGGGCGCTTTTATCGGCTTTGGGCAATTCACTGACAAAATCATTGACAAGTCTTGATGCCTGCAAGGCCTGGCTGGAATTATAAAGCGCCTTGATGTTGTCGGTGACAGGTTGGTAGGGTTTTAATATACTCAAATCGTTGTGTGGTTTTTCGTTTTGAAAGCTTGGTTTTTTGTTAAGACGCAGACTGGCAAGGAAACCGTAGTAATTTCTTGTTTCGGCAAGCGAGGTATAAATTTTGCGAGCTTTTTCACGTTGTCCAAGCGCGTCCAGTGAGCGGGCTAACCAATACTGCCAACAGGGGTTGTCTTTATCCGGGTTATGCCGGATTAAACGCTCGACCCGATGCCATTGATGGCGTTTGAGGGCGAAACGAATCTGCCAGTCCAGGAGAACATCGTTGTAATAAGCCGGTTTAACCTTTGCAAACCAGGCATAAGCGTCATTATGGTTTCTCATGGCTTTATAGAGTGCGACATGAGCCAGAAATGCCTGTTGCTGGGCTTCGGACAGTAATTTTCTGGTTTTAACGTGCCGCCAGTATTTGATGGCTTGATCCATATTGATGGAAACAAGACGTTTTAAACCATAGAGATAGAAATCGTCATGTAATTCGCTGTCTTCGAGTTGAGTAATTCGGGTGGGAGACTGATAAATCCGGATTAATAACTGCTCGTCTTTTAGCCTGGGAGTTTTATATTTTTTTAATAAATAGCGTGCCAGCGGCAGATTTCGCTTGTCAAGTGCCAGTGCGATTCGTTGCGAGATAAGATTCTCATCGAATCCTTCACTATGGATTAATAAATCAAATAATTGATCGCAGGCCGAAGGTCGGGAACTGCCATACAGCCATAAGGGAACGGCGGCAGCCAGAGCGGCGGTGGTTTTTCCCTGATAATAATCGGCAAGATGGGCGTAACATTGCAGATTGACGTCCTCGGATGGTTTGTAATATTTGCTGTATTGTGCCCAGTCTTTTTGGTTCGCCAGTTGATACAACCATTTTTCCCGTAATTTTTTCCCCAGAGGTTGATCATCACTGATGAATACCAGAAATTTATCATCGGGTTCTTCAGGAAGGCTCTGATTCCATTGCGAATAATCCATGAAGCGTTCCAGATAAGCCTGTCCTGAAGAGGCGTGGGCGAATATGGATAAACACAGGGTCAGGAACAGAACTTGCAGTTTTTTCATAATGGTACACGAACCGAATTTAAGTTTTTGCGCATTGTTTGAATCGTTGCCTGATAGTCGTTACCGGAAAATATAGCAGAGCCAGCCACAAACTGGGTAGCTCCGGCCCGGGCAAGATCAGCGATATTGTTTGTAGTGACACCGCCGTCGACGCAAATCGGTAAGTTCGGATATTGTTTTTGAATGCAGGTTATTTTATCAACGACTTCCGGAATCAGTTTCTGACCGCCAAATCCGGGATTGACAGTCATAATCAGGACAAAATCCAGACGATGCGCCACCCATTTCAGGCAATCGAAAGCATTGGACGGATTGAATACCAGTCCGGCCTGACAACCTTGTTGTTTTATGAGTTGCAGACTGCGATCGAGATGGATGGTCGCATCAGGGTGGATGCTGATGCGTTTCGCCCCGGCGTCGGCAAATTGCATGATTAACTCATCCACTGGTGTGACCATCAGATGCACATCAATGATGAGTTTAGGAAAACGTTTGGCGATGGCTCCACAGACCAGCGGCCCCAGAGTGAGGTTGGGAACGTAGTGATTGTCCATGACATCGAAATGAATCATGTCGGCGCCGGCGTCCATAACGGCACTTACTTCATCACCAAGACGGGTCATATCCGCGGAAAGCAGCGATGGTGCGATAAGGTAGGAGGTCATAATAAGGCTCTGGGTTTCATTTATTATGATCATAGGTTAGCAAGGTGTTGTTAATCAACTTCTTTTCGGATCAGAGAGGCATTTAGCCATTTTCAGGTTGAAAATAAAATGAGGCAAGCCCCGTTTCCTGTAGCCCGTCATGAAGGCGAAGCCGAAATGCGGGATAGTGTTTGGCCGGGCCTTACCTGTTCTTGTGGTACAACATTGCAACAGGAAACCCGCAATACGGCCAGAGGCCTCCTTACGGGCTACGACTCCTATGCAAAACAGAATAAGGACACGCCCTAGTTACCGTGCAATTCCACCACATCAGGTGGAACTTTTTGCCATGGATATCCTTTTAAGGCTTTCGTATAGCCGATTTTATAAAGCTGATTCATTCTCTTAAGGTCAAATAACTCTTCGGAATTGGAATCGAATTCATTAGGTACGTTGGCCAAATTAAAATCAGCACCGGTTAAAAGCGCACACAGGTATATGAAAATCACGTCCGCCGCGCCCTGTGACGCGGTAACGCTTTCTATGGCGCGTTTGCCGATAGTCAGCAGTTTTGGTTTGATTATTTTGTAATGAAACTGATTCTGGTTGTTACGAATGACATAAATTTTAACGTCGGGTTTTTGTTTCAGTTTGAGATGTTTTTTTGCCGTTTTGATATCCGAGGCAAGTCGGCTAAGAAACAGGCCAAACGTCACTCCGCCATCCACATGCATTTCGGTATAGGGTTTTCCCCTGGCTACCACCTCAAATTCGACAGGCGGCATAACAACCGGAATACTTGCGGAAGCTAAAAGAATTTTACGGAATAAATCGACTCGCCCGGGATTTTTGCTTGCCGCAATTCGGGTCATATCCCAGACAATTAATTTCCGGGAGTAAAGATTGGAGGTTCCAACATAAAGCCGCCGTCCCTGATAATACCCTTTGGCGATATCATCAAGTAATGGTTCATCCACATGACGCGCAATAAGTTTTTGCAAGGGCTTTGTTCCTTTCAGGGAATCAGACCCGGTTATTAACGTCCAGAGTAGGGGTTTACTGCTTAGAACGTCTTTTGTTGTGATGGTTGTGTACACCTTCTTCAGTGTCGCATCGTATTTGGGGCCGGCGAAGGCTAAAGGCGCTATTAATGCTCCGGTACTGATTCCGGTTACGGTTGTGAAGGTCGGCCTGCCTCCTGATCGCGTCCACCCGTTTAGCAATCCGGCTCCGAAGGCTCCATAATCGGCGCCGCCGGAAATAACCAGTAATGTGAAAGATCCTTTGTGGTGGAACATGGTATCAGGATAAGTCCTGGCTAACTGTCTGACCCGCGCAAGCGATTGTTTTTTTATTAGCGGATTATCGCCATCTGTAAAATCGGTACGTATATTTTTAAATCCGGGAATTTCAGCATAGGGAACCGCCTGCTCGGGAAGAGGCGTACTTCCGTTGGTATTACAGCCGGTTTGCAACAAAAGCATGAAAACAACCATTAGTATCCGTCTCATGGTAGTTATAACGTTCCTTGTTAACCAGGTTGAATTTTATTGTAAATCAATTTATTAACGCGCATAAGAGTCCCGTGCTGTTTTCATCGGGTTTTGGGTGGTGAATCAGGTCGGGTTATTGTTTTTTAGAATTGTTTGCCAATGGTTATGCCCAAAACCACCTCATCGGAGCCGTTTTTAATGAAATCATAATTGATATTGGGCGTTATCTCGATGTTGGAAGGAAGCAAAAAAATATAGTCTAATGAGACGCGCGCCAATATTTTATTGGTGTTACCTTCTTCAAATTTTACGCCTGGCCCTATCCCTACGGATATATTTTTAAAAATATTAAACGTCATGACTCCAATCGCCTCGACCTCATGATTGCCTTCTTTATTATTCGGGGCGCCTTCCAATGTGATGGAAAAACCGAAAGGCAACACCAGTATTCTGTGGTACTCGATTCCGTAGGTAAAAAATTTCCTGTCCTCAAACCGGGTAACCCCTAAAAATCCGCCGATAAGGTTCTTTTTTTCCTGCCGGACGTGTTCTTGCTGCGGGCTCAGGCTGCTGGCATAAAGAAACGGGCACGGCAAGATTGGCAGAAGGCCAATGAAAAAAAGACAAACGGCCTGTTGCAATGCGGCTTTAAGAGATACAAATATCGTCCGGGGGGACGATTGGCAGTGACTGTCCATGCGCTTGTCTCGTTTATAAAACAGGTTTGCAGGTCGGGCACTGGCAGCCTTACCTGCACATCTTCGCTCCTGATAAAGCTGGTTAAGAAGCAGAATCCAGTGAACTGATAAAACTAATATTAAACGTCGGTACTTCCAGACTGGCTCCCAACGAGGAAATCATGTTGGTTTTCAGGTAACGGAAATCCACTCCAATCGAGGTAAAGTCATCCAGAAAATAGCTGG
Organism: Legionella spiritensis; assembly: GCF_900186965.1. Taxonomy (NCBI): domain Bacteria; kingdom Pseudomonadati; phylum Pseudomonadota; class Gammaproteobacteria; order Legionellales; family Legionellaceae; genus Legionella; species Legionella spiritensis. The sequence continues at coordinate 1,158,683 of NZ_LT906457.1, forward strand.
CTCCGATAATTCCCTGAACGATTGGCGCACCGGAATTGTCCGTAAATTCAGCTACCGCGGATTTTTTGGCATAAACATTATTAACGTAAGTATTATACAATTTCATGTTACTGTTCAGTTTGGCGAAACCGATTCCCAGGCCGACATAGGGAACAAAATTGGCGTCGCTGCCTTCCTTGTACAATTCGTAATAAGCGTTGAACAGTCCCGCGATAAAATAAGTGGAGCCTTTCATGCGAAACCCGTCGGGTGTGGTGTGATCCTTGAAGCTGTAGGAGTCGTAATTCACGCTGCTGAGTTGATTCATATTAAACATCAGTTCGCCTTCAAAACGGAATTTTTTCCAGCGATAACCCAGTTGGCCGCCTACATTCCCTCCGACGGAATAGGCGATTTCCCCGATATTATCGGTAACGGTGGCGGGTAGGGGGGAAACCAGAGGCGGAATCGGGTTGTACGTCGCGTTAGCATTGGCAAAACCCGAGTTGACAGCCTGTTGAACTGTTGTATAGGGAAAAGGGGAGTCCGTGTTGGACGTATAACTAAGACCACCGACCATGCCGACATACAGACCTGTAACAGGATTGGCCGCAAAGGCAGAACAACTGACGAGTAAAAGTCCTGCGATGCCAGATTGAGCAGAAAATTTCATGTACGACACCCTTATTTATAATTAGCCTTGTCAAAACGATAAATCACCCCTACGGAAGCCAGATCCGCCTGAAAGACCTTGTTTAAATCGCTTACACGGTCTGTTCCGATATGGCGATAAGCCAGATTAACGGCGTAATTTTCAGCAAAGTTATAGGTTATCCCCGCCGTGGCCTGGTACGCGAAAACGCTATTGGAAGCCTTGTAATATGTAGCGCCTACGGATGGCCCTGTGCTGCCGAACGAGGCGTCTATCCAGGCATACCCGAGGCCCGCGCCGAGAAACGGTGAAATGGCCGGGACAATATCCGGAAAATCGTAATAGACATTGGCCATGGCCAGCGCCGCCTGAGTCTGGCCGGTAATGCCGCTTTGCCTTATGAAATTGATGTCGAATTTGGTCAGATTACCTTGGAGGTACGTGAGTTCTCCCTCATAACGCAAAGGGGTGCTTTTGTAGCCTATACGACCGCCGGCGTTATAGCTGCCTGAGGTATAAGACGCCTCGTTACGGAACAATCCGTTGCGGGTTTCGCTGATGTTATCGGACAAATAAGTATAACCGCCAAAGACACTACCATACCAACCATCAATCGGAGTAGCAGAAAAAGCAACACTGGAACTCAGCAATGTGGCTGAAATAAATGCAATTTTCATGACATACCTTGTTATTATTATTTAAAGCAATTCCATGTTAGCGATTTGCTTCCATTTTGCAAGCAGCTTTTGTTCTTGTAATCGTCTGTTGTTGAGTTAAGATGGTAGATGCCCCTAAAGAAAGGAGTCTGCAATGACGAAAAGGATTATTCATAATCTCCAGGAATTCACTCAGGAATTGATTGATTTTATTTCCAATGGTACCGGAAGTGCAATCAGGGAATCAAAAACAGGCAATGACAGGAAGGAAGATAAAAAGCAACCCTCCCTGCTGGATGTTATGAAGGATTCCAAAAAAGAATATGGTGTTGAGGAATACAACCTGTTAGTACGGCTTTTTTATAGTGTCTCACGCAAGATGGGTGATGAATTTCTCGACGCTATCAATAAGCTTGAAACCGACAATGATCCTATTTTTCGGTTGCAGATTATCAGGGGATTGTTGATGAAGCTGCATTGGGATTCAACATCGTCCGGTACTACGTTATTGACTAAACTAATCCAGGCGGTATGCGAAAGAAACGGTTATGAAGTGGAAACACCGAAATATCTTTACGATCATATTGTTAGTCCGCTGCGAGACATGTTGATCAATACGATTAACGCCATCGAGTCGGATCATATGTCCGAACTTGAGAAGTCAAAAGCACGTCAGCAGGAGCTGGACGCCTTACTTGAGCAAAAACGTAAGGAATTGATTAATGTTGTGTTGTTTGAAAACAAGGAACGTGCCGGTGATTTTGCAAAAAAGAAAGTAAACGCCGATAAAAAGGTTTTCTGTCTCGATCGGCCCGATCATGTGAAGCTGAACTGGCATGTTCACTGGAAAGAGACAAGCGGTGAGCGGGATATGAAGGCTTTAAATCAGGAACTGTCCCTTTTATCGGAAAAGATAGAAATTCCCCGTCCCGCGGAACATAAAGACGATAAGTCCGCACGGAAAAAACCGCCGCACAACAAGATTCCACCCATGTTTCGTAATACGCGGATTCTGATAAATCCGCAACAAATCGGGCACCAAAAATTTTTCTTCACCTTTGTCTTTTCCTCGAAAGACAACGTCAGAACGATAGACTGGCATGACCAACAGGGTAAGAAACATAATGTTGATCCGGAGAATTATCCCGAGTTATTCAGTTTGCTGGTAAAACAGGTCGTTAATCCAAAGTCCGTCTGGGGATTAACCTGGTACGATATGAAGGGAAATGGCGAGGTTTTACACCTGAACAAGGAGTTGGAAGCGCTGCTGGCGAAACAGGATAGTCTGGCTTCGATTGATTTTTCTCGCGAATTGAAAATCAAAACGCAATGCGAAAAAATGCTGGCGGATTATCTTGATAAACTTCAGGTTTTGATAAACCCGGATGAAGAGGCGCTCAAAATGGCTTCGTCTACCTTCGTGGTTTATACCAGTTCCGATATAAAACGTATTGATTGGTATGACAGTCTGGGGAAAAAACATCCTGTCAATCTGAGTCATTCTCCGGAGCTGGCACAGTGGCTTGAAGATAACGCGGATCAGGCCAAACAAGATTTGTCCCTGCTGAAAACATTGCTTCGTTACGTGTCCTTGCACAAAGAAATTGATGAAAAGAAGCAGACCAGCGTGCAGCAGGTATTGCAAAAGAAAATGGGCATCACTTTGATTCTTGCCGACGATGTGGACAAAATTCCCCGGTATAAGCGAATCCCGGGCACTTATATATTGTCCAGGGAGCCCGGGGAACCCGTGGGATCCTGGGTTTTGTATTGCCGGCAAAAAGGGGGCGTTAATGAAACGGTTCGGCTTGCTGACTGGGGAGACTTTAATGATATTCTCGCGTCACTTGGCGATTCCTTGCCGGAAAAAATCGATGCAAAAACACGAGAAAAATTGCGTGCTACCATTTTGTCTGAACAACAGGCTTCCTTGCAACGGCAAACGAATTGTATAGCTATTGAACAATTTGATCCTGAGCAAGCCTCGCAATACAAGGCCGCTTCGTTTGTTGTGACCCAAAAGGATTATGAATGGCAGATTTATTACATTGATACCTTACACAAAGCTATTCCGGTGGATCTGCAAGCATGTGCCGAAGCACATCATGTCATTGAAAACTTGCCGGAAACGATAGCGGATTTACTGCCTGATCATTTCCTGGAATTGGGCGCGGCATTGAAGGAGTATGTGCCATCATCCCGTATTGACATCAATAAATACAGGGATTTGGAACGATGCTTCGCTACACGCTCCCAAAAACCTCTTCCGGGAAAGTTAAACTCGGATACCGAGAAAATGAATATAATTAGTACACTGGAAGGATTTTTTGCAGAGCGGGCTGTAAAAGGTAAACCGGACGTGTCTTCCCAAACGACCGACGCTGAAAAAGAGGTGGATGAGGAGAAGATGGTACCTCTTTCCGGCAAACTGGATCTGAGAAACTACGCGATCGCAACTTTGTTCGGTCATAAACCCAAACAGGCGTCTGCCAAAAAATCGGTAGAATTGGCGGATACGGATGATAACGATGCAATCACAGAAAACGGGCAACCTCTCCCGGCTAATAACCATTTGTAATCGGATAACGCCAGTCGCGTCCAAATGCCCTGGGACTGATTTTTGTTCCGGGAGGCGCCTGGCGGCGCTTGTATTCATTACGTTTGATCAATTGTATGACACGATGAACGACGCTGGCGTTAAAGCCGCGGCCAATGATGGATTCCGCGTCTTCATTGTTTTCCATATACGCCTGGATGATGGCATCTAAAACCGCGTATTCAGGTAGGGTGTCCTGATCGGTCTGGTTCAAGGCTAACTCGGCGGACGGCGCCCTTGCAAGGACACGCTCGGGGATCACCGGTGAGACGGTATTGCGGTAATGCGCCAATTCGTAAATCCGGGTTTTTAAAACGTCTTTTAACACGGCAAACCCGCCGGCCATATCGCCGTAGATGGTGGTATAGCCAACCGCCGTTTCACTTTTGTTGCTGGTGGTCAGTACCATATTGCCTGTTTTATTGGAAAGCGCCATCAGGAGCATGCCTCGTATCCTGGCCTGGAGATTTTCTTCCGTGGCGTCCCTCGGCAAACCTGCGAACGTCGGTTCCAGCGTGCTTAAAAGGCTATTGAAGGCAGGTTCTATAGGAAGTATGGTGTTGGCTACCTTCATAACATCCGCCTGTTTACGGGCGTCTTCAATACTTATGTCGGCTGTGTATCGTGACGGCATCAACACGGCATGTACACGGGACGGGCCTAGCGCATCCACGGCGATAGCGAGAGTAAGGGCGGAATCTATACCGCCTGACAAGCCGAGTAAAACACCCGGAAAACCGTTTTTTTCAATATAATCGCGAACGGAGCAGACTAACCCTTTGTACACCGTAGCCGTATTGTCGAGAGGCGGCAGGATGCCGTCCTTTATTTGAGGGCCGCGCACAGTCAAGGTGTGGAGACATTCTTCAAAGGCAGGCAACCTGGCACAAAGCGCCCCTTTGTCGTCATAGGCCAGAGATTGGCCGTCAAACACCAGTTCGTCCTGTCCGCCGACAAGATTGACGTAGATGATAGATAGCCCCTGTTCGGCATACGTTTTTAAAAGTCTGGTTCGATGATCATATTTTTCATAATCAAACGGCGAGGCGTTGATGCACAACAGTGTCTCGGCACGGGCATCCAGTAATTGTCGCACCGGGCCTTCCTGCCAGATATCTTCACAAATACAAAGACCAAACCGATGTCCTTTTATAGTAATGATGCAAGGTGTGGCAGGTCCTGGAGTAAAATAGCGGAACTCGTCAAAGACCCCGTAATTGGGTAGTTTTTGCTTGTAATAACGTGTTACCAGTTTTTCCTGATAAAAAACACTGGCCGCGTTATAGCATTGTCCGCCGTCTATCCAGGGATGACCAATGACGACATGGCAATCATGGATTTCTGCGGCGATGGCGTTTAGTTTGTCCCGGACTTGTTGATGAAATCCCTGACGAAATAACAAATCTTCCGGCGGGTAACCCGTCAGACATAATTCCGGAAAAATAATAAGATCGTGGTGGTTTTGATGAGTAGTAATAATCTCGGTTAGGTTAGCGGCATTTTCGCTAACCGCTCCGACGGTACTGTTTATTTGGCCAACAAGTATTGATAATCCGGGGTTCATAGACGTTTTCAGGTTTCGGAATGAAGAAAGGGCGTATTCTATCTTATCTGACAGGCAAGAAAAATATTTATAGTGGTTATGGTCTGTTGCCAGGCAAAAATGACCCGACACCATTTTTTACAAAAGAGCTGTAGCCCGTAAGGAGGCCGGCGGCCGTATTGCGGGTATCATGGTCCGGTATTGTGTCAAACAGGTGCGCGCCCAGGTGAACGTTGTCCCGCATTCCGGCGGTGCCTCCATGACGGGCTACATGTTTTTTGTAAAAGAACGTAGCCCGTAAGGAAGTCGGCGGCCGTATTGCGGGTATCATGGTCCGGTATTGTGTCAAACAGGTGCGCGCCCAGGTGAACGTTGTCCTGCATTCCGGCGGCGCCTCCATGACGGGCTACAGGAAACTGGATGCCGCGAACAAGTCGCGGTACGCAGGCGATGAGGTAGCAGGTTCTGTGTATCAGGTTCCGAAAGAATTAGGATGATCGGATTGGATCCCTGCAAAATGTTTTAAGTTGTTTTTTTCACTGGCATACCATTTTAGCGATAAAGATTCCGGATTTTCTTCCTGTATGAAATGCAATTGATTGATCAGGCATTTTTTAACGTAATCCAAAGTCAGCGCAATGGCGCGATCAGGATCGGAAGAGGCGTTTTCGAGTGTCGTAATGTCTTTATTGATGGTATTTAACAAATCAAGATAGGCTTCCTCGGCATCATTGCGAAATGACGATTCTCGGGGATGGGTGACGGAAAGGAACGTGTGAATGTTGCCTATGAGTTTTTTTATGGTGTTTTTTTCAGGGCAGGTTAACCAATCCAGTTCCGTACGAATCTTGTCTACCGAGCGTGCGTCAACGTCTCTTTCGTGAAAGATATCTGCCGGACTTTGTTGAAAATTTTTCATGAATGAATAGTCCCTGGTTTATGTCTCGTAATAATCATTAATTATAGTAATAAAATACGGCCTTATGGTCTAAAATTAGATGTAAATGAGGTATGAAATGCCGGAAAACAGCAGTTCCCGCAAGGAAGGCACATCCTCGAAGGATAGTTCAAAAAGCATCAATACGACATCGGATTCCTCCATCGATTATGGTCGGCTGGAAAGTCTTGGTTTTTTTCGGGTAGAAACCAACGGTGTCCTGGGTAAGGGCGCGTTCGGTTCGGTCGAGTTATTTGAGTACCACGGAGAACAGTTTAAGTCCTTGTGCGACGAAAAAGGCCGTGTGGCCGTCAAGTTTCAGAGTAATCCGGATAAAAATGAGCTTTTGATCGCAGAACACTTGTCGAAAAATTTGTTAAAAGGGGAATTATCCGGTGAAAAGGCGCGGTGTAACCAAACGGCGCCATTAGAAGATGAGGCAGGATTTCTTGGTATCGTGACCGCGTATGAATATTACGCCCGTACCGTGCATGGTGAGGAACAGGAAGTGTCCAGGGATCTGCTGCAATTTCTTCGCCCCAAAAAACCGCCTTTGGAGCATGAAGACCCTGACATTGAACGGGCATTCCAAGAAAATCCCGCCATTATGTTAAGTCAGATAGCGTCATCCATGCATAGCTCGCAAGAAGCACTGCATCAGGCATCCGTTCTTCATGTTGATACCGCGCTTCGCAATTTTATGGTAAATGCCACATGGGATGAACAAGGCAACCTTATTGCCATTCAAAGCAAGATCGTTGATTACGGACTATCAAAAATAGTTGAGAAAAACGAAAATGTATACGATTTTAGTCATGGTGCGAGATGGCCGGTTAAGCATTTTAATCAAGAATCGCTCGATAATGGAGTACTAAGTATCAAAACGGACTTACACGCGCTTCGTCTTGCCATGATCGGCATGGTCGGTCTGGCCAGTTCATCTGATCCGACTCATATTGAAGAAGATTTTATCAAATTCAAATACCCTGACGTAGAGGAATCCATTCCCGACTTTGCCAACAAACGTGTAAACGTTTCTGATGAGGCGTATCTGAAGATATTACTTACTAAAATCCGGGATGTTGTGGATATGCAATGTGACAACAATCCTGAAAAAAAAGCGGAATTATATTTATTCCTCGATTGTTATGAAGATTACCTTTTATCGTTGCCGGATACGCATGATTTTAATGAGGCTCAGCGTCTGGACAGGGAAAAACTGCATGAAGCCAACAATCGGTTCGCCAAACGTTCTCTGGATATACTGGAAAACAGGCAAAAAGAATCGCCCGATCCGATGCAATACCGGCTTGCCTTGCTGCGGTTGCAGCAACTGGAGGGACTCGATAAAACATTGGTTGACGACATCACCGAAAGAGTCAACAGTATTCCGCTTGCCGGCCCCAGTCAAGCGGTGGAACCATCAGGTTTTGTTTTACATGGGGTAAACACGCAATCTTATGAGTCACAAAAACCAATCTCCGCTACGGATCTAACGAATTACAGTCCTATACCCCGTAACATTCATGAGTCACAAGAACCAGTCTCCGCTATGGATCTAACGAATTACAGTCCTATACCCCGTAACATTCATGAGTCACAAGAACCAGTCTCCGCTATGGATCTAACGAATTACAGTCCTATATCCCGTAACATTCATGAGTCACAAAAATCCGTTTCCACTACGGATGAAACGGATTATGGACCGTTGCCTGCTGCAAGTGACAGGCCAACCGAATCGCCGGCACCCACATCGGAAGAGTACAGCGACCTGCCTGTTTTTGAGGATGAAAAAAGCAAGCCGTCATCTACTGCAACGCATGAGGGAAACGCTGCCTGGCAAGGGTTGTCATCCAGGTCGGAAACCGTGGGTTCCAGACGGTTGGCAAAACCGTTTGAAGGCCTCGGACAGCACCGCCGGAAGGAGCAATCCTTGCGCGATACAGAGCCTGTTGACGAACTCCGGAGATCTGCTTCCAGTGAAACCATAAAAGAGAAGAAACCGCACACCCATACCAGTAAAATTGAGCAAATAATCAGACATCCTGTCGATACGTTCAAGGAAGTGTTTCAAAGTTTTAAATCCCGGGTAAGAAAAAACAAGGATCATCATTCCGAAACATCGGAACGAAAACAGGATTATGAAGAAAACCACAAAAATCAGCCTAAGTAAGAAACATAGGCCCGGTACAACGGATTGGTTGGGTTGTCTATAGTCAACCCAACCAAAAAATGAACTATGTCATCCGGTCACCGTGAATTGATAACGCGTCAATTATATTGCTTTACTGGCGGAAGAACCCTTTTCCGGTAAGGTATCGAGACACAGTTCAATCACGTCCTGAACCATGCCCTGAAATACCTTACTTTGGCTGATTTGCACGCTCATGCTATTAATCATTGCCGCGCATTTGGTGGCGCGAGATGTGAGATGCGATGACAAGTCATCCGGCATATCCTCTTCCCTGGAAAGACAAAGATATTGAATGGCTTTGTACTCTTCGTCGGAAACGTCGGTTTTCGCAAAAAGTGGTTTCATAAGCTCTTTGACCGCGAGGATGGATTCGATTAATTTGGGAAAGTTCGTTTGCGGATCTATTTCCATTGGACAGTTCTCATTGGTTACTGCTTTTCCGCCGAGCAATTCAATCCCGGTACAATCCATAGACTGGCGTATGGCTTCGAGCAGAGTCAATCCCGACAAGGCGAAATAAATAAAAGGTTCCTGTTCTTCCAGGTGATCGCGGGTAATGAATCCATTGTTTATCGCCTGCAGAGTTTGGGTTACCATTTCGTTATAAAAAGTTTCCCGTATCAAGTCAGTCGTTATACCGGTTTCATCCAGTTTGCGTAATGCCTTTTCTGCCGGGGTTATGCCTTTGGCTTCCAGAACAAATTGTTTTAATACAGGCAACATCGCCTGAAATGCTTCCGTACTCATCAGCATGCCGGCGAGAGTCTCTATTTTCCTTTCCAGATCCGGGGTTGGAGTGGAATTTTTGATGTTTTGTACGGCCTTAAAAAATGGTCGGTACATAATTGGACAATTTTCATCGTTTATTACCGTACCGTCACTTAAACGAATGCTGTCGGAGGTATCTTTGGATGAATCAAGAATGTTAATAATAATATTCTCAACCAGCTTGTTGAAACTGCTGTCGATATTTTCTGCGTTGATGCCTTCATCGAGCAAGGCCAACTCAACCATATCGTTGTAAAAAACATCTTTAAGCCGCCGGATTAACGGGTTGATTATTTCTCGTCTTGCAAACATGGATACTCCGCGCCTGTTGTTGAAAGGTACTGTTGGCGATTTTAGCTTCAAAAGCGATATTGGGGCTTTATTTAACCATGGTGTTTAAATTTTATCAATAAAAAAATAAAAATCAGGAGAGCGACTATCAAAAACAGATAAAACAGGGGAGTGAATATTAAAATCTCTTCAAATTCGCTATAATGGTCGGTTTCGCATTAAGAAATCTTGGATACCTATGTTAAAGGATGCTTTATCACGGATGGCCGGTGTGTTTGCGCCTTCTGTGCTAGTGCATGGCCAGGATGACCAGAAGCATGGTTATGTGCTCAGTATTCGTCTGAGTGACGGGTTGCTGAAAGCGCGGGTGAAAGACCGATCTAATCATATTTATGATGTTCATATTGATCTGAAATCCTGGCCCGGACAACCTGCCCGCTGCTCCTGTTCGACGCCTGTTAATTGCAGACATGCCGCCGCCAGTCTGTTCGCCATGCAGGAGCGGGAGCAGGTGTGTATTCCGGCACCGAAAGTCGGCGCGTCAAACCAGACATTAAACGAATGGGTTTCCACGCTGCGCGACAATCAGGGTGTTTATGCCCGAACCACGGCCAGTCACGCTATCGTTTACCTGCTCACATTTGAACATGGCAAGTATGAAGATCGGGTTCATGTCCGAATTGCGCTGGCCAGGAGGCTCAAAAGAAAAGGATTGGGCAGGAAAGTTGTATTAAATACCCTGAGCGATAATCGCAAGCAGTTTTTCATTGATAACGACGAGGATATTCTGGCGGCGCTGTTTTTAAAGTGCGGTGTAGGCGGTTGGTTTGATCGTTTGACTCATCGAAACAGTGATTTGCTGGAACAGATACTTAAAACCGAACGCGCGTATCTTGATACGGACGAGGAAACCCGCTTGACAATGGGGGAACGTATGGATGCGGTATTGATGTGGGAATTTGCCAGAGATGGAACCCAATACCCTGTTGTAAAATCCGGCGACGATACCGTGCAATCGCTGTTGTTTGATAAACCATGGTATATCCGTAGCGGGGATGCTGTTCTTGGACGGATGAATGTGCCCGGACAGCCTGCCCAGTTAAAGCAATTGCTGGAGATGCCGCCCGTCGCCTTGCATCAAATTGATAATGCGACCCGTCATATTTTACAAATAAACGATAATTTTCCTGTTCCCCGCACGTTTGAACATACGGAGACCCATCAAAGTGAACCGAAGCCGATAGTGCGCTTTGATGCTGTTGTACTCGATGAATTTCAGTCCGTTGACGTGCTGGAATCGCAGGGTGATTTATTACCTGTTTTGTATATGGTCGATGTGTGTTTTAACTACGAAGGGCATATCGTGCATGGCGATGATGTTAATGCTTACCTGTTCACCTCGGCAGACAGGAACGTTATCCGGATTGAGAGGGATTTCGACTTTGAAAAAAGAAAGCAAGAGGAAATCGCGCAGATATTAAGTTTGCGAAGTGCGACAGTCGATGAGCGTTTAACGTTCAACCAAAATTTTCATGATAAAAAAATCATGGCGCATTACCATACGCAAAATGATACGATCCGCTTATACAAACAGGTTATTCCTGTCCTGAAAGACAAGAACTGGCAAGTGGAATTTCTGCATCCCGTGTATGAGGAATTGTTAACCGAAGACGATGTGGAATGGTTTTCTGAATTTACCGATCAGGGCAATGATTTTTTTTCTTATCAGTTAGGTATTCAGATCAATGGCAGGACCGTCAATATCGTACCTCTCATTGCCGAGCTGATTAACCGGTTTGACAGCGACAGTTTGCAAAAACTGCCTGATGATCAAACCGTACGATTGTCGTTAACCGCAGGAAAAGCGTTGCGTGTCAAGGTTGGACGGCTGAAACCCTTGATATATTTTCTCCTGCAATACAGCACCCGCACTGTTAATGCGGATCAGCAGATACAAATAAACCGTTACCAGATGATTCTGATGCGGGAAGTTGAGCAGGCAATAGCGGCAACGGCTATGCGCTGGCGAGGCAGTGACCAGATACGGGCACAATTACAACGATTGCATAACAGGCAATCTTCGGAGGGTGTCAGACTACCGGCGGGATTGCAGACGGAGTTGCGGGATTATCAACAGCAGGGATTAAACTGGCTGCAATTGTTGCGGGAAAGCCGGTTCGGCGGCATTTTAGCGGATGACATGGGGCTTGGTAAAACAGTACAAACCCTGGCTCATTTGTTACTTGAAAAGGAGCAGGGGCGGTTAAACAAGGCTTGTTTGATAGTGGCGCCAACCAGTCTGGTCATGAACTGGTTTGAGGAGGCGAAACGTTTCACCCCCGCCTTGAAGGCCCTGGTCTTTCACGGCCAGGAGCGCCATGGTGATGAGTTTGATGATTATGATTTGGTGATTTCTACTTACGGGTTGATCCAGCGGGATAAAAATCGATTCATCAGTTACCCCTTTTATTATCTTATTCTTGATGAAGCGCAATCTATAAAAAACGCACGGACTAAAACAACGCAGATCATTCAGCAAATTAACGCCAGCCACAGGCTATGCCTCTCCGGTACGCCCCTCGAAAATCATTTGGGAGAGTTGTGGTCGTTATTTCATTTTCTGATGCCTGGTTTATTAGGTGATATCAAACAGTACCGACGTTTTTTTAAAACACCGGTTGAAAAAAACGGGGATGCCGAGCGAAGGGCCCTTCTGGCCGGTCGTGTGCGGCCATTTATGTTGCGGCGTACCAAAAATCAGGTTGCTCGTGAATTGCCGGATAAAACGGAAATTGTCCGGGTCGTTGAGTTAAATGGAACTCAGCGCGATCTTTATGAAACCATTCGCATGAGTGTCGAGAAAAAAGTCAGAGACGCGATTTCTCGCCATGGTATGGGTAAAAGCCACATTGTGTTGCTGGATGCCTTACTGAAACTGAGGCAGGTTTGTTGTGATCCCAGGCTGGTATCCATACCCAATGCTGTCATGGCTCACGGCACTTCCGCCAAACTGGAGGCGTTAATGGAACTGCTGGAGAGTCTGATTGAGGAAGGAAGGCGGGTACTGATTTTTTCTCAGTTTACATCCATGCTCGCACTCATAGAAAAGGAGTTGACCGCTCAGGGTTATGCTTATCTGAAGTTAACCGGCCAGACCCGGGCAAGACATCAGGTGGTTCAACAATTTCAGAAAGGAGATACGCCTGTTTTTTTGATAAGTCTTAAGGCCGGAGGAACAGGATTGAATCTGACCCGGGCTGATACGGTTATTCATTATGATCCCTGGTGGAATCCCGCTGCCGAGGATCAGGCGACGGACAGAAGCCATCGCATTGGCCAGGAAAATCCTGTTTTTGTTTATAAATTAATCACCAAGGGAACGGTAGAAGACGCTATCCTTGCCATGCAAAATAGAAAAAGGGAATTGTTCGAAGGTATTCTGGCTGATAACGCTACAGGCTTGTCTTCAATGACTGATCATGATTTGGATAAATTGTTTATGCCGTTAATAGAGTCGTAACACATAAAAAATTGTTCATGGCATTTGCCAAGATGAAATCCTTGACATATTCTTTAATAGATGAAAATTAAGGAGAACTTTCATGAAACGGTTACAGTCGATGTTTGCGATGATTCTTATGTTGCTGTTTGTACCCACCGTCTTTGCGCAGTCTGTGGCAGGGACATGGACAACCATTGATGACAAAACAGGTAAAAAAAGAGCGGTCGTAAATTTGTCTGTTTCAGGAAACACTCTGAATGGGACTATCGTCAAGGTTTATCCACAGCCGGGTGATACCGGAATTTGTTCAAAATGTCCTGGTGCCTTTAAAGACAAACCCATTAAAGGATTACGGTTTGTCTGGGGTCTGAAAGATCAGGGCAATGGTGTTTGGGACGGAGGAAAGATTCTTGATCCTAAAACAGGAAAAATCTATCGCGCCAAAATAACTCAGGAAGGCAACAAACTGTACGTTCGTGGATACGTTGGTTTTTCCATGCTCGGACGCACTCAGGTGTGGGTGAAGTAATCCGGGTTCCGCACCCTGTTTTTTACGGTTGTAAAAATAGTAATCGGATGTCGGGCTCTGGCCTGACATCCAACAATGTATTCAAAAACAAAACGGCACGCCATTATCCATATTGTCACTTCACGTTATGAAGGGTCAACAAGCGATGGCAAGATCAGATGAGTTTTGGAGTTTTTTCCAATCTCTCTTACAATAGAGTTCTTTTCCCTATATTGATTGATTATCCAATGGCAGACGTACTGACAAGAAAAAAAACAGCCGTTGATCCGCTCAAGCGTCCTCCCCATTCCGTAGAAGCGGAACAATCCATCATTGGTGGATTGATGCTGGATAACCAGGCTTGGGACAAGATCAACGCCAAACTTTGCGACAATGATTTTTACCGGACTGAACACCGTATTTTATATCGGGCTATTGTCGAGCTTGCCAAAAAAAATCAACCCTTTGATGTTGTGACCCTGCTTGATCTGCTGAAATCCGCTAATGAACTGGATGATGCGGGAGGGGAAACCTACCTGTTTGAATTGGCCAATAATACGCCCAGTGTCGCTAACATCACGGCCTATGCGGACATTGTGCGTGAAAAATCAGTACAGCGGCAGTTGATTGGAGTTGCCGGCGAGATTGCGGATTCCGCTTATAATCCCGGCAACAGGGATGTCCCGGAATTGCTTGATCTGGCGGAATCCAAGGTTTTTGCCATTGCCGAACAAACCGGCGTCGATGGCGGGCCTGAGAGTATTAAATCCATTCTGGTCAAAGCCGTGGAGAAAATTGACGCGCTATACCATAACGGAGACGCCATTACCGGTCTTGCTACCGGCTTGTCGGATTTGGATAACATGACATCCGGATTGCAACAATCGGATTTAGTCATTGTGGCCGGCCGTCCATCTATGGGTAAAACCACACTGGTCATGAACATGGCGGAACACGCGGCCATCAAATCCGGTAAACCGGTACTGGTTTTTTCCATGGAAATGCCATCGGATTCACTGGCAATGAGGATGATGTCGTCCCTTGGGCGTATTGATCAGCATCGAATACGTACGGGAAAACTGGATGACGATGACTGGCCCCGAGTAACCACCGCCGTTCATCTGCTATCGGAAGCGCCGTTATTCATCGATGATTCACCCGGCTTAAGTCCTGCGGAAATGAGGGCCAGGGCACGACGTCTGGCAAGAGAGCATGGTCAGCTGGGTTTGATTGTGGTGGATTACCTGCAATTGATGAAAGTTCCTGGCTTCAAGGCCGATAATCGTACTGCGGAAATTTCGGAAATATCACGCAGTTTGAAATCGCTGGCCAAGGAATTAAATGTTCCCGTGGTTGCCCTGTCGCAGTTAAACAGAAGCCTTGAACAACGGCATGACCGAAGACCGGTCATGTCCGATTTGCGGGAATCCGGCGCGATTGAGCAGGATGCGGATTTAATTTGTTTTATTTATCGCGATGAGGTTTATAACGAGGACAGTCCGGATAAGGGGGTTGCCGAAATTATTATCGCAAAACAGCGTAATGGTCCGATTGGTAAAGTCCGGGTTGCCTTCCTTGGCAAATACACGCGTTTCGAGGATTTGGCTTACAACGGCTATCAGGGGGCTGATTAATGAGCAGGCCTACTCGTGTGCAAATTGACGAGACGGCTCTGCTGCATAATCTGGGTCGGATCAGAGAGTACGCACCGAAAAGAAAAGTGATTGCCATGGTCAAGGCTAACGCTTATGGTTGCGGCCTGGCGACTGTCATACCGGTTCTTGACGGACAGGTTGACGCGTTTGGTGTTGCCTGTCTGGAAGAGGCGATGGCCATACGGGCAATGGGCGCTCGTACGGATTGTGTTTTGTTTCAGGGCGTATTCAGTACGGAGGAGTTACAAACGGCTTCTGCCCATCAATTTCAATGCGTGGTTCATCAACCACAACAATTAGCCTGGCTGCTGGAGACTCCTCTGGTAAAAAAAATCCGGATCTGGCTAAAGGTCAATACCGGCATGCACCGCCTGGGTTTTCCTCCCGCAGAGGTGTATGACGCGCTGAACGCGTTGCATGCTTGTCCGTGGGTAGATAATAATATTGGTCTGATGACGCATTTGGCTTGTGCCGATGAACCGCTTCATTCCGCCAACCAGGAGCAAATGAAGATTTGGCGGGATTTGATTCTGCCCTCCATTCCTGTAACACGCACCATCAGCAATTCCGCCGCTATCATGGCGTTACCTGATACCCATGCCGACGTGGTTCGTCCGGGCATTATGCTTTACGGCGTGTCTCCGTTTGAAAATCAGACTGGCCAGGAGCTTGGATTGATGCCGGTTATGCGGTTTGTGTCCGCCATCAGCGCCGTCCATCATTTTTCCGCCGGGGCCAGCATAGGTTATGGTGGTACCTGGCAGACTAAAAAACCTTCCGTTATCGGAATCATTCCAGTCGGTTATGGAGACGGGTATCCCAGGCATATCAGCCCTGAGACGCCGGTGTGGATCAATGGCGTGGAAGTTCCCATCGTCGGACGTGTTTCCATGGATATGATGGCGGTTGATTTAACCGGCCACAGACAAGCAATCATCGGCGATCCGGTGGAATTATGGGGCCAGCATATTCCGGTTGAAACCATCGCCAAATCGGCGGGAACCATCGCGTACGAATTATTATGTCAGTTTTCTCCGCGGATCCGGCAGGACAGATTTTTGTAAGAACCGGGATTGTGGATAATTTCTAAACGTGATGGTAGAATGGCAACCGATTTTACTATCGATGAACAGGTAAACGCACATGAAAAAAATAGTGTTGACATCTCTTTCTCTATCCTTGTTACTCGGCGGATGCGCGCAAGTGAATAACGAAGGAATTGGCACGGTAACCGGAGGCGTGGTTGGCGGTTTGATAGGCAGCCAGTTCGGCGGCGGTTCCGGCAAGGTAGCTGCCGCAGCCGGTGGAGCATTGTTAGGAGCCTATCTCGGAGGCAATATTGGTCGAACCATGGATCGTGTCGACAGAATGCAAGTCCAGAAAGCATTGGAAACCGCTCCAACAGGAAAAGCCGTTGTATGGCAAAACCCGGATTCCGGTAACAAATACACGGTAAGACCAACCAGGACCTATTACAGCAATAACCAACCTTGCCGGGAATACACGACACGTGCGCTCATTGGCGGCAAGTCGCAGGAGATTTACGGTAAAGCCTGCCGACAGGCGGATGGTTCCTGGCGAGTGGTTAACTAGTACTTCATCCATGTCGTTTTGACCGGTTGAGATATACAAATGGTTCTAAAATCATCTACGTGCCGCGACTTATTCGCGGCATCCAGGAGTTCGTCGTTCTGAACTTTGAATCACTGGTTCCCGCGAATAAATCGCGGGACGTAGACGTTTTTCAGGAATTAAAACCATGCAAAACCAAATGGAAACAGTGCTAGCCAGGCATTTTGAGCTCTTTGCCCAGGTTTTTATAAGTGATCGGTAGCCTGCAATGAGCTTTGCTCCTTGCAGGATTTCCAGGTATACATCCCGCATTTCGCCTTCATGACGAGCTACATCGAACTATATTTGTGCTATATTTATACAATCCACTGATATTGAATAATTATCAGCAGCCCAGGGAGTGTATGATGGCTCATTTAATATATTCTGTTCTTTCCAATCCGCGTCGTGAAGTGGTGTCTGTGGACTCACAAACATCCGTATCCAAGTGTGTCGCTATTATGACGGAGAAGGATATTGGTGCCCTGGTTGTAAGGGATGGCGATAAAATTATTGGCATAGTCAGTGAGCGGGAAGTGCTACGTTCCTGTTTGTTCAAAAAATTACCTATCACGAAAACAAAAGCGGAAGATATCGCATATAAGGATGTAAGTGTGTTAAGTATCAATGATCCGATAGAAAAGGCCATGGAAATTATCACCAAAACCAAGCGCCGTCATGTTCTGGTGATGGATAAAGGTCAACTGGTAGCCGTTCTTTCCATTGGCGACGTGCTTTACCATCTGCTCGAAGATAAAAAACGGGTGATTGAACATCTGGAAAACTATATTCGAACCTAGTGCAACGTTTCACTGATTCTGTTCTGTTGCCAACGGTACAGAAGAGGTAGGTAGGTCGGGCGCCTCGCCCGACCTACGACTTGCCCCGCTGTCGCAGCAATAACAAACTAGCAAGACAACTTCAGTGAAACACTGTACTAGTACCATTTCCATTTAGTTTTGACAGGTTAACTGTCATTCCCGCGAAGGCGGGAAACCATTCCTGATGTGGCTCAGTGCTTGATTCAGTATGGATCCCCGCCTTCGCGGGGATGACAAAAAGACAAAACCTCTCAAAACTAAATGGAAATGGTACTAGGTTCCGTGAACAAATTTTTTCCGATCGAAAACAAGGCAACTATTGTTGCGCAACAACTAATAATGTCTTGTAGCCCGTCATGAAGGCGAAGCCGTAATGCGGGAAAACGTTCATAAGTGGCACATCAAACCCGCAATACGGCCATAGGCCTCCTTACGGGCTACTGTTTTTTCGCAAAAAATGGTGCGAAGAAAATTTTTGTTCACAGAGCCTAGTACCTCATCAAGATTGATTTTAGCATAGAGGGCATTTTCCCGGGAGTACCATGGCAATGTACAATGGAATGAATAGTGGTGCTATAGTAAGTCATGACTAAAAACAGGGAACAGGCTATGTTGGTTGCGCGATTACTGGGTTATTTTGTCTTGTTGTTTTTTACAATAGCGGGCTGGTCTGCCGAGACGCCGGGCAAGTGGTATGAGAAAGACAACCATAATCAGGTAACGTTGAGGGTGGATCTTTTTTTATCAACGACCTGCCCGCATTGCCAGAAAGCGGATCGTTTTTTCCGCAAGATAGCTGCCGAGGAACCCTGGCTGCAAGTACATCGTTATTTTATTAATGAAAACAGGGACGCGTTGGAGAGATTTAGTCAATATTTGCAAGATCAGCCAAGGCAAAAGGATGATTATGCGGTACCCGCCGTATTTTTCTGTAAGGTACACTGGACCGGTTTTGAAAATCCTGATACTACAGGGAAGGAATTATTGAAGAGCCTGCGTTATTGCCACCAGCAGATTGAACAAACAGGCGGGTTATCCGATACGGCCGTGCAGGTTCTGCAACAATGGGCTTTTGCAAACTGGTATGAAAGCAATTTGACCGGGCAATTTTCACCCTATTTGTTTGTTCCCATGATGGGCGTTCTGGATGCGCTAAATCCCTGCGCATTTTTCTGTGCAATGGCTCTTTTTGCCTTGTTGATTCTGCAAAACAACGGGATAAGACGGATTGTTCTGGGGGCTTTGTTTTTGCTGGTGGTCACCGGTGTGCATTACACGGCTCAGGCGCATTCACCGGTTTATTATCAATTCGTGTCCTGGTTGCGCATTCCCAGTGTGTTTGCGGGAGTTTTTCTGATCACCTTCGTGCTGCTTTTCCGCAAACAGGAAAAAAACGGGCGTTTTTATGCCTGGAGCCTGATAGCGGGTGTGTTTACGGCTTTGGTTACCCAGAGCTATCAGCAAAGCGATTGTGTCGCTAATTTCCCCTTGATTTTTGAACAATGGCTGGCTGCACAACAACTTTCATCCCGGCAGATTTTATTTGTAGGGATGTTCTATCAGGTTATTTATTTTCTTACACTGGCATTACAGGCGTTGCTGGTTATCAGCATTGTGAAATTGAGCAGATTTGTCAAATTCTGGCGTTATTTCGACAATATGGCATGGGTGGCACTTCTGCTAACAGGAGTGGTTCTTGTTGCGTATCCAGCCGCCCTGGCCAGTCTGCTGGCGTCTTTTATTCTGTTTTTTATGGTGGTGTTGACAGGTTGGCTCATGAGCAGGAAACAAACGCAATGAAGCGTCTTTTCTGGAATTTCATGGCCATGGCCATTTTGTTATAAGGGAGAAAAAGGATGTCTCACGAACCGGAAGATCCGCCGTTTTTCCCAATCGCATTTGATGTGGAAGCCGGAAAGGAATATCGCTGGTGCGGGTGCGGATTAAGTACTAATCAACCTTTTTGCGACAGGGACAATTGTGGCGAAAAATCTGTTCCATATAAGGCTATACTTACTGAAACGGTGTATTTTTGCGGGTGCAGGCACACGAAGGATCCGCCGTTGTGTGATGGCTCTCATGCCAGGTTATTAATGGCGTTCATGAAGAACCGGAAAAACTGAGTATTGCGGAGTTCATTGAAAGGGAATTTTCATGATTGATCAGCAAATAAAGAGAAAAATTGTTAATACAATCAGTAGTTATGAAGAAAAATGCGACCATTTGCGAATTGAAATTAACACGCTTAAATCGGCCTTGAGTGAATTATTGACTTTGCCGACCGGCGTTGACGATGAGGTAGACAGGCAATTACTCAATCTTCAGGAAGATATTACGACCGGAAAGGATCCGGATAATATTCAACAACGGATCATAGCGCTGGTTGAAATGGTGAAGGGATTAAAACGGAAGCCGGACAGCCAGCCGATAAATATCCGGCGGTTTATCAGGCAAAGTACGGATTTGTTACAGGATATGGTGGTGCAGTTGAAAGACAGTCAACTCCTGGCGAACATGGAGCAGATGTTTCAGGACAACCCTGACGATGAGCAACTGATGAACAGGCTGGTCGCCTTGCTTGGACAATGCAACAATGTTCTGGCGGAAAAAACAACCGGTTACCGACAACAGAATAATGAGGATAACCCCCGGCACGATGGTAAGGAGATCGGGCCGCAGGACGTGGTCATCAGCCGGGATGTGAATCAGAGTCTGGAAAAATTACTGGCCCATCTTGCAATTCCGGACGAACTTGGTAAAAAGCTGGATGAACTCAAAGCCTTTCTGCAAGGAAAAATAACCGGAGAATTATTACCGCGTGTCATAGACGGGCTTACAGAACTGGTGATTGACGCGTTTAGTCTGGAACAGAATCAGTTCAAGATTTTTTTATGCGATTTAACAACGCAACTGCATGATTTTGATAATTATCTGCTCTCGACGAATATCAGGAACAAGGAAGCGAGGCAAAATGTAACGCTGCTGGAAAGCGGTATTCAATCCAATATCAAGGAAATCAAAAAGCATGTCGACAACTCAACCGGTATCAAGGAATTATCCGGAAAAATACATCAAAATTTGCTTACCATGGGGCAGCGTATTCAGGAATATACCAAAGAGGAAGAGAAACGGTTTCAAGATCATGAGAATGAAGTAAAAGCACTAAAGGAACAGTTAATGGAAGCCGAGCGGCACGCCCGGGAGATCCAGAACGCACTGTCCTTTCAGCAGGTCAAATTGCATCAGGACAGTTTAACCGGACTACCGAACAGGGCTGCCTATGATGAAAGTATATTCAACGCGTATCAGCGTTGGCAGCGAGGTTTTGGAGAGCTGTCTCTCGCTATTGCCGATATTGATCACTTCAAGGCCATCAATGATAATTATGGTCATCTGGCCGGCGACAAGGTGTTGCAAAAAGTGGCGTCTATTTTTAAAAATTCTGTCCGGGAAACGGATTTTATTGCTCGTTACGGTGGTGAGGAATTTATTTTCATTTTTGAACGAACCTCACAGGACAACGCCAAATCCCTGATCGAGACGTTGCGTCGTAAAGTGGAAAAATGTCAATTCTGTTATAGCAATGAAAAAGTTGATGTCACCGTGTCCTTTGGCATGACAGTCTTAAGGCCGGGTGAAGACCTGGAAACGTTGTTCATAAGAGCCGATACCGCCATGTATAAGGCCAAGCGGGCAGGGCGTAACCGTGTAGAAACGTTATGACCGATTGGGAACAGACACGACAGCCTTTTTCAAAGGCTGTCGGCGAAAGGCACTTGATCTATGCGGATTGATTTGGGATCATCCGGTTATTGAGATTTTACAGTACCAGTATGGCAAAATTAATTGATATACCTATTGTTGTGGAGAGTGGCCGGAAATACAAGACTGCCCATGGGGTAGTGGCCATCAAGGATGGTGTCAAATCCGCAGGCGCTTTGAGCGAACGTTTGCCCAAGCCTAAATGGCTGCGTATCACCAATCACACCAGTCCGGCGTTCCAACAGGTTAAGGAACAGGTTGCCAAACACAAACTGGCTACCGTTTGCGAGGAAGCCAAATGCCCCAATATGGCGGAATGCTGGTCGCATGGCACGGCGACCATTATGCTGATGGGAGCTGTTTGTACCCGGGCTTGCCGATTCTGCTCTGTGGATACCGGTAATCCTCATGGCTGGCTCGATAAGGATGAACCGGAAAATACCGCCCGTACCGTTGAACTGATGAATCTGGATTACGTCGTTTTAACCTCGGTTAATCGCGATGATTTACCGGACGGCGGCGCACGGCATTATGCCGATACCATACGAGCGATTAAGGCAAGATGCCCGCGAACGAAAATCGAGGCGTTGACGCCGGATTTTCAAGGTGTTGAAGCGGATGTTGCCGTTCTGCTGGATAGCGGCGTGGATGTGTTTGCGCAAAATGTCGAAACCGTGCAAAGACTGACTCATCCGGTGCGAGATAACCGGGCCGGCTATTGGCAAACATTGAATGTTCTGGCATTTGCCAAGAAATATCGTCCCGATGTTCTGACCAAAACCAGCCTGATGCTCGGACTTGGTGAAACCGATGAGGAAATCATCGCTACCATGGATGATTTGCGTAAACAAAACATTGATATTCTCACTTTGGGGCAATACCTGCAGCCGACAAAAAATCATTTACCGGTGGCGCGTTATGTGACACCTGAGAAATTTCTCGAGTTTCGGGACATCGGTTTGTCCAAGGGTTTTTTTGAAGTGGCTTCCGGCCCGCTAGTGCGTTCCAGCTATCGCGCTGATCGAGTGTTCAAGCGTGACAACCTTGGTTTAAATGAAGCCGGCCAGGCTCTATGAACCATTTTTTTACAAAAGAACGGTAGCCCATAAGGAGGCCTGTGGCCGTATTGCGGATTTCATGGTTCAATATTGCATCATGAGAACAGGTGGGCGCCTAAGTGGACGTTGCTTTCCCGCATTTCGGCTTCACCTTCATGACGGGCTACAAATAAGGGACAAATCATACGCTTTTTTCAGCTGTAATTAATTTTGTTCACGGAACCTAACCTGGCATTAGTAATAAAGGGATTATTATGTATCAGCAAGCCATTGTTCGACAGCCTTCTCCATCTTTGATAGATGGTATTACCTCGGTTAATTTCGGCAAACCGGATTACAACAAGGCTTTGTTGCAGCACCGGCAATATATTGAAGCCTTGCGGTCATGTGGCGTGGAAGTGACGGTGTTGCCGCCTGATGACTCTTTCCCGGACTCCTGTTTTATTGAAGATCCGACCCTGTTGACGGAAAGCCTGGCCATTTTGACGCGCCCGGGTGTGTCATCCAGACTGGGGGAAGTCGCGTTGAACAAAGCGGCCGTGCAGTCTTTTTATGGGGACAAAATAAAGGAAATTCACGCGCCGGGAACGGTGGAGGGCGGCGATGTGTTGCGTGTCGACAATCATTTTTACATTGGTTTATCTGCCCGTACCAATCATGAGGGCGCGAAACAACTTATAAAAATTCTGGATCAGGCCGGCTACAGCGCATCGGTTGTCACTCTCAAGCATGTGCTTCATTTAAAAACGGGTGTCAGTTATCTGGACAATGGTGATTTGCTGGTGAGTGGCGAGTTCCTCCATCATCCTGCGTTTCAGCATTTGAAGCGGCATGTGATTGATGAACAGGAAAATTATGCCGCAAATTGTATTTTTGTGAACGGCACGGTGCTGTTACCGCAGGGATTTCCGAAAACCCGTCGTCTGATTGAACAACATCTCGGTTATCCGGTTCTGGAAGTGGATACCGGCGAATTTCGCAAGGTAGACGGCGGATTGAGCTGCCTGTCTCTGAGATTTTAAAATGACGCCAATCAACCGCCACTTTTCGCTTCACGAATGAAAACCCAACAGAGCCTGGGCACGCTCAGTTTAATGTTGATTACCGTGGGCTCGGTGGATAGCATCCGTAACCTTCCGGCTGCGGCGTTATCCGGCGATTCAATTCTCTTGTACTTTTTTGTAGCGTTAACCTGTTTTTTACTGCCGACAGCCGTGATTTCTATCTGGTTTGCAAATCGCCATCAGGACGGCATTTACGAGTGGGTCACGGTCGGTCTCGGGGCGCGCAAGGGATTTCTCGCCGTCTGGTTTCAATGGATGCAAAATATTCTGATCTACCCGACGTTGTTCAGCTTTATCGCAGGCGTGTCGTTGTTTACCCTGGCGCCGCAACTGGCGGAGAATAAATACGCCTTGTTTCTTATTATCAACGCCTTGATCTGGTTTCTGACCTGGGTGAATATCAAGGGCATTTATTTGTCGGTCCGTCTGAATACTTTTTGTACGATCATCGGTTTAATTATTCCTTTTCTGATGATTCTTGCCATGGGAATTTACAGTGTTCTGTCGGGTTATCATCCCGAAGGTTGGCAAGCCAGCGGGGGAGGACATGGCGGATGGTCCTCTTTGACCGCTATCATACTATCGTTATGCGGTGTTGAAATTGCCGGGGTACATAGTCGGGAAAGTACAGCCGGAGCCTTCACGAAAGCCATTATCCTGGCTGTTCCCGTTATTTTCTTAACCATGTTGTTTGGCACGTTAACTATCTATCGTCTGATAGCTTCCGCGCAGTTGAGTCTGGTGAATGGTATCGCGCAAGTCGTCGCGATTTTTTTTAGTAAAATACATGGCCGGCAATTTGCCGGGCTCTTTAACCTGCTGATCGTTATCGGTTGTATTGGTTGTGCGAACAATTGGTTAATCGCACCGGTGAAAGGTCTTTTATTTTCAATGAGCCATGCCGATAAGGGCGAACGCCTATTGACGCGATCCCCTGAGAAGCTCTTGTTAATACAAGCCGGGTGCGTCTCATTACTCAGCACATTATTTTTGCTGCTGCCGGCTATCAATGCCTCTTACTGGTTGATGCTGGTACTGGCTACCCAAATGTATTTATTAATGTATAGCCTGATGTTTATCAGCGCTATCCGCCTGCAGTTATCCGGCAAGCAGCCGGTACAGCCGATGATTTTGTTTTTTTCCGCCCTTGGTCTATTGACCGTTATCGTCCTTATGCTGGTAAGTTTTGAACCGCCTTCATTAATTGATAGCGGTTCGCGGCTCCATTATGGCTTGCTCATGGGATTGTGTTTGTTGTTCCTTTCATTTGCTTCTTATTGGGGCAGGGAAAAGTGGTTGAACAAGAGGCCGATTTTATAATATTTGATTCGGGAAGATGGAACCCGCATTACAGCGAAGCCTTCATGACGGGCTACACATGTTTATAAAAAACGGTAGCCCGTAAGAAGGCCGCAGGCCGTAATGTCTGCTTATGGACGTCTAAAATAAGAATCCACTGTGGTATTTTTGTGGAAATTTCCAGGGGTGATGTCTTTTAGTCTCCAGAATTGTCCAGCCTTAACATCACTCAGGGCGTTTTTGATTTCCTGTGTATAAAATATTCTTGTGACTTCACGGTTTGCACTATCGTCTTTTATATAGTCTTTGATAAATTCGCGAGTGTGTTTGAAAAATTTCATCACTGTTTCCTTAATGTCGATATTTTGCCACGTGATTGTATCAAAAATTTAAAAGAAGCGCATGATGTGTAATGGAAGGCTTGTTTGTGTTGCTATTGTCCCAATCGGTGTTTCACGGAACATATTAATAGCGGAGTTACTGTATTATTCAAATTGATGATGAGTAATCCCATTATCTATGATAATTTGATTTATTGTGATACAGTGTGCGCAATATTTATAGCATAACATGTATTTTATGAGAAATATTACCTTTATATTATTGCTTCTTATATCCTCCATCACACAAGCAAAAAATATCATTGTTGATTATCAGAGAATTTTTCTTCCAGTGTACACGGCAGATGGTCAATTACTTATGGCACTACGTGTATTTAAAATGAATGACGTTCCGTCATTTTTAGTGGTTAATCCCGATAATTTAGAAACCAAGGTGATACCTATCCAGAAATTATATCCCCGCCAGGCAAAACAACAAAAAAAGCCTGGTTACTTTACGCATTGGAACATTGCCAGCACTCGTTATTATCAATTATTAAATAAAAATACTGCGTCACCTTATCCTTTAAAAAATCAGGGAGTTACTCATGCTGAACATGCAGAAAAAGGTAACGTCTTAACTATAGACCTATGTCCATCTAGCAAGCCTTTTGAAACTGAATTTTTTAATGGTCTGATTAAATTATCTGATAAAGCTAAGGAACCCATTCCAATCACCATTGCCATTTCTGGCATGTGGTTAATTGAGCATCCAAATGAATTTCAGTGGTTGTTAACGCAAGAAAAAAATGGAAAATTACTTATTACCTGGGCTAATCATTCTTTTAGCCATGCTTATTATTCTGATCTTCCTTATTCTCAGAATTTTTTACTCTCTGAAGGAACAAACTTGGATATGGAAGTGCTCTTGACTGAAAAATATCTTTTAGAAGAAGGCGAATTTCCTTCGGTATTCTTTCGGTTCCCCGGGCTTGTTTCTGATAATTCTTTGATAAAGAAAATTAAGCAATATGGGCTTATCCCTTTAGGTGCTGACGCATGGCTGGCCAAGCACCAGGAAATTACGCCTGGCGGCATTATTTTGGTTCATGGCAATAGTAATGAGCATGAAGGTATTGTTGAATTGACCCCGCAGTTGCAACGGCTGGAATTGGTTGATATTAAAAATAGTGTATAAAATTCGGTGGTGGGGTGATTGGTCAACAGAATCTGGCGTACCGAACGTGCTATAACTTATCTAACCTGTAATGCGTCCAATGATTACACCAGAATAATGCCTCGTTGTTTCGCTCGTTTTTTAATAATGACGGCGGTTAACCACATCAAAACCCCGAGTGTCACTGCCGCCAGACCGAGCAGCCAATAATAGTTCTGATAGATGGGAAGGCTTTGTGCCGGCGACGTTATCGTGTCGGGAATGGCCACCAGGCCAGCCAACTGGCCTGAAATAGCGTTGGACAGGGAACTCGCCAGATACCAGACCCCCATAGCGAACGCGATGGTTCGGCCATCGCAATAAAGGCCAATCATACTTAATCCCACGGCGCTCACCCATAATTCCGCCAGTGTGATGAGTACATAAGTCAGGCCGATGTAATTCCCGTTGACCAGACCGTGATCGGCTTTTGATGCAGCCAGAGCCATAAGTAACAGGCTGACGCCGGCCAACATGGTTCCTGCGGCAAACTGATAGGGGATAGTGAAACGAGGGAACAGACGATAAAAACGGGGAATCTGGGTTCCTAACAGGATAATTAACAATGGATTTAATATCTGGTAATGCGCCGGTGAGATACGGATACCAAGCAAATGCAGATTGGAGTTTTTTTCGGCAAACAAGACCAGGGTGCTGTTCATTTGGTTGTAAATTACAAAAAATATCACGGCTTCCACAATTAAAAGCAACGCTATCAATTGTCTGTAACGTGTTTCTCCGGATAATGTCAGGGTTTTGATAAAAAACCACACTATCCCCATTCCGCATCCGGTGCTGATAATGAGTGTCGCAATTTGTATATGGGAGTAGGCAAACAGGGTAAAGGTATAAATAGCGGCAATATAAGCGAAAAGCCGGTATTTCGCCTGGAGTGACATCGGTTGGCAATCCTTTCCCCAGACGACATTGTCGTAGATGGCGTATCGTCTGGCGAAATTCAATGCCGCCAGGGATTTTCCAATAAACGCAACGGTTAAAACGGATAAGGGGCCATATGGGCTGTCTAGTAGGGAAGGGGCCAGCAGTGTGGCGAGCAAGGCGCCCACGTTAATAGCCATATAGTAAAACGTCATGGCGGATTTGGCTTTGATGGCGTCGTCGCTGTAAATGGATGAAACCATACTGGATGAGGTTCCCATCAGGAGGGAGTTGGTTGCCGGAATAAGGGCGTAGGCGGCTACAAATAAAAAATCGCCGAAATAAGACAAGGTATAACCGCTGAGCATGATTAAAAGATAGGCGAACGCCAGCATGAAACTACCCAGCAGGATAGCGCGCCGTACCCCTAAAACCTGATCCGCCATAAATCCGCCGACAACAGGCATTAAATATCCGGTAGCCTGCGCGACACCGATAAAGGCGTAAGCTTTCGCCTGACTGTATCCCAGGCCATGGACAAGAAGGGGACGGGTTAAAAACAAAATCAGAACCGTATTTAACGCATAGACGGAAAACTGGCTCCAAAAGGTGATGAGAACAATATTATGGGTTTGATGCTGGCGGATATCCCAAACGGGTAGTTGTTTCTTCACCGCTTCATAGAACACATTATCTCCTTGTGTAAATCATATCCTGGCCGGCTGGTCTTTAGTTTTGTCGCCAATCGGGTTTAAAACGGGTTGGAAAACATATCTTATTTTTTCGCTAAAATCACGTCAATAATATGAGTATCATGATAGGGAAACGTAAATATCTTGCTGAATAGCCGCTTCAGGCGCGCCAGCAAAAAATTTTTCGGCAACATTCTCAGTGACAGGCTGTTGAGAAACCAGGTTCCTTCCAGCCCGAACAGCGCCAACTCATCAATATTATTCAAAGTGACCGGAATGTAAAGACGTTTGCTTTCAATAATTTCAAACCGGTGCTGGGCAAATACCTGCAATAACTCATCAAGGCCGCTGGCGACAGTCGTATTTTTTACCATGGTTTTGTAATAATGTCCGACTACGCTGCTTAAAAGGGTATCCTGGCTTATAAAACCGGCTAATTGCTGCTGTGCCACGGGAAACGATTCGTAGGTGGTGGTAATCAGGGAAAAATGGCCACTGGCCCTGGTCAGGGTATCCGCCTCTTCAAACAGGGTCTGAATCGGAATATAGGCATTGATAAAATGAGCGAGCACGAGATCCTGGCTGTGGTGGGGCAGGTAATGACTGGCTTCGGTTGCGCTGGCTTCAATAACGGTGAGCGGTAATACTTTACAGGCGCGCTCCAGCATTTCATTGGAAATATCGATTCCGGTGTAGGTCGCCTGCGGGAGATATTTTTTCAGCTTTTCTAAAAAAAAGCCGTTTCCGACGCCTAGATCCAGGACTTTGTAGTCTGGTTTAAGGCCTAAATGCGCCTCTCTGATTTGTTTTATTGCGGTACGATGGCTTTCCGTTATTGATCCAAAACGGTCAGCCGTTTTGTAATGACCGGACTGTTCATTATACATGGCCTTTAAGGACATGCAGTCACCCAATTAATTAACATGAAGCCAGTATATCGCCAATTACCGGTCATTGGCGAATTTTCTTTCCTATGACTTTGGCAGAATCGATAGATTAGGGCTTGTCGACCTGTCGTTCCGAGGCTGCAAAAGAGGTGTGATTTATCTTTTTTTGTGGTGTATCCTGTAGCCCGTCATGAAGGCGAAGCCGAAATGCGGGATAACGTACAAATGGGTACGCACCGATTTTGTGAGTATGGTATCGAAACATGAAACCCGCAATATGGCCGCAGGCCTCCTTACGGGCTACGCTCCAGTACAATATTGCAACAGGAACCAGCTCTGATATTCCGTGAATTTTGAGATGGGATAAGTATGCAAAACTTAAGGTATACTCAGGGAGAGAGAGTATGGTTGAGGGGGCAGGATGAATATCCCGGACAGATATAAAGGCGTATTTTTTTTATTTTTAAGTACCATCATATTAAGTGCGGCAAGCCCTGTCACAGCCAAACTCATTATCCTTGGTAAGGATAACCTGGAAAATGGCCACAACCCCATCTCCTTTTGCAATGTGCTTTTCGCGGGTAATCTGATCGCTCTAATTACACTCGCGCTCATCCATATTAAAGACAGGAAACAGTTTAAGGCGGTCCATTTAAAAAGAAAAAACTGGGTATTAATCCTGCTGTCCTCGCTTTTTGCGGGGTTTCTGACACCAACGTTGTATTTTTTTGGTTTGATGTATACCAATGTGATTAATGTCGTACTCATTTCAACCATGCAAATCCCCATGACGTTAGTATCAGGATGGGTGTTTTTCAGGGAAACGCCTGATTTCCGTGTCATCATCGGGGCGATATTAACCATGGCCGGTGTCGTTGCAATTGTTGTTTTTCAGAACTGGCTTGCTTCACCGGTCACGCATGTGCGACTGTCCTCGGCAAATACCGGGCCCCTCTACGCCTTTCTTGCCTCGATTCCTCATGCCGGTGAACTATGCGTGTTTTTTGCCGTTCTCTCCAGCACCGCTTCCACCATTATAGGGTTTCATGCCGTAGAAAGACTTCCTCACGGTATGTTTAGTGTTTTCCGGATGATGCTGGGGGTTGTTTTTTTCTTTTTTATCGCATCCAT
The DNA here is from genome assembly GCF_900186965.1 of Legionella spiritensis. Classification (NCBI taxonomy): domain Bacteria; kingdom Pseudomonadati; phylum Pseudomonadota; class Gammaproteobacteria; order Legionellales; family Legionellaceae; genus Legionella; species Legionella spiritensis. The sequence continues at coordinate 1,188,704 of NZ_LT906457.1, forward strand.
CCTGTTCGGATGGTCGCATTTTGCCGATTTGTTTTCCGGCTTTTTATGGAAATGGATGTTGTTTTATGGCAGCGTCATAGTAGCGTTTCGTATTTATCTGACGTCAATAGGCATGAAATACGCAACGGTGGCGGAGGTAGCTATCAGTTCCTCGCTAATACCTGTAGTGTCGGTCTTTTTTGCCTACCTTATCCTGGGTGAGGTGCCAGGTAAGGCTCAAATTATCGGGGGAAGTATCATTCTGGCGGGCATGTTCATCGCCTTGACGGGAAAGCTGGAGTCGTATAGAAAAACACGCGTATTGGAAAAACCTTCCGGATTTTCAGGCGTTTAGCCCGATTCCGTCATTTACCTCGAAGGCGGGAATCTATTTTCCCCGAGGCATTTTGTCCCCCTTACATCCCATGGTACCTGGTTAAGCGCATTTTCGTTTCAATAAATAAAATGCGGACTCACTCTAATTGTTTTTTATCGATTTGAGAGATTTTTTATTATTTGAATGGTATGATTCTGAGCCAGGCTTCTGATTGTGCAAACCACGAGCAAAGAGGCAAGACTCCGGAAGAGTGTATTTAGTCTAGACAAAAATAAATTTAGATGGGATGAGAAAGATGTTACCAACGTTATTGCAAAAAATAAGAAACAAAGAAGCAATGATTAGTATCGTAGGACTTGGTTATGTTGGCTTGCCCCTGATGTTGAGGTTCGCTGAGGTCGGCTACCGGGTTATCGGAATCGATGTCGATGAAAGTAAAAATCAGGCAATCAATCAGGGACGCTCTTATATCCAGCACATATCCTCCGAGCAACTCGTAAAAGTACAATCGCATATCAATGCCACGTCTGATTTTTCCAAGGCTTCGGAAGCGGAGGCCATTATTCTTTGCGTTCCAACGCCTCTTGATAAATACCGTGAGCCGGATTTGAGTTACGTGTTACAGACGATGGACGCCTTGCTCCCTCATTTAAGGGAAGGACAGGTTATTTCACTGGAAAGCACGACGTATCCGGGAACCACGGAAGAAGAACTGAAAACCCGCATTGAAAGCAGGGGTTTTGTAGTTGGTCGTGATATTTTTCTGGTTTATTCTCCCGAGCGTGAAGATCCGGGCAATCAACATTTTACCACGGCTACCATTCCCAAAGTCTGCGGCGGTGATACGGAGTCCTGTCAGCAAGCCGGCGTGGCCTTGTATTCAGGGGTGATTGACAAAGTGGTGCCGGTCAGTTCGACCAAAGTGGCTGAAATGACCAAACTTCTGGAAAATATCCATCGTTCGGTCAACATCGGTCTGGTCAATGAAATGAAAATCCTTGCCGATAAAATGGGTATTGATATTCATGAAGTTATCGACGCGGCGGCCACAAAACCGTTCGGATTCGTACCCTACCATCCTGGCCCCGGTATTGGCGGGCACTGTATTCCCATCGATCCTTTTTACTTGACCTGGAAAGCCAGGGAATACGGTTTGCACACACGGTTTATCGAGTTGGCGGGAGAAATTAACAGCGGTATGCCCCTGTGGGTTGTCAATAAGGTTGCCGATGCCTTAAACGATCAAGCCAAGGCAATTAAAAACAGCAAAATCCTGGTGCTGGGTGCGGCTTACAAATGCAATGTCGATGACATGCGGGAATCGCCCTCACTGGAAATTATTGAATTGTTGCAGGAAAAAGGCGCTGTGGTCAGTTATTCCGATCCGCATGTTCCGGCGTTGCCTCCCATGCGGCACCATCATCTGGAACTCAAGAGCGTCGATATCAGCGAGGAGTCGCTCCAACAGTTTGACTGTGTGATTCTGGCGACCGCCCACAAAGCGTTTGATTATACGTTGATTGCCGAACATGCCCGGTTGATTGTGGATACACGCGCCGCGTTCAAGTCATTTAAAAGCGATAACATTGTGAGTGCCTGATATGGATAAAACCCCCTGGATCATTAACGATCGTAAAATTAATATCGCCGTTGTCGGATGCGGCCGGATTTCAAAAAACCATTTGCAGGCCATTGCCCAGCATCAGGACAGACTGAATCTGACGGCAGTTTGTGATATTGATCAAGACGCCTTGCAACAGGTGTCGAAAGAATATGGTGTGGATGGTTATCAAAACCTCACCGATCTGTTAAAACACGCGAACGCCGATGTGGTTTCATTATGTACGCCCAGCGGCCTGCATCCTGAACAGGCCATACAGGTTGCCCAATCCGGACGTCATGTACTGACCGAAAAACCCATGGCCACTCGCTGGCAGGACGGGTTACGCATGGTGAAGGCGTGTGATGAAGCCGGAGTGCGTTTGTTTGTGGTCAAGCAAAATCGCCGTAACGCCACCCTGCAATTGTTGAAAAAAGCAATTGATCAGGGACGTTTTGGTAAAATTTATCTGGCGAATATCAATGTCTTCTGGACTCGTCCCCAGGATTATTATGATCAGGCCGACTGGCGCGGCACCTGGGAGTTCGACGGCGGTGCGTTCATGAATCAGGCCAGCCATTACATTGATTTGATCCACTGGATGCTGGGTCCGGTGGCATCCGTACAAGCCATGATGGGAACCCTGGAACGGGATATTGAAACCGAGGATACCGGGGTTATGAATATCCGCTGGCGCAGTGGTGCAATGGGATCAGTCAGCGTCACGATGTTGACGTATCCTAAAAATCTCGAGGGATCCATTACCATTCTTGGTGAAAAGGGTACTGTGCGTATTGGCGGCGTTGCCGTTAATGAAATTCAACATTGGGAATTTGCCGACAGCAAACCGGAAGATGACGAGATCAAAAAGGCGAGTTACCAGACGACCTCCGTGTATGGATTCGGTCATCCCCTTTATTACGATAATGTGATTAATACATTACAAGGCAAGGAAGAACCCGAAACGGACGGACGGGAAGGACTGACTTCCCTGGAATTGCTGATCGCCGGATATCGATCCGCTCGTGACGGCAGCATCGTTCATTTACCCCTGGAATTATAAATATGACGTATCAGGCTCATGAGTCGGCTATCATTGATGAGGGTGCCCAAATAGGTGACGACACCAGAGTGTGGCACTGGGTTCATGTTTGTTCCGGAGCCAGAATCGGTGCGCGTTGCAGCCTTGGCCAAAACGTGTTTGTTGGTAATAAAGTCACCATCGGTAATAACGTCAAGATTCAGAATAACGTATCCGTTTACGATAATGTGATCCTTGAGGATGACGTGTTTTGCGGCCCCAGCATGGTTTTTACCAACGTCTACAATCCGCGCTCAGCCGTTTCCCGTAAAGAGGAATATCGCAACACTTATGTCAGACAAGGTGCGACGCTGGGCGCTAATTGCACGATCGTTTGTGGCGTCACTATCGGAGAATACGCGTTTATAGGCGCGGGTGCGGTGGTTAATCAGGATGTATTGGCCCATGCGTTGATGGTGGGTGTGCCTGCCCGGCAGATCGGCTGGATGAGCCGTTATGGCGAGCGCCTTGATTTCAAACCGGAACAAGACGGATTGTCCTATGCCAAATGCGTTCATACCGGTGAAATCTACGTGCTTGATTCAAAAAAGGGTGTGTCATTAATTAATCAATGATTAATTGGGTATTCAGAAAGGATAAACAATGAAATTATGTACAATTGTCGGTGCTCGACCACAATTTATAAAAGCGGCAACGGTATCACGGATTATTGCCGAAACGCCCGGTTTGCAGGAAATGATTGTTCATACCGGCCAGCATTACGATGCCAATATGTCCTCCCAGTTTTTTGACGAGTTATCCATTCCCGAGCCGACACACCATCTGAGCATCGGTTCCGGATCGCACGGCAAGCAAACCGGACAAATGCTTTCTGCCATAGAAGAGGTCTTGTTGCAGGAAAAACCGGATGTGGTGCTGGTCTATGGAGATACCAACTCCACGTTGGCAGGCGCTCTGGCGGCGGTTAAACTGCATATACCCGTCGCGCACGTCGAGGCTGGTTTGCGTTCCTTTAATCGCAGGATGCCGGAAGAAATCAACCGCATTACCGCGGATCATTTAAGTGATGTATTGTTTGCCCCTACCGACAATGGTTATCAGCAACTTTTAAAGGAAGGCATAGCGGCTGAGAAAACACATAATGTCGGTGACGTGATGTACGATGCGACGTTATTTTATAACGAGTACAACGCCAATCGGGAAACCATGGTGGATAAATTGCAATTGCGCGGCAAACCTTATGTGCTGGCCACCATCCATCGTGCCGAAAACACCGACAGTGAAACGCGTTTAAAACATATTTGCGATGCCTTGTATGAATTAAGCCAGGCCTGCCCGGTGATTTTACCGCTTCATCCGCGAACACGAACCGTATTGAGCAAGTCTGGCTATCTGGCTACGTTCGCCAAACAGGTTCATCTCATTGATCCGGTCGGTTATCTGGATATGCTGGCACTTGAAAAGGAAGCGTCATGTATCGTGACCGATTCCGGCGGGGTGCAGAAAGAAGCGTATTTTAACCAGGTACCCTGCATTACCCTGCGTGATGAAACCGAATGGGTGGAACTGGTGGAAGCGGGATGGAACCGGTTATGTTCTCCCGAGCAACCGTTTTCACTAAAAAGCATTATTGATGAGAAAGATGGGTTCAGGAAACAGCATGGCATGTTGTACGGCGATGGTCAGGCGGCACGGAAAATTGTTGATGTGTTGTGTCGGATCAAATGAATGTGATCCTGCGTTTGGACTTGAGGTATTATGTTGAATCGCAGGAATAGTTCACTGTACGATTACGTTATCATTGGTGCCGGCATAGTCGGACTCAGTGTTGCCAGAGAATTACTGGCACGTGAACCAAATGCTAAAATCGCAGTTGTGGAAAAAGAAAACACCATTGGTTTGCATGCCAGTGGCCGCAACAGCGGCGTGCTTCATTCGGGCATCTACTATCAACCGGACAGCTTAAAAGCCAAAGTCTGTCTTGAAGGCGCCCGTTTAATGAGCAGTTACTGCGAAGAACATGGCTTACCATTAAACCGTATCGGAAAGGTTATCGTTCCGGTGCGATGCTCGGATGGTGAAAACCTGAATGTATTGCACCAGCGAGCCCTCAGCAATGGCGCGTCGATTCGGTTGATTAATGACCAGGAATTAAAGGAAATTGAACCGCACGCAACCACTGCGACGGGCATGGCGCTGCATGCGCCTGAAACAGCGGTAGTTGATCCCATGCTCATCATGAAACATCTGCATTCTTCTTTAACGAAGCGAGGTGTTCATTTCTTTTTTAACAGTTTCATCGATGCAATTGATACACAAGGTAAAAAAATAACGACTTCGGAAGGAAATATTTCCTACGGCCATTTGTTTAACACGGCCGGACTGTTTGCTGATAAAATAGCGCATGCCTGCGGGTTAAAATCGAGTTACAGGATATTACCTTTTAAGGGGTATTATTATGAATTGTCACCGGATTCAAAATTACAGATTAATCATTTAATCTATCCGGTGCCTGATATGAATGTTCCATTCCTTGGGATTCACTTCACCAAAAGTGTCTCGGGAACCGTATACATCGGGCCAACGGCTATTCCCGCGCTGGGTAGAGAACATTACCGCGGTGTGGCAGGAATAAAATTGTGTGATTTTATAAATATTGTAACGTCTCTGGGGCGGCAGTACTATGTGAACAGACAAGGATTTCGTTCTTATACCCATCAGGAAATACCACGTATTTTCAAATCACGGTTTATTAAATCGGCTCGTGCTTTGGTACCTGGTGTAAGCAAGTCGGATTTAAGGGTGAGTAACAAAATTGGCATTAGAGCCCAATTGTATGATTACAAGCACAATGAATTAATAACCGATTTCCTGATTTCCAGAACTGATCATGTGACGCATGTTCTCAATGCTGTTTCACCGGCGTTTACCAGCGCGTTTAGTTTTGCGAAATGGATTGTAAATGAACAAAAAACAGTTTGTAAAGAACCCGTCTATCGGTAATTGTTGAACTATCCGAGTTAATTGACGATGAAACGAGATTGAGTTAAGGAGTATAGGTGGATATTAGTAATGCAAAAGTTCTTGTCATTGGCGGGGCAGGCTTTATAGGCGGTTTCGTAGTGAGAGAACTATTAAAGACCGATGTGGCCGAAGTGATCGTGTATGACAATTTTTCGCGCGGTAAACGTGCCAATCTTGAGGATTGCCTTAAGGATCCCCGTTGTTATGTTTTTCCATACGGCGGTGATATCCGGGAACTCGACGTGCTGGACAAAGCCATGGAAGGGGTGGACTATGTTTTTCATCTGGCTGCCATGTGGTTATTGCATTGTAAGGACTTTCCCCGCACGGCGTTTGAGGTGAATGTTGCCGGCACTTTCAATGTTCTTGAAGCCTGCGTGAAACATAAAGTAAAAAAATTGATTTATTCCTCCAGTGCTTCCGTTTATGGGGACGCGGTGGAAGTGCCCATGACGGAGTCCCATCCGTTTAATAATAAAAATTTTTATGGCTCCACCAAAATTTCAGGAGAAGCCATGTGCACCGCGTTTTACGATCGCTACGGATTGGAAGTTATCGGATTACGGTATATGAACGTCTATGGCCCCGGACAGGATCAGCATGCGGTTTATTCCGGAGTGATCCCCGTTATGCTGAACAAAATTGACGCTTTTGAAGCGCCTACCATCAATGGTGATGGCAGTCAGGCGTATGATTTCATCTATGTCGAGGACGTGGCTCGCGCGAATCTTTGCGCATTACTCTCTGAAACGCCTTTTGGTTTTTACAATGTAGGTACGGAAGTCCAGACAACCATCAAGCAATTATGTGATTTGATTCTGACACTTAAAAAATCCGACCTGAATGTTAATTATAAACCTTATACCCCGGACGATGCGAGGCAATTGGTTAAAAACAGGATAGGTTCAGTGGCGAAGGCGAACAATGATCTGGGATTTCAATACCGGTATAATTTGCAATCAGGACTTGGGAAATTGATTCATTGGCGAGCAACGGGTGAGTTTGAGGTTCCAACTGAACAGGGCATTGTGGAAGTTTATTAGACGGCAGAATTAGCTAAGGATAATCATGAGATATATTCCAATAACCAAGGCGGTATTTGATGAATCTGAAAAAACAGAAATTATCAAGCCACTGGAATCAGGTTGGGTTGTACAGGGTCCCTATGTGAAGCAATTTGAACAATTGTTTGCGGAGTTTACCCATAGCCGATACGCCAAAGCAGTCAGTAACTGTACTACGGCATTGCATCTGGCATTGGTTGCCCTTGATATCGGGCCGGGTGATAAAGTAGTCGTCCCTTCATTTACATACGTTGCTTCTGCCAATGCTGTCGAGTATACAGGTGCCGAAGTTGTATTCTGTGATGTCGATTTAAGAACCTTCAATATTGATACGGAAAAACTTGCGGAAATTCTGGAGAGAGACAAGTCCGTAAAAGCTATTATGCCGGTCAATCTTTTCGGCCTTTGTGCCGAATTGCATGATATTAATAGACTTGCCCGTGAGTATAATGTTTATGTGGTGGAGGATTCCGCTTGCGGGTTTGATGCCTGGATTGGCGATAAACACTCCGGAACACTGGGTGACATAGGCTGTTTTTCGTTTCATCCGCGAAAATCCATCACCACCGGTGAAGGCGGTATGTTCATTACGGACGATGAATCCATCTACCGGAAAGTTTCGCAGTTGTGTGATCATGGTGCTTCCAAAACCGACTTGCAAAGACATCATGAGAAAGGCGGCTCCCTGTTACCCGATTTCACCATGCGTGGTTACAATTATCGTATGACAGATATGCAAGGTGCGTTAGGTGTCTGTCAAATGCAAAAAGCTGAAAAAATTATGACTGGCCGTCGAAACATAGCCAGTCAATATCAGGAAGCTTTGCAACATTCCGGTCTTGAGTTGCCGATTGTTCCCGATGGGTTTACTCATGGTTATCAGTCTTACGTTTGCCTTTTTTCACTGGAAATGGCACATAACAATCTGACCGTGCAACGCATCGACTCCTTGAATATCAAACGTAACGAAATGATGAAAATTCTTGAGGAAAAGGGTATTGCAACCCGTCAGGGAACGCATGCTGTACATACACTGGATTATTATGCCAGACGTTATGATTTGCAGCCTGAGCAATATTTAAAATCCTACGCCGCGGACAGGTTAAGCATTGCTTTGCCGCTATATGCGCAAATGACACAGGATGAATTCGAATACGTGGTTGATAACGTTAATGAGGCAATTAAGTGTGTGGTATAACAGGAGTTATTTCTCTATCCGGTGAGCCTGTTGATGTCGGCAAATTAAGGGCAATGTGCGACTCCATTCAGCATCGGGGTCCTGATGGCGCGGGATATCTGGTTGCCCAGACGGGTGTCAATCATAGTCGTGCGCAACAATATTATCAGGCTTTTACGGAAAGAAAATTTGCTCATGAATTAGGATTGATTCCCTGCATTGATGATTCGCAGTCACAACGTTACCTTCATCAACATCATTGGGATGTGTTCTTCGGTCATCGTCGTCTGGCTATACTCGATTTATCGGCGTCAGGGTTCCAGCCTATCTGTGATTTATCCAAAAAAGTATGGCTTACCTATAACGGCGAGATTTATAATTTTAAAGAAATCAGAAATGAATTAATCCAATTAGGATATGAGTTTTATTCTCAAACGGATTCTGAAGTTCTGGTCAATGCCTATCTTGAGTGGGGCATGGAGTGTGTTTACAAATTTAACGGCATGTTTGCCTTTGCCCTGTGGGATCGCAGAAGGAATAAATTCTTTCTGGTTCGTGATCGATATGGTATCAAACCACTTTATTACACCAGAACCCGCTCAAATCAACTGGTGTTCGCAAGCGAGGTAAAAGCAATTCTGGCTTATCTTGATGACAAGCCGCTAGTGGATCATGAAGGTTTGCTTGAATACTTCACCTTTCAGAATTTTTTTACAGATAAGACGCTTTTTACCGATATCAGACTATTACCTGCCGGTAATTATCTGGAAATTGATTTGGCCTCAAGCAATAAGGTTATTCAAAAAGAATATTGGGATTTTAATTTCCATGAGTCGGATGAGGTCAAAAATGAAAACGAGTACGTAGAGGAGTTGCTATTTCTCTTTGAGCAGGCGGTAAACCGACAACTGGTCAGCGATGTTGAGATAGGCAGTTTTTTAAGCGGCGGCATGGATAGTGGTTCTATTACAGCCATAGCGTCTAAAAAAATGCCGTATATGAAAACATTTACCATCGGGTTTGATTTAACTCATGCCTCAGGTATCGAGTTGGGTTTTGATGAACGGGCCAAATCGGAGTTACTCTCGTATTTATATAGTACCGAACATTATGAAATGGTCTTGAAATCCGGTGATATGGAACGATGTTTGCCGACTTTTGCCTGGCATCTGGAAGAACCTCGAGTAGGACAAAGTTATCCTAATTTCTATGCCGCGAAACTGGCCGGAAAATTTGTTAAGGTCGCGTTGTCCGGGGCAGGTGGTGACGAGTTATTCGGAGGATATCCCTGGCGTTATTATCGCGCTATCAATAATGACAATTTCACGGATTACATTGATAAATATTACCAATTCTGGCAGCGCCTGCTCCCCAATAGTCAGCTTAAAGAATTGTTTTCTCCCATCTGGGATAAAGTAAGCCACGTCTGGACACGGGATATATTCCAGTCCGTATTTCAACATCATTATGAACATTTGAATAAATCGGAAGATTATATTAATCATTCCCTGTATTTCGAAGCTAAAACATTTTTGCATGGATTGCTGGTTGTGGAAGACAAGCTATCCATGGCTAACTCGCTGGAAACCAGAGTACCTTTTCTGGATAATGATCTGGTCGATTTTGCACAGAAAATCCCTGTTAGATTTAAAATAAACAACTTGTTGGAAACGTTGCGTCTTGATGAAAACTTGTTAGGTGATAAAGCTAAAAATTATTATCATAAAACCAATGATGGAAAATTGGTTTTACGCAAGGCGCTGCAAAAACTGATGCCTGAGGAATATACCCAGGCGGTCAAACAGGGATTTTCCGCCCCCGACAATGCCTGGTTCAGAAAAGAGGGCTTTCATTTTATTGAGACGAAACTAATGACCGATGATGCAAAAATATATAAGTATTTCAATCAGGATATTGTTGCCGATTTAATCAATCAACACATGAGTGGGAAAGTTAATCGTCGGCTTTTGATATGGTCATTACTAAATTTTAATGAATATCTGAATGTGTTTGAAATGGCATGACACACTGATTTTAATGAGAGGAAAAAACCATGTTGCCCAACTTTATCATTGGCGGCACATCTGCTGCAGGAACATCCTTTTTAACATCCATTCTTTTGCAGCATCCTGATGTTTATTTACCAAAGGAAATGAGACCGGAACCTCATTTTTTTTATTATACGGATAAGTATGCGAAGGGAATCGAATGGTATCAATCGCAATGGTTTTCCGATTATGCCGGCCAAAAAGCGGCGGGTGAACGCTCATCCTCTTATCTTTATCATGAAGAAAGTGCCATTCGTATACGTAAGCACCTGCCTGATGTAAAACTGATTTTTATTCTCCGAAATCCGACTGAAAGAGCATGGGCCAATTATCGCTATACGGTATTAAGCGGTTTGGAAGAACTCGATTTTGAAGAAGCCTTGAATATTGAACCGCAACGAATAAAAGACGAAACAGGTATCTGGAAAGAGGTGCAGCCTCATGATTATACTGGCCGCAGTTATTATGGTAAGCAAATAGAGCATTATCTGACGTTATTTCCCTGGCATCAGATTTTGCTCATTGGATCCGAAAAGCTTAGCGAGGACACCCAAAATCAGGTTAATAAAATCACGGACTTTTTATGTGTTGAAAGATTATCTGATTTTGAAATTCCTGTGTCATTTACATCTCTGAGCGTTACTGATCCTGGAATTCAGGCTGCCTGCCGAAATGATTTGGGTTCGGAAAAATTTAACAGGATAATTGAGTCAATCAGGCGCAAGGAATCTGATATTGAACGTTATGCGCAAAATGAATCAGAAATAGAATTGATTATTAAACTGAAGCAAAATTTATCCGGCGATAAACAGGTAATGGATGAAAAAATAAGGCATCAATTAAATGATTTATTTGCTGAGGATCAAAAAAAATTGTTTGCTTTAATTGATGACAAGGTGGATTTTACGCCATGGTTTTAATTTGGATAACAGGCTTCTCGGGAGCGGGTAAAACGACAGTGGCCAAGATTGTGCAGGAACAACTGCAGGCAAAAAATAAAAATGCCATACTTCTCGATGGTGATGAAGTAAGAAGTGCGCTTGGTTTAACGGATAATTATTCCCCGGAAGAAAGAAAAAAAATAGCTTTTAGCTATGCAAAATTAGGCAAACTGCTGGCAGACCAGGGGTTTTATGTTATTGTTGCAACCATTTCAATGTTTGAGGATGTCAGGCAATGGAACCGTCGCAATAATTCGCATTACCTGGAAGTCTATCTTAAGGTATCTGAAGAAGAGCGACGTATACGAGACCCCAAATCCTTGTATCAAACTGGTCAGGAACTGGTTGAACAGGGTGTCTTGTACGAAGAGCCCCAAAATCCGGATATGCTTCTGGAAGCAGGGCAAAAACTTCAACCCGAAGATATGGCCGCAATGATTCAACAAGCCGTTTTGGATTTTTAGAGGAAAATTACTTATGCAACATGGAAATTTTACAGGCCTGGCTCAAAATTACTCTTCTTTTCGACCGGGCTATTCTCAATCTGTTTTACACGCACTTTTAGCTCTTTTGAATAAACCGATCGAAGAATGCAGACTCGTAGACGTTGGAGCAGGAACAGGTATTTGGACTCGTATGCTTGAGAGTATGAACCCTGACGATATTATTGCGATTGAACCCAATGACGATATGCGGCAGATGGGTGTTCGTGATTCCAGACATACAAAAATCACATGGCAGGAAGGCAGTGGAGAGAACGTTGGTATTGCCGATGGTTCTGCCGATATGATTTCAATGGCCAGCTCTTTTCACTGGGTCGATTTTGATAAAGGTTGTAAGGAATTTCATCGGGTTCTGCGCAATAACGGACGCTTTGTCGCACTTTGGAACCCTCGGTATATGGAAGCCAACCCTTTTCTGAAAGAGCTGGAAGATTACCTTCTGGTGCTAAAACCTGATATAAAAAGAGTGTCTTCCGGAAGACAGGGATTAGTCGATACGCTAACAGATCAATTGTATAAAACGGGCATGTTTGATGATGTGATTTATATAGAGGGAAAACATACGGTTTCCGTCACGCCCGAACAATACATAGGAGCCTGGCGTTCGGTTAATGACGTGCAATTTCAACTGGGGGCGGAGAAATTTGCGAAATTTATCGAATATTTGCAGCAATCTCTCGCTGAGCATTCGACAGTAGATGTGACTTATCTCACCCGGGCCTGGTCTGCTCGTAAAAGTGCATAGAGGAACGTAATGACTTCAAAAGCTGGTGTTTTGAGTTATTTAAAAAATCGAATTAAGGACGCGGAGATTTTGGATCTTGTTTTCTTTACTGTCGGGCAATGGCGGGATAATCAGGTGTTTTGCCTACAGTCTGTTGCAAAGCAGTTACCCAAATCCACTAACTTTATCGTCAGAAGCAGTTCAAAAACGGAAGATCAGCTTTTCACCTCTAACTCGGGAAAATACGAATCCATTTTAAATGTGTCCATGGCAGAGCTTCCCGAGGCTGTGGAGAAAGTCATTGCATCTTACGGGCCGAATCAGGAGCGTCACGACGAAGTTCTGGTTCAACCCATGCTTGAGCACGTTAGTATGAACGGAGTGTTGTTTACCAAAGACCCTAATAATGGTGCTCCTTATTACATCATTAATTACGGGTTGGTCAGTGATACGACGCTGGTGACTTCCGGTGCCATATCCGGACAGACTTATGTGCTTGCAAGGACATGTCGAAAAATACCGGATTCAAGAATTGCAAAACTCATTCAATTGGCGATTGATCTTGAGTTAATACTTGATAATTCAAATCTCGATATAGAGTTTGCTTATGATACCCATGATCGGCTTTACCTGCTTCAGGCCAGACCCCTTATAATAAAAAACACCTGTGAGACAATAAATCAGACGAATCTCTTAGCGGAAATTAAAAACAAGTTTCATCACCTGAGTATGGAGCACCCCTATTTACACGGCACAAGGACTATATTGGGTGTTATGCCTGACTGGAATCCTGCAGAAATCATAGGGATCAGACCAAAGCCTTTGGCCTTAAGTCTTTATAAGGAACTGATTACCGACAGCACCTGGGCGTATCAAAGAGATAATTACGGATATATAAATCTGCGTAGTTTTCCTCTGCTAATTGATTTAATGGGGCTGCCTTATATTGATGTTCGTGTGAGTTTTAATTCTTTTATTCCGAAGGAACTGGATGACGGGCTTGCGGAAAAGCTGGTTAATTACTATCTGGATCGATTGGAACAAGAGCCTTATTTGCATGATAAGGTTGAATTCGACGTGGTATTTTCATGCTATACCTTTGATTTGTTCGAACGAATTCAAAAGTTGAAGGACTTTAATTTTGAAGAATCCGAAATTCATTTAATAGTCAACGCGCTTAAGAGTCTTACCAATCATATCATTCATCGTGATCAAGGGCTGTGGCTCAAGGACATTGAAAAGATCGAGGAACTTAAGAAAAGGCATGAACTTATCTTTTTTAATGAATCTTTTGACGACATCACAAAAATATATTGGTTGATTGAAGATTGTAAGCGATACGGAACCTTGCCGTTTGCAGGATTGGCCCGTGCCGGTTTTATTGCTATACAACTTTTAAACTCCATGGTATCAGTTGGTATTCTGAGTCCAGACGAGCGCCTATCATTCTTGAACAGTCTTGATTCCGTCAGTTCTAAAATGACAAGGGATCTGCATCTCCTTGATCGGGAGCATTTTCTGCAAAAATATGGTCATTTAAGACCGGGAACCTATGACATATTATCTCCTCGATATGATGAGGCGCCTGATGTATATTTTGACTGGGATAAAGTAAAAGAAAATACTTGTCATCAGAAAGAGAGCTTTAAATTATCACTCACGCAAATGAAGCAAATCGAATGTTTATTGGAAGAACACGGTCTTAACCATAACGTGGTTGGCTTGTTTAATTTTATGAAATCTGCAATAGAAGGGCGCGAATATTCCAAATTTATTTTTACAAAAACGATAAGTGATGTTCTGTCACTTTTAAAGAAATTCGGTTTGCAAAATAATCTGGAAGCAGAGGATATCTCGTTTGTTGATATCAAGGATATTTTAAAGCATTATTCAACGTCCTGGGATTGTCTTGATGAACTAAGAAAAAATATAAAATCCAATAAAGGAAAATATAATATTTCAAGCCAGGTTATTCTGCCACCCCTCATTGTGACCGGCGATGATGTGGAGAGTTTTCATTTGCCGGAAAACAGGCCTAATTTTGTTACTCGAAAATCGTTAACAGCGCCGGTGGTCACCGATTTGTCCAATCCTGCTAAAATGAATGGCGCCATTATTTTTATTCCCAGTGCCGATCCCGGATTTGACTGGGTATTTACCCATGGTATTGCCGGTTTTATTACCGCATACGGAGGTGTTAATTCGCACATGGCTATTCGTGCGGGCGAATTAGGATTACCAGCGGTCATTGGTTCCGGTGACAAGCTTTATAATGAGTGGAAATCTGCTTCCAGGATTCATATCGACTGTTGTAACCAGCGAGTAGAGGTATTACATTGAAATTGATTGGTGTCACCATGAGAGTAGAGCATCATCAGCACATTAATGAATATCGTGATGCCCTCGATCAGCGATGGTATCTTTTTTTGCGTGCCTGTGGTTTGTTTCCTGTCCTAATTCCTAACCATAATACTTCTATGGCGTTGTTATCGGAAATGAATCTGTCCGGAATTATTTTAAGCGGAGGAAACTCGCTGTCCACCCTCGGTGGTGATTCACCACAAAGGGACGAACTGGAAAAAACGTTGCTGGATTATGCGGTTTATGAGAAAAAACCGGTACTTGGTGTCTGCCGAGGTATGCAAATGATGCAAGCCTATTTTGATGTTTCTTTATTTCCCGTGGCAAATCATGTGGCTGTGCGCCATAATGTACGGTTTGCTGCAGGTCCGGATCGAAATGTGAACAGTTATCATGAATATGGTGCACGAGATTCCTCGGAGAGTCTGACTATTGATGCCAGAGCTGAAGATGGGGTGATCGAAGCCGTATCTCATGTTTCCTTACCTATCCGAGGTATTATGTGGCACCCCGAACGCGAACATATTTTTTCAGAGGAAGACATCAGACTTTTCAAGGATCATTTTCAATCATGAAGGACGAACTTATCCGGCTGATAAAAGAAACAGGAAATCGAATTACCGGGTTTCATGGAAACAAGACCTTTGCAATGAAAATAGATGCCTCTCCGTTAACAGAGGCTGATCGGGTCTCTCATGAGCATTTAACATCCTGCTTGCCCCGGATTAAAAATATCCCTGTATTATCTGAAGAGCATCCAATTGATTTTGACATGCGTAAAGATTGGCATGAATTCTGGCTGATTGATCCGCTTGATGGTACCAAGGAATTTATTAACGAACTGGATGATTTTTGTATCAATATTGCTTTGATTCAAGACCGGGAACCGGTGTTGGGTATAGTCTACGCACCAGTATTAAATGAACTTTATTATGCAGAAAAAAATAAGGGATTTGAATATTTTGGGCCTGTGTTGCAGCGAACTGATCGCCAAGACATTGTTGTAGCAACCAGTCGATTTCATCACTCACAGTTAACGGATGATTTTATGAGCCTGAATGGCTTGACAAATACTTATGCAATTGGTGCTGCGATTAAATTTGGCCGCATGGCGTTGGGATTGATAGACATTTATCCGAGATTTGAAGGGTCCAAGGAGTGGGATACCGCAGCCGGGCAGTTAATCATTAAGGAAGCGTCTTGTCGTATAATAGATTTAAAGACACAAGAAGAACCGCGTTACAATAAGTGCGATGTCAGAAATAATTTTTTTGTAGCGTATAATTCCTTACTTGATATCAAGCAATTTCAATTTCCGGATATGTCATGAGAGCAATTATTTTAGCGGCAGGACGCGGCAGTCGCATGGGTAAGCTGACCGATGAACAACCTAAATGCCTGACGGTAGTAAATGGAAGACCCCTGATAGAACATCAGATTAATGCGTTAACTGAGGCAGGTATTAAAGAAATTGCTATTGTGACTGGCTATCGTGATATTTGTTTGCAGAAATATGGAAACCATTTTTTTCATAACGAGGAATGGGCGCAGACTAATATGGTCTGGTCTTTAATGTGTGCAAGACCATGGCTTGATGAAGATAATTGTATTGTCAGTTATTCAGATATTTTTTATGGTTCTCAAATTGTACAAAATCTTATATCCTGTGATGACGATATTGCTATTGCCTATGATCCAAACTGGTATGAGTTATGGAGCAAGCGGTTTGCAAATCCTTTGGATGACGCGGAAACGTTTCGTCTTGATGAACGGAAATATCTTGTTGAAATTGGTCGAAAAACCGATTTTGTTGCGGATATTCAGGGTCAATATATGGGGTTGTTAAAGTTTAATAAAAATACTCTAAGTCATTATTTTATGGATAATACTGTCCCTTTCACAACTATTGACATGACATCTTTCTTACAACATTTAATAGTTAAACAAGTAAACATTAAGGCTGTTGCCAATTTTGAGGCGTGGGGTGAAATTGATCATCCTGAAGATATTGCAGTGTGTTGATACTTTGTTTCGCACATATGAAATGTCAATAGAACCTGATGTTTGGGTAAAATTATCAACAAAATTTAGCGGTGTTTATGATATATCTCTTATTGTTAATCGCATTTGTCGCTTTATTCGTTTTCATAATATTGCTGGATCCTTATGGTTTATATCGAGGCAGAACGGAAGAAAAGCGATTACCATACTATACGTGGCATCATTATAATGCTTTAAAGCAACATAAAAATGTTGATCTGGGGTTGCTAGGTTCTTCAGCTATTAATTATTATGATAAAAAAACCTTTTTAAACCATTATAAAAATATATTTTTTATGGGTGTCGAAAGCTCCAATATAAAAGAGCATTTAGCTTATGGCCGCCTGCTTTTCGACAAAAAACCCAGAAAAATCATATTTTTTTATACTTTTTATGCCTTGAATCCTGCCAGAGGCTTTCAGCTTGAATTTAAACCAAACATGGTAAAATACAACAATTTTTTTATTGATGTTTTTTATCAATATCTTAATAAAAGGGCTTTGAAGGATTCATGGCATTATTTTATTCATTTAATGAAACAAGGTTCCAATAATACAAAATTATTTTTTAATGATGGCAGGCGTACACAACTGCATTATTTGAACCGGTCCAATTATGTTTTTGATGACGTGCTGGCCGATTATATTGCGGCTATGTCTATTGATCCTCACTACTATAACAGCGAACGATTTAAAAATCCTGATTCATTAAATCAGGGGTTTGAGTTGATTAAACAATTTAAGGAAGACGCCGAAAATCTGGGAATCGAACTTCAATTTGTAGCGACCCCGGTATACCGAACCACTCTGGCTTTAAAATATTTTATGGGATTAGGAGAAACGTATGAACGATATCGTGAGGAAATGCTGAAAATCGGGGAATATATCGATTTGAATCTGGATATGGCATTTGTTTCAGATCCCCAAAACTGGTGGGATACGCACCATACACGGCGTGGTGAATATCTTAGTAGGATGATTGTAAACAATCTATATCTGGTCAACTCGAATAATCTTGAAGAGACAACCCGGTTGTTGCGTCCAACTGAGGAAGAAATAGCGCGAGTAGAAAAAATATTGGATGAATATAAACGCTGGGATTACATGAAAGAAAAAATAAACAAGCGAATTGAGTTGGTTCCTCCTATCCAGTAAAACCAGATAAAATATAAGGTGTTTGTAAAATTATGTATGAATACAATCCTTCGGAATTTACTTTTAAATCCTATAAGCGATTAATCGATATTGCGAAAAGAAGATTTGAGTTTGCCGATTATTCAAGCATTTATGGTAAAGACAGATTTTTACTATTAAGGCATGATATTGATTTTTCTCTCGAACATGCCGTAAACATTGCCAGAATTGAAAAAGATATGTCGGTACGATCAACGTTTTTTATTCATCTTCATAATGAATTCTACAATGCTCTGGATAGTTACTCCTTGCAGATAATGAAGGAAATATTGTCTTTAAACCACTCTATCGGATTGCATTTTGATATACATTATTACGATATAAAAAAATTGGAGCAATTGACATATTGGCTTGATTTTGAAAAGTCTATTTTGGAAAGTATTTTAAATATAAAAATACAAGTTTTTTCCTTTCATAATACCAATGAATTTACCATGAGTTTTGAAGATGATTCCTATGCGGGTATGACAAATACCTATTCGCATTACTTTAAAAATGAAGTGGATTACTGTTCGGATTCCAATGGTTACTGGCGGTACAGAAAACTGGAAGAGGTTCTGTTGGATGAGAATATTAACAAGCTCCAGGTTTTATTACACCCCGGCTGGTGGACCGAGCATGAAATGTTACCCAGGGAAAAAGTGGTTGATTATGCCAGTAAGAGAATGAACAGCAGTATTTCTAATTATGACCAAGCATTGATACACTATGGTCGATTGAATCTGGGGTAATGTTTTAAACATGAGATTATTAAGCAAGCTATTTAAAAAGCGCCGAAGTGTCGTGTTCTATCGACATAGCTATTATCATTTTTATTATTTGGCCAAAGCATTGCGTGCACGAGGTTGGGATGCCATTGTTGTCAATCTGGAGCCTGAGAATGGGGCTAACGCAAATTTTTATCATGGTGAAGATATTAATTTGTATGACGAGGATCCGATCGTATTTAAAGACAATATTTGTACTTTTTTTAAGAAAGCGAAAAAAAGATTTCAGTTAATGCATTTTGCCGGTGACGGGTATTTGTCTTTTTTTCCTGAAGATTGTTTTGATGAAAATCCAGGGGATATTCTGGAGTGGAAACGGTTAAATAAAAAAATTGCCTATACCATCAGTGGGTGTAATAGCGGTATTGCACAAAGCTCCATTTCCAAATGGTCGAAATGTGATAATGGTATGAGTGTCTGTGATCGTTGTATATGGCAGGATAATCAGGATGTCTGCAATGACACGAAAAATTTAAATTGGGGAAGAAAGGTTCAACGATATTGTGATCTGATATTTGCCGAGACGTTGCCGGCGCTTGATTACATGCAATCCGGGAATCATGTCTTTCGCGAACCGGTGACGCTATGTATGGATCCCGATGTCTGGGCTCCCGAGATGAAAATTCCCGATGAGCACATTATTGAGAAAAAAGACGGTGAAATTCTTGTTTATCACGCTGTGGGAAACCTTAACATCAGAAGCTCGGATACCAGAAATATCAAGGGTACTCCCTACGTGTTTGAAGCCATCGATCGCTTGAAAAACGAAGGTCATAACATTCGCCTTATTTTCTTTTCCAACAAACCGAATACTGTTATCAGGTACTATCAGGCTCAAGCGGATATTATTGTCGATCAGTTAAATTTTGGCCGTTATGGTGCAACAGCCAGAGAGGGCATGATGTTAGGTAAACCAGTCCTGTGTTATATGAACAAATTTGAGTATCAAAAAGAAGACAGGCTGCATTCAATAGAGGAGTGTCCCATTGTTTCAGCGACGGAACAGTCCGTTTATGATGAGTTAAAAAAGCTGGTGATTGATTCGGAGTTAAGAAGGGCCATTGGCAAGGAAAGTCGACAATATGCTTTAAAATGGCATAGTCAGGAAGCTTGTGCGGAACGATATGAAATGATATATGACGCATTATTCAGTAAAGGACGTACATTCTGGCAAGCACTCAAGCGTCAACAGAAACTTCTTGAACCACTATAAATTAATCAATTTCGCTGTCTTATCAGGGTGTGTCATCACGATAGACCCTATAGATGTAACAACTTCATGACCGGTATCAGTCATCAAAATAAGTTGTTCTCATTAATCCTGGCCATCAAAACCACATCAACAAACTCGTTGTTGATGAGAGCGGCCTTTTTTTGTATGCCTTCAATCTGAAAATTTGTTTTTTGATACGCTTTTATTGCCCGTACGTTATGACAAAAAACATGCAGGTATATTCTTTTTAAATGCAATTGATGAAATCCGAAATCAACCAGTTTGCTAACGGCCTCACTTCCATAACCTCGGCCATGATAATTGCGATCGCCAATTCTTATTTGCAGCTCCGCGTTTTTGTGTGCGGGATTGATATTTCGAAGAGAGCAGGTACCAATGAGTTTGTTGTCTTTATTGGCGATGATTGAAAACGTTTTGTTCTCGTCGTTTAACATAGTCCGCATGAACCATTGTTCATGATCCTTTTTTAAAACGGGTTTGTAATTACCATTGAGCAGTACTAATTCCCGGTCATTAATCCATTTAAAATAGTTTTCACTGTCTTCCTGCGCCGGCGAGCGAAGGGTTATCAGATTATCAGGCATAACCGTATTGTATAATAAATTCGTGATGCTCATCCTACCAGATATTTCAGCATTTGTTGATCATGTTCTCCGTGCATGACAAACATGGATAAAATTCAGTTTCTTGCTATTATATGTTATCTTCATGCGCCGGAACGCGATAGTTACAGGACGATACAGGATATTTATGACCATCTGTGCCATTCATCAGCCCAATTTTTTCCCCTGGCTGGGGTATTTTGACAAGATACGTCAGGCTGATGTGTTCATTTTTCTTGACGAGGTTGCTTATCCTAAAAGCGGCAGCGGTTCCGGTTCCTGGTGTAACCGAGTGAAATTAATGAATGCCGGGCAACCGGCCTGGTATGGGTTGCCGATTCAAAAGCAATCCGGTGTGCAATTCATTAAACATGTTTATTTCTCCAACAAAACCTATCATCTGGGCAAGCTTAAATCCTCATTACAACATAACTACAGGAAGGCGCCTTATTACCAGGAGGTTATGGAATTTGTTGAGCCGCTTTTGAATAATGAGACCGATTCGCTGGCTGAGTATAATATGCATGTGATTACCACACTGGCTGAACACCTGAATGTCAGTACTCGATTTATCAGGCAATCCGAACTTGTACATCAAAGCCACTCAACGGAACTGCTAATCGAATTAATCAAGCAAGTGGGCGCAGATACCTACCTGTGCGGCAATGGAGCCGATGGTTATCAGAATGACAATCTGTTTACAGAGCACAACATAAGACTACGTTACCAAAATTATAATCCTTTACAGGACGAATCGTTTAAGATGACTCAGGACGATGTACCGGGATTATCCATACTCCATTATTTATTTCATAAAGGAATTGGCTTTAAAGAACAGCCTGGAATTGCAAAAAATTTATCAATGACTGAATAAATAATGAAACCCGAGTTTTTTTAATTAACGTGATGAAGACAATATGACATTAAATATTCTTTTATTATGTAATAAGCCGAATGTAGGAAATGACGCCAACACTATCATTGATCATATTGAAGCGTTTGAACAATATTCCGGCCATAAAATCTGGCTGCTGTCCAATATGGGCGATATCAGCGTCAAGCTCGATTTAAACAAATTTGACGCCATCATCATTCACTATTCGCTTTGTATTCTAAATAATAATTACCTGTCGTTAAAGGCCAAGACTCGCCTGAGAGAATACAAGGGTTTAAAAATCATTTTTGTCCAGGACGAATACCGGCAAATCAATCACATGATCGAGCAGTTGCAATACCTGGATGTTGATGTTTTGTTTACCTGTTTTCCAAATGAGGAAATGGATCGGATTTATTCCCCAAAAGCTTTGCCGAAAGTGGCCAAATACAATAATTTGACCGGTTATATTCCTGAACGATTGCTGACCTTTTCCGAGCAACCCGCTATCAAAGACAGACCGATTCATGTCGGCTACAGAGGGCGCTGCTTGTCCTTCTGGTACGGTGAGCTGGGTTATGAAAAATGGAGTATTGCCGAGCACTGGAAACAGCATACGCAAGGACGAGGTATTCGTTCGGATGTTTCCTACCATGAACGAGACAGAATATACGGTAAAAAATGGATTGAGTTTTTGAGCAGTTGCAAGGCGACTTTAGGAGTTGAAAGCGGTGCCAGCGTGATGGATTTTACAGGCGATCTGGAAAAAATGATTGATCATTATCAGTTGACGCATCCAAAGGCGACCTTTCACGAGGTGCAGGATTTGTATCTGAAGGATTACGAAGGTAAATACAAACTTAATCAAATCTCACCCCGTTGTTTTGAAGCCATTGCCTTAAAAACGGCACTGGTGTTATATGAAGGGGAATATTCCGGGGTACTCAAGGCGGATCGCCACTATATTTCGTTAAAAAAAGATTTCAGCAACATCGAGGATGTTCTGGCCAGATTGCAGGATGATGATTATCTGCAGGATATGGTAGACAGAGCGTATAAAGAAATAGCGGAAAGTCCTCAACACACGTACAAGACGTTTATAGAATACGTAGATGGCATGATTACCCGGGAATTTCAATTACGGGCAAAAATGCAGGTCAGAAACGCGTATACGGCCGAACGATTTGTAAAAGACTGCAATTATTTTTCCCTGAAAGGCAAATTGTTTAAAGCCGCATTAAACACCTACCAAAAATTGCCGCCATCCCTGCGTTTATTGACTAAAGCGGTGCTGAGACCGGACTTCACTGCCCGTGCCATTAAGCGAAGGATATACAAACTGATAAAATAGAATTGTTGCGCTGTCCTCTTGCCAAGAAAAGGTACCTTTTATTTATGAGTAACAAACCTAATGTTTTATTCCTTGCCGATACGACACACCACACGGCTGCTGTGCAGGATCATATCCAGGCCATAACTTCAGGTGACAGGGTTCATTGGCATGTAATCAATCCTTTGGTTTGCAAGACTGTGGATAAACTCGATTTATCCCTGTTTGACGCCATTGGAATTCATTACTCTATAAAACCGTATAACCACTACTATTTGTCGGCCGGTTTGAAGCGAAAAATTTCCGAGTACTCGGGCGTTAAATTTTTATTTTTGCAGGATGAATATCAGCGGGTTAATCAGGTTCAGGATTATTTGTACGCCTTGAAATTTAATCTGTTGTTCACGTTGGTTAACCAGAGCATTATTGCGAAAGCCTATCCGGATCCCAGGTTGTGCGGTTTAAAAAAAGTAACGGTTTTAACCGGATATGTGCAAGAGAATATGAAGCAGTGGTCATCACCTGATATTGCCCAAAGACCTATTGACGTCTCCTATCGCGGCAGGCGTTGCGATTACTGGCTGGGGAGCCTTGCGTATGAAAAACAGTTTATCGCCGAGCAATTCGTCAGGAAAGCCGCTGACAAACATTTAAAGCTGGATATTAGTCTTGAGGAATCGGATAGGGTTTATGGTGACGCCTGGCTGACCCTGCTAAAAAATTCCAAAGCGGTTTTGGGCACGGAAAGCGGAGCCAGCATCTGGGATTTTGACCGCTCCATTGAAAAGCAAACCAACGCGTATCTCAGGAGACATAAAAACGCCGATTTTCCTGAAGTGTATGAACAGGTATTAAAACCCTACGACGGCAAGATATTATATAACGCAGTGTCACCCCGTGTTTTTGAAGCGGCCGCGACGAAAACGCCCATGATTCTGTTTCCGGGTGAATACAGTGGTGTTTGTAAACCGGATATTCATTACATCAAACTGGAAAAAGACTTTTCCAATATGGAAGAGGTTTGTGAAA
The DNA here is from genome assembly GCF_900186965.1 of Legionella spiritensis. Classification (NCBI taxonomy): domain Bacteria; kingdom Pseudomonadati; phylum Pseudomonadota; class Gammaproteobacteria; order Legionellales; family Legionellaceae; genus Legionella; species Legionella spiritensis. The sequence goes on from NZ_LT906457.1 coordinate 1,212,573, forward strand.
AACTTAAGGATTATCAATTTTTACAACAATTGGCGGATAGAACTTATGCTACTCTGATAGAATCCAACGAGTACAGCCAGCACCAGTTTGCAAATATTGTGATGAGTGAAGTTCTTGAGCTAATTAAGACCGAGCGATATGAGAATAGCTCCGTTGTTGATACTTGCATAAAGGCAAATATTGCAAAAAATAATATTCTTAATTTGAGTAGACGTTCTATAACGGAATTAAGATTTATTATAGTTAATGGATTTCAAATATTATTTGATGGAAAATATTCATTATCAACCAAACTTATGAACTTGTTCAAAGGCTTTAAGCGTTATGCCTCTTATTTATCTCCAAGGTTAAAAAGAAAACATTTCACGCAAAAATAGTTTTTTGATTATATGAGTGATTTTTTTTTGCAAGCATGTTTTAATATAGAGAACAATGTGCTGTCGCGCTAGTTTATCTTTGGTTTGTTTTGAGTCCGAACGAATCAGTTATTTCTTGGATGTCATAAATTTCTTATCTGGTTTTTACGGAAGAATGGATGCTTATCCTCAAAATCGCAAATTTCGGAAAATTTATATGTTCAAGCGTATGATTCCTTTTCTATATTATTCTTAGGTTAAAATTTAATATGTGCGGTATTGTAGCAATAATTAATACAACAAACACAAATTCAGCGTTGTTTAATCAAATTCAACAAATGAATGAAATGCTGCACCATAGGGGGCCTGATGGCACTGGACTATGGAATTCTGATTGTAAAAAAGTTTATCTTGGACACAAGCGCCTATCAATCATTGATTTAAGTAATGCTGCCAATCAACCAATGATGTCATTCGATAAACAATACATAGTTGTTTTTAATGGAGAAATTTACAACTATAAGGAATTAAAAGATGATTGCATAAAAATGGGGAGTAAATTTTCAACTGTTTCTGATACAGAAGTACTTATAGAGGCATATCGGCATTGGGGTGACGATTGTTTCCTTAAGCTTAGAGGTATGTGGGCAATTATATTATTTGACATTAAACAAAATAAAGTGATTATCTCCCGTGATCCATTCGCTATTAAACCTTTGTATTATGGTTTTTTTCATGGCCATTTTTATTTTGCTTCAGAGCCTAAAGCACTAACTATTTTGTCAGATCATTTTAAGGAAGAAGACAAAATATCTTCACAACTCTTTTTAGATTATGGTTATCTGGAAAGGGATGAATGGACATTTTATAAAAATATTAAAAGATTTCCCCACGCACATTTTGCTGTAATAAATCTTAATCAGAATCACACCCAGTTAAATTTAACAAGATATTGGAAACCTAAATCTACTATTAACTATTCATTGTCATTTAAACAAGCAGCAAAAAAACTAAGAGAGCTTTTTATAGATTCCCTGCAATTGCATCTAAGGAGTGACGTACCTGTTGGAGCTTGCCTAAGTGGCGGTATAGATTCTTCGGCGATTGTTTGTATGGGTACTCGCTTATTAAATAGTGATAAATTTACAACCTTTACTTCCCAATATCCTCTCTACCAACATATTGATGAAACCAAATGGGCTCAGGAGGTGATCAATCATACCCAAGCGAAAGCCTATTTTACGGAGCCAACTAAAACTTTATTTAAGAACTCATTACAAGATCTGCTTTGGACTCAAGACGAACCGTTTGGTAGCATGAGTATATTTGCGCAATATTGTGTTTTTAAAAAAATTAAAGAAACAACGGTAAAGGTTGTATTAGATGGTCAGGGCGCCGATGAAATGTTGGCTGGATATATTGGCTATATACCTGTTTATTTTGATGAATTAGCAAAAAATGGAAAATTTATTTCCTTGACTAGGGAATTGCTGGCGTTTAAGGATATGAATATTCAGTTTGATGCTAAAAATAAAATAATTTCAGCGATAAAGAATAGTATTAAATGGAATAACAAATATTGCCATAATAAAAAAATTGATAATTTCTATAAAGATGAAATGGCATCTCGACTGTATAAAATATCCGATAATTTCAATAGTTTTGAAGAACAATTAGAAAATCTTCTTTGTGAATCGAATATTCCACAATTACTTCGTTATGAAGATAGAAACTCAATGAGGTTCTCTATTGAATCAAGAGTTCCATTTCTTAATATGGAATTAGTCGAGTTCGTTTTATCATTGCCTGCGAATTTTAGAGTCAGAAACGGATATACGAAAGCAGTACTAAGAGAAGCCCTGAAAGGAGTTATTCCAGAACAAGTTCGAAGTCGTGTTGATAAATTGGGCTTTCCTGCTCCTGATGTCCAATGGATGAATGAATGTTTTGGTATAAATGTACAAACTTCAGGAGGTCGTGAATGGCGTGAATTTATTTACAAACGGTGGGGTGAAATGAAAAACAAAACGGCAGTTAGTTGTTTTGATTTTTCTTAATCATATGATTATTAAAGTTAATTATCTATAAACTCAGGTTAGTAAATGATTCATAATTTGAGCGTGCTATTGTTAAAAAAATCATAATGTTATTTTATAATAATTTAAATATAAAAAAACGGAGTTTTAGAAATGCTTGTAAGCTATAAAGATGCTGAATATTGGGTGGGTCATAATGTTACGAATCATCATAAATTTTCAACAGTTGATGAATCTCTACAATATCTGAGCTGGAGAAATTCTCAATATTATAGATATGATACTTTGATGTCTACCGAAGGATATGACGATCAAGTTATAATTGATTATGGGTGTGGCCCAGGGCACGATTTGGTAGGACTCGGACATTATTCAAAACCAAAAAAATTATATGGACTGGATGTTTCTACTACCTCTTTGGAAGAAGCAAAATCACGATTAAATTTGCATGGCATTAATGCGGACTTAATCCAGATAAGTGCAAATGACAAGCGATTACCATTTGAAGATAATTCTGTAGATTATATACATTCCTCCGGAGTCTTGCATCATATTCCAAACTACCTCGAAGTCTTAAAGGAGTTCAAAAGAATATTAAAGCCGGATGGAACTATAAAGATTATGGTTTATAATTACAATAGCATATGGTTGCATTTATATGTGGCTTATATAAAACAAATAGTTGAAAATATCGGCCAAAATGAAGCGATCGAGCACGTTTTTAGTAAAACCACAGATGGTCCAGATTGCCCTACATCTTATGTTTTTAAACCCGATGAATTTATATCTATTTGTAGTGAAATAGGATTGTCCTGCAATTTTTTAGGTGCAGCAATCTCAATATTTGAATTATCATTGTTGCCCAAGCGATTCGATGCAATAATGGATTTGAGATTCCCTAAACAACATCGCGATTTTTTATTATCATTAAGTTTTGATCAACATGGGTGTCCATTATATGAAAATGATGTTGCAGGCATAGATGCCTGTTATTTGATACACAAGTCATAATAATTTAAAAGAATATTTTTAAATAAGATGAAAAGGAAGATTGCTGCTGCAGGATTATTTTCCTTATTGAGAGAGTTATGAAATGGTTAAAGATAATGGAATAAATGATCTAATTGATGCTGTGGTAATGTTAACAGGCTCCAATTGGAAAACGGAGCTTAGAAGCAATCGGTATCATTATGCTTCGAGATTTGCAAAGAATTTGCCGGTTATTTTCATACAGCCTGATCTGGATGAAGAAACATTCCATTATGAAGAAACCGAGTTAGATAATGTGGTTGTTTTGCATGTGTATAGTAATTATTATAGCCAATTGCAATCTGAATTAATAATTAACGCCTTGAATTCTAAAAATATTATTGCTCCCTTGTTATGGATATATAATCCCTATTTGCTAAATATAGTCAGACAATTATATTCTCCTTATAAAATTTTTCATGCTACTGAAGACTATTTTTCTCTTCAATATCAAGCCATTTTACCAATTTATTTTCAAAATTCATTGGTTTCTGTAATTAACATTGTTGATGAAGTAATCTGTGTATCATCTGGAGTAATGTCTAGTCTTTTAAATAAAAATATAAAATGGAAAGATAAAGTTCGACTAATTACTAATGGGTGCGATTTTGAGTTTTATAATGAAAAAAAATCAGACGTTAAAAAAGAATATGGAAAAGGTAAAGTTGCTTTTTATCAAGGTAATATTTTTGATAAATTAGATTTTGAGTTATTAAACGGCGTTGTGAAAAAATTGCCTGAATGGACATTTCAATTTTGCGGGAAAGTTCTAAATGAAAGTGAGGAGTGGAATAGAGTCCTGGCTAATGACAATGTTGAATATCTTGGATTGTTAACTCCAGAGGAATTAAGAGAAGTGGCTCATCAAGCAACTATAGGTCTTATTCCTTTTAAAAAAACAGATTATTTATACAGATCATTTCCTTTAAAAGCATTTGAATACATAGCCTGTTCACTCCCTGTTGTTAGCACACCTATTGAAGAACTTTATAAGTATGAAGATGTTTTTCTGTTTGCTGATAATGTGGATGAATTTGTTAATCAGATATTGTTGGCTGAAATACGGAGTCATGACAGTTACTTTCTTAATAAATCAGCTGAACTGGCTTCTCAAAATTCATACGATAAAAAATTTCAGAAATTAATTGAAGGTATAAAGGACAATATAACAAATCGCATAACTAAAATATCTGGTAAATCTAATATATTATTCTTATATGAATCTAAAAGCTTGCACATAAATACCATAAAAACACATCTTGAAAGTTATGGTAAATTTTCTAGTCATAATGTTTTCTATGCTAGTGCAACAGAAGACTTGGATATAGTACCTGATTTATTCTGTTTTGATGCAATAATTATTCATTATTCTTTAAGATTATCGCTTAAGGATGGTAATTGGACTATTTCTCAGCGCGTAAGATCGTTATTAATGAATTACGGTGGTTTAAAAATCGCATTTATTCAGGATGAATATGATACTACGAATATTGCTATAAACTGGTTGAAAGATTTAGGTGTTCAGGTTGTTTTTACTTGTGTGCCTGAAAAATACATTAGGCAAGTATACCCGAGTAAAGAACTGCCAAATGTCCATTTTATCAATAATCTAACAGGTTATGTACCTGATGAGCTTGTCGACTACCCAGTTATGCCCTTAAATAAAAGAGAAGTTGTCATAGCATATCGCGGACGAAGTTTGCCATTTTGGTATGGTGATCTTGGCCAGGAAAAAGAATTCATTGGGAAAAAAATGAAGGAAATATGCTTGGAAAACAATATCAAGGAGGATATCGAGTGGGATGACTCCAAGCGAATTTATGGTGGTTCATGGTACGAGTTCATTGCATCGGCGAAAGCAACTCTTGGTACTGAAAGTGGATCGAATGTTATAGATTTTCATGGGGATTTGCATGTGGATGTGGCTAATTATTTGGCTAATAATCCTGGTGCTGATTACCAAGAAATATACAATTTATTTTTAAAGGAAAATGATGGCCAAGTAAAAATGAATCAAATATCACCTAAAATTTTTGAAGCAATTTGTTTGCATACTGCATTAATTTTATTTGAAGGTGAATATTCTGGTGTCATAGAGCCATATAAGCATTTTATTCCCCTCAAAAAAGATTTCTCTAACATTAATGATGTCTTATCTAAAGTGAATGATGACAAATATTTACTTGATCTAACATGTCGCGCTTATGAGGATATTATCGCCAGCGGAAAATATAGTTATCGTACCTTTGTTAAGCTAGTTGACTCAACTATTGATTCTTTTATCCCAAAAGGGCGTAACCTTAATGTTGAGGGTGTCAGTAAGGTACCTTATAACGTTGAAGAACTGGAAAATAGGTTATTTAAAGAAAAAATATCAGAAGAGAAGAATTTGATAAATACGGAATTAGTCAGCACAGAACCAGCAACTAAGTCGCCAATTTCCGAGATAATTTTTTTGATTGCTATGAGATTAAACTCTAATATGGTATTAAGAAAAATAAAATTAATTACTACCCGTAAAATCAAGATATTTAATCCATTGTTGCGTAAATTAAAAAACAAGATAATCAGTTGAAATTGTGTAAGTAAATTCCAGGGTCTGTAAATAATTTGGGGGAAAGGTCAAGTATATAATCGCCTATTTTCAGACAGGCATTAAAGAAGAGACAAACTATGACTCATGATATAGATGAATTGGCCCAGGAAATAGCCAAGACGTGTAAAACGCAAGAAGACTTCACTGAGTTTTTTAAACAGCTAAAGCGTCGAGGCTTAGATGCTGAGCTATCCGGAGAACTTACGCATCGTTTAGGTCAATACAGCTTACTACTATCAGCCGGCAATAGATAAGGATGAAGCGGTGATAAGGGAATTGCTAACCATAACCGTGCGTTATCCGCGTGGCTCTGCTTTAAAATCACACAAGAACGTGCTCTGTTGTTGTGTCAGGGTTCAAAGCTGCGATGACTATGGTGAGAGCAAAATCCAGATTTATTAAATATAATTAATTGGTCATATTTTCATGCCAGAACTTTTTATATAACAGAAGTAAAATATCCTTTTACCTTTCTAAATCGTTTCAAGCCTGAAAAATAGAATAACGAAGCCAGGATTAAAACATAGAGTAAACTCCAGAGTAAATTAGCAGGTATCGTATGGTATACCAGCGGTTGCCTGAAACCTTCTGTCAGAATATAAAACGGGTTGATCATAGAGGCCATACGAATGGGTTTCGGCATAGATTCCAATGTGTAAAAAATCGGTGAAACAAACAGAATCATCATTAGTATGTTGGGTAATACAATAGCCAAATCTCTTAAAAAGACAGTTATTGCAGAAAGAAAAAATCCTAGCCCGAACATAAAAAAATACATAATTAAAATCACCGGGATCACCATGAGAGCTTCCAGTGTTGGGGTGTTTCCGTCAAAAAACATAATGATAGCCAGAAAAAACAGGCTGACAATCAGTGGCACGATTGAAATTAAAACGGATGAAACAGGTAGTATTTCCGTTTTAAGCGCCATGTTTTTAACAATGCCTGTATTTGAAATAATGGAGTTTGAAGAATTGAGCAATCCCTCGCTGATGGCAAGCCAGGGACCGTAACCGCTGATAAGCCAGACCACGTATGATAAGGTCGTGCTTGCTCCGGGTAATTTGGCGCGATAGACAAATCCGAATATAAACGTGAAAATGCTTAGCATAATAATGGGATTAAGTATGGCCCATATACCACCAAGGGTGGAGGCAAGATATCGATCTTTAAGATTGATTTTAAAGAAATTAAAAATCATTCTGTAATCAGTTCTATCGAATCCGAACATACCGGAAAATCCTCTTTGGCTAACGTTATTTGTGCCGGATAGTCGAGCAATGGAAATCCGCCACTGGGTATATGATTGTTTCTGATCTCAAAAAAACGGGAAAAACGACTTGTAATGGCATCATTTTCACACACTTGAAGCTTCAACTGATAATAACCTTTGTTGAAAACGAGTGATTCGAGTGCGAGTTGCAGGATGAACGTTTCACTCTCTTTCGTTGCAGACAGGGTTTGCAACTCGTAGTCCTGATGATGGAGGGTTAACCCATCAATACGCTCGATGATAACTGTCAATCGGGCATTGCTGGGCAAGACCTGTTGAATAGTTATATCCATGACGAAACTGTCTTTGGTGTAAAAAAGATTTTGAGCATAATCACTGCCGGAGAGTTTTAATTCCGCATTGATAATTTTATACCCGGCTTGCTCCAGGGTATCACAAGTTGCCAGTTGGTATTGCTTGATTTCGGCCTGTTCGTCTTCCTCCCTGATTTTCTGCAAATAGGCTTTTGTGACTTTATCAGGGGCGTCATCCATGATGATTTCCCCTTTTTCCATCCACAGGCAGCGAGTACACATGGACTCTATAGTTCCCATGGAATGGGAAACCAGTATGACAATTTTTCCTTTCTTGCAAATTTCCCTGATTTTTTTTGTTGCCTTGTTGGCAAAAAAGACGTCTCCGGCTGACAGCGCTTCATCAATAATTAAAATTTCCGGTTCAATTTCGACAAGCATCGAAAACGCAAGTCGGGATTTCATACCGGTGGAATAGGTTTTTATGGGTTTGTCTATGAAGTCATCCAGTTCGGAAAATGCAATGATACGATCAATGACACTGTTCATTTCCTCACGTGATTTCCCCTGGATTTCACCATCCAGATAAATATTTTCTCGTCCGGTCAGATCTTCTCGCAAGCCGATACCAAGCGTCATGACAGCCGTTACCTTGCCGATGATATTGACTTTACCGTGGGTCTGGCTGGCAATTCCGGCAATTATGGACAGTAATGTCGACTTTCCTGCGCCATTGCGTCCGATAATGCCGACTGTTTCACCGGATTGCAGCGTCAGATTAATATTGTTGAGAGCGACTTTATCCTGTCCATCGGAAGGCTCATTATTCGTATTTTTATTATGGAGTACGTCGTGCAGACGGCGATAAAATATTTTTGATAAGCGGATGATTTCAATTTCAGGCGTTTGCATGAGAGGGCCTCTTCACATCTTCTCGCCAGGGTAACTTGATCATAGCTCGGGAAGGTTCCCCCTTTACCTGAATTTTTATGCCATTTCCGTAAGTCCAGCTGCGGCCATCCAATTGTAAACTGTCTACGTTGCTATCCAGGGATTTTAAAAACAGGTTTAAATAATAGTCTCCGGTGACCAGCGGCAGTTTTTTAATGGTTATTATGACGTGGTTAAGGCCGGGGTGACAATCCAGTGTGACATAGTTTTCATTAAGCAAAATCAACTCCCATCCATAACCGCTTCGGAATAACTCTATGGAATAATTGACTGCCAGAGGTACCGGTTTCTTCAGGTCTATAGCAAATTTAATTTCGCAGTCCTCGCCACTTTCCATAGTGTAGCCGTTCGGGTTGCTGATGATTTCAGCGTATTCTTTTGTGGGAACCGGCAGGTTTAAGTATTGCTGTACGATATTTTCAGATGGACCGCTGGAAATAACATGGCCTTTATCAAGAATATAAGAGGTTTCACAGAGCTTAAGCACAGCCGTCCAATCGTGAGTGACCAGAATGCCCGATGCCCCGTTGGTGAATCGCTCACGCAGGCGTTTCCAGCATTTGGCCTGAAAATGCTCATCACCAACCGACAGCAGTTCATCAACCAGATAAATTTCATGTTGGAGTTCTGTTGACGTGGCGAAGAAAAGTCTGGCGCACATGCCGGATGAGTAGGAATACATGGGGTTATGAAAGTCATCTCCCAGTTCGGAAAATTCCTTGATGTTTTCAATAAGGGTCTGGCGACGTGTTTTATCAATGCCATAGATTTCCAGAAAGCGGCTGGCATAGGAATAACCGGTTAACTGGTTGTTGCCTAACCCACCCATTTCAAACAGGCTGCTCACATCACCGGATACTTTGACCACGCCTGTTGTCGGGGCGTAGACGCCGCCGAGCACTCTTAAAAGAGTGCTTTTTCCGGCTCCGTTTCGTCCAAGGATACCGACAAATTTTCCCTTGGGAATATCCAGACTAATATTATGGAGGGCTTTGAAAGAATTGAATTGTTTCATCTTATCCCGGAAGATTATCCGCCAGTTTAATTGATCATCAATAATGTAAAACTCTTTCGACAAGTCCTCACAACTTAAAGCGATATCCCGACCTATCCTATTCATTAATGATGCTCTATAACCTTTAAGATGAACGATTCATATCAGGGCACGCGCTCTGTCCTCGCCGATAGATGATAATTGTTAAGCAAGACGTTGTCTATTAATTTTAAGGACAAGAATTTTCAGGAGACAGGTAATTGGCTGTAACGTCATTTTGAAATGATGTGTTATGGAGGCGATATTTGACCAACAAAGCACTGATTGCTATTATCTCACCACTTTGATAGGCGCGTGTATGATTTATCAAAAGCATGTCTTACCCGTTTTAAGTATAAGAATTAAAGGAATATCTATCTATGTGTGGTATCGCGGGAATTTTTAATCGCAAGGCCGCTGCCGTTGAACAGCTTGAGAAAAAGCTGCAGGTTATGAACAAGCTGATTGCCCATCGGGGTCCTGATGATGAGGGTATATGGACCAGCAAGTCCAGAACGTTAGGTCTGGCACACCGTCGTTTAAGCATCATTGACTTGTCGCAGCACGCCCATCAGCCGATGCTGGCGCCGACGGGGGATGTGATTGTTTATAACGGTGAGATTTATAACCATGTTGAATTGCGGCATGCGCTTAAAGATCACTGGACGTTTACTACCCGCTCCGATACGGAAGTTATTCTGGCTGCTTACAAAGTCTACGGCGTTGATTGCGTCAAGCATTTCAAGGGCATGTTTGCTTTCGCTATCTGGGATGGTGAAAAATTATTCTGTGCCCGGGATCATTTCGGTATCAAACCTTTTTATTATACGGAACAGGACGGCACTTTTTATTTCGCGTCCGAAAGCAAGGCGTTACTGCCGTTTTTACCGTCGATAAAAACGGAACGGCAATCGTTTGCCGAATACATCACTTTTCAATATCCCATGGGTGATCGCACGCTGTTTCGCGGCGTTCATCAACTCGAACCCGCCCACGCCATGTTAATTACGCCGGAAGGCCAACGGGTCTGGCGGTTCTGGGATGTTCATTACCATATTGATTATGATCACACACCGGCTTATTTTTCCCAAAAGCTGGAAGAAATACTGCATGAGTCGGTGAAATTGCATACCAGGGCGGATGTGGATATCGGAGCGTACGTGAGCGGTGGGGTGGATTCCAGCCTGATTGGTATTCTTGCCACTCAGCAAGTCGGTAAAGCGATACCGTTTTTTCACGGCCGCTTTCTGGAAGACAAGGCTTACGATGAAAGCGAGTATGCCGGGTATGCGGCGCAATTGTGCGGCACGCCATTGCAGGTACGCGACATCACCGCCCAGAATTTTGCCGATACGTTCCGTAAAATTATTTATCACCTCGATTTCCCCGTGGCAGGCCCGGGTGTCTTCCCCCAATACATGGTTTCGGAAATGGCGTCGAAACAAGTCAAAGTGGTTTTGGGAGGTCAGGGCGGCGATGAAATTTTTGGTGGTTATGCCCGCTATGTGATCGCCTATTTCGAGCAGTGTATCAAGGCGGCCATTGAGGGGAATTATAAAAAAGGCAATTTTGTGGTCACGGCGGAATCGATTATCCCCAATCTGGAAGTATTACATGCCTATAAACCGTTGCTGAAACGTTTCTGGAGCCATGGATTGTTTGAGCCGCTGGAAAAACGTTACTTTACTCTGGTGGATCGCGGTATGGATCTGGATGGTGAAGTCACGCTGAGCGCCGCCGAGAAAGAGCACGTTTATAATGAATTCATCGAAGTGTTTAACATGGCCAAATTTGAACGGGCGGAATCGTATTTTGACAGTATGACGCATTTTGATTTCAAGTGCCTCTTGCCCAGCCTGCTTCATGTGGAAGATCGGGTGAGTATGGCCCATGGTTTGGAGGCGCGGGTTCCATTCCTGTATTACCCCCTAATCGAATTTGCAGCCACGGTTCCGGCCAATGTGAAATTCGCGGATGGCCGCATGAAACATATGCTGAAACAAACGTTTGCCAATCTTTTGCCCACCCAAATTGTTAACCGCAAGGACAAGATGGGCTTTCCCGTTCCATTAAACGAATGGATCCGAGGGGATTTAAAAGAGTTTGTTTATGATATATTGCACACCGGACTGGCCAGGAAAGACAGTTTTATTGATTACCGGCGTATCATCGACACCATTGAGGATACGGGTAAATTCAGCCGTAAGGTCTGGGGCTTTTTGTGCTATGAAATGTGGCAGCAGGTCTTTCATGATCAGGCACAGCATTATAGAAACTTACTAAATCATAATCATGAATACGCAACCATAGGAGAATAGTGAATGAGAGTTTTAATTACGGGTGGTTCCGGGTTTGTCGGATCACATTTAACTGATCGATTGCTGGCCAGAGGTGATGCGGTACTGGCGATTGATAATTTTTCTACAGGTCGTCGGGACAATTTAAAATCTCACCAGAATCTGCAGATTATTGAAGAAACCATCGCCAATACTGCGGCTATGGAAGAGATTTTCACTAAATTCAAACCGGATGTGGTTGTGCACGCCGCGGCTTCCTACAAAGACCCCGATAACTGGGTTGAAGATTGCAAAACCAATGTTCTGGGTACTGTGAATGTGGTTAACGCTTCGAAAAAAGCGGGCTGCAAGCGCATTGTCTATTTCCAGACCGCCCTGTGCTATGGCTTGAATCCCAAAGAGCAACCCGTCACTCTGGATCATCATTTTGACGCACGCGGCAGCAGCTACGCCATCAGTAAAACTGCCGCTGAACATTATGTGGAATTGTCCGGGCTGGATTTTGTTTCTTTCCGTCTGGCTAACGCTTACGGGCCTCGCAATATCAGTGGTCCTCTGCCTACGTTCTACCATCGTCTGACCTCAGGCAAAGCGTGCTTTGTGATGGATACGCGCCGTGATTTTATCTTTATCGATGATTTGGTAAATTGCGTCGAGCGTGCCGTGGATGGTCAGGGGCAGGGTTACTACCACATTTCTTCCGGCAGCGACTTTTCCATTAAAGAACTGTTTGACGCGACACTGGCTGCTCTGGACATCAAACTGGATAAAGACGTGGAAGTTCGTCCCCGTCATCCTGATGATGCGTTCACTATCCTGCTCGATCCTTCCCGTACCAACAAGGATTTCTCATGGAATGTTGAGACGTCTTTGACCGCTGGTGTGAAAGCCGCGATTGAGTATTATAAAGAGTACGGTATTGAACAGACATTTACTCATCTGCGCTCCGAAGAGACAGAGACTGAAACGGCTTAAAAAGCGGCAAGTCTGTTTTACGATAAGGGGCAGAGTATTATCTGCTCCTTTTTTATTTAATGAAAATTTTTTGTTGGGCCATGGGCCCAACCTACGTGGATAACTTTCATTTGAGGATGATGTGATGACTGATTTTTCAGGAAAAAAGATACTTGTAGTTGGCGGCGCCGGATTTGTTGGCAGTAATTTGACCAATAAACTTCTGGCCAGTGACGCGGCTAAAGTAATCGTTGTTGATAATTTATTGTCCGCTGATATTTCCCGGGTTGCCGTCGACGCCAATCTGGAGTTCATGCACGCGTCGATTACCGAAGACGCGCTTTTGTACAATTTGCCGGAAGATTTGGATTACGTGTTTCATCTGGCTACCTATCATGGCAACCAAAGCTCGATTGAAGATCCGTTAAAAGATCATGAAAACAACACGCTGACCAGCTTGAAATTGTTTGACAGGATCAGCAAATTCAAATCCGTTCAGAAAGTAGTTTATGCTGGTGCCGGTTGTACCGTGGCTAAAAAAACGTTTGATGATGCGGAAGCCACCGTTGAGCAGGAAGACGTTTCCCTGTATCTCGACAGCCCTTATCAAATGTCCAAAATATTTGGTGAGTTTTATGGTAATTATTATTTCATGCGTTATAACATGCCGTTTGTGAAAGCCCGTTTTCAAAACGTGTATGGTCCCGGTGAAATTCTGGGAGCCGGGCAATGGCGTGGTAATGCCAACACCATCTGGCGTAATGTGACTCCGACGTTTGTTTTCAAAGCGCTTCATAATCTGGCCTTGCCACTGGAAAATAACGGCATTGCGACCCGGGATTTTATTTACGTCGATGATATTGTGGATGGACTGATTGCCTGTGCGTTAAAAGGGAAAGCGGGTGGTGTATACAATATTGCCTCCGGAGTGGAAACGTCCATTCGTGATCTGGCCACGATGATCAACGAGATCACCGGTAACAGCGCGGCTATTGACAACATGCCGGCCAGACCTTGGGATCGTTCCGGAAAACGGCACGGTGATACCACGAAATCCGAACAGGAACTTGGTTTTAAAGCCGGGGTTTCACTGCCGGACGGTTTGATGAAGACCATCAACTGGACGAAGGAAAACATGACGACCATCAAGCAATGTATGGCCAAGCACGTGCGTTATGTACCGGAAATTCAACAATATCTGGATTAGATCATTAGGGCGTGTCCTCATTCTATTTCATTTTGACAGTCATGCCCGCGCAGGCGGGCAACCATTTATGGATTGGCACTAATGGAGGAAAAGCAATATTATGTTTATATATTAGCCAGTAAAAAATATGGAACTCTTTATACCGGCGTAACAAGTAACCTTGTGCAACGAACTTGGCAACATAAGGAAGGTTTGGCTGAGGGATTTACCAAAAAATATAATATCCACCACCTGGTTTATTATGAAATTCACTCTGAGGTCTATGAAGCAATAACAAGAGAGAAACGCATAAAAAAGTGGAAGAGACAGTGGAAAATAAACCTGATCGAGCTAAACAATCCTCAATGGCTTGACTTGAGCATTGGATTATTTTGATGGATGGTTGCCCGCCTGCGCGGGCATGACAGATTTTTTTGTCATGTACAGGGCGAGAAATTAAATTGGTACTGTTTTTTTATTTTTTATCTGTTATTATGTTCGACCGTTCTTTTATTTCTGATATCCCAAATTTACTGTGGATATTTTTTTATTCAATCCACTCTCAAATTCTGAATATTCTTTCTTTCGTTCTTAAAAACCTTATCATATAGGGCTTTTTCAATCGGGTTTGATTTTTCCTTATTTTTTATTATCCACAATTTCTGTGGATAAGTCTGTGTATACCCTGTCAAACGATGTGAACACAACAGCGGTTTGTCGCATGCTCAAAATCTTGTAAGAGGTCAATAAAACAGGCTTGATACAAGGCGTGGTCTGGAATGAATGCTTATTTATTTGACAATTAATGCTTAAATTGGTTATTATTTGCCCACTTGGTGCGATGTTTTTCTAGTTACGCAGAGCCAGGGCGTGTTTTGAAAGTTATCGCCGGGAACTCATCGCCAATTACCGCTGCATCAGCGAGTGTCTATTAATCTGAACATGTCCGATGCTTAATTCAGGGGGCAGCCATGCCGCGTACAAAGCGCAAGCAACATAAATCGAATTTGGAAATTAATAAAATCAATGAGGATTTGTTATTTTTTATATTAACCAGGCAAATGTTGGACGGTGATTATACCTATAGCCACCTGTGGCTGCCGCTTCTCAAAATGTTTCATTACTGCCGTCCGGATGCCCTGGAACAAGGGATAATGATTGCCATCGAAGGGGCTAATCAACGTATTATAGAAACAAAATGTCCTAATGCCATGATATTCCTGGCCCAGTTGTATAGCAAAGGTTTGTTCGTGGATCAGGATATTGAGAAGGCCATTGCGCTTTATGAACAAGCCATTGAATCAGGCTATCCGGTCGCCATGAATAATCGTGCCATGATGTATTATGAAGGCGGGCTGGATGGTGACGATCCCTACCTTTTCAAAGCTATTGCGCTTTACGAACGCGCCATTGCCTTAAATGAACCAGACGCCATGGTTAATCTTGCCATGATATATGAACAGGGTCTGGATGGCAGGATTGATACTGACAAAGCGATAGCGCTTTATAAGTGTGCCATCAAGCTGAAACATCCCGGCGCTATGGTAAGACTGGCCAGGATGTATAAAAACGGAATCGGCGTTGAAAAGGATATTGACAAAGCCATCGAACTGTATCAACGCGCCAAAGCACAGCACGATCCGGTGGCTATGGTGAAACTTGCCAGGATGTATGAAGCCGGGACAGGTGTTGAACCCGATAAGACCAAAGCCATTAAGCTTTATCTACAGGCAAGTAGATTTGGTAATGCACAGGCCATGTCTGATCTTGCCCATATTTATTATTTTAGTGACGAGGATAGTGAAATAGATGTCCCTCTGGCACTTGAGCTTTGGGATTCTGCCATTAAACTGGGTTGTTCTAAAGCCATGGTGAATCGTGCTTATGTTTATCAGCAGGAAATGGATATAACCAGAGCCATTGAGCTTTATCAGCAAGCCGCTAACTTAAACAATCCGCTTGCCATGACCAATCTTGGTGGTATTTATCAACAAGGACTGGGTGGCGTTGAAGTCGATATGGCCAAAGCCATTGGGCTTTATAGGCAAGCCGCTGACTTAAACGATCCGCTTGCCATGACCAATCTTGGTGATATTTATCAGGAAGGACTGGGTGGCGTTGAAGTTGATATGGCCAAAGCCCTTGAATTTTATAAGCAAGCAGCTAAACTTAACGACCCGTTTGCCATGACGGCGCTTGCACTTATCTATCAAGCTGGAAAGAATTATCCAAAAGCCATTAGACTTTTTGAGCAGGCAATAAGGTTAGGAGAACCGGAAAATGAGCATTTCACCGGATCAACTGCCGATTATATAAAAAAATTAATTGCCGCTTTACCCGATGCTAAAAAAATCG